>NZ_JALJXF010000001.1:3472142-4078571 GCF_024169925.1 Methylorubrum extorquens
TCTTCAGGGCGATGCGCCCGGCGTCGCGCTTCAGCATCTCGCCGGCCATGACGGCCGAGAGGTAGGGGTCGCGGCGCAGGTCGAGGATGCGGGAGCGCTCGGCCTGATCCTGGATCGACGGCCGGTCGTTGCCGTCCGGGACGACCAGGCCGGCCTCCTTCTCGTACCCGTATCGGGGTCCGAAGTCGCGGATCACGCCGAGCCAGGTGCGCTCGATGAACTGGAACAGGCCGGTGGCCGAAGAGGTCTTGGCCTGGACGGCGGTGATGAAGCTCGACTCCTTGTCGGCCACGGCCATGAGCAGGACCGGATCGGTCTGGACCGCCTGTGACGCCTTCACGATCGTCTGGACGAGGTGGCGGCGGATCTTCATCGGCCCGAATTCGAGGATGTCGTTCGGGTCGCCGGTCGAGGTCTGCGAGAGCAGGAAGTCGTAGGAGACGCGATCGACCGTGTTGGCGCCGAGTTCGGTGTCGAGATCGCCCACGGGGTGGAAGCTCGTGGAGGCCGCCAGCACGCTCGGCACCGGCATCTCGGGCGCGAGCGCCTGGAGGCGCGGCTTCGGCATGGCAAGGTCGGACACCTTGGTTGAGGCCTCGGCCCGGCCGAAATCGGTGCCGGCATTGAGCAGAACCGCGCTCAAGCCACCGGCGAGCAGGGTCATGGAGAGGATGGAGCGGACCAGCGCCGTGCGGCTGCCGTGATCACGCCCGGTCCGGGAATTGAGGGTGATGGCGTCGGAGGACGGGGTGGGACGCCCGCTCTTGCGGGGCGTCGAGGTGGTACGCGGCGATCCGATCGTACGGCCCTGCATCGTTGTCGTCGCTCACTCTTCGTGATGGCGCCAGCGGCGTATGGGCCACACTTACGTCGCCGGATGTGGCGCAAACACGGCCGAGGTTGTGGCATCCCCAAGGCAGTGCGGGGCGATTTGCGGGCAAGCTGAGCCGTTTGGCGAGTTGTCCCCGGTGTCTTCCACCGGAGTTGCGGTTCATAGCCGACAAGATCGGAGGAGAATGCGGTGCGCGCCGATTGGCATCGCGCACTCAAAGAAAGAAGATGATCGGCGATGCTGCGGCCCGATTGCATCGTAGAGCCGGTGCTGCACGTCGATGACTGACAGAGAGCCCATGACTTCTATGAAACCGCTATCGGTCTCGAGCACGCTCTGAAGTTCGAGACACTCCAGGCCTACGACCCCGGCGGGTGGAACATGCGTCTGCGGTTCGGGCGCGGCGCATCCGTGTCACCGCAGCGCCTGTATGGCGGGTCGAGCCCGCCGCATGACGGGACAGGGCTATTGCATCTCTGTGTCGGGACGACCGAGGACGACCTGCCTGCATGGGAGGCGAAGCGCGCATCGCGGGGTATCCCCGTCGATGGGTGTGTCGCGTGACCGCGATCCGGACGGCACATGCTCGGACTCGCGACGCGCGAGGGGGGCTAGAATCAAGCGCTTGAGTGCCGCTGGTTACAACCGCCGCAGCGCCACGCTCTCGATGCGATGGCTCGGCCCCTTGGCCAGGATCAGGCCGGCCCGCTGGCGCGTCGGCAGAATGTTGTCGCGCAGGTTCGGCAGGTTGATCGTCGTCCAGAGCCGGTCGGCGATCTCCAGCGCCTCACTCTCGGAGGCCTCGGCGTATTTGCGGAAATAGGAGAGCGGATCGCGGAAGGCGGTCTGGCGCAGGCGCAGGAAGCGGTTGACGTACCAGCGGTGCAGGTCGTCCTCGTGCCCGTCGAGATAGATCGAGAAGTCGAAGAAGTCCGAGACGAAGGGAATCGCGGTGCCGTCCCGCGGCAGGCGCGCCGGCTGGAGGACGTTGAGACCCTCGACGATGAGGATGTCGGGCGATTCGATCACCTGCTCCTCGCCGGGCACCACGTCGTAGACGAGGTGGGAATAGACCGGGGCGGCAACGCGCCGGTGCCCGGCCTTGATGTCGGCAAGGAAGCGCAGCAGGGCGGCGCTGTCGTAGCTCTCGGGAAAGCCTTTCCGCTCCATCGCGCCCATTCGCTGCAATTCGGCATTGGGATGGAGGAAGCCGTCGGTCGTGATGAGATCGACCTTCGGGGTATTGGGCCAGCGTGCCAGCAGGGCCTTCAGCACCCGCGCCGTCGTCGATTTGCCGACCGCCACCGAGCCGGCGAGGCCGATGATGTAGGGTACCTTGGCGTCGTGCTCGGCGAGCAGGAAGCGCTGCGTCGCCTTGAACAGTCCCTGCGTCGCCGCGACGTAGAGCGAGAGCAGGCGGGAGAGCGGCAGGTAGATCGCCACCACCTCCTCGATCGAGATCGGGTCGTTAAGGGATTGCAGGCGGCCGATATCCTCGGCGCTCAGCGTCAGCGGGGCATCGGCGCGCAATTGCGCCCATTCGTCCCGCGAAAAGATCCGGTAGGGCGAGAGGCGGCCCGGCCCCTGGCCGGTCACGGGATTCTGACGCTCCTCCGGTTCGATCCCCGCCGACGGGATCGGGGCGCCGATCATGTGTGCCTCCGCGCCGCCTTCTCGGCGAGCCCGCTCTGCGCGGTGCGCCGACCCAGCTCCGTCATCACGTCGTCGAGCGGCACACCCGCTGCCTTCAAGGTCACGACAAGGTGATAGAGCACGTCGGCCGCCTCCGAGACGAGCGCCTTGGGGTCGCCCTGCACCGCGGCGATGACGGCCTCGACCGCCTCCTCGCCGAGCTTCTTGGCGGCCTTGGCCGTCCCCTCGGAGAGCAGCTTTGCGGTGTAGGATGTCTCGGGGGGTGTGCCGGCGCGGCTGTCCACGAGGGCGGCAAGGTCGTCGAGGCTGAACTTCGTCATAAGGCGCGCAAGCGAAAACCGTATCATGCGGCATCGCATGATCGGATACCGGCACTTTAAACCCTGCGCAGGCCCACGCGCCCGGTCAAGGGGCGCGGTCACCCGCCCACCGGATACCGGTTACGGATCGAGCCGCATCGCAAGTCCGGCGGCGGCCATGTGGGTCTTGGCCTCGCCGACCGTATGGTGACCGAAGTGGAAGATCGAGGCGGCCAGCACCGCGCTCGCGCCGCCGTCACGGACGCCCGCCACGAGGTCGTCGAGCCCGCCGACGCCGCCGGAGGCGATCACCGGCACCCTCACCGCATCGGTGATGGCGCGGGTGAGCGCAAGGTCGTAGCCGGAGCGTGTGCCGTCCTTGTCCATGGATGTGACGAGGAGTTCGCCCGCACCCCGCTCAGAGACCGTACGGGCGAACTCCACCGCATCGATCCCGGTCGGGTTGCGCCCGCCATGGGTGAAGATTTCCCAGCGCGCAGCCTCGTCCGGACCGGAGACCCGCTTGGCGTCGATCGCCACGACGATGCACTGGTCGCCGAACTTTTCCGCCGCCTCGGCGACGAAGTCGGGATTCTTCACGGCAGCGGTGTTGATGCCGACCTTGTCGGCGCCCGCGAGCAGGAGCGTGCGCACGTCGGCCACGGTCCGCACCCCGCCGCCGACGGTGAGGGGCATGAAGCAGGCTTCCGCCGTGCGGCTCACCACGTCGAGCAGGGTGCCGCGCGCCTCGTGGCTTGCGGTGATGTCGAGAAAGCAGAGTTCGTCGGCACCGGCCGCATCGTAGGCCTTGGCCGACTCGACCGGGTCGCCGGCATCGCGCAGTTCGAGGAATTGCACGCCCTTCACGACGCGCCCGTCCTTCACGTCCAGGCAGGGGATGATGCGGGTCTTGAGCACGCGTGAATGGCCTTCAGGCTGTCGGGGGTCGGAGGGCCGCGATCACGCGGCGCTCCCCTGGTCACGGCCCCTGGCACGGGCGATGGCGGCGAGTGCTTCCCTCGGGTCGATGCGGCCGTCGTAGAGGGCGCGGCCGGTGATGGCGCCGGCCAGCACGGCGCAGTCCGGCTCGAGCAGCCGCTCGACATCGGCGATCGAGGCGAGGCCGCCCGAGGCGATGACCGGGATGCTGACGGCCGAGGCCAGCGCCAGCGTCATCTCGATGTTGAGCCCCTTGAGGATGCCGTCGCGGGCGATGTCGGTGTAGATGATGGCGGCCACACCAGCATCCTCGAAGCGGCGCCCAAGCTCTTCCGCGGTCATGCTGGAGGTCTGGGCCCAGCCCTCCACCGCCACGCGCCCGTCCTTGGCGTCGATGCCGACGGCGATGCGGCCGGGATGGCGGCGAGCCGCCTCGCGGACGAAGGCGGGGTCACGTACGGCGGCCGTGCCGATGATGACGCGGCTCACGCCTTTTTCCAGCCAGCCTTCGAGGGTGCGCATCTCGCGCACGCCGCCGCCGAGCTGCACCGGCAGGCTGACGCGCGCCAGGATGGCATCGACCGCCGCGGCGTTGCGGGGCTCTCCGGCGAAGGCACCGTCGAGATCGACCACGTGGAGCCAGGAGAACCCCTGCGACTCGAAGGCCGCCCCTTGCGCGGCGGGATCGTCGTTGAAAACCTTGGCCTGGGCCATGTCGCCTTGAACGAGGCGGACGCAGCGCCCTTCCTTGAGGTCGATGGCCGGATACAGAATCACGCGTCAGCTCGCGAATACGATGTGTCGGACAAAGGCGGCCCTCAGGGGCGCCAGCGCAGGAAGTTGCCGAGGAGCGCGAGGCCGAGGCGCTGGCTCTTCTCGGGGTGGAACTGGGTGCCGGCCATATTGTCATGCGCGACCATGGCCGTGACCGGCCCGCCATACTCGGCATGGGCGACCACGTCGGCCGGCTCGGCGGCCTTCAGCGCGAAGCTGTGGACGAAGTAGGCGTGGAGCCCGCCCTCCCCGATCGCGATGTCGCGCAGCAGCGCGTGCTCACGGTCGAGCTGCAGGGTGTTCCATCCCATATGCGGGATCTTGAGCGCCGGGTCGGCCGGCTCGATCGGGCCGACATCGCCAGGAATCCAGTTCAGGCCCGCGGTCTCCTCGTATTCGAGACCGCGACTCGCCATCAGCTGCATGCCGACGCAGATGCCGAGGAACGGCTTGCCCTGCACCCTGACGGCCTCGGTCATGGCCTCGACCATGCCGGGCACCGCATCGAGGCCGCGGCGGCAATCGGCATAGGCGCCAACACCGGGCAGCACCACGCGGTCGGCCCCGGCCACCGCTTCCGGCACGTCGGTGACGACGATGCGGGTGCCGTCGAGCCCGGCCTCGCGCGCCGCACGCTCGAACGCCTTCGCCGCCGAGTGGAGATTGCCCGATCCGTAATCGATGATCGCGACGGTCTGCTCGCTCACCGTCCACCCTCGCTCGCGGGGAAAAGACCGATCACCGCGTCATCGCCGCGGCGATGCGTCGGGCGGATCACGGCCGACGTGGGGAAACCCGTCGTGGCGCTGCCCGGAACCGGTTCGGCATCGAGCCACCGAGCGGCGGCCTTCAATTCGGCCTCTTCCTGCGAGTTCGCCATCACCGCGTCCAGAGCAGGCTTGCCCCGACGGCCATAGGTCCAGCGGCGCAAGCTCGACGCCTCCATGCCGATCAGCAGGCTCACCAGCCCCGTCACGATCAGCGCCGCGAACGGCGAAAGGCCGAGAGCCCGGCCCGCGAACGCCAGCCCGACGAGCCCCACCAGCACGAGGAGCGCCGCGAGCCAGAGGCGGTGGCGCAGGAACCACAGCACCGTGAACGCGAAGGCGTTCCACGAGAAGCCGTCGCGCACGAGATGCGCCTGTTCCAGTGCCCGCGGGTCACCCCGAACCGAGCCTTCGGGAACGTGCAGCGTGTAGGTCCGCATTCTCGCTCCTCCTCAAATGGTCTCAGAGCGATCCCTTGGTGGAGGGAACGCGTCCGTCCTCACGCGGGTCGATGGCGACGGCCTTCCGCAAGCTCCGGGCCAGCCCCTTGAACACGCTCTCGGCGATGTGGTGCGCGTTCTCGCCGTAGAGCGTCTCGACGTGCAGCGTGATGCCGGCATTCATCGCGAAGGCCTGGAAGAACTCCCGGACCAGCTCGGTGTCGAACTGGCCGATCTTCTCGACGCGGAAGCTCGTGCGGAACACGAGGAACGGGCGGCCGGAAATGTCGATCGCGATGCGGCTCAGCGTCTCGTCCATCGGCAGGTGGATGTCGGCGTAGCGGGCGATGCCGCGCTTGTCACCGAGCGCCTGAGCCACCGCCTGGCCCAGCGCGATGCCAGTATCCTCGGTGGTGTGGTGTTGATCGACGTGCAGGTCACCGGCGACCTTGATCGTCACGTCGAACAGGCCGTGCCGGGCGAACAGCTCCAGCATGTGGTCGAGGAAGCCGACGCCGGTCGCGATCGCGGCCTTGCCGGTGCCGTCGAGATCAATCGAGACGGACACGTCGGTCTCTGCCGTGCGGCGGCTGATGCTGGCTGTACGCATCGGATACGGGCGTCTGATCCTGAAAACGGACGGCGGGCCTTCAGCGGCCGGCCGGGCCTGCCTTGTAGTGTGGTTTTGCCCGGTGGGGGAAGGGTCTTGAAGGGTCTTGCTTGAGGGGGCTTGCTGAAGGGTCCTGGCGGCGATCCCGCGTGAACCGCCCCGGGAAGCCGCCCGGCGTCATTCGCCGGTCATGCCGGCGCGCCAGCCTGCCGGGCTCACCGATGCCGAGAAGCCGCCATGCTGTCCCGCCGTTCCGTCCTCGCCGCCAGCGCCGCGCTCCTTGCCGGCCGCGCCGGAGCCGCCGACGGGCCCCTGCGCTTCGGCGTGATCGCCGATCCGCAATATGCCGAGGCGCCGCCCAACCTGACGCTCGGCCGCTACTACGCCAACAGCCTCGACAAGATGCGCGCGGCGGTCGCGACCCTGAACGGGGAGGATCTGCGCTTCGTCGTGACGCTCGGCGACGTCATCGACCGCGACGTGGCGAGCTACGAGAAGATCCTGCCGATCTACCGGACGCTGCGCCACGAGACCCGGTTCCTGCTCGGCAATCACGACTTCCAAGTGGCGCCTGAAGATCTCGGGCGGGTGCCGGGCCTGCTCGGCATGGAGGGGCCGTACTACGACTTTGCAGTCGCCGGCATCCGTTTCATCGTACTCGACGGTAACGATGTCTCGCTGTTTGCCCCGCCACCGGACGATCCGCGCCGGAGGCTGGCTGCGGAGCGCCTGGAGCAGGCCAATGCGGCCGGCCTCGTCAACGCCAAGCCCTGGAATGGGTCGCTCAGTGAGTTACAGTTCACGTGGCTGGAGCGCCGGCTGGCGGCGGCGCGGAAGGCCGGCGAGCGGGTCGTCGTGCTCAACCATTACCCCATCGCGCCCGACAACCCGCACAATCTCTGGGATGCCGGCCGGATCACGGGGCTGCTCGCGGGGCAGCCCCACGTTATCGCCTATTTCAACGGCCACAATCATGCGGGCAATTACGCCGAGCGCGACGGAATCCACTACGTCAACTTCCACGGCATGGTAGACACGCCGGACAGCTCGGCCTTTGCCGTGGTGGAGATCGCGGGCGACCGACTGGAAATCCGCGGGTTCGGCCGCGAGCCGAGCCGCTCACTGACCCTCAAGACCGCCTGAGGACGCCCGTGCTCCGACGGCTCGGAGCCCCATCGATGCGTTTCCTCGCCGCGGCCATTCTCGTGTCGCTCACGGCCTCGCCCGCCCTGGCGGCCTTCCCCTGCGACGAGCTGTGGGGCGAGCGCAACGCGATCTACAAGGATGCGGGCTACTGCTTCCGCACCGAGCGGGCGATCCGCGCCTTCGGCAATTCCGGCTGCAAGTACGACGCGCTGGCCGATGTGCCGCTCTCCGCCCGCCAGCGCGCCGACATCGCCGATATCCAGCGCCAGGAACGCGAGAACGGCTGCGCACGCTGATGTCTTGTGAAGCCGCCCGCCGTCACGGCGGGTGGAGCGAAGCCGTCGAGGGCCGCAACGCAACCGGGTGAGATGCCCGGCTTGAAGCGTCGCGGCCCGGATCGCTTCGGCTCCGCCCCGCGATGACGGTTCAGCCCTTCAGCACACGCCCGGCCACCGCGTCGAGCTTGGCCAGCAGCTCCGGATCACGGTGCGCGGGCGCCGTCATGATCGCGCCGTCCAGCGCCCGGTGCGAGCCCGCCGGGCAATCCTCGCGCTCGGCCGGAAAGTCGCGGGCAACGCGGGAGACGAGCTGGGCCGCCTTGTCGGCGTTGGCGCGGGCGACGGCGATCACCGAGGCGACGTCCACGCTGTCGTGGCTCGGGTGCCAGCAATCGTAGTCCGTCACCATGGCGATGGTCGCGTAGGTGATCTCGCCCTCGCGGGCGAGCTTGGCCTCGGGCATGTTGGTCATGCCGATGACGTCGAAATTCGCCGCCTTGTAGTGCTTCGACTCGGCCATCGAGGAGAATTGCGGCCCCTCCATGCAGACATAGGTGCCGCCCTTGTGCACCGTGATGCCCTCGGCTTCCGCCGCGGCGGCGATGCGCCGCTGCAGCAGCGGCCCGACCGGATGAGCGAAGGGCACGTGGGCGACGCAGCCATTGCCGAAGAACGAGGTCGCGCGCCCGAAGGTGCGGTCAACGAACTGATCGACCAGAACGAACAGGCCGGGATGCAGCTCGTTGCGGAACGAGCCGCAAGCCGAGAGCGAGACGATGTCGGTGACGCCCGCGCGCTTCAGCACGTCGATGTTGGCGCGGTAGTTGATGCCCGTGGGTGAGAAGCGGTGGCCGCGCCCGTGGCGGGCCAGGAACACCACCTTGGTCTCGCCGATGCGGCCGATGCGCAGCGCGTCGGAGGGCTCGCCCCAGGGCGACGTGATCGCCTCCTCGCGGACATCCTCCAGGCCGGGCAGGTCGTAGACGCCCGAGCCGCCGATCACGCCGAGAACCGCTGCCGTCATGCAAGAATACCCTTGTCTATGGGCCAAGCCGAAAGGCACGCTGCGCATCTGCTGCGCGCAGGGCGCCGTCAGTCCCGGCGGTGATATTTTTTGAATGGGCCCGGATCGGTTCGTCCGGTGCTGGGGAACCTTTAACGTAGGCATTCCCCGACACGCAAACGGGCCCGCGAGGGGCCCGTTCGTCGGTTCGACCGTGGGAGCGCTGGCTCAGTAGGTCTTATGCAGCTCGGGCTGGAGGCCGTGCACCTCGCCGCCGACCTTCTTCCAAACCTGCTTCTTCACGTAGAACAGCAGACCCGCCAGGACGAAGAGGAACAGGATCACCCGAAGGCCCAGAGACTTGCGGGCCATCATGTGCGGCTCGGCCGCCCAGGCCATGAAGGCCGACACGTCGCGCGAGTACTGGTCCGCCGTCTCCGGCACGAACAGTTCGCCCTTGTCGTTCTTCGGGTATGTGACCTGGCCGTCGCTGATCGGCGGCGGCATCGCGATCACGTGGCCGGGATAGTATTTGTTGTAGTAGCCGCTCTCAGGCATCGTGAAACCCTTGGGGGCGTCCTCGTAGCCGGTCAGGAGCGCGTGGATGTAATCGACGCCCTGCTCGGAATAGCCGGTGAAGGGCAGCGCATCGAACACGAAGAGCGGGAAGCCGCGCTCGTAGGTGCGGGCTTTGGCCAGCACCGAGAAGTCCGGCGGCGCCTTGCCGCCATTGGCTGCCGCAGCCGCCTTATCGTTCGGGAACGGCGACGGGAAGCGATCGGCCGGACGGGCCGGACGCTCCTTCTCGGCGCCGGAATCGTCGAGTTCCTTGACGCTGTAGGTCTCGGCGAGTGCCTTGACCTGCCCCTCGGTGAAGCCGGGTCCGCCCGGCTCCGCGAGGTTGCGGAAGGCGACCAGCCGCATGGAGTGACAGTTTGCGCAGACTTCCTTGTAGACTCGGAAGCCGCGCTGGAGCTGCGCCTGGTCGAAGCGGCCGAACATGCCGGCGAAGGACCACTTCTCCCGCGGCGGATTGGTGCCGTGTCCGTCCTCGGCCAGAGCCGAGCCGGCACCGAGGGAGGCCGCGAGCAGGGTCGCGGCGGCGAGGCGTGCGATGCGCATCGTTGTTCTCTCCCTCAGCCCTTAGGCGCGCTTGGCGGGTTCGGCCGCAGCACCCGCGGGCATGCCGGATCCGCTCACCTGCTTACCCGGACCGGTCACGGTCTCGAGGATCGAGCCCGGCAGGCGGTCAGGCGTCTCGAACAGGCCGACCAACGGCATGACGATGAGGAAGTGGGCGAAGTAGTAGACGGTGCAGATCCGCGAGGCGAGGACGTAGCCGCCTTCCGGGGGCTTGGCGCCGAGCCAGCCGAGGATGATGGCGTTGACCAGGAACACCCAGAAGAACACCCGGTAGACCGGACGGTAGTTGCAGGAGCGAACCCGCGAGGTGTCGAGCCAGGGCGCGAAGGCCAGGATCAGCACCGCGCCGAACATCAGGATCACGCCGCCGAGCTTGTCCGGCACCGCGCGCAGGATCGCGTAGAAGGGCAGGAAGTACCATTCCGGCACGATGTGCGCGGGCGTCACCGACGGGTTGGCCGGGACGTAGTTGTCGGCGTGGCCGAGATAGTTCGGCTGGTAGAAGATGAACCACGCGAACAGGATCATGAACACCACCACCGCGAACACGTCCTTGATGGTCGCGTAGGGGGTGAAGGGCACGGCGTCCTTGCTCGACTTGATCGGGATGCCGGCCGGGTTGTTCTGGCCCGTGACGTGCAGCGCCCAGACGTGCAGGACGACGACGCCGGCGATCATCCACGGCAGCAGGAAGTGCAGCGAGAAGAAGCGGTTGATGGTCGGGTTGCCGACCGAGTAGCCGCCCCAGAGCAGGCTCTGGATCGTGTCGCCGACGACCGGAATCGCCGCCAGGATGTTGGTGATGACGGTGGCGCCCCAGAAGCTCATCTGGCCCCACGGCAGGGTGTAGCCGAGGAAGGCGGTGGCCATCATCAGCAGGTAGATGATGACGCCGAGCAGGTAGAGCACCTCGCGCGGGGCCTTGTAGGACCCGTAATAGAGGTTGCGGAAGATGTGGACGTAGACCGCCACGAAGAACATCGACGCGCCGTTGGCGTGCGCGTAGCGCAGGAGCCAGCCGTAATTCACGTCGCGCATGATGTGCTCGACGCTCTCGAACGCATTGCTGGCGTTCGGATCGTAGTGCATCGCCAGCCAGACGCCGGTGATGATCTGGATACCCAGGAACGCGATCAGGATCGCGCCGAAGGTCCAGAAGTAGTTGAGGTTACGCGGAACCGGGAAGGCGACGAAGGACGAGTGCACCAGCCCAACCAGCGGCAGCCGTGACTCGAACCACTTCGCGAGGCGGCTCTTGGGTACGTAGGTCGAGGTCGCGTGTGCGCTGCTCATCGGTTTGCCCGCTCCGGCTTCTCGTGTCCTGTTGTCAGGCGACCGCCTTGCCGCCCTCTTCGCCGATCTTGATCTTGGTATCGGTCTCGAAGGCGTAGGGCGGAATCGGCAGGTTGGTCGGCGCCGGGCCGCGGCGCACGCGGCCGACAGCGTCGAACTGCGAGCCGTGGCAGGGGCAGGACCAACCCTCGTAATTGCCGGAATGGCCGATCGGCACGCAGCCGAGATGGGTGCAGTTGCCGTAGCTGACGAGCCACTGATCGTGGCCCTTCTTCACCCGGGATTCATAGGAAGCCGGGTCGATCATCTCGGAGAGCGGCACGGCCTTCATGTCCGTGACTTCCTTCTCCGTGAGCTTGCGCACGAAGATCAGCTTGCCGCGCCAGAACACGTTGACGATCTGGCCGTCCTGGATCGGTGTGAGGTCCACGTCGAGCGGCGCACCGGCCGCGACGGTCGCCGCATCGGGCGCCATCGAGGCCACGAAGGGCCACGCCACCGCGCCCGCCCCGACGGCCAATCCCGCGCCGGTCGCGAGGAACAGGAAATCTCGCTTGGTGCCCTGAGGCCCTTCGTCCGCCAAGGTGGTCCTCCCGTCAGCCGCCGCGCCGAGCCTTTCTGGGCAGCGCTCCGGCGACTTCGCCCGCGCGCACCTTGAAGGCTTTCAAATTCAAAATCTGACGCAACGGCAGACACCATCGCGCCGGGGCAATCAATGCGACCGTGGGTCACCGGATTACCGTTTGGTTCGCGCGGCTCTGTGACATGGCAGATGCGAACATGTCTAGACTGCTGCGCTTGAGCGCTGTGCAGTGCCGCAACGTTCCCTTCCGATCGTCACCCCTGCGCACCATCCCGGTGTCGCGGCCCGCATCGGAGTCCACATTCCCGAACAGCGCTCCATGCCGAAGGGAGAGGTCGCATGCCACGGCGGCGCTTGCACCGCCGAAGAGCAGGAGCGTAAACGACGCGTCTTGAGGAGTTTTCCGATGACCGACCGCCAGCCCGGCTTCAACACCCTCGCGATCCACGCCGGCGCGACCCCCGACCCGGCCACGGGCGCGCGGGCGACGCCGATCTACCAGACGACGAGCTTCGTCTTCGACGACGTGGACCACGCCGCCTCGCTGTTCGGGCTCCAGGCCTTCGGCAACATCTACACCCGGATTACCAACCCGACGAACGCCGTGCTGGAGGAGCGCATCGCCGCGCTCGAAGGCGGCACCGCCGCGCTCGCCGTCGCCTCGGGCCACGCCGCCGAGTTCCTGACCATGCACGCGCTGATGCAGCCGGGCGACGAGTTCATCGCGGCCAACAAGCTCTACGGCGGCTCGATCAACCAGTTCAATCACAGCTACAAGAACTTCGGCTGGCAGGTGGTCTGGGCCGATACCGACGATCCGGATTCCTTCGAGCGGGCGATCACCCCGCGCACCAAGGCGATCTTCTGCGAATCGATCGCCAATCCCGGCGGCGTCATCACCGACATCGCCGCCCTCAGCGTCATCGCCAAGCGCCACAACATCCCGCTCATCGTCGACAACACGATGGCGACGCCGTACCTGATCAAGCCGTTCGAGCATGGCGCCGACATCGTCGTGCATTCGGCCACCAAGTTCCTCGGCGGTCACGGCAATTCCATCGGCGGCCTCATCGTCGACGGCGGCACGTTCCAGTGGCAGGGCGATGCGCGCTACCCGATGCTGTCGGAGCCGCGGCCCGAATATGCCGGCATGGTGTTGGCCGAGACCTTCGGCAATTTCGGGTTCGCCATCGCCGTGCGCGTGCTGTCCCTGCGCGACCTCGGCCCGTCGCTGTCGCCATTCAACGCCTTCCTGATCCTCAACGGCATCGAGACCCTTCCGCTCCGGATGCAGCGCCACTCCGACAATGCCCTGAAGGTGGCGACCTTCCTCGCGGACCACGCCGATGTCGATTGGGTGAGCTATCCCGGCCTCACGAGCGACCGCTATCACGCACTCGCGCAGCGCTACACGCCCAAGGGCGCGGGTGCCGTGTTCACCTTCGGTCTCAAGGGCGGCTACGAGGCGGGCGTCAAACTGGTCTCGAACCTCCAGCTCTTCAGCCATCTCGCCAATATCGGCGACACCCGCTCGCTGGTGATCCATCCGGCCTCGACCACGCATCGCCAGCTGACGGACGAGCAGAAGCGGTCGGCGGGCGCCGGCCCCGAGGTCGTCCGCCTCTCGATCGGCATCGAGGATGCGCAGGATCTCATCGACGATCTCGACGCCGCCCTTCGGACGTAAAGCTCACTCCTTGCGGGACAGCGTTAGCGCGTCCCGCAGGTCCTGCCCGTCGGTAAGGAGCCGACCCTCACGGCGCATCCGCGCCAACAGCGCCCGGTCGGGAAAGCCGCAATAGGGCAGCACCGGAACGGTGCGGCCCGCCGGAATCGCCCCTTCGGCGGCAATCTGGCCGAGCACGCGATCGACCATGAGGCGGCCGTGCTCGTGCAGCCGCACGGCCGCGCGGGTGGCGGTGGTGCCGTCGGGCAGCGCGACGGCTTCCTGGGCCAGGATCGCCCCGGCATCGATCGTGGGCGCGAGGCGGTGGACGGTGACGCCGAACGCCCCCTTCCCGTCCGCCAGCGCGTGGATCGTCGGCACGGGCCCGCGATGGAGCGGCAGCAGGCTCGGATGGAGGTTGATCCCGCCGAGCCGAGCACGCGCGAGCGTGGCCGCGGACAGAATCTGGTCGAAGTGGAAGGTGACGATCAGGTCGGGCGCGTGCGCCGCAAAGCTTCTGCCGATATCATCGCCGTTCACGTCATCGACCCACAGAGTCGGAATTCCGAGCCCGTGACACAGAGCGGCGAGCGGCGTCGCCTCGGGCGTCCCGCGGCTGCCGCCGAGGCGCTGGGTGAGGGGCGCGAGCGGGCGGAGCAGGTCCGGCAGCCCGAAGTTCACGCCGAGATAAGGAAGGAAGCCGGGGCCGGACCGAGCGAGATGCCGCCGGACCTGACCGACGAGCCCGCCGGTTGCCGGCCGCTCGGCGTTGGAGAGGCCGACGAAAGCGATCTCACCGGCGTGATCCGCCACGAAGCGACGCACCGCGCGGGCGTTCGGCAGCGCCTCCAGGGCGAACAGGGCGATCCGGAGGGGCGGCATCACCGCCGCGCCCGGTTACGGAATCGAAAGCCGCTCAGCCCGGCGCTGCGCAGCGATTCGGGCACCAACAGCGCGCCACGGGCGAGCGCGGCGAGGATCGCCGGGAAGGCGATCACGTCCTGATTGCGCTCCAGCCCGCGGGCGATGCGGGCGGCGGCCTCGTCCGCCGTCATCTCCAGGGGGCGCCAGCCCTTGATGACGCCGCCCATCGGCGTCTTGACGTAGCCCGGCGTCACGACGCTGAGGCGCACACCGAGGGGCTTCAGCTTCTGGCGGAGCGCGAGACCATGAGCGAGCAAAGCCGCCTTGGCGCCGCTATAGGCCGGCGCGTCGGGCAGCGGCGCGTAGGCGGCCAGCGAAGAAATCAGCGCGATCTGTCCCCGGCCGCGCCCACTCATCAGGGTCACGCAGGGCAGCATCACGTTGAGCGCGCCGGTGAGATTGATATCCGCCGTCTCGAAGGCCGTCGCCTCCGTCTCCAAGCCGCCGGATGGGTGCCCCCCGTTGACCGCCGCGTTGACGATGACGAGATCGAGGGGTGTCGCCGCATCGGTCTCGTGGATCCAGGCGCCGACCGCCTCCCGCTCGCGCACGTCGATCAGCCGCGTCAGCACCTCGGCGCCTCGCGTCCGGCACTCCTGCGCCACCGCCTCCAGCCGCTCCCGGTCGCGGCCCGTGAGCCTGAGGCTCGCGCCGGTCCCGGCGTAGAAGCGTGCGAGGGCTGCGCCGATGCCGCTGGAGGCACCGGTGATCAGGATGACGGTCAAGGAGAGAGGTCTTTCCGCTGAGGAGCCGGGTCGTGACCGTGTCGAAGGCCGGCGGTCAAAAGGCGGGGGAGAGGCTTCCGTCGCGCCCGGCCTGTTCCAGCGTGTCGCGGGCGGCGGCCAGCGCGGCAGGCGGAAGTGCCGCCTCAAGACGCGGCACGGCGCCGGCCACGGCCCGCTCGATCGCCGAGCGGGAGAAGTAGCCGCCATTGATCTGAGTACGGTTCATGACGACCCGGAAGAAATCCTGCATCAGTGCGGCGTCGGGTGCCTGAGGGTTACTCCAGAAGGTGTCGATGTCGCCCTGATGGGTCAGGCCCGGCATGTTGTAGACCGCCGAGCCGAAGGCCAGCGTCGGCCGTCCGCGCTCGAGGGCGAGCATCCCGACGGTGGAGTTCACGAGAACGACGCCGCGGCTGCCGTCGATGAGCTTGGGCAGGTCGCCGCCGTCGATGAAGTCGAGCCGGTCGTTGCAGCCGTGGCGCTTGGCCGATTGGCGGGCGCGCTTGCGCCAGTTCATGATGCCGCTGTCGAGCGGGTGCAGCTTCACCAGGAGCCGCGTCGGCGCCTGCGAATGCTTGGCGAAGGAGGCGATCACCCGGTCCATGAAGCCCTCGACGCCGAGGAACGGCGAGTGGACGCGGATCTGGTAGTCGCTGTCGAGCTGGAGCGGCAGCAGGAAATAATCGGCGTTGATCGCGTGGTAGATCTCGTTCACCCGCGCCGCCTCACGGCGGGTGCGGCGGCGGCGCACGAACTTCCGGATCCAGCCGGCATATTCGGCGGCGATGTGGTTCGGCCGGTGGGTGCGAAAGCCCGGATAGAGGTACGGAAAGCCGATATTGGCGATGTTGAAGCCGATATCCCACAGGCTGCGCCGGCCCATGTCTCCGGTCAGCGGCATGGCCCGTCCAGGCTGCGGCAGCTTGCGCGCCAGCTCCCGAATCTCTTCAGCCCGCTTCGGCAGGGTCGAGTTGCCGTTCACCCCGCCTGCCTCGCAGGTGATCCAGTAGGGCCGGATGTAGCCCTCCTCGAACACGTGGATGCGCACGCCCATCGGCTTGGCGACGAGCACCGCAGCCTGATG
The DNA here is from genome assembly GCF_024169925.1 of Methylorubrum extorquens. Taxonomy (NCBI): domain Bacteria; kingdom Pseudomonadati; phylum Pseudomonadota; class Alphaproteobacteria; order Hyphomicrobiales; family Methylobacteriaceae; genus Methylorubrum; species Methylorubrum extorquens. Next base: position 3,488,302 of record NZ_JALJXF010000001.1, read on the forward strand.
GTAGGGTCGGCAATCGCCGAACAGCACGATGTCGGTGACGGCGTGCGTGCGGATATAGGCTTCGAGGTAGGCGTCCCAGCCGTCGCGCTTGCCGCGGTAATGGTCGGCGGGGAAGGGCCAGAACAACCAGTCGCCGGCCGAGAAGTTGATGCGGCGGACGCCGTGGCCGCGCTCGCGCAGAGCGTTTCCGAGGACCGAGAAGAACGGGGACGCGATCCCCTGCAGGAACAGGAACGTGGCGGCGCAGGGGCCTATGGCATGGGCACGAGGCTGCGACATTCCCAGGCGCTCAATCCCTAGTCGTGAAGCGGTGTGCGCTGCACCATCCGGCCGAACGCCTCTCACAACAGCCCCGCGAACGACAACCGCTGCGCGAAGCAACCGAGAGAATTTGCAGCCTCCGTTGCCGATCGATCACGCCACGACTGTGACGATCAGTCGAGGCACCTCTCGCGCCAGATTGCGGCTCCGATATGTCGGGTGCAAATCCATCCCCGGAAAAGTGCATTCTTCACAGCCGCTGCCGAAGCGCGCCGTACCGACGCATGGGAAGTTGCAGCCCATGTTCGAACCGGCCTGGGCCAAGGACGGGGCTTGGGCTATGGAGCGGGCCTCACCATGATCGACAGGCCATGACCGACCTGCGCCCCATCGAGTCGCACGGGGATACCGGGCTGCCCCGCTCCTACCTGCCGCTCGGCCGGACGGTCCGGCTTCTGCGCGCGCAGATCGAGGCGGCAACGGGTGCGGCGCTGACCTTCCGCTCCCCCGGCCCGCCGGCTTTGTGGTCTGCCGCGCCGGACGGCAAGGCGGTTCTGCGGGTCGCGCCGGGCCCGCTCCTCAGCCCCTACGATTCGCCGCAGACCGGCCTTTCGAGCCTTCGCCTCAGCTATGCCGGCCAGCCCCTCGGAGGCGAGCCCCCCTCCCCGGATTTCGGCGACCTTCTGCGCGCGCGCGGGCTCGCCGGCTTCAACCGGTTCGCCCGCTCGCTTCCGGATGTCGCGGCGGACCTCTTCTCGGGAGAAACGCGGCCCGCTCTCGCCCTGATCGATCCGCAAACCGCCGCCTCGGGCGCGACCCTGCGAAGTTTCCTGACACGGCTTCTCACCCAGAATCCGGGGACGCGCTTCGTCGCCGCCGGCCCCGACGGATGTCCGCCGGACGGGGCGCCCACCGATCCGCGGCTCACCGTGATCCCCGCCCCGGCCGATCCGTGGCTGCTGTTTCCCCTCGCGGCGCGCATCCACGTGGCGCGGTGGGATGCGGCCTGCGAGCCGGCGCTGGCCCACTTCGAGGCCCATGGCCCCGACCCGGCTACGGGTCCGCGCCCGGCCGATGCGGCGGCGTTCCTGGCGCTCCGTTACGGCGTCGGCGTGCACGGCTTCGATCCGTGGACGCGCCGGCCGATTCCGCTCGCGGATGCGGTGGAACGCGTGGCGTGGCTGCGCGACCGTTTCCTCGGCAATGAGCGCCGCGTCGTCCTCGTCGGCGTGTCCGGCTGGAAGCGCGCCGCGCTCGATGTCTTCGCCACCGGGCCGGCGGGAGCACCGCTCCACACGATGACCGCGGGCGAGGCGGTGGCGCTCGCCCGCGCGCAGGGCGGCCGGGTCCAGGCTTGGGCGACCCGCTGCCCGGAACAGCTTCCGCGCCTCTGCGCTGAGGCCGGTCTGCCCTTCGCACGGATCGAGGACGGATTCCTGCGCTCGGTCGGGCTCGGCGCCAGCCTGGAGCCGGGCGCCTCCATCGTCGTGGACGATCTCGGCATCTACTACGACCCGCGGGTGGAGAGCCGGCTCGCCCGCACGCTGAAAGAAGCCGAGTTCCCGGCCGGGTTGACCGCTCGCGCCGCTGCCCTGCGCGAGTCGATCGTGGCGCGGCGCCTGAGCAAGTACAATGTCGGCCTCGAAGGCGTGGGCGAGGACTGGCCCACGGACCGGCGAATCGTGCTGGTGCCGGGCCAGGTCGAGGACGACGCCTCGGTGCTGACCGGTTCACCGCAGGTGCGCGGCAACCTCGCCCTGCTGCGGGCCGCCCGCGCCCGTAACCCGGACGCGTTCCTGCTCTACAAGCCGCATCCCGATGTCGAGGCCGGGTTCCGGCCCGGCACGATCCCGGAGGAGGAGGTGCGGCGGCTCGCCGACCGCGTCGTTGGCGGCCTGTCCATCGTCGACCTGCTCGACCGCTGCCACCACGTCGAGACCATGACCTCGCTGGCCGGCTTCGAGGCCTTGATTCGCGGACTGAGCGTCGCCGTCCACGGCCGCCCCTTCTACGCGGGCTGGGGGCTGACCGAGGATCTGGCACCGGGGGCCGACCGCGGCCGCACGCTGTCCCTCGACGCCCTGGTGGCGGGAGCGCTGATCCTCTACCCGCTCTATCTCGATCCGGTGGCGATTAAGCCGTGCACGCCGGAGCAACTGCTCGACCGGCTCAGCGAGGCTCGGGCCGCAGCGCCGCCCTCGCGTCTCGCCCTCGGCGCAGTCCGTCACGCGACGATGCGGCTGCGTTACGCCCTGATCAATCCGGTCATTCGCCGCCTGCGCGCCCGCCGCGGCGTGCGCAGTGAATCCGGCCGCTGAGACGGCCATGAGCCTCGCGACCCATCTCGTGCCTCTCGCGGTTGCGCTCACCGGCGCCTTCGCCATCGAGGCGGCGGCCTCGTCGCAACGCCCGAGCCTCCGGCCGGGCGATCTGGCGATTCGGGCCGCCGGCTATGCCCTCATCACGCTATTCTGGTTCCAGTTCTCGTGGCGGCCCTGGCTCGCGGTCTCCTCCTGCCTGCTGACCCTCGCCATCCTCTCGGTGGTGGACCGGCTGAAGCGCCGGGTGATCGGTGAGCCGGTGGTGTTCAGCGACCTCGCGCTGCTCGCGCAGGTGCCGCGCCACCCTCAGCTCTATTACACCCTGCCGCTCACCGACCTTCGGATCGCCGGGCCTCTGCTCCTCGGCGTTGCCATCGTGATCGCTTGGTACGTCCTTGAACCCGCCGCGCTGCCGAGCGGGACGAGCGCATCCATCGTCGCGATGCTAGGCCTACCGGCAGCGCTGGCGGCTCTCGCGCTCGCGGGCCTGACACCGCCGGGGCAGAGGACCTTGCGCCACATCTTCCCGCAGCCCGACCTCGCCCGCGACGTCGCCCGCTACGGGCTCGTCGCGACGATGATGGGCTACGGGCTGCGCCGCCTCGGCGAGGAAGATGCGCCGCCGGTGCTGGCGTATGGTCACGGCAGCCCCGACGACGAGGTCATCGTGGTCGTCCAGCTCGAATCCTTCCTCGATCCGGCCCGTCTCGGCGGTCCGGATCTTCCGGCGATGGCGCGGATCCGGGCGCAGGCAGCACAGTACGGCCGGCTCGCGGTGCCGGCGCACGGCGCCTACACCATGCGTTCCGAGCACGCCGTGCTCACCGGCCTCGGCCCCGAAAGCCTCGGCTTCGGCCGCTACGACCCCTACCTCGCGCGCAAGGGCGAGGAGCCGACCAGCCTCGCCCGGCTCGCCCGCGCCGCCGGGTTCGAGACGGTGTTCGTGCATCCGTTCCACCGCGACTTCTTCGATCGGGCTCGGGTGTTTCAGCGCCTCGGCTTCGAGCGCCTCGTCATGGAGGAGGATTTCTCCGATGCCCCTCGGATCGGCCCCTATATCGGCGACGTCGCCGTCGCCGATCGCATCCTGGCGGAGGTGGCAAACGGCCAAGGGAGCAAGACGGGGCGCACGTTCGTGTTCTCCGTCACGATGGAGAATCACGGGCCCTGGAAGCCCGGCCGGCTCACCGGCATCGACGAGCCGCTGGCGCAGTACCTCCACCATGTCGCCCATACCGGCCAAGCGATCGAGCGACTGATCGACGGACTCGCCGGGCGGCGGGCGACGCTCTGCGTGTTCGGTGACCATGCGCCGTCGCTGCCCGACCTCCGCCCGCCGGAGTCCGGCCCGATGGCGACGGACTACGCGCTGTTCCGTTTCGGCCGGGAGGGCGGCCCGGCCCCCGCCCGGATCGATCTCACCGCGGGCGAGCTCGGCTGTGTCCTGCGGGACGCCGTCACCCCGAAACGTTCAGGATTTGGGGGATAAGCGTAGCCGTGCCACGGTGGTGACGCATTGCTGCGTGAGCCCTCGCCGGCCGTCGGCGCATCGTACGCGTCAATCAAGATCAGGCCGGGGCCCGTATTCAATGAATCGCAGTGACTGCGTGGCTACCGGGAAGGGGACGGACGTGGCTCTACGCCCTGCCTCGACCCGGATGGAGTCTCCGATGAAGTGCGCTGCGGCCCTGGCGATCCTTGCCGCCTCCCTGGCGCTTCCGGGATGCTCGGTCCTTCCGGCCGCGGGGCCGACCACCTCGGCGATCGAGGGCGGCGCCGACGTCGCCACCGCCGAGGGCCTGTTCGCCCGCTACGAGATCATCGACATCACCCCCGCCCTCGTCGAGGCCCTGCGCACCCGCCCCCTCGACAGCCTCCTCGTCACCTTCGGCGACCATCGCCCCTCGGTCGAGCCGGTGATCGGCGTCGGCGACTCGGTGGCGGTTCAGGTCTGGGAGGCCGGGGCCGGCGGCCTGTTCTCCGGCCCGCTCGTCTCCGACCGCTTCTCGGCCGGATCGAAGTCCGCCACGATCCCCGAGCAGGTGGTCGGGCCCGACGGCGGCATCACCGTTCCTTACGCCGGCCGGATCAAGGTCGTCGGACGCCGCACCCAGGACGTCCAGGCGCTGATCGAGACCGAACTCGCCGGCAAGGCGATCCAGCCGCAGGTGCTCGTTTCCGTCACCAAGCCGGTCTCGCAATCGGTCACCGTCTCCGGCGAGGCGGCCATGGGCAAGCGCGTGCCGCTCTCGGGCCGCGGCGACCGCTTGCTCGACGTCATCGCCCAGGCCGGCGGCGTGCGCACCCCGGTGGCCGAGACCTTCGTGCGCCTGTCGCGCGGCAACCGCACCGTTACCGTGCCGATGACCACGGTGGTCTCCAACCCGCGCGAGAACATCTTCGTGCGTCCCGACGACACCCTGACCCTGGTGCGCGATCCGCAAACCTTCCTCTCGGTGGGCGCACTCGGCAACACCACCGAGGTGCCGTTCACGGCGGACGGGCTGACGCTGTCGCAGGCGCTGGCACGGGCCTCCGGTCTGCGCGAGACCCAGGCCGACCCAGCGGGCGTGTTCATCTTCCGCTACGAGCCGGCAGCGGTAGTGCGGCGGCTGCGGCCTAACTCGCCGCTCCTGGCCTCACCGCAGGTGCCGGTGGTGTACCGGGTGAACCTGCGCGACGCGCAGGGGATGTTCCTGACCCAGAGCTTCCGCATGCGGAACCGCGATCTCGTCTACGTATCGAGCTCGCCGTTCGCGGAACTGGGCAAGGTGCTGAGCGTGTTCTCCACCGTGGCCTCGCCCATCGCGGCGGGCGCCTCGATCTACACCGTCACGCGGTAGAGCATCGTCCCGAAAGGTGGTCGCCGGCTTTCGGAAACAGACGATGCGAGAACGAAAGCCTAGCGCATCGTCCGGGTGGCGTGTGGTTGCGGATGGACCCTGCACGTTCGCTCCCCCGCGAAAGTCCGCCCCGTTTCGTCGAGATCGCGACTTGCCAAAGGCCCAGCCCGCGTCATTCCATGCAGCGAAGGTGATGTCGGATGCGCGGCTGTGCCGGCCCCGGAACGGGAGCCTGCACAGGATGGCTGTCCTGACAGACGACAACGGTCCGGACCGGCAGACCTTGGCAAAGGGGCAGCGGGCTGGGAAAGAGGCGCCATGACGGTCCGACGCCCCCACGCCCTCGGTTCGGCCTCGCTCGCGCTGCTGGCCGGGCTCCTCCTCTCGGCCGCGCCGGCCGCGGCGGAGGTCAAGGTCGGCGTCGCGGTGCCGCGCACCGGGCCCTACGTCACCGTCGGCGCTCAGGTGCTGCGCGGCGTCGAGGCGGCGGCGCGGGATGCCAACGCGAAGGGGGGCATCGATGGCGAGCCCATCGTGCTCGACGTACAGGACGATTCCTGTGATTCGAATCAGGCCGTGGCGGTGGCCAACCACTACGTGAACACGGGTGTCCGCCTCGTTGTCGGCCATGTCTGCTCGAATGCGTCGCTTGCAGCCTCCGATGTCTACGCCGCCAACGGAATCGTGATGATCACCGCGGCCTCGGTCGCTGCCAAGCTGACCGATCGCGGCCTGCCGACGATCTTCCGGGTCTGCGGCCGGGACGACGACCAGGCCAAGCTCTCGGCCGCGATCCTGGCCGAGCGGTTCCGCGACCGGAGGATCGCCATCCTCAACGATCTGTCGCCGGCCTCGCGCACCCTCGCGGCGGCGACCAAGGACAACCTCAACCGCATCGGCGTCAACGAGGCGATGGCGACGGCCTTCCAGCCGAGCGATGCGGACGACGTGGCCCTCGCCGACCGGTTGAAGGCGGCGAATATCGACGTGGTCTATTACGGCGGCGACGCGCAGGAGATGGGCCGGCTGGTCCGCATCGCGGCCGAACGGGGCTTTCGCCCGCAATGGTTCGGCACCTCGGCCATCGCCACGCCGGACTTCGCCAAGATCGCCGGCCCTGCCAGCAACGGCGTGCTGATGACCTTCTATCTCGATCCGAGCCGCAAGACGGAGGCGCAGGGCGTGGTGGCCGAGTTCAAGGCACACGGCGTCGAGGCCGACGGCTCGATGATCTACGGCTATGCCGCGCTCCAGACGCTGGTGGAGGCCGGTAACTTCGCCCACAGCACGGAGCCAGCGCCGATCGCCAAGGCCCTGCACGGCGAGCGCTTCGATCTGGTGCTCGGACCCGTCGGCTTCGACAACAAGGGCGACATCACCGCCCAGGGCTACGTGCTCTACGTCTGGCGCGACGGCAACTTCACGCCGGCCAAATCGAACTGAAGCGGACCGTCAGTCCCGCAGGGCCGCGTCCACTTCCGCGCCGCGGCCGAGGTCGCGCATCACTTGATCGAGATGCGGGCGCTTGCGCAATTGCAGCGCGTGCAGACGGCGCACCGCCTCGCTGAGGCTGCCCTGCCGCCCGAGCATCTCGTCGGCAAATGCGATTATGCGCGCGTTCGGCCAAGCCTTCTCCCGCTGCGCGTGGAGGCGGGCGATCAGGTCTTGCGCCGGCGTGTCGGGCTCGGCCTCGGCGAACAGGGTCGCGAGGGCCGCGGTCGAGCGCGAGATGCCAACATGGCAGTGGACGAGGATGTGGACCTCACCGCCATCGGCGATGGCGTCACGGCCGAAAGCGAGGATCTTCTCGACGTCCTCGCGCTCCGGCAGGACGACGCCCGGCGCCGGCTCGATGGCATCGTGGAAGCGCAGGATGGTGCGCCGATGGGTGCCGTAGGCACCGAACGCCTCCGGGTCCGCCCGATCAGGATCGAGGATCGACAGGACGTGGCTGACGCCGCGAGCCTGGTGCTCGACGAGTTCGTCGAGGCCGCAGACGGTGTGGAGGTGGAGCTTTTCGGTGTTCACACCGAGCCTGCTATCACGCCGCGCCACGCGAGGCGACCGGGCGTGCCCCGGTTTCCGGATGGCGGGCTTCACGTGTATGGCAACGGTCGGCCCACGGAAGGGCGTTCGAGCGATCGGGACGAGCCGGGAGATCCATGGAAAAGCCCCTGCCGAAGTCCGTGCCGAAATCCTTGCAGCGCCGCGCCGTGCTGACCGCCGGCCTCGGTGCCGGATTGAGCGCTGGAACGCTGGCGAGCCCGGCCCAGGCCCAGCAACCCGCGCCGGAGCTGCGCTGGCGCCTCGCCTCGGGCTATGCGCGCAACCTCGACATCCTGTTCGGCGCCTCCGAGAGCCTTGCGAAAGCGGTGGCCGAGGCGACCGACGGGCGCTTCCAGATCCAGGTCTCGGCCGCGGGCGAGTCGGTCCCCACCGAGGGGCTGCTCGACGCAGTCGGCGGCGGGAAGACCGAGATGGGCCACGCCCCGGCGAGCTTCGGCATGGCGAAGAACTCAGCCTTCGCCCTCGCCACCGCGATGCCGTTCGGGCTCAACGCCCGCGGCCAGAACGCGTGGTGGCTCCAGGGTGGCGCGGCGGAGTTGTTCGTCGAGATCTTCGCCAAGAACGGATTAGTGGCTTTGCCCGGCGGCAATACCGGGGCGCAGATGGGCGGCTGGTTCCGCAAGGAGATCAAGACGGTCGGCGAACTCCAAGGTCTCAAGCTGCGCATCGGCGGGCTCGGCGCCACGGTGCTGGCCAAGCTCGGCGCCACCGTGCAGGCGACGCCGGGGCCGGAGATCTATGCCGCGCTGGAGAGCAAGGCGCTCGATGCGGCCGAATGGATCGGCCCGCACGACGACGAGAAGCTCGGCCTCCAGAAGATCGCGCCGGTCTACCATTATCCCGGCTTCTGGGAGGGCGGCGCGCTCCTGCATTTCTGGATCAACGCCGACGCCTGGAAGGGCCTGCCCAAGTCGTACCGGGCCATTCTTCAGGCCGCCGCGGCGCAAGTGAATGCCGACGTCCAGGCCCGCTACGACGCGCGCAACCCGCAGGCCCTGCGCCGGCTCGTTTCGGGCGGCGCGCAGCTGCGTCCCTTCCCGCAGGACGTGATGGAAGCCGCGCTCAAGGCCTCGAACGAGGTCTATGCCGACCTCTCGGCCAAGAACCCGGACTTCAAGCGGATCTACGACGCGATGAAGACCTTCCGGAACGAGGAATACCTCTGGTTCCAAGTGGCCGAATACACCTACGACAACTTCATGATCCGCGCCCGCGCCCGCGGATGATCGCCCCCGGACTCAGGACAAAAAAAAGCCGCCCGTGAGGGCGGCCCGAAGTCTAGGGAGGAAACGCCCAAGGAGGGCAGCGGGAGGCAGACGCCGTCTGCGTTCCCGCAATGCACAAAGTGATCTTTGCCCTGAATTTTGCAAGACGCTTGGCCGGCAATGGTCGCGTTTGCGCGTGCGGAGGCACACGTCGGCCGGGGTCTGTCACTCAAATGCCGCAGATGAATTCGAGGCCTGAGTGTAATGGATCACCGCGATCTATGCAGTAAATTGAACTGCGCCCATTGTTTTCGCGCACGACAAATTCCTGAACGGGTTGGCGATTTCTGATCCGCAGCCGGCGACGCACGGAGGCGGGGAGCGCGTCGGGCCGAGCCCGATGCAACGTTCTTGGCGCTGACGCATTCCCTGCCCCGAACGGGACGTCCGACCCGCGAAATGGAAGGCGGGGCCCGAATCGGCGCGTCCGGTTGCCTCGGCGGAGACGGACCGAACAGAAGCAGCCGAGACGGGGCGTTTTCGAACCATGGCGATCCAACCGGCCCGCATCCGGGTGCTGAACGACGTTCCGCCACGCGAGGGCGCCGATCACGTGCTGTACCTGATGCAGCAGGCCATGCGCGTTCCGTTCAATCCGGCGCTGGAACTCGCGATCGAGGAGGCCAACCGCCTCGAACTCCCGCTTCTCGTCTGCTTCGGCCTGCTCGACGGCGCCAACGGCTTCCCCGAGGCCAATGCCCGGCACTACGCCTTCCTGCTCCAGGGGCTCGCCGACGCGGCGGCCGCCCTGGAGAAGCGCGGCATCGCCTTTTTCGTACGCCGGGCGACGCCCGCCGAGGTCGCCGTCGACCTCTCGGACAAAGCCGCGCTGCTGGTGCTCGACCGCGGCTACCTCGCGATCCAGAAGCGTTGGTACGATGAGATCGAACGCGCGGCGCGATGCCGGATCGTCCAGGTCGAGGGCGATGTGGTGGTGCCGGTCGAGACCGCCTCGACCAAGCACGAATACGCCGCCCGCACCCTGCGCCCCAAGCTCCGGAAGCTCTGGGACGAATACCTCGAACCCGTCAAACCGCGCAGGGTCGATCACCCGGCCGACGGGCTGCTCAAGCGCTTGAAACTGAAGGACGGGCTCGACGTCTCGGACCCGGACAAGCTTCTCGCGAAGCTGACGCTCGACACCACGGTCGGCCCGGTGAAGCGCTTCCGCGGCGGCTACACCGAGGCCGCCGGGCATCTCAAGCGCTTCGTGAAGGACGCGTTCGCCGGCTACGGCGCCGGCCGCAACAAGCCGGAGGCGGGGGCGGCCTCCCACATGAGCCCCTACCTGCATTTCGGGCACATCTCACCGGTCGAGATCGCACTGGCGATCCGCGCCGCCAAGGACGGCGACCCCGACGACCGCTCGGCTTATCTCGAGGAGCTGATCGTGCGGCGCGAGCTGGCGATGAACCACGTCTTCCACACGCAGGGCTACGACGACTACGCCCGCGCCGTGCCCGACTGGGCCCGCAAGACGCTGGCCGAGCATGCCGACGACGAGCGCCCGAAACTTTATTTCGAAGAGGAGCTGGCGGAGGGGAAGACTCACGACCATTACTGGAACGTCGCCATGCGCGAGATGCGCGAGACCGGTTACATGCACAACCAGCTCCGCATGTACTGGGGCAAGAAGATCCTCGAATGGTCGCCCTCCCCGGAGGAGGCATTCGCCCGGACGCTGCGGCTCAACAACCGCTACTTCCTCGATGGGCGCGACGCGAACTCCTTCACCAACGTTGCCTGGATCTTCGGGCTGCACGACCGCCCGTGGCAGACCCGGAAGATTTTCGGGAGCGTGCGCTACCAGAGCGAGAACTCGCTCAGGAAGTTCGACGCGAAGGGCTACGAGCGGGCGGTGACGCAGCTGTGCGAGGCGGAGAAGGGTTGAGGCGAAATCCGACGACGTGCGTCGCCTCCGAGGCTCCTACTGGTGCGAGTCTAACACTTGGTGCCCGCGCCTTGCGGCCTGGATGATGCGATCCGGGTCGGCGGTCCAGGTGAAGGGCTTGGGGTCGCCGTTGCTCTCGGCGATGAAGCGTTTGATGGCCGCCTGTACCTCGATCAGCGATCCGAACACGCCGCGTCGCAGGCGGCGTTTTGCGAGCTTGGCGAAGAAGCCCTCAACGGCGTTGAGCCACGAGGCTGAGGTCGGGGTGAAATGGAAGGTCCAGCGTGGGTGGCGATCGAGCCAGGCGCGGACCTTCGGGTGCTTGTGAACGGCATAGTTGTCCAGGATCGCGTGGACGATCTTGCCCGCCGGAACCGCCGCCTCGACCGCGTTGAGGAAACGGATGAACTCCTGATGCCGGTGGCGCTGCATGCAGCGGCCAATCACCTTGCCCTCCAGGATGTCCAGAGCGGCAAACAGGGTCGTCGTGCCGTGGCGCTTGTAGTCGTGGGTGCGCGTCGTCGGCTGGCCCGGCTTCATCGGCAACGGGGCCTGCGTGCGGGCGAGCGCTTGGATCTGGCTCTTCTCGTCGACCGAAAGCACGACGGCATGGGCGGGCGGATCGACGTAGAGCCCGACGACGTCACGCAATTTGGCAGCGAAGGCCGGGTCGGTAGAGAGCTTGAACTGCCGGACCCGGTGTGGCTGTAGGCCGTGCCTCCGCCAGATCCGCTGCACCGACGAAATGCTTATGGCTGTGACCTTGCTCATGGCGGCGGCCGTCCAATGCGTGGTCTCGCCGGGCGGATCTTCCTGCGTCAGAGCCACAACACGCGCCGCCACCTCCGGCCCCAGCGGCGGGATGCGCGCCGGCCGCGTCTTGTCTCGCAGGAGCCCTTCGACGCCCTCCTGCGCGAAGCGGTCCTGCCAGCGCCAGACCGCCGTCTTGGACACGGCCGCCTCACGCATGATCGCGTGCGTCCCGATCCCATCGGCGCTCAGCAGCACGATGCGAGCGCGCCAAACGTGCTTCTGCGGAGTGTTTCGATCCGCGACCAGGGCCTCTAGCCGAAGGCGATCCGAGGCGGAGAGCGTGAAAGAGATGTCACTGCGCATCCCACGAGACTCGCAGGACGGACTTCAAACCGGAACCCCGGACGGACTCAACCGTCAGGGCTGAACCACTACCGGATGGGCTGGCGCAGGATCGTCTTCAGTTTGGCGGGCTCCGTCTTGCGGGGATCGCTGAGATAGATCTCGTGATGCGGGCCGTTGAAGGTCACGCCCCGGCTCGGCATGACCTCGTCGTGCAGGTGCTTCAGCGTCGGACCTTCGTCGTCGTATCGCCCGATGTGCAGGATCTGGAGCGCCCTGCCCTCGTCGTAGGGCTCGAAGCGCATCGCGTTCGGCGGCGTTCCGAGCTTGTCACCCATCTTCGTCGCGGCAGCCTCGAACATGGTGTCCGTGACGAAATCAGGAGCCGGGATCATGACGGTCCAGCGCCAGCTTTCCTTATCGCGCCGAACGAAGCTGCCGGGATCGTCGGCTCACCAGAGCGCCTCCAACGGCGGCACGACGTAGTCCTGTCCGAGGGACTTGGCAGCGAACTTCATCGCGTAGCTGACGCCGTAGAGCCACGTGACCGCCGTGCGGTAGGACTCGGCGACATTGGGGTCGCCCTCGCCATCGACTTTGACGAAGGTCCAGGTCGGAACGTGAATTTCGGCAAACTCCCGCGTCGGTGCGCTGTAGAGTTTCTTGAAGCGCTTCTTCAGGTCGATCTTGTCCATGGATCGGCGACATCCCTCGGCACGATTGCGGTCAGGTGCCCCGGCTCTGGCCGGGCCGCTCGCCAGAGACCGGGCTCCGCCGGTCAGCGCTTCAAGCACCCCATCAGCCCATCCACCTGACCCATCCGGCTCTGGATGCGCCCGGCGATCGCCCGCACCCCGCGGGTCGGCTTGCCGGCGCTGCGCAGGATCGGGTTCGGCAGCACGGCGGCAAGCAGGGCGGCCTCGCCTCGAGTCAGGTCGCGTGCGCTCTTGCGGAACCAGTGGCGGGCGGCGGCCTCGGCCCCGAAGATGCCCTCGCCCCACTCGGCGACGTTGAGATAGATCTCCATCGTCCGGCGCTTGCCCCAGAGCGCGTCGGCCATCACCGCGAGCGGGATTTCGAGCCCCTTGCGGATGTAGGAGCGGCCCGGCCACAGGAAGACGTTCTTGACCGTCTGCATGGTGATGGTCGAGGCGCCGCGGCTCGGGCCCTCCTCGTCGTCCACCACGTCGCGCAGGGCGCCCCAATCGACGCCGTTATGCAGGCAGAAGCGCTGATCCTCGGAGGCCATCACCGCCTGGACCAGGGCGGGCGCGATCGCCTCCAGCTTCACGCTGTCCCGCTGCGCGCCCTGAAGCGTCACCCAACGGCCCAGCATCAGGGTTGAGGGCGGGGTCGCCACGCTATAGACGAGCGCGAGCGTGAGCGTGAAGGCAAGAATGGCAATGGGAGCGAGCGTGATCAGGGTGGCGGCGCGCCGCAGCCCGGTTCGACGCCTCGGGGCGGGGTTCCGCGGCGCGGGAGTCCTCGCGAGGGGCTTCGGCGAAGGAATCCTTCGCAGGTCGCGCCCGTGCCGTTCCGACTCGCTCTCCTCCGGCACCGCCACGTCGCGTCCGCCCCTCCCCGATCCAGGCCCCTTCCGATGACCTCAACGCAGGCTTCCCACCCCTCGGTCAAGGCGGACGCCTATACGGGTGACTTTACCCACAGGCTCGCCGGGGTCGCCGACACCGTCGAGACCTTCCTCGTCGATCTGCTCGGGCCGACCCTGCAAGAGGGCGAGATCGCCCGGCCGCCCCGGCTGATGGAGGCGATGCGCCACGCCGTGCTTGGCGGCGGCAAGCGCCTGCGGCCGTTCCTCGCCATCGAGACCGCGCGGATGCTCGGCGGGGCCGAGGATGCCGCGCTCGCGGCCGGCGCCGGCGTCGAACTCGTCCACTGCTACAGCCTCGTCCACGACGACCTGCCGGCGATGGACGACGACGACCTGCGCCGCGGCAAGCCCACCGTCCACAAGGCCTTCGACGAGGCCACCGCGATCCTCGTCGGCGACGCGCTTCAGACGCTGGCCTTCGAGGTGACCGCCGACCCGCGCTGGCAGCCCGATCCGGCGATCCGGGCCGAACTCGTGCTCGGCCTCGCCCGCGCCTCCGGGCTCGGCGGCATGGTCGGCGGCCAGCTTCTCGACCTCTCGGCCGAGGGGCGCTTCGGCCCGGCCACCATGGATATCGACGACACCCTGCGGATGCAGGCGATGAAGACCGGCGCGATCCTCGCCTTCTCGGTCGAGGCCGGCGCTCTCGTCGGCGGCGCGAATGCGGACGAGCGGGCGGCACTGCTGCGCTACGGCAAGGCGCTCGGCCAAGCCTTCCAGGTCGCCGACGACATTCTGGACCGCGAGGCCTCCCCGGAAGCGATGGGCAAGGCCACCGGGAAGGACAAGGAGGCCGGCAAGGCGACGCTGGTGGACCGCCTCGGCCTCGACGGCGCGCGGGCGGAGTGCGACCGGCTGGTGGCGGTTTGCGAGGAGGCGGTCGCCCCCTGGGGCGAGCGGGCGCAGGTGCTCAAGGATGCCGCCCGGTTCACCGTGGCACGCAAGGCCTGATTCGTTACTCTGGTTGCGGCGGGTCCGCCGGCCGCACGCCGTGGAAGCGGTGCCGCTGGTCCGGCGGCACCCGGGCGCAATCCTCTCGACGGCCGAACCAGCGATAGCGGTATCGCGCGACGAGGCCGTAGAGGCGATCACGCAACGGCTTCGGAACGATCCCGAACACCCGGCACCAGCGCCACGGCGCCTTGAGATGCCCCGCCACGGCGAGCGCGGCATCCGAACGCGTCAGCGCCCGCCCATCCTGAATCAGCAGGAAGGTGCCGTTGAGATCCGCTTCAGTGAAGCCGTGGCGGGCGACGAGGTCGAGCCCCTCGCCGGACCACGCGCCCATGAAGTGCAGGCTCTGGTCGCGCTCATGCGCCAGCACGAAGCGCAGCATCCCGGCGCAGAGCACGCAATCCGTGTCGAAGACGAGGGTCGGCGGCATCGGCCGGGGTGCTGAGGCGGTCACGCGGCGCTGACGACCACTTCCACGAGGTTCGGCGCGCCCGAACGGATACCCGCCTCGACCGCACCGGCGATGTCCGCCGCCCGCTCGACCCGCCGGGAGGGCACGCCCATCGAAGTGGCGAGCGCCAGGAAGTCGATGCGCGGCTCGGTGAGGTCCATGGCGATGAAGCGGTTCGCCCGCACCGAGGCGTAGTGCGTCTGCGATTTCATGAACTGCTTCAGGATGTTGTACTCGGCGTTGTTAATGACGACGAAGGTCACCGGCAGCCCCTCGTGCGCGGCGGTCCAGAGCGCCTGGGGCGAGTACATCGCCGCGCCGTCACCGACGATGCAGACCACCGGCGCCCGGTCGAGCCCGAGCGAGAAGCCGACCGAGGCGGGCATGCCCCAGCCGAGCACGCCGCCGCGGATCGATGAATACTGCCGTGTCCAGGTGCTGTGCAGGATCGTGCGCAGATGCCCGAGCGTCGCCGGCGCCTCGTCGATGATCGCGACATCGGAGCCCACGACGCGCGCGATCTCCCAGGCGGCGACGAGGGGGTGGATGACCGGATCGGCGAAGGCGGCCTGCGCCTTGGCCGCCAGGGCTGCCCGGCGCGCGTCGTAGGCGGCGACGGCCTCACGGCGAAGGCGGGCATAGGTCTCGGCACGGGGCGCGAGCCGTGCTTCCAAGAGCGGCAGCAGCACGTCGAGCGAGGCGCGGACGTTGCCCACCGTCGAGAGTTGCGTCGCGTAGGTGCGGCCGAGGTCGCGTGCATCGGCCGAGAGCTGGAACACCTGCGTGCCGGGGGGGACGGCCGAGCCTTCGGTGTAGAGGACGGTGATGAGCGACTTGCCGCCGAGCGCGAACACCGCGTCGTAGCGGCCCAGGATCTCGGCGATGCCGCTCGCCTTGGTCGGCAGGTTGCCCATCCAGAGCGGATGGGCGGTCGGGAACGGGATATGCGCCGGCCAGGACGAACCGTAGACCGGTGCAGCAAGAAGGTCGGCGAGCCGCACCGCCTGGGCCGAGGCGTCGCTGGCATCGACCTCGTCGCCGGCAATCAGCGCAAGCCGCCCCGGCGCGATGCCCGCGAGATGGTCTGCGAGCCGGTCCAGGGAGCCGGCCACCGCATGGTGGTCGATGGTCGAAGCCTCCCCGAGCGGCGCGGAGGTCATCGCCTCCATCACGTCCATCGGCAGCGACAGGAAGACCGGCCCGGAGGGCGCCGCCGCGGCATCGTTGAAGGCGCGGCGCAAGAGCACCGGAAGCTGATCGGCATGCGTCACCTCGCGCGCCCACTTCACGGTCGGCGCGGCGATGGTGGTCAGGTCACCGAACAGCAGCGGATCGGTGATGACGTGCCGCGAATCCTGCTGGCCCGCCGTGACGACGAGCGGCGTCCCGGAGATCTGGGCGTTGAGCAGGTTGCCCATGCCGTGGCCGAGACCGCCGGCCGTGTGCAGGTTGAGGAAGCCCGGCCGGCGCGCCCCCTGCGCGTAGCCGTCGGCCATGGCGACGGCGCTCGCCTCCTGAAGGGCGAGCACGTAGGCGATGTCGGGCGCGTCCGTCAGCGCATCGATCAGCGGCAGCTCGGTCGTGCCGGGATTGCCGAAGATGTAGCGGACGCCCTCCGAGCGCAGCACCTCCAGCAGAACGTCGGCCCCGCGCCGCTCGGACTGAGAGTCGAGTGTCGTGACCGTCATGGCCTGCTCCTTACCGCACCTTCGAGAGGCAATCTGAGTACGCATCACCCGCGCCGGGACGATGTCCGGCCCGGCGACGGGTGTTCAAGGTCTCTCGAACATCGACGGCGCCGCGGGGGACATCCATCCCTCTGTCGAACGCGGGCCCGAAATCGTCACGCGATCACGGCGTGGCGGCGCGGGGGCGAACCGTCCAGGTCGCCCAGTAGACGGATCGGCCGTAGAGCGAGGAGGCATCGCTGCCGTCGGTCCGCGGGGCCCGGCGGTCGAGCCAGGTCAGGAAGCCGCCCTTGTCGGGGTAGATCGTCGGCGCGTCGAGGTTTCCGTAGCGGTCGGTCATCCAGCCGAAGCCGTCACGGGTGAACCGCCCCAGCGCGTCGCCGCCGGAGCGCAGGCCGAGATAAGCGGTGGAGTGGCCGGCCGCGACGGGCTCGGCATAGAGCGTCAGGGCAGTGAGGCTGCCGGGCGAGAGATCGGCGGTGTAGTGCAGGCAGATATCGGCGACGGGCCCGCCCGAGACCGTGACCGGCCGCGAGCAGGAATAGGCCACGGCCCAACGGTCCATGCCCCGCGCCTTGGCGACGCGGATCTCGGTCTCGGCCGGCAGGCTCTCGATCAGCGTGACGGGGGCCGACCATGTGCGCTCCGCCAGCGGATCGCGGCTCGTGCGCAGGTACAGCGCCATCCGCCGCCGGCTCCGCGGCGCATCGCAATCGGCGGGCACGACGTCGGTATAGAAGTAATGGTAGACACGATCGACCGCGCTGATCGAACCGGTCAGGCCCCGCGCCTCGAAGTCCGGCGCGGCGCAGTTTCCGACGATCGGCTTGCCCGTATCGTCCAGCACCGGGGCGGGCTTCATCGCCGCCGGTCGTGCGCGCCCGCGCCGACGCCCCTTCTCCTCCATGGCAGGCGCTCCGAACGGCCGCCATTCGGTGCCGGGATCGGACTCGACGCGCAGGTCGAGGCTCTGGAAATCGTAGGTCCGCGCTTGGACCAGCACCCGGCGGCGGCCCTCCCCGGACGGCTCCGTCGCGGTGGCGAGGATGGCGTAGTATGGGTCGCCCGCCCAATCGCGCCCCGCGACCAGCATCGCATTGCCGGACGGATCGTCCTCCGGCGCGGAGGCCTGAGCGCGGAAGGTCATCTTATCTTCTCGGCCCGCCTCGCGCGCCGCCCGGCGGGCCTCCCGCCGTGCCTGCCGGGTCGCCCGGCTGCGGCGGCGCGGCTGTTCGGCCCGCGCCGAAGCGGCACCCTTGAGCCCTTCGCTCCAGAAGCGCGGATCGGTCGGCGGCAGGATCGTCACCAGCGTCTCGATCTGTCGGCCGATCCGCACGGCGCCGCCCGCAGCGGGGTCGGTGGCGCGTAGATCGGCTGGGCAGGCGTCGTCGCCGCGGCGACCACTCTGGCGCGGCGGCTCGGCCCGGTAGATCACCTGAAGCGGGCCCGGCGGCCCGGTATCCTTCAACCGCAGGATCTGCACGTCGTGGACGAAG
Organism: Methylorubrum extorquens; assembly: GCF_024169925.1. NCBI lineage: Bacteria > Pseudomonadati > Pseudomonadota > Alphaproteobacteria > Hyphomicrobiales > Methylobacteriaceae > Methylorubrum > Methylorubrum extorquens. The sequence goes on from NZ_JALJXF010000001.1 coordinate 3,506,246, forward strand.
CGGCAGGGCGGCGGCACGGCGTAGACGCCCTCGGCCTCGTCGGCCGAACGGCAGATCTCCAGGGCGCCGCCCCCTGTAACATAGCAGGCACCGGCGCCGCCGCGCGGCGAGCCGGCCTGGGACGGCCCCGCCCACGCCGCGAGCAGGACGAGCGGCACAGCGACGATCCCCATTGCACGTCGGGCGGGCCCGGTCTCGGGTGAGAGGGAGCCGCGTCCGGCGGCGATAGGGTCGGGAAAACGCGAATTATGCACGGCGCAACCTTAGCTCTTCCGGCCCACGCTCGGAAAGCACTCGTGGCAAGGCTTCCCATCACGATCAGGTCGTTTTCGGCACGCGAGAATCGAACATGGTGAAAGGATTGGCTCACCAACACGGATTATCGTGGGCCTCCGTTCGATCATGAGGGTATTCCATCGATGAGCAGCGGTCTCTCGGCACCGGCCGGTCTGTCGGAGGTCTCCCGCCTCGCGACGTTGCTGGCCGATCAGGCGCTCGACGCGCAGATCATGAGCCGTCCCATTCCCGACGATCAGGTTCAGGCCCTGCTGGACGCCGCCGTCCTCCTCGACGAGTACGGCCAGGAAATTCCGCCTCTACTGGAACAGATCATCCACGAAATCGGCTCCTCCGCGCCGGAGCGGGCCGTGCGCCCCGCCAAGCGCCCGGAGGAGGACGAGGTCGGGCGCATGGCCTGGATGCTGCGCCCGTTCCGCTCGGGCAAGCGCGCGGGTTAGCGCCGGACCGAGCGACGGACTTGCGGGGGCCGGGCCGCGCCGATAGAGCGCGGGCGACGTGGCGCGTGCCATCAGCCCGGATTTCAGCCCCATGACCACCTACAAGCTTCTGCTCCTGCCCGGCGACGGCATCGGCCCCGAGGTGATGGCCGAGGTCGAGAAGGTGGTGGGCTGGCTCAAGAGCGCGGGCCTCGCCGATTTCGAAACCGAGCACGACCTCGTCGGCGGCGCGGCCATCGACGCCCACGGCAAGCCGCTGGCCGACGAGACGCTGGCCCGCGCCGACGGGGCCGACGCGATTCTGCTTGGCGCGGTCGGTGGGCCGAAGTGGAACGGCGTGAGCTACGACATCCGCCCCGAAGCGGGCCTGCTGCGCCTGCGCAAGGATCTCGGCCTGTTCGCCAACCTGCGCCCGGCGATCTGCTACCCGGCGCTCGCAGACGCCTCGGCCCTCAAGCGCGAGCTGGTCGAGGGCCTCGACATCATGATCGTGCGCGAGCTGACCGGCGGCGTCTACTTCGGCGAGCCGAAGGAGATCACCACGCTGGAAGACGGCTCGAAGCGGGCGGTCGACACGCAGGTCTACACCACCACCGAGATCGAGCGCATCGCCCACGTCGCCTTCGACCTCGCCCGCAAGCGCTCCGGCCGGGTCGCCTCGGCCGAGAAGAACAACGTGATGAAGACCGGCGTCCTGTGGAAGGAGGTCGTCACAAGGGTTCATGCCGAGCATTACAGCGAGGTCGAGCTGGAGCACGTGCTCGCCGACAACTGCGCCATGCAGCTCGTGCGCCGCCCCAAGCAGTTCGACGTGCTGGTGACCGACAACCTGTTCGGCGACGTGCTCTCGGATGTCGCGGCGATGCTCACCGGCTCGCTCGGCATGCTGCCCTCCGCCTCGCTCGGCGCCACCGACGCGCGCGGCACCCGCAAGGCGCTCTACGAGCCGGTCCACGGCTCGGCCCCCGACATCGCCGGCAAGGGCTACGCCAACCCGATCGCGATGATCGGCTCGCTCGCCATGTGCCTACGCTACTCCTTCGGCCTCGGCGACGCCGCCGACCTCGTGGAGGGCGCGATCACCCGGGCGCTCGCCGCCGGCGCCCGCACCCGCGACATTGTTGGTGAGGGCCAGACCCCGATCAGCACCGCCGAGATGGGCGACGCGATCCTGCGCGAGTTGGAGACGCAGGCGGTCTGAGGGCGCCGTATCTTCGCCGCTTCACTTTACATCCGTCGCCGCTGCCTTCCCCTCTCCCCGCACGCGGGGCGAGGGCTTGCTCTCCTCGGTCGGCGCTTATCCGGACGCCGCGGTCACTTCTCCCCCAGCGGCAGCCACGTGCGCCCGTCGCGCGCCAGCAGATCATCCGCCTCCTTCGGGCCGGGCGTACCCGCCGGATAGAGGCAGACCGGCGCGTCCCTCCACGCTTTGAGCAGCGGATCGACGGCAGCCCAGCTCGCCTCGATGGTATCGGCGCGCTGGAACAGGGTCGGGTCGCCCATCAGGCAATCGTAGATCAGGCTCTCGTAGCCGACGGTCGGCGCCGGGTCGAAGAAGTCGCCGTAGCTAAAGCCGGTCTCGATCGCGGCGAGATGCATCTGCGGCCCCGGCCGCTTCACGTTGAGGCGCGTGGCCGAACCGGGCGCCGGGTCGAGGCGCAGGCGCATGACGTTCGGGGTAAGATCGCCGCCCTCCGCTCCGCGAAACAGCGTGAGCGGCGTCGGCTTGAAATGCACCGCGATCTCGGTGCGCCGCTCGGCCAGCCGCTTACCAGTGCGCAGGACGAACGGCACACCCGACCAGCGTTCGTTCTCGATCTCAAGCTTGAGGGCAACGTAGGTTTCGGTCCGTGAGTCCTCGGCCACATCCGGCTCGTCGCGGTAGCCTGGGACGTCCCTGCCCTCCTCGCGTCCCGCCGCATATTGGCCGCGCACGGCATTCTCCGGCGTGATCGGGCGGACCGCTTTGACCAGCTTCGTCTTCTCGTCGCGCACGATTTCGGCGTCGAAGGCAGCGGGCGGCTCCATCGCCACCATGGTGAGAAGCTGGAACAGGTGGTTGGGCACCATGTCCCGCAGCGCGCCCGTCGGCTCGTAGAAGCGGCCGCGCTCTTCGACGCCGATGGTCTCGGCGGCGGTGATCTCGACGTGATCGACGTATTGGTGCCGCCAGATCGGCTCCAGCATCGCGTTGGCGAAGCGTATCGCCAAAATGCTTTGAACCGTCTCCTTCCCGAGGAAATGGTCGATCCGGTAGAATTGGCTTTCGTCGCCCTGCGCCAGGATGGTTTCGTTGAGCGCCTTGGCGGAAGCGAAGTCGGAGCCGAACGGCTTCTCGATGACGACGCGGCGGAATGCGTCGTCCGTCTGCTTCAGCAGGCCAGCCTTGCCGAGGCCCTCGACCACAGGGCCGAAGAACCGTGCCGCGACCGCGAGGTAGAACACGGCGTTGCCGTGAAGGCGCCCGGCGAGATCCTTGAAGGTAGCCTCGTCGGCGAAATCGCCCTGCATCACGTGCAGGCGCTCGCGGATGAAGCCCCAGGGGCGCGGGTCGATCCGCTCGGCATGGAACTCGGCGGACGGGTCCTTGGTGAAGGACTCCATGGTCTTCGTCAGGTCGTCCCGCCAGCCTTCGTCGGTCAGCGGGTTGTGGTCGACGCCGAGCACGGAGAAGCCTTCGTCGAGCAGCCCGCCGCCCGCGAGATTGTAGAGGGCCGGCATCAAGAGACGCTTCGTCAGGTCGCCGCCGGCACCGAAGATCACGAAGGTGCAGGCCGGGGTCTTCGGCGTGTCGGGCGTGTCGTGAACGGGGGCGTCGGGCATGGACCATCCGGGGCTTTCGGCCGGCAAGAGGCCGGCCGCTGGAATCCCGGTTTCAACAGAGGTCGGCGGTTCCTGTTCCGGCCGAGCTGCCCTGCAAGACCTACTCGTCGGTGCGAACGGCCGAGCCTCCGTCGATCGGCAGGCGCACGCCCTTCAGCTCCTCGCCGGTCGGGAGCGAGCGGGCATCCCAGCCGCCGCCGAGCGCCCGGATCAGCGCCACGGCCGTGGTGAAGCGGTTGAGGCGAATCTGGAGCGCGGTGACCTCGTTGTTGATGAGCAGCGCCTGGGCGGTCACGACAGTGGTGTAGTTCTGCGTGCCGGCCCGGTACTCGTTGAGGGTGATCTCGACCGCGCGACGCGCCGAGGCGACCGCCTCGTCCTGCTTGGCCTGCTGCCGGGCGAGGATTCGCACCCCGGCCAGCCCGTTCTCGACCTCGCCGAAGGCGGTCAGCACCGTCTGGCGATAATTGGCCACCGCCGCCTCGTAGGCAGCCCGCGCCGTTTGCAGCACCGCGGCGCGGGCGCCGCCGTCGAAGAGCACCTGAGAGCCGTTCGCGGCGATCGACCAGACGCGGTTGGCAGCCGAGAACACACCGTTGCTCGTCGCGCCCGAGATGCCGCCCGAGGCCGAGAGCGTTACCGTCGGATAGAAGGCGGAGACCGCCACACCGATCTGCTCGCTCTGCGCCTGAACCAGCCGCTCGGCCCCGGCGATGTCGGGCCGACGCTCCAAGAGGTCGGACGGGATGCCGACCGGCACCGAGGGCGGACGCACCGGCAGGAGCGCGAAGGGAAGCTTCACCTCGGAGGGCGGGCGGCCGGTGAGAATCGCCACCGCGTGCTCGAAGGTTGCCCGCTGGAGATCGACGGCGATCAGCGAGGCCTGGGTCGTCTGGAGCTGCGTCTGTGCGGTGATGACGTCGGAGCGGGCGGCGACACCTGCGTTGTACTGGTTCTCGGCGATGCTGAGGCTGCGCTTGAAGCCCTCGACATTCTCCTCCAGCACCCGCTTCAGCGAATCCTGATAGCGCAGCTGGAGGTAGTTGGTCGCCAGTTCCGCCTGAAGGCTGAGACGCACGAGCGCGAGATCGGAGGCCGAGGCCTGGGCGGAGGCGACGTCGCTCTCGATCTGGCGGCGGATGCCGCCGAACAGGTCGAGTTCCCAGCTCGCCTGCCCCTGGAGCGAGACGGTGGTGCGCTCGGCGCCCAGTGCCCGCGACCGGGTGATGCCCGGCGCGCCGATCACCGTGGGGAACAGGGCGGCGCGCGCCTGCGCGACGAGGGCGCGGGCCTGATCGTAGACCGCGACCTGGGCGCGGAGGTTCTGGTTGTCGACGTCGATGGAGCGGATCAGCCGGTCGAGCGTCGGGTCGTTGAAGGCCCGCCACCAGTCGCCGCGCTCGGCCGCGTCGTTCGGTACTGCCGGGCGCCAACCCTTCTGCGCCTGGACATAGGCGAGGCTGTCCTCGCGCATCCCGCCCTGCTTGAAGCCGAGCGGCGTCTCGACGGAGGGGCGCGCATAATCGGGTCCGACGAGGCAGCCGGAGGTGGTCGCGGCCAGCGCGGCGACGCCCGAGAGACGAAGCAGAGCCGCAGCCCCTCCCCTCCCCGCTCGACGCAGGCGGCCTTCGCGCAAATCACGGATCACGAAACAACCATCCTCACTCGGCCGGCACCGCCGCCGGTCCGCCCCGGCGACGCTTCGCCCAGAGCCGGAGACGGTCGAGATACAGGTAGACGACCGGTGTCGTGTAGAGGGTCAGGATCTGGCTGACGATGAGTCCACCGACGATCGCGATGCCGAGGGGCCGACGCAGCTCGGCCCCCTCGCCGCCCGCGACGATGAGCGGCGCCGCGCCGAGGATGGCGGCGAGCGTCGTCATCATGATCGGGCGGAAGCGCAGGAGGCAGGCCTCGTAGATCGCCTCCCCCGGCGTCAGGCCGCGACTGCGCTCCGCATCGATGGCGAAATCGATCATCAGGATGGCGTTCTTCTTCACGATGCCGATCAGAAGGAACACCGCGATCAGGGCGACGATGGTGAATTCGGTTCCGGTCGTGAGCAGCGCGACGATGGCACCGATCCCGGCGGAGGGCAGGGTCGAGAGGATCGTGATCGGGTGGATGTAGCTCTCGTAGAGGATGCCGAGCACGGCGTAGACGGCGAGCAGGGCGGCGAGGATCAGCAGCGGCTGGCGCGATGAGGATTCCTGATAGCTCTTGGCCGCGCCCGCGAACTCGCCGTGAATGGTCTGCGGCAATTGCAGGTCGAGCATGGTCTGGTCGATGACCGCGGTGGCCTCGCCCAGACTCTTGCCGGGCACGAGGTTGAACGAGATGGTGGTGGCCACGAACAGGCCCTGGTGCGCCACTTGGACCGGGGCGTTGCCGGTCTCGAAATGGGCGAAGGCCGAGAGCGGCACCATCGTCTCCTTGGCGCTCGACACCGGCGCGCTCGACGAGGCGCTGCCTCGGCTCGCGGCGATGGCGTTGCCCGCGGCGTTGCGCGCCGAGTCGGCGGCGATGGTGGCCGCCGTGTCGGTGGTGGACGTGCCGGAGGTCGAGGCTTGCGAAGCCGTCGTGGTCCCGCCCCCCGCCACCGTGCCGGCAACCGCGTTCGTCGTGGCCGAGCCCCGCGCCCGGCCGCCCGTGGTCGAGACATAGATCGTCTTTAACACCTCCGGGTTCTGGAGGTATCGCGGCGCGATCTCCATCACCACGTGGTACTGATTGAGCGGGTTGTAGATCGTCGAGACCTGCCGCTGGCCGAAGGCGTCGTAGAGGGTGTTGTCGATCTGGTCCGGGGTGATGCCGTAGCGGAAGGCGGTCGCCCGATCGATGACGAGGCGGCTCTCCAGCCCGCCCTCCTGCTGATCGGAGGTCACGTCGGCGAAGATGTCGGTGCGCTTCTGCAAGGCTTGCAGCAGCTTCGGCGAGGCGGCGTAGAGCTCGGCCGCGGTGTCGCCCTGGAGCGTGTACTGGTACTGGGCGAAGCTCTGGCGCCCACCCATCCTGAGATCCTGGCGCGGGAACAGGAATAGGCGCGCGCCCGCAACCTGGGCGAGTTTGGGCCGAAGTCGGGCCATCACGGTCTCGATAGGCTCGCGTTCGCCGCGGGGTTTCAGCCCGACGAAGACGTTGGCGGAGTTGGTACCACGCCCGCCGGTGAATCCGACGATGCTCTCCACCGCCGGGTCCGCCTGCACGATGGCACTCGCCCGCTCCAGCTTATCCTTCATCGACTGGAACGAGATGCGCTGGTCGGCCTGGATGCCGCCCATGAGCTGGCCGGTATCCTGATCGGGGAAGAAGCCCTTCGGCACGATGATGTAGCCGTAGACCGTGAGCCCGATCGCGATGAACACGCTGAGCACCGTCAGCCGGCGGTGACGGAGGGCGAAACGGAGCGTCCGTTCGTAACCCCGCAGCACAGCGTCGAAACCGCCCTCCAATCCGCGCAGCAGGATGTTGGGGCGCTTGCCCGCCTGCATCTGCGCTTCGGGCTTGAGGAGCAGCGCGCACATCATCGGCGTCGTCGTCAGCGAGAGCACGAGCGAGACGAGGATCGCCATCGACAGCGTGACCGCGAATTCCTGGAACAGCCGGCCGACGATGCCGCCCATCAGCAGGATCGGCAGGAACACGGCGATGAGCGACAGGCTCATCGAGACGACGGTGAACCCGACCTCGCGGGCGCCGAGCAGGGCCGCCTCCACCCGCGGCTTGCCCGCCTCGATGTGCCGTTGGATGTTCTCCAGCACGACGATGGCGTCGTCCACGACGAAGCCGGTCGCGATGATGAGCGCCATCAGCGACAGGATGTCGAGGGAGTAGCCGAGCATCCACATCGCCGCGAAGGTGCCGATGATCGAGATCGGCACCGCCACCGCCGGGATCAGCGTCGCCCGCCACGAGCGCAGGAAGATGAAGGTGACGAAGATCACGAGGATGACCGCGATGACCAGCGTCTCCTCGGTGCTGGCCAGCGAGGCACGGATCGTGGCGGAGCGGTCGCCGGAGATGTTGAGGTCGATGTCGCCGGGCAGCGCCGCCTTCGCCTGCGGGATCGCCGCGCGCACGCGCTCCACCGTCTCGACGACGTTGGAGCCGGGCTGCTTGTAGATGAACAGGATCACGCCCGGCTTGCCGTCGACGAGGCCGAGGTTGCGCTTGTCCTCGACCGAATCGACCACCTCGCCGACATCGGCGAGCCGCACGGCGGCGCCGTTGCGGTAGGCCACGACGATGTCGCGATAGTCGGAGGCCTGCCGGCCCTGGTCGTTGGCGTAGAGCTGGTAGCGGCGATCGCCCGCGACGATGTCCCCCTTGGGCGAGTTGGCGTTGGCCGAGGCCAGACCCGCGCGGATGCCCTCCAGGCCGATGCCGTAGTGGAACAAGGCCGTCGGATCGAGCTCGACCCGCACCGCAGGCAGCGACGAGCCGCCGATATCGACGTTGCCGACCCCCTCGATCTGGCTCATCCGCTGCTGCACGACCGTCGCGGCGGAATCGTAGAGCTGCCCCGGCGTCAGCGTATCGGAGGTGAGGCCGAGGATCAGGATCGGCGAATCGGCCGGGTTGAACTTGCGGTAGGTCGGATTGGTGCGCAGCGAGGTTGGCAGGTCGGCCCGCGCGGCGTTGATCGCCGCCTGGACGTCGCGGGCGGCGCCGTCGATATCGCGGTTGAGGCCGAACAGCAGGACGATCCGCACGGTGCCGGTGGAACTCGTCGAGGTCATCTCGTTGACGTCGGCGATGGCCCCGAGCCGCCGCTCCAGCGGCGCGGCGACCGTGGTCGCCATGGTCTCCGGCGAGGCGCCGGCCATCTGCGCCTGAACGAGGATGACGGGGAAATCGACCTGCGGCAGCGGCGCCACCGGCAGCCGCACATAGGCGAACATGCCGGCGAGCAGCAGGCCGATGGTCAACAGCGTCGTCGCGACCGGGCGGCGGATGAAGGGTTCGGAGAGGTTCATGGGGAGCGGCCCATGCCAGCGCCGCGGGCGTTCCCCTCTCCCCGCATGCGGGGAGAGGCCCGCAGGCACCCTGTCGTGCCTACGGGAAGCGGAGGCGAAGCCGTAGCGAGGGTGAGGGGGCGCCCCCGGATTTGGCTCTTCCGGTCAAGCCCCCTCACCTTCGGCTGCCGCCTCGCTTCGCCGACGACGGGGTCGCCGAAGCCCTCTCCCCGCGTGCGGGGAGAGGGGATGCGCACCATCGGTATTGCCATGAAGCTCACGGCACCGCCCCGCCGGGCGCCAGCCCGTCCCGCTCCCGCCGCCGCATGATCCGGCGCTCCAACCGGTCGAAGGCGAGATAGATGACCGGCGTCGTGAACAGCGTCAGCACCTGACTGACGATGAGCCCGCCGGCGATGACGATGCCGAGCGGCTGGCGCAGCTCCGAGCCGACGCCCGAGCCGACGATCATCGGCACCGCCGCGAACAGGGCGGCCAGCGTCGTCATCAGGATCGGGCGGAAGCGCAGCAGGCAGGCCTCGTAGATCGCATCGCGCGGCGCCTTGCCCTCCTCGCGCTCGGCCTGGAGCGCGAAGTCGATCATCATAATCGCGTTCTTCTTCACGATGCCGATCAGGAGCACGATGCCGATGATCGCGATGATGTCGAGCGAGAGCCCGAACCACATCAGCCCGAGCAGCGCGCCGATGCCGGCGGACGGCAGGGTCGAGAGGATGGTAATGGGGTGGATGAAGCTCTCATAGAGCACGCCGAGCACGATGTAGACGGTGACGATCGCCGCGCAGACGAGAAACAGCTCGTTGGAGAGCGCCGACTCGAAGGCGAAGACCGAGCCCTGCGGCACCACGTTGAAGCTCGCCGGCAAGCCGATGTCTTTTTGCGCGGCCTCCAGGGCGTCGACGGCTTGGCCGAGGGCCACGCCCGGCGCGAGGTTGAACGAGACGGTCGTGGCCGGGAACTGGCCGAGATGGCCGATCAGCAGCGGGGCACGACGCTCCTCGATCTTCGCAACGGCCGAGAGCGGCACTTGGCCCGACGGTGCGGTCGAGGACGGAAGGTAGAGGTTGTCGAGGGAGGCGAGCGAGGTGTGCAGCTTCGGGTTCGCCTCCAGGATCACCCGGTACTGGCTCGATTGGGTGAAGATGGTGGAGACGATGCGCTGGCCGAAGGCGTCGTAAAGCACGTTGTCGATTGTGGCCGGCGTGATGCCGTAGCGCCCGGCGGTGGGTCGGTCGATGGTGACGTAGGCGGCCAGGCCGTTGCCCTGGTAGTCGCTGGTCACGTCGGCCAGCAGCGGCGAGCGGCGCAGCGCCTCGACGTAGCGCGGCACCCAGGTCTCGAAGTCGCCGAGGTTCGGGTTCTCGAGGATGACCTGATACTGCGTCGCCGAGACGGCGGTATCGATGGTCAGATCCTGCACCGGCTGCATGTAGAGCCGGACGCCGGGGACAGAACTCGTCGCGGCGTTGAGGCGGCGGATGATCGCGCTGGCGTCGGCGCCGCGCGCCTCGCGCGGCTTCAGGTTGATGAGGAAGCGGCCGGAATTGAGCGTGACGTTCTGCCCGTCCACCCCGATGAACGAGGACAGGCTCGCCACGTCCGGATCCTTCAGGACGATGTCGGCCAGAGCCTGCTGGCGCTCGGCCATGGCCTCGTAGGAGACGCTCTGGTCGGCCTGTGAGATGCCCTGGATCACGCCCGTGTCCTGCACGGGGAAGAAGCCCTTGGGGATCACCACGAACAGATAGGCGGTGAGCGCCACGGTGCCGAGGGTGACGAGCAGCGTCAGGCCCTGGTTGGCCAGGACGACGCGAAGCGCCCGGCCGTAGAGGGCGATGACGCCGTCGTTGAGCCGCCGGCCCGCGCGGGCGATCGGACCTTCCCGGCGCGCGGCCGGCGTGTCGGCGCCGTGGGCGACGGGCTTCAAGAGCCGGGCGCACAGCATCGGCACGAGGGTGAGCGAGACCACCGCCGAGATGACGATGGTTGCAGCCAAGGTGATCGCGAATTCGCGGAACAGGCGACCGACCACGTCGCCCATGAACAGGAGCGGGATCAGCACCGCGATCAGCGAGACGGTGAGCGAGATGATGGTGAAGCCGATCTCGCGGCTTCCCTTCAGCGCGGCCTCGAACGGGCTGTCACCCTCCTCGACGTGGCGGGCGATGTTCTCGATGACGACGATGGCGTCGTCCACCACGAAGCCCGTGGCGATGGTGAGCGCCATCAAGGAGAGGTTGTCGAGGGAGAAGCCCCAGGCATCCATCGCCGCGAGCGCGCCGATCAGCGAGAGCGGCACCGACAGGCTCGGGATCAGAGTCGCCGAAAAACTGCGCAGGAACAGGAAGATCACCATCACCACGAGGCCGATGGCGAGCATCAGCTCGAACTGCACGTCGTGCACCGAAGCGCGGATCGTCGTCGTGCGGTCGGTGAGGATCGCCACCGAGACCGAGGCCGGCATCGTCGCCTGAAGCTGCGGCAGCAGCCGCTTGATACGGTCCACCGTATCGATGACGTTGGCGCCGGGCTGGCGCTGGATGTTGAGGATCACCGCGGGCGTGCGGTCGGCCCAGGCGCCGAGCCGGGTATTCTCGGCCCCGTCCACGACCTCGGCCACGTCGGTGAGGTGGACCGGTGCACCGTTGCGGTAGGCGATGATCGCGCTGGCATAGACCGCCGGGTCACGCACCTGATCGTTGGCGTTGATGGCGTAGGACTGGGTCGGCCCGTCGATGTTGCCCTTGGGCGTGTTGACGTTGAGGTTGGCGATCGTGGTGCGCAGGTCGTCGATGTTGAGGCCGTAGGCGGCCATCGCCAGGGAATTGAACCGCACCCGCACCGCCGGCCGCTGCCCGCCGCCCATGCTGACGAGGCCGACACCCGCGATCTGGCTGATCTTCTGGGCGAGCCGCGTCTCGGCGAGGTCGCGCACCTGCGTCAGCGGGATCGTCGCGGAGGTGAGCGCCAGGGTCAGCACGGGCGCGTCGGCCGGGTTGACCTTGGCGTAGATCGGCGGCGCCGGAAGGTCGGTCGGCAGCAGGTTGCCGGCCGCATTGATCGCGGCCTGGACCGACTGCTCGGCGATGTCGAGCGGGATGTCGAGGTTGAACTGGAGGGTGATGACCGACGCCCCCGCCGAACTCTGCGAGGACATCTGGTTCAGATTGGCCATCTGGCCGAATTGCCGCTCCAGCGGCGCGGTGACCGCCGAAGTCATCACCTCCGGGCTGGCACCGGGATAGAACGTCTGCACCTGAATCGTCGGGTAATCGACGGCGGGCAGCGCCGAGACCGGCAGGTTCAGGTAGGAGACCGCGCCGACGATCAGGATCGCCAGCATCGACAGCGTCGTCGCGACGGGCCGCAGGATGAAGAGGCGGGACGGATTCATGGCCGCATCCCGCTACGGTGCCGGGCGCCGGCGTCCCCGGCGCTCCTGGCTACCCGGATTCGCGCCGTCGGCGGAAGCCGCGGGCGTCGTCGGAAGCGTCGCACCGGGGGCGCCTGCTGCCGGTGCGCCGGCCTGGGGTCCGGGGGTCTGGCCGACGACGCGCACCGGCGCACCCTCGCGCAGGCGATCGGTGCCGTCTGTGACGACGCGGTCGCCCGCCGTGAGGCCGGTGAGCACCACCGTGTTCACCCCATCGGTCTCGCCGGTCTTGATCGGGCGCACGGTGACCTTCTCGTCACCGTCCATCAGGTAGGCGTAGGTGCCCGGCGTGCCGCGCAGGATCGCGGCGTTGGGCACCAGGGCCGCGTTCCGGATCGTCTCGACGGTAAGGCGCGCGTTGACGAACTGGTTCGGGAACAGGCTCTCGTCCTCGTTCTCGAACATCGCCCGCAGCTTCACCGTGCCGGTCGTGGTGTCGATCTGGTTGTCCACCGTGTCGAGGCGGCCGACGGCGATCTCGTGCTGGTCGCTGCGGTCGTAGGCGCGCACGGTGAGCGTAGCGCCCGCGCGCACCCGGCGCATCACCCGCGCCACCTCGTCCTCCGGCAGAACGAACACCACCGAGATCGGACGCAACTGCGTGACGACGACGATGTTGGTCGAGCCGGCAGTGATGTAATTGCCGAGATCGACCTGCCTCAGGCCGACCCGGCCCTCCACCGGCGAGACGATCCGGGCATAGGTGAGGTTGAGCTTCTGCTGATCGACGAGCGCCTGGTCGGCCGCGACTGTGCCCTCGTTCTGCTTCACCAGGGCAGCCTGGGTGTCGACGTTCTGCTTCGAGATCGAATCCTGGCGGTTCAGGGTCTGGTAGCGCTGGAGATCGAGCTTCGAGTTCTGCAGCAACGCCTGATCGCGGGCGAGCTGGCCCTGATACTGGGCGAGCAACGCCTCGTAGGGCCGCGGATCGACCTGGGCGAGGAAATCGCCCTCCTTCACCATCTGGCCCTCGCGAAAGCCGATCTTGGTGAGGTAGCCGTTGATCTGCGAGCGGATCGAGACGGTGGCGAGCGGCGTCACCGTGCCGAGGCCCTGGAGCACGACCGGCATGTCGCCGGTCACGATCGGTGCGACGCCGACCGCCTGCTTCATGTCGGCCGGCCGTCCGCCGTGACCGGGACGGCCGCCGCCCGGCGCCTGTGCCGTCTCCTCGGCCGGCTTCTGCCGGGCGTCGTAGGTGCGGTGAGCGACAGCGCCGGCCCCGCCGAGGATCAGCAGCGCGAGCATCCAGCGGCCGAACTTGCGGCGCCGGCGGACCGGCGCGGTCGTCACCGGGTCCGCGGTCCGGTATTCCCGGGCGGTCTCCCTGCGTATCGGCGAACTCTCGTTCATCCCTCACACACTCATCGGCGACAGCACGGCCAGACACCGCGGGCCGGCCCGGGGTCACGATCCGGCCGGCGGAGGATCCATCCGGCTCGAACCCGTTTCGGACAAGGCGGGCGGACTTGGTACGGCCGGCGAGCCTCGCCGGTCATTGCGGTCTTCCTACGGCGGCGACGTTTCCAGCGTGTTGCTGCCCGTCGGCGCAGCCTGCGACTGATAGAGGCGCATCACGTCGCGAAACGACGCATCGGCCGGCGTGACCGGCAGCGTAAGACGCAAGGTAAGGCCCAGAACACCCGACACGACGGCGAGCAGCAGGCAAGTTCCCAGACGCATGATCCGCCGATGGTGACAGCGCCGCCGCAAGGACGTGCACCGGCTGATCGGACACGAAAAAGGCCGCCGTGTCGAGCGGCGGCCTTTTTCATGAAGCACGACCGGACCGGCCTGCCACATCCAAGAAACGAGGGGGCGAAGTCCCTTGAGCGCGGCGGCCGGTCCGACCGTGGGGTGAACATGCGCTTACGACTGATGATCGTCAACATTCGTCACCCCTCCGACGCAGCGCAAAAACGGGATTTCGCGGTTCATTCGCAAACTCGTGTGCGTGAGCGCACGCTGCGCAGACGACACGCCGACGTTCTCGACAAGGTTCGACAGGACGCCTCTTGTCTTCGCAGATGGCGATACCAAGCGCAGCCCTGCTCTCTTCTCCATTCCATCTTATCGGGAGCACTTGGAGCGGCCCGGTCTCTCTGCGAAGACATCGCTCATGAGTCTCGCCGCGAATCGCATCCCCCCGCTCACCGGCCATCCCGTCTTCGCCGAGTTGCCGGAAACCGTGTTCGAATCGATGTCGCGGCTCGCGCGGCAGCACGGGGCGATCAATCTCGGCCAGGGCTTTCCCGACGGTCAGGGGCCCGACGACGTGCGCGCCGCCGCGGCACGGGCGCTGGAGAGTGTCAGCAACCAATACCCGCCGATGATGGGGCTGCCCTCGCTCCGCTCGGCCGTCGCCGCCCATTACCGGCACCACCAGGGTCTCGACCTCGATCCGGAGCGCGAGGTGATGGTGACCTCGGGCGCGACCGAGGCGCTGGCCGGCGCGCTGATGGCGCTGGTTCGGCCGGGCGACGAGGTCGTGCTGTTCGAACCGATGTACGACGCCTACCTGCCGCTGGTGCGGCGGGCCGGCGGTGTGCCGCGCTACGTCACGCTCAAGCCGCCGCATTTCCGGATCGAGGCGGCGGCTTTGGCCGAGGCGTTCTCCGAGCGCACGCGGATCGTTCTGCTGAACAACCCGCTCAACCCGAGCGCTACCGTCTTCGAACCCGACGACCTCGCCCTGCTCGCGGATTTCTGCCAGCGCTTCGACGCGGTGGCGATCTGCGATGAGGTCTGGGAGCATGTGATCTTCGATGGCCGGCGCCACCGGCCCCTGATGGCACAGCCGGGCATGCGCGAGCGGACGGTGAAGATCGGCTCGGCCGGCAAGATCTTCAGCCTCACCGGCTGGAAGGTTGGGTTCGTGATGGCGGCCGAGCCGCTGATGCGGGTGCTGTCGCGGGCGCACCAGTTCCTCACCTTCACCACACCGCCGAACCTTCAGGAGGCGGTCGCCTACGGCCTGGCCAAGGACGACGCATACTTCGAGGGTATGCGGGCTGACCTCGCCCGCTCCCGCGACCGGCTGGCGTCGGGGCTGTCCGAGATCGGCTTCACGGTGCTGCCGAGTGCCGGTACCTACTTCCTCACCGTCGATATCGCGGGACTCGCCGCCGACGACGTCGCCTTCTGCGAGCAGATCGTGACCGAGCACGGTGTCGCGGCGATCCCCGTCAGTGCATTCTACGAGGGAGGCGGCGTGACGAATCTCGCGCGCTTCTGCTTTGCCAAGACGGACGCCACCCTCGATGCGGCGGTCGAACGCTTGGCAGGATTATTCCGCGAGACGTGAACGACCGCGCGATCCGCTTCCTTGTGCAACGGTTGGGCCGGGGCCACATCGTCGCCATGAGCACCTCCGTTCACACCTCCGATAAGGTCTTTCGCGAGTCTGCCGCCGCGGCGCAGCTGCGCCGCCTCACCGATACCAGCACGGAGGCGAGCCTCCTGCGCCTGGAGCAGCTCGCCCACCTGATGGACTCGGCCTTCCTCGTGCCGGGCATCAACCGCCGCGTGGGTCTCGACGCGGTGATCGGTCTCGTCCCCATCCTCGGCGACATCGCGGGCATGGCGATCGCCTCGTACATCGTCTACGAGGCGAAACGGCTCGGCGCGCCGCGCTGGCTCGTCTGGCGCATGATGGGCAACGTCGCCATCGACGGTGCGGTGGGCTCGGTGCCGCTGGCCGGCGACCTGCTCGACGCGGCCTTCAAGGCGAACCGCCGCAACGTGCGTCTTCTGCGTCGCCATCTGGAGCGCAAGGGTGCGCTGCGGCCGAGCGAGATCGAGGGCACCGCGGTTCGGCTCGACTGAGCCGGCATCGGCCGCCCGAGCGTAAGGGTTGGAGCCGATGAACGAGCACCTGCGACCCGTACCCGATGCGGTGCCCGTCACCGCGCCGGGCAACGCGCCGCAGATGCAGCCTCTGCCGACCGCCACCCGCCGCGGTCTGTCGCCGCTCAACCGTCGGCGGCTCGCGAATTTCCGGGCCAACCGTCGCGGGTATTGGTCGGCGGTGATCTTCGCCGTGCTGTTCGTGCTGAGCCTGTTCGCCGAACTCATTGCCAACGATCGCCCGATCGTGATGCAGTACAAGGGCGAGTGGCTGTTTCCCGTCCTGGTCGATTACCCGGACGAGAAGTTCGGCGGCTTCCTGGCCCAGACCGATTACCGGGCGCCCGAGACGCGCAAGGAGATCGAGGAGAACGGCTGGGTGCTCTGGCCGCCCATCCCTTACGCCGACAACACATTCATGCGGGACTTGCCGACCCCGGCCCCCTCGCCGCCGACCTGGATGCTGAGCGACGACGAGTGCCGCCCGGTCGCCGAGCGCGCGGGAGTCAAGGCCGAGGGGCGCGAACTCGGCTGTCGTGACATCGAGTGGCACTGGCTGGGCACCGACAACGCCACGCGGGACGTGCTGGCGCGCGTCATCTACGGCTTCCGCATCTCGATCCTGTTCGGCCTCGTACTCGCCGGCGTCTCGTCGGTCATAGGCGTGATCGCGGGGGCGGTGCAGGGCTATTTCGGCGGCTGGACCGACCTGATCTTCCAACGGATTATCGAGATCTGGGGCGCGATCCCGACGCTCTACCTCATCATCATCATGTCGGCCTTCCTCGTGCCGAGCTTCTTTACCCTGCTCGGCATCCTCACGCTGTTCTCGTGGACGGCGCTGGTCGGCGTGGTGCGCGCAGAATTCCTGCGCGCGCGGAATTTCGAATACGTGCGCGCGGCCCGCGCCCTCGGCCTGTCGAACGTGCGCATCATGACGCGCCACCTTCTGCCCAACGCCATGGTGGCGACGCTGACCTTCCTGCCGTTCATCCTCAACGGCTCGGTCACGACCCTAACCTCGCTCGACTATCTCGGCTTCGGCCTGCCGCCGGGCTCCCCCTCGCTCGGTGAGCTGCTGGCGCAGGGCAAGGACAACATCAACGCGCCCTGGCTCGGGCTCACCGGCTTCTTCGTGGTGGCGACGATGCTGAGTTTGCTCGTCTTCGCGGGCGAGGCGGTGCGCGACGCGTTCGATCCGCGCAAGACCTTCGGCTGAATCGCGTCAGCGCCGCGCCTCGTCGCTGCCCGGCGGCCCGCGCCAGCCGGTCTCGACGGTGAAGCCGGCGCTGCGGGTGGCGAGGGAATCACCGCCGACATGGGCGAGGTAGGTCCCGGCCTCGACCACGAGCGTGCCGTCCGGCTCGTGGTAGCCGACGTCGCGCGCCGGCACGCGGAAGCTCGCGACCCCGGTCTCGCCCGAGGAAAGGTCGAGGAGCGCAACGCCCTTCAGCAGCCGCTTCGGCCGGCTGCGGCTCGCCACCGGTTGGCCGAGATAGAGCTGCGCCACCGCCCGGCCCGGCCGCGTGCCGTAATTGGTGACCGACGCGCGCACCTCGAGCACCGCATCGTAGCGATCCCCGACGCCGACGCGCGGCGTCACGATCTCCGGCTCGCCATATGCGAAGCGGGTATAGGAGAGGCCGTAGCCGAACGGGAACAGCGGCAGCGGCGATTCGTCGGCGTAGCCCATGGTCCAGCGCGAGCCGGGGATGTG
Source organism: Methylorubrum extorquens (assembly GCF_024169925.1). Lineage (NCBI taxonomy): Bacteria > Pseudomonadati > Pseudomonadota > Alphaproteobacteria > Hyphomicrobiales > Methylobacteriaceae > Methylorubrum > Methylorubrum extorquens. The sequence goes on from NZ_JALJXF010000001.1 coordinate 3,523,778, forward strand.
CGGGCGCCCGCCCGGCAGGGTGTCGTAGGTCAGCGGCAATTGCCCGACCGTGCGCGGCCATGAGACCGGCAGTCGACCCGCCGGGTTGGCGTCGCCGAACAGCGTCTCGGCCACCGCCGGCCCGCCCTCGGTGCCCGAGAGCCACGCCATCAGCACCGCCTGCGCCTGCCCAAGGGCATCCCTGAGTTCGGTCGGGCGCCCCCCGACCACGACGAGCGCGACCGGCTTGCCGGCACCGGCGACCGCTGCGAGCAGATCGTACTGAAGGCCGGGCCAGGAGAGGGTGGCGCTCGACGAGCCCTCGCCCGAGCGGTCCCGCGGTTCGCCCATCACCGCCACGACGAGGTCGGCGCCGGCCGCCGCCTCGACCGCGGCGGCAAACCCCTCCCGGTTGTCGCAGACGCGCCCGCAGCCCGGCGCGAAATCGATCGCGACACCCGCCGCGGCGGCGCGCTCGCGCAGGCCCGCCTGGATCGTCACCGCGTCCCATTCCTGCCCCGTGCCCTCGTGCGGCCCGACCTGATCCCAGGCGGAATCGGCGAAGGGACCGACGACGGCGATGCGGCGCACCTTGGCAGGGTCGATCGGCAACAGATCCTCGCGGTTCTGGAGCAGGACGAGGCTCGCCCGCGCCGCGTCGCGGGCGAGCCTCCGGGTCTCGGGGCGCAAAAGCTTTTCCTCCGCCCCGTCCGGATCGGCCACGGGACGGTCGAACAGGCCGAGTCCAAACTTCAGCCGAAGCACCCGGCGCACCGCCGCATCGACCGCAGATTCGGGAACGCGCCCAGCCCGCACCTCCTCGGGAAGGTGGCGGAGAAACAGCCCGCTCGTCATGTCCATGTCGACGCCCGCCGCCAGCGCCTTGCGCGCGGCCTCCGCCCCGTCGCGGGCGACACCGTGCTTCGTCAGGCTGGCGATCGCCTGCCAATCGGCCACGACGAGGCCGGAAAAGCCCATCTGTCGACGCAGCAGACCCGTCATCAGCGCTGGGTCTGCGGTGGTGGGCAGGCCGTTCAGCGCGGTCAGCGCCGTCATCACCGCGTCGGCGCCGGCCCGGATGCCCTCGCGGAACGGCGGCAGATGGAGGTCGTGCAACTCGGTGGGCGCCACGAAGGTGGCGTCGTAGTCGCGCCCGCCGAGCACGGCGCTGTAGCCGACGAAGTGCTTGAGCGTGCTCGCGAGTCCGCCATCGCGAAAGCCCTCGACCTGCGCGGCGGTGAGCCGCCCCGTCAGCCACGGGTCTTCGCCCAGGCCCTCGACCACCCGGCCCCAGCGCAGATCGCGGGCGACGTCCGCCATCGGCGAGAAGGTCCAGTTGAGGCCGACCGCCGCCGACTCGCGCGCCTGCGCGGCGGCGGCGCGGCGCACGAGCCCGGCATCGAAGCTCGCGGCCATGGCGAGCGGCAGGGGGAAGATGGTGCGGTAGCCGTGAACGATGTCGAGTCCGACGAGCAGCGGGATGCCGAGCCGCGAGGAGCGGGCGAGCCGGTCGGCCTGCGCGACGAGACCGGCATTGTTGAAGTTGATGACCGCCCCGACCTCGCCGCGGCGGAAGGCATCGAGGTCGAGGACCGGCTCGTGCGAGATCAGGTTGAGCTGGCCGGCCTTTTCCTCAAGCGTCATCCGGACGAGCAGAGCTTCGATCCGGCTCTCGGCCGGCTCCGAAGCCATCGCCGGGGCGCCGAGGGCAACGGCGCAAGCTGCGGCACCACGGATGATCCACCGAGCCAGCCGCCGCATCGTCACCGTCTCCCCGGAGCGGTTCCACCGCCCTCTCTCACGGGACGTGACGATGCCTCACGAAGGGGCGCGCCGTCGATGGAGCACGGTTCAGGTTCGGTGAATGGCAGGCAGATCGGTGTGGACGGCGCGCGTGACGCTCACGGCGACCGCATCCGGCTCCGTCGACCTTCCGTGGCGCGAAGGCCGATGCACGGGCCCGCCGTCTCGGCGACGGGAAGGCGATCCTCGCCCGCGGCGACCACCCTGTCGCGTCCGGCATGCTTGGCGCGGTAAAGGGCGTCGTCGGCCCGGCGCAGCAGGTAATCCAGGCTGCCGCGGATCTGGCTTTCGACCGCCACGCCCACGCTCACGCGCATCGCGAGTTCCGGATAATCCGGATGAACGAAGCGCGCGACCGCGGCCCGGACATCCTCGGCGACCCGCAAGGCCGCCCGCTCGTCGAGCCGTGGCAGCAGGCACGCGAATTCCTCGCCGCCCATCCGCCCGAACACCGCCCCGGGCGGCAGCAGAGGGTCGGCGACATGGCAGAAAGCGGCCAAAGCCGCGTCGCCGACGCTGTGGCCGTAGCGGTCGTTGATCGCCTTGAAGTGGTCGAGGTCGAACAGGAGCAGCGCAGCCGGTGCGACGGCGAGGCGCCGCTCGGCGCCGGCGACCAGAGCGCGGCGGTTGGCGATCCCCGTGAGCGAATCGGTCTCGGCTGCGAGCCGCTGTTCACGCTCAGCCCGCTCCTTGGTCAGCGCCATGAACACGAAGGCGATTGCGACCGAGAACAGCGTGCCGGCAAAGCAGAGGATGGCGATCCACGGCGAGGCGATCGCGACCGAGGCCGGTATCGGCATCGGCATGGCGAACGCCAACGGTATGCGGATCCAATAGAGGCCGGCATAGGTGGCCAGCAACACCAGCGCCGGATAACGGGAGACCAGGGGCTCGCTGCGGCCCTGCCAGATCAGGCGTGCGCCGGAGGCGCAGTAGAGCCCGGCGAGGATCGAGGCGAGGCTGACGCGGGCGGCGAGCGACTCGAAGAAGGCAGGGATCAAGCAGGCCGCGAGCCAGGTCACCGCGCCGGCCAAGACCCAGCCGAGCCGCAACGGGCGGCCCTCGAAGGCGCGCACGCCGCTCCAGATCAACCCATAGCCGCCGATCATCACCGCGTTGGCGAGGCCGATGGACAGGCTGTCCGGGATCTGCCCCCGCAGGCCCAGCATCAGCGACGCGCCACTGCCGACGATGTGGGCGATGCCCCAGACCGCCAGGGAGCGCTCGCGTCGGGTCTGGCTCCACGACAACAGGAACAGCACGCCCACCACGAAGGTGACGGCGACCGTCATGAAGAGAAGCGTCGAGAGATCGAGGCGCATCGTATCCCTGGCACCGGCCCATACGGACCGCTGCGCCGCCTCCCCTCATCCTAGTGGTCTCAAGATTGGTCTGAGAGCGACTTCGATGTCAACAGCATCGCCGAGCGCTTATTAGGCAGATTTTCGAAATTCCATTGCCCTATCCATCAAGACCCAACAATGTACACTTTAATACGGTTCTTTAGGGGAAACATTGCTCACCCCGACCTGTTCGCCCCGGTCGTTGAGGGGGTGAAGATCGCGCACCATGCCCTTCAACCGTTCATCGAGGACGTGCGTGTAGATCTGCGTGGTCGAAATGTCGGCATGCCCCAGCAACTCCTGGACGATGCGCAAATCCGCGCCGTTCTGGAGCAGGTGGCTGGCGAAGGCGTGGCGCAGGACGTGCGGGCTCACCCGGTCGGCCCGCAGGCCCGCCGCAGCGGCGGCGGTCTTGAGGTCGCGGGCGAAGGCCTGCCGGGTGAGATGTCCGCTCTCGCTCTCGGCGGGAAACAGCCAGGCCCCCTCCGCGGTGAGGTACGCAACGTGGGCGCGCATGGCTTCGCGGGCGAGGTCGGTGAGCGGCACGAGGCGCTCGCGTCCGCCCTTGCCCTTGACCACGAGGTAGCGCTCGCGGGTGGCGGCGGCCGAGCGCGGCAGGGCCACGAGTTCCGAAACGCGCAAGCCCGTGGCGTAGAGGAGTTCGAGCAGGCAGAGCATTCGCGCGGCCGAACGGGCCTCGGCCCGGTCGTCGCCCGCGGCCTCAACCCGGTCCCGCGCCGTCGCGAGCAGGCGATCGACCTCCGCCACCGACAGGACCTTCGGCAGGCCCTTGGCGCGCCGGGGGGCTGCGACCGGTGCGGTCGGATCGGTTTCGGAATGGCCCTCCGCGTAGAGGAAGCGGTGGAAGCCGCGGATGCAGGAGAGGCGCCGGGCGGCCGACGACGCCTTCAGTCCGCGCGGCTCGAGGGAGGCGATGTAGGCGCGAACCTGATCGGCCTGCGCCTCCTCCGGATCGATCCCGGCTTGCACGAGGTAGCCGAGATAGTCGTCGAGGTCGCGCCGATAGGCGGCCAGGGTGTTGGCTGCCGCACCGCGTTCGGCGGCGAGCATGTCGAGAAAGAGCTGACCCGGATCCTCCGCTCCGCCTGGCAGCGCGGAACCGTCCGCGTTCATCGCCCGCCCGGCTGGAGCTTCGCTGGGGGAATGGTGACGCTGATCTCCCGCGGCGTCGGCTCAACGAAGGTCGCCAGTGCGAACATCCCGGCGAAGACGAGGCCCGCGAGGATCGCGATCGTGGCGAGGAAACGGAACAGGGTGGGCAAGGGAACCGGCCTTTCGCCGAGGATACGCGGACGAGCGGGTCGTGTTGCGATGCGCAAACCGTGGGTTTCGATCACACGCCGGAGGCTCGAAGGCAAGGTCTGGCGGAGCACAGGCGGCGCGGTCAAGGGATCGTCCACCGGACCCCGAGGCTATCGCTCGACCGCGATCACCCCGGTTCCGTGCCGGCCTCCGTCAGCGACGGCCAGCTCCGCCGCGTCAGGCTTCGAGAGAGAGCCGTGCGTTGCCCCTCGCCCGATTCTCAGAATCGGTTCTTCCAGGCCCGCAGCGCGGTGAACACCGCCGCCGGGTCGGAGCCCGGCTCAAGTCCAGCCGAGCGGGCGAGCACCGGCTGGCCCACGCGCAGGAACGGATTCGTCGCCTTCTCCTCGCCGATGGTCGACGGGATCAGGAAGCGGCCCTGCTCGGCCAGCCGCTCGGCTTCGGCCACGCGCTCCTTCAGATCGGCGTTGTCCGGATCGGCGGCCAGGGCGAAGCGGCCGTTCGAGAGAACGTAATCGTGACCGCTATAGACCGCGGTCGCGTCGGGCAGGTCGAGGAAGCGGCTGAGGGAGCGCCAGAGCGTCTCGGGCTCGGCCTCCATCACCCGGCCGCAGCCAAGGGTGAACAGGGTGTCGCCCGAGAACACCACGCCGGCATCGGCGAAATGGTAGGTCACGTGGTCGGCGCAATGCCCCGGCGTTTCCCAGACCGCGGCGGTGAGACCGCCGACCGTCACCGTGTCGCCCTCCTTGACGGTGCGGGCGGCGCCCGGCACCGCCCCGCGTGCCTTCTCCGGCACGGTCACCCGCGCGCCGGTGCGCTCCACCACCTCGGGGATCCCCTCGATATGGTCGCCGTGGCGGTGGGTGACGAGAATGTCGGTGAGTTGCCAGCCCTCCGCGTCGAAGGCGGCAAGCACGGGCCCGGCCTCCGGCACGTCGATGGCGGCGCAGGCGCCGCTGGCGGGATCGCGGATCAGCACGCCGATATTGTCGCTCCGGCACAGGAAGGTGCGGATTTCGGGGGCTGCTCTCGTCATCGAAGACCTTTCGCGAAAACTGATTTCTCCGCCCGGGCGGTCACGGGGTTAAGGCCGCCGAGGGAGATCGGCGCCGGGACGCGCACTGCAAACCTCGGCGAGGAACCGTTGCATGGCGGCGACGGTTCCGGCATCGGAGACGCCGCCACGCTTGCCTGACGTCTGCGCGATCCCCATTGATGCGGAATCAGCCCTGCGGAGGACAACCGGCCGTGCCGGCACCCCATCCGATGCGCCTCGACGTCACGGACCTACGCGCGTTCTACGCCAGTCCGCTCGGCGTCGTCACGCACCGTGTCGTCGGCCGGACGATCCACGGCTTCCTCGGCTCCGTCTCGGGGCTGCGCGTGCTCGGTCTCGGCTACGTTACGCCCTATCTCGGCCCCGTCCACGTCATTGCCGAGCGGACGCTGGCCTTCATGCCGGCGACGCAGGGGGTCGTGAACTGGCCCTCCAGCGGGCGCTCGGTGACGGCTTTGGCCGACCTCACCATGCTGCCCCTGCCCGAGGCGGCGGTCGATCGCGTCATCCTCGTCCACGGCCTCGAAGCGGTGGAAAGCCCGAGCGAGCTGCTCGCCGAAGTGTGGCGGGTGCTGACACCGGGCGGACGCCTGATCCTCGTCGTGCCCAACCGTACCGGCGTCTGGGCGCGGCGCGACGCGACGCCGTTCGGCCACGGCCAGCCCTACAGCCGGTCGCAGCTCTCGCGGCTGATGCGCGACACGCTGTTCTCGCCGGAGGGCTGGGCCGAGACGCTCTACATGCCGCCGATCCGCAGCCGGTTCTGGCTCCGCACCGCCGCAGCCTGGGAGCGGTTCGGCACCGGCCTCGCCATGCCGTTCGCCGGCCTGCACGTCGTGGACGCGACGAAGCAGCTTTACCGGCCGATTGCCGTGCGGCAGGTGCGCCGGCTGGAAAGCCGCGTGCCGGCGCGGGTGCTGGTGCCCGCCGGACAGCCGGGCTAAAGCCGGCGCGTTTCCCTCCCCTTGTCGAGCCGAGCGAGCATGCTGCCATCCGTTGGCTTCGAAACCGTGCTGACGAGCTTCCTGCTCGCGCTGTCCAGCCTGTTCTCGATCGTGAACCCGGTCGGCTCCGCGCTGATGTTCGCGCAGATCACCTCCGACCGCTCACAGGCCGAGCGGGCGGAGCTGTCGCGGCGGATCGGCTTCTACGCCGCCCTCGTCATGCTGGCCGCCCTCTGGGCCGGCGCCCCGATCCTCAACTTCTTCGGCGTGTCGCTGGCGGCCCTGCGCATCGCCGGCGGCCTGTTCGTGGCGGCCTTCGCTTGGACCATGCTCACCGCCCCCGAGGCGCGGGAGGCCCGCAAGCATGCCGAGGTCGAGACCGAGCCGGAGACCGGCGAAAACCTCGCCGAGGTCGCGTTCTTCCCGCTCACCTTGCCCTTCACCACCGGGCCCGGAACCATTGCCGTCGCCATCGCGCTCGGCGCGAACCGCCCCTCCGAGCCCGGCGACCTCGCCGGCTTCTTCCTGGGCGCCTCCCTGGCGGCCCTGGCCATCGCCGGGGTGATCCGTCTTGCCTACGGCTCGGCGGACCGGGTCGTGACCCTGATCGGATCGGTGCGGGCACGGGTGCTCGGGCGTCTGTCGGCCTTCCTGCTGCTCTGCGTCGGCACGCAGATCACCGTCAGCGGCGTATCGGATGTGCTGGGGCCGCTAATCGCGGCGCAGCGGGTATAGACAGGTCACCGGCCCCCACCCGTGCGATCAGCGCCGGGTGAGCCGGCCATTCATCGGAGCGAAGAGTCGATCATGATGAAGCTCGTCGTTGTGGGCGCCGAAGGGCGCATGGGGCGGATGCTGATCCGTGCGGTCGCGGAGGCCGAGGGCTGCACGCTGCACGGCGCCGTCGAGCGCGCGGGCTCGGCCGTCATCGGCCAGGATGCGGGGATCCTGGCCGGCCTCGGCGAACTCGGCGTGCCGGTGAGCGACGACCCCCTGTCGCAGTTCGTAGCCGCCGACGGGGTTCTGGACTTCACCGCCCCCGCCGCGACGGTCGCCTTCGCCGAACTCGCCGCACAGGCCCGCATCGTCCACGTCGTCGGCACCACGGGACTATCCGAGGACGACCTGACGCGGCTGAAGGCGGCGAGCTACCATGCCCGCATCGTGCGCTCGGGCAACATGTCGCTCGGCGTCAACCTGCTGGCCGGCCTCGTGCGCAAGGTCGCCGCCACGCTGGGCCCGGAATTCGACATCGAGGTGCTGGAGATGCACCACCGCATGAAGGTCGATGCCCCCTCCGGCACGGCCCTGCTGCTCGGCGAGGCGGCGGCGGAAGGCCGGGACGTGTCTCTGACCGAGACTCGCGTCTCGACCCGCGACGGCCATACCGGCGCGCGCCGGCCCGGCGATATCGGTTTCGCGACTCTGCGCGGCGGCTCGGTGGTCGGCGACCACAGCGTGATCTTCGCCGGCCCCTCGGAGCGGATCACGCTCTCGCACCACGCCGAGGACCGGGCCATCTTCGCCCGCGGTGCCGTACGGGCGGCGCAATGGGCCTTCGACAAGCCGCCGGGCCTCTACGGCATGGACGACGTGCTGGGGCTTCGCGACTAGACTCACGTACGAATAACGAATCCAACGGAACGTCAGGCTTAGGCTTGGGAGGGGCCGCCGCGTCTGATAGAGGCCCGCCCAAGATCGCGAGGCGCCGTGCGGCCGCCCCGTCCCCTTCTCCGGAGAGACCCGTCCCATGGAGCGCCTGCTCGTCCTCGCTCGGCATGGCCAGAGCGAATGGAACCTGAAGAAGCTGTTCACCGGCTGGCGCGACCCGGAGCTGACGGAGCTCGGGATCGACGAGGCCCGCCGCGCCGGGCGCTGGCTCAAGGGCCAGGGCACGCAATTCGACGTGGCTTTCACCTCGAACCTGCGGCGCGCCCAGAACACCTGTTCGCTGATCCTCGAGGAGATGGGCCAGGGGGGCCTGGAGACGATCCGCAACGAGGCATTGAACGAGCGCGACTACGGCGACCTCTCCGGCCTCAACAAGGACGATGCCCGCGAGCGCTGGGGCGACGCGCAGGTTCACGAGTGGCGCCGCTCCTACGACGTGCCCCCGCCCGGCGGCGAGAGCCTCAAGGACACCGCCGCACGGGTGCTGCCCTATTACATCCAGACGATCCTGCCGCGCGTCATGTCGGGCGAGCGGGTGCTGGTCGCGGCCCACGGCAACTCGCTGCGGGCCCTGGTCATGGTCCTCGACGGCATGACCACCAAGACCATCGCCAGCCTCGAGATCGCCACCGGCATCCCCCTGGTCTACCAGCTCAAGGCCGACACCACGGTCGAATCGAAGACGGTCCTCGACAAGGACATCGACCAGGACGACTGAGGCTCAGCCCGGTCCCAACACCTCCTCCACGGCCCGCGCCACGCGCGCCGTGGAGCCCGACTCGTCGAGGGGGTTGCGGCGCAGGCGGTGGCGGAGCGCACTCGGCGCAACCTGCCTGAGATGCGCGACGGACACCGTCTCGGCCCCGTCGAGGGCGGCGAGCGCCCGGGCGGTGCGCATCAGCGTGAGTTCGCCGCGCAGGCCGTCGGTGCCGAGCGCGAGGCAGAGCCGGGCCGCATTTTCAAGCACATCATCGGGCACGCTCACGCCGCCCAGCCGCTCCCGCGCGGCCAAGATCGTCTTCTGGAGCGCCTTCTCCGCCTTGGCTTGCGCAGCACAGAACGCCTCGCCGTCGCGCTCGTAGGCGTCGCGCCGCCGCACGACCTCGATGCGGGTGGCGATGTCGGTCGGCGTCGTCACCTCGCAGGCGAGACCGAAGCGGTCGAGAAGCTGCGGACGCAACTCCCCCTCCTCCGGGTTGCCGCTGCCGACGAGGACGAAGCGGGCCGGATGGCGAAGCGACAGGCCCTCGCGCTCGACGGTGTTGACGCCCGAGGCCGCCACGTCGAGCAGGAGGTCCACGAGATGATCCTCCAGCAGGTTCGCCTCGTCGATGTAGAGGAAGCCGCGGTTGGCCCGCGCCAGCAGGCCCGGCTCGAACGCCTTTTCCCCCTTGGTCAGCGCCCGCTCCAGATCGAGCGCGCCGACCACCCGGTCCTCGGTGGCGCCGAGCGGCAGGTCGACCACCGGCACCGGGATCTGGTGGCTCTTGCCGCGTCCGCGCACGCAGTGCGGGCAGGCCTCGGCCGGGCTGTCGGGCGAGCAGGAATAAGGGCAGCCGGCGACCGCCCGGATCTTCGGCAGCAGCGCCGCGAGCGCCCGCACCGCGGTGGACTTGCCGGTGCCCCGGTCGCCGAAGACGAGGACGCCGCCGACGGACGGATCGACCGCCGCGATCAGGAGCGCCCGCTTCATCTCCTCCTGGGCGACGATGGCGGTGAAGGGAAAGGCAGGCACGCGCGATCAGCTTCCTGAGCCGGAGGGGCCCGGAAAGGGCTCACGGGCGGTTGCACCGATCATGCACGAATTGCGCGGCACGAACAGCCGCGCTCGATCTCACCGCGGGGCAATCGAGCTTCGCATGACGGCGCGGCGCTTCACATCCCGCGGCAGCGGCTGCGCAGGAGGCCCGAGAATTCCTTTTCCGAGGTCTGGACCTGGGTCAGGCGCTCGGTCCGTTCGGGGCCGGACAGGCAGCGACCGTAGACGCCGGCGATCCGGCGCATGGTCTCGACATGGCGGCGCCAGACGCGGCAGAGGCTCGCCTCGTCCTCGCCGCCGCCTTCGAGCTGCTCGATCGCCTGCCGCTGCATCGAGCCCGCAACGAGCACGTCGCGGGCACAGGCCGCCTCGCCTTCCGCGCGCAGGCTGCCGGGAGCGAGGAGCGCCGCCAGAACGAGGCCGGCGCCAAGGGCGGCGCTCGGAGAAGACACGGCCATGTCAGGCGGCCTGCGTCGTCGGGCCGTTGGCCAGCAGGGCATAGAGGGCGGTCGCGTCGCGGGCGCTGCGGATGCGCTCCAGCATGCCGGGCTCGCGCAGGAGTCGGGCGACCTGGGCCAGCGCCTTCAAGTGGTCGGCCCCCGCGCCCTCGGGAGCGAGCAGGAGAAAAGCGACGTCGATGGGTTGGCCGTCGAGGGCGTCGAAATCCACGGGCTTATCCAGCCGGGCGACGAGACCGAACAGCCGGTCGAGTTGGGGGAGCTTGCCGTGGGGGATCGCCACGCCGTCGCCGATCCCGGTGGAGCCGAGGCGCTCACGGTGGAGCAGGGTTTCGAAGACGTCGCGCTCGGACAGGTGCGGGAGGTGGCGAACCGCATGGGCGGCCAGTTCCTGCAGGACGTGCTTTTTGTCCCGCACGCGCAAGGAAGAAACGACCGAGTCCGGGTTCAGAAATTCGAGCATCGGCATGAAAACTAAACGCCTCGTGGGCGGGATCCATCCAGCGATCCCGCGTTCCCATGCACGACTGCCGAGATCCGACGTCCCCGGCATGGAGCGCCTTACGAGCCTGTCCGGATCCCGGAAACCGTTCCCGGCGCCGGTCTCCGGAGCTTCGTGAAGGACCCCGAACTTCCCGTCCGAGTGGATTTGAGACGAGCCTCTTTCTCAGTCCCGCTCGCCGGGCGGATCGACCCACCCGATCGCACCGTCACTGCGCCGATATACGACGTTGATGCGCCCGGTGCCAGCGTGAACGAAGACGACGACCGGGGCGCCGGTCATGTCGAGGGCGGTGACCGCCTCGCTGACGGATTGGCGCTTGAGCGTGCGCGTGCTCTCGGCCACCACCGGGGGGTGCGCCCCCTCCTCCGCCTCGGCGTCGAGCGGCTCCTCGTCCACCTCGTCGTCGGGCGCGGCGAAGACGGCGTAGGCCGCCTCGATGTCGGCCCCGTTGTGGCTCGGCGCGCCGTGATCCTTCAGCTTGTGCTTGTAGCGGCGCAGGCGCTTTTCGAGCTTGTCGGCGGTCTGCTCGAAGCTCGCATGAACGTCGTGCGCCGCACCCGAGGCTTCCAGCGTCAGCCCGGTGACCAGATGCAGCACGCAATCGGTTCGGTATGCCGGCCCATCGCGCCGCAGGGTCACGTGCCCCGTGCAACTGGTGCTCATATGCGGATCGAGATACTTCGCGAGGGTCGCCGCCATGCGGTCCTCGACCCGGCCTCGCAGGGCCGTACCGAGATCGAGGCCATGCCCCGTCACCCGCAAACCTGCCATCGACGTCTCCGCTCTTCGTCCCGGGACATCGAGAGTTAGAAAGGGGGACGGGGCAAGTCAAACGCGAAGGCGAGCCGGCGCAAGGCTTTCACACCTGACGACGCGACCAGGGTCAGCGGGCGGCCGTGGCCATCTTCTCCCGGCGGCGCTCGATCGACGAGGGGATCCGCAGCGACTCCCGATACTTGGCGACAGTACGGCGGGCGATGTCGATGCCCTCATCGCGCAGCCGCTGCACCAACGCGTCGTCGGACAAGACATCGGCGGCTTCCGCATCGACCAACTGCTTGATGCGGTGCCGCACGGATTCCGAGGAATGGGAGGCGGCACCGGCCGCGCCGGGGATCGCGGCGGTGAAAAAGTACTTCATCTCCAGGGTGCCGCGGCTGGTGCCGATCGACTTGTTAGAGGTGACGCGGGAGACGGTCGATTCGTGCATGCCGATCGCCTCGGCGACCGTCTTGAGGTTGAGCGGACGCAGGTGGGCGACACCGTGCAGGAAGAAGGCGTCCTGCTGGCGGACGATCTCGGTGGCGACCTTGAGGATGGTGCGCGCCCGCTGTTCCAGGCTTCGGGTAAGCCAGTTCGCCGTCTGCAGGCACTCGGACAGGAATGCCTTGTCACCGTCCGCCACCGCCCCCTTCGAGACGCGCGCGTAGTAGCTCTGGTTGACCAGCACCCGCGGCAGCGCCTCGGAGTTCAGCTCGACGAGCCAGGAGCCGTCCGGCGCGGGGCGAACGAACACGTCGGGGATCAGCACCTCGACCGCGTGGGCGCCGAAGGCGCGGCCGGGCTTGGGGTCGAGGCGGCGGATCTCGGACAGCATCTCGACGAGATCTTCGTCGTCCACGCCGCAGAGGCGGCGCAGGGCCGGGAAGTCGCGCTTGGCCACGAGATCGAGGCGCGAGACCAGCGCCTGCATCGCCGGATCGAACCGATCCTGCTCGCGAAGCTGGATCGCGAGGCATTCGGCGAGGTCGCGGGCGGCTACGCCCGGCGGATCGAAGGTTTGGACCAGTTTCAAGATGCGGGCGACATCATCGAGCGAGGCGCCGAGCCGCTCGGCCACGCCGTCGATGTCCTCGCGCAGGTAGCCCGCATCGTCCACCGCATCGATGAGGAAGCTGCCGATCAGCCGGTCGGACGGATTTTGCGTCGCGAGGTCGAGCTGTGCGGCGAGGTGCTCGCGCAGGCTCGTCTCGGCGGTCAGCGTCGCCTCGAAATCGGGAAGCTCCCCGTCGAAGCTGCCGCCGGCATTGCCGTAAGGCGCCGGGGTCAGCGAGAGCATGTCCCCGGTTCCGGTCTCGCGCGGAGTGGGATTCTCGTCGGCGAACACGTTGTCGAGGCGCGTGTCGAGGTCGCCCTCGATCTCGCTGCGGCTCTGGGTCATCTCGGAGCCGAGCCATCCCTCAGGCTCCGACCCGTCGCCCCCGTCGTACTCGCCGTCGCCCGAAGCCTCCGGCGCCTCGCGCTCGGGCTCCCCCTCGGATTCGGAGCGCTCCAGAAGCGGATTGCGCTCCAGTTCGGCATCGACGTAAGCCGAGAGATCGAGCTGCGAGAGCTGCAGAAGCTTGATCGCCTGCAGCAGTTGCGGTGTCATCACCAGGGCCTGACCCTGGCGCATCTCGAGCCGCTGGAGCAGACTCATCGCGACGCCCAACCTTCAGAAATCATTGAAAAATCGCAGCCCGCGGACGAGCCGCATCGAACTCGGCACGTTCTTTGCTTCTCCTTTGATAGATCTAGCGCCATCGGTTCGAGACGTCAAAGCGGTTTGTCCGCCCGTCACCCAAATTCTCGCACCGCGGTAGCCGAGCAACAGAGGCAAGCCGCCCCCAGCCGATTCTACTGGTGAGCACTGGCTCATCGCCACACCTGCATTTGCCAGGGGCGTGCGAAGAAAGTGTTTCTGGCAAGACGGCAGCGGTGAGCATGGTTCAGCGGTCGTTACCGCACCGGCGAAAACTCGCTTCGGGCCGTCCTTTGCGGCGAACGAGGGGAAGATGTCTCCACGGCCCGGCCGGCGTGCGAAGGACCCATCAGGCCCCTGATATGACATCGTCAGACAAGGCAGCCCTCTGCGAGAACCGACCTGAGCCTGCGTAGCGCTACGGTCCGTCACCGGGAGGGAGGAATGCCGCCCCGGCCTCTGGTCGCCGAGTCCGGCCTTATCTTCGCCCGCCGCCCCGACCTAAAGCCGGAAATCCTCGCCGAGATAGAGCCGGCGAGCGTCCTCGTTGGCCACGATCTGCTCGGGCGTGCCCTCGGTGAGGATGCGGCCGGAATGGGCGATGTAGGCGCGGTCGATCAGGCCGAGCGTCTCGCGGACATTGTGGTCGGTGATGAGCACGCCGATGCCGCGCTGCTTCAGGTGCTTCACGAGATCCTGGATGTCGCCGACGGCAATCGGATCGATACCGGCGAAGGGCTCGTCGAGCAGCATGAAGGTCGGCGAGGAGGCAAGCGCCCGGGCGATCTCGCAGCGGCGGCGCTCGCCGCCCGAGAGCGCGATGGAGGGCGACTTGCGCAGGCGCGCGATGTCGAACTCTTCGAGCAGGGAGTCGAGCTTGCGCTCGCGGGCCTTGCGGTCCGGCTCGGCCACTTCGAGCACGGCGCGGATGTTGTCCTCGACCGAGAGCCCGCGGAAGATCGAGGCTTCCTGCGGCAGGTAGCCGATGCCGAGCCGGGCCCGCTGGTACATCGGCAGGTGGGTGATCTCCATCCCGTCGAGGCTGATGAAGCCGCGGTCGGCGGGGACGAGGCCGGTGATCATGTAGAAGATCGTGGTCTTGCCGGCGCCGTTGGGGCCCAGCAGCCCCACCGCCTCGCCGTTATGGACGGTGAGCCCGGCCTCGTGGACCACGGTGCGCGCGCCGTAGCTCTTGCGAAGGCCGCGCACGTGCAGCACGCCCGGACCGCCGCCCTCGGCGAGCACGCCGCCGGGCGCCGGCTGCGGCGCCGATCCACCACGCCCGAGAAAGCGGCCGAACCACGAGGCTTTGCGGCCCCAGCTCGCCGGCCTCGGCTCGGCGACCGCGCGAAGCGGCACGCCCGCAGGCATTCCGGCCCCCGTCACCGTCAGTTCGCCTGCGCCCGCGTCTTGACGGTCGGCTTCTCGGCACCCTTGTCGGCCCCCTTGGCACCGGGCTTGGCCGCGATGGCCGGCTGGGTGCAGCCCTTCGGCTGACTGCCCTTCGCCTGGCCGGCCTCGCCCGGCACGAACATCGCCGAGACGCGTCCGCCGGCCACCGGGTCCATGTTGGCCCGGCCGCTCGCCATATCGTAGACGAGGCGCGAGCCACGGGTGACGTTCTGGCACTGGCTGAGCACGACGTTGCCGGTCAGCACGATGCGCTTGGCCTCTTGATCGAACACGGCGTTGTCGCCGGTGGCGATCTGATCCTTCTGCGCGACGGTCACGGGGCCGGCGCATTCGACCTTGCGGATGCCGTTGCCGCCGAGCGCCGCCTTGGCCTTCGCGTCCTCGGCGGCTTCTGCCTCCGACTTCGCCGCGTCCTTGTTCGAGTCCTTGTCCTTGTCGCGCTTGTAGTGGACCGTCATCGCCGAGCAGCGGATCGTGCTCTCGCCCTGCACCGCCACGACGTTGCCGGCGAAGATCGCCTTGTTTTCCTTGTCGAACACGTCGAGCCGGTCGGCGTCGATCTTGATCGGCCCCTTGCCGCCGCCGACGGTGCCGAGCGCGGCGGGCTTCTCCTTTGCCGTCTCCTTGGTCGGAGCCGCGGTCGCGGACTGCGCCAGGAGGAGAGCGAGGCCGGCGGCCAGCGCCGGGCCGAGACGCGGGGTCATCGCGTGGGTTCCGCAGCGGAGGTGTGGATGCGCTCCGAATCCGTCCGCAAGGCGACCTTGGCCCCGTTCTCCTTATCGGCCTCGTCACCGTGGAACACCGCGTGCACGCGGCCGACGAAGGAGACGACGCGGCCGTTCTCAACCACGTCGAGGGTGTCGGCCACGATGGAGCCCGACGGCACCGTAACGGTGACGGCCTTGGACGAGCGAAGGCTGCCGGTCTTGAAATCGACGGTGGCGACCGAGAGGCGAACCTCCTCGCCCTTGTCGGTCCAGAGCCGGATATCGTTCTCGAGGTTGAGCGATTCGCGGGTGGAATCGAACACGCCGCCCTTCGCCTGCAGATACGCACGGCCGCCCTTGTCGTCGGTGGCGACATGGCCCTTCATGGCCTGAAGCTCGATGATGCTGGGCTTGCGCACGTCCTGCTGCGCCGCGTCGGCGACCACTTCGTAGCCACGCTCGCCTTTGCGGAAGCCGGACAGGCGCGGATTCTCCATCGTCACTTTCGTGCCAGAAACGCTGATCGGGCCGAAGGAGACGTTGGGAATGCTGCCCGTGAGCGGGCTCCAGAGCACGATCGCAGCAAGCGCCAGCACCGCGATGCCGGCGGTGACCGGGATAACCCGGCGCAGCGTCCGGACCTGCGCGCTGTGCCGTCGCGCGCGCCCATGCGCCCGCTTGCGACGCGCGTTCTCGTTCGCGGCTAGCGCGAGGAGATCCGTCTCCCCCTGGATGGTGTCGGCCGCCTGCATCGCGTTCCTGAAGGATCGGCGCGCTTGCGGTCGCGCCCCGCCGGCCGGATGCCCCGGTGCGGTGGCAAAGTTATGGCCTCGTCTTCGCGAAATGATCAACGGCACCCGCGTGCGCCCTCGCACCGAAAGCGGCATGAAACTTCGCATCCCGACATGCTTCCTGCGCGGCGTTGCCGGCCGGCATCGCTCCCGGTACCGCAGTGACGCGGCTCGCTCAGATGCTCTCTACTTCGCCGGATCAGCCCTGACCTTGGAGGGCCCTTGGGTCTCAGGCGTGGGCGAAGATGTCGACTTCCGGCCAGCCGGCGAGATCGAGCTTGGATCGGGTCGGCAGGAAGTCGAAACAGGCCCGCGCCATCTCGGTGCGGCCCTCGCGGGTCAGCATGGCATCGAGACGCTCGCGGGCGGCATGCAGATGGAGGACGTCGGACGCCGCGTAGTCGATCTGCGCCTGGCTCAGGGTACCCGCGCCCCAGTCGGACGATTGCTGCTGCTTGGAGAGATCGACGCCCACGAGTTCGCGCACGACGTCCTTGAGGCCGTGACGGTCGGTGTAGGTGCGGGCGAGCTTCGAGGCGATCTTCGTGCAATAGACCGGCGCCGGCATGACGCCGAAGGCGTTGAACAGCACCGCGAGATCGAACCGGGCGAAGTGGAAAATCTTGACGACGCCGGCATCGGCCAGGACCGCCATGAGCCGTTCCGGCGCCGGGTCGCCGGGCCGGATCTGCACCACATCGGCGCTGCCGTCGCCGCGGGACACCTGCACGACGCAGAGCCGATCGCGATGCGGGTTGAGCCCCAGCGTCTCGGTATCGATCGCGATCGCCTCGCCCGGCTCGAAATCGGGCGGCAGGTCGCCGTGGTGGAGGCGGATCCGGGAAGGGGCGGCGGCCATCGTGGGTTCAAGCGTGTTCGAAGAGCGGGACGACCCGCGCGTAGCACCGCGCGCGCCGTCCCGATAGCTCCGCCGATCCACCGGCGGATGAAACGCTACTTCTGCTTGGCGATGATCTGGTCCTTGATGCCGGCATAAACCGCTTCCGGCACGATCTTCTTGCGGACCAGTTCGTCCTTGCCGCGATAGGGACGGCCCTTGACGATGGCCGCCGAGCGGGCCTCGCCGATGCCCTTGAGCCGGCTCAGCTCCTCGGCGCTGGCCGAGTTGATGTCGATCAATTCTGCCTTCGCATCCGCCTTCGCATCCGCCTTGGCGGCCGCGGAGGGTGTGGCGGCCGGCGCGGTTGCGGGGGCGCTGGCCGGCGGCTTCGTGGTGGGGGATGGCGCGGCCGGACTCGGCGCCTGTGCCAGGGCCGGGGCGGCAGCAAGCCCGATCAGAACGGTGATGGTGCGCAGCAGAGACGAACGCATGTCGATCTCCCGACATCTCGGGGCGGCGGGGCGCCGCGCCCTATCCCGACACGTAGGGCAAATCTGTTGAACCGTCCTTGAACGCGATCCTGCGGTGATCCGAACACTTCCCGCGACGGCATTCTTTGAAAAGAAGCGGGAGACCTGGCGCGATTGTGACACAGGATTCGCAGTGCGGCCGCGGAACCACAGTGTTCGCAACTCGTTCGTGCACCGCTGCCCGGTCAAGCTCACGACCGGCAACGAACGTCGGTCCGCCCCCCGAAAGGCGACACGACGAGGACTTTTCGAGCGAGGAATGCGACCATGGTCGATGGCAACAGGATCACCGGCGCCGCCCGGGAGTTGGGCGGAAAGCTTCAGGGCGCGATCGGAGATCTGACCGGCTCCCGCGACGATTCGGCTGAGGGCCGCCTGCGCGAGGCCGCGGGCCGGGTGGAGAACGTCTACGGTCAGGCCAAGGACGCCGCGCGGCACGCTGCGGACGAGGCCTACGACACCGCCGAGGACCTCTACGATCGCGGCCGCCGCTCCCTGCAGGATGGACACGAGCGCTCGGTCGAGTGGCCGCACACGTCCCTCCTCATTGCCGGCCTCGTCGGCTTCGGCCTCGGCCTTCTCGTGCGCGGGCGCAACTGACGCCTGCCCCCTTCCTCTTCGAACGGCCCCAGACTCGGAGTACCAGAGTGTCCTATCCTTCCGGCTTCCAACCATCGCCCATCGACGGCACGCGGAGCCTCGCCCACGAGACCGTCGCCCTCAATCAGGTCTCCTGGGGCGCCGTCTTCGCAGGTGCCGCGACGGCGCTGGTGACGCAGGTCGTCATCAACCTCGGAGGCGTCGCCGCCGGCCTCGCCTCGGTCGGCCTCGACACGGCCGAGAACCCGACGGCGTCGAACTTCTCCCTCGGGGCCGGCGCGTGGTTCGTCGCCTCCGGGGTCATCGCCTCCTTGGTCGGCGGCCTGATCGCCGGTCGCCTCTCCGGCAAGCCGCTGCGCGGCGTCGCCGGGCTGCACGGCTTCGTGTCGTGGGTCGTCACCACCCTCGTCGTCCTCTACCTGCTGACCTCCGCCGCCAGCGGCATCGTCGGCAGCGCCGTCAGCACGGTGGGCTCGGCCCTCGGCGGAGCCGGCAACCTCGTCGGCGGAACGATTCAGACCGCAGCGCAGGCCGCCGCTCCCTCGCTGACCAAGGTCTCCAACCCGCTCGATCAGATCGAGCGGCGGGTGAAGGATCAGGCCGCCGGCCAGGACCCGCAGGCAGCCCGCGATGCTGCCGTCTCGGCCGTGCGTGCCCTGCTCTCGGGCGACGCCGCCGACAAGCAGCAGGCGGAGACGCGCGCTGCCGACGCGCTCGCCAAGGCGCAGAACATCCCGGTCGATCAGGCGCGCCAGCAGGTCCAGGACTACCAGAAGCAGTACGAGCAGGCGGTCGCCACCGCCAAGAAGCAGGCGGAAGAGGCAGCCAAGACCGCCAAATCCGTCGCGACCCAGGGCGCCCTCTACGCCGCGATCGCGCTGATCCTCGGCGCCATCGCCGCCTTCATCGGCGGGCTTCTCGCCGCGCCGAAGCCGGCTTCCCTGACCGTTCGCGACTGAACCGTCGGTCCGGCCCCGATCCGGCGGCCTCCCCGCCGCCGGACGCGGGTACCCGCTTCGCACGTTGTCAGAGAATGGAGCGCCGGCCGTTCGTACCGGCCGGCGCTCCCGTTTCGAACTGAGGCTCAACGACCGATGGAGCATTCAAACCGATGAAATCGACCTTCGCCCTCGCTGCCATGACCGCTCTGCTCGTCGGCACGCCGGCTTTGGCTGGATCCGCGCCTCAGAGCCCAGTGGAGGCCCTGGTTCGGGGCGATCTGCCGACCGACTATGTCCAGTACCGCCGCTACGGCCACCGCCATTATGGGCACCGCCGCTACGGCTACGGTCGGGGCTATCGCCGCGGTCAGGGCGTCGGAGCCGCCGTCGGCGCCGGTGTCGCGGGCCTCGCGGCCGGTGCCATCCTCGGTGGTGCCATCGCCAACTCACAGGCCCAGGCCGCGCCCGTCGTGGTCCAGGGCGGCGGCGATCCGGAGGCTGTGGCGGCCTGCGCCCGCCGCTTCCGCTCCTACGACGCGCGCAGCGGCACCTATCTCGGCAACGACGGCGCCCGCCACCCCTGCCCGTAAGCGCAGCACTCCACCCGCGCCCGCACGATATCGGTGCGCGGGTGGCCGAGTCGGGGCGGCGGTGACGATCAAGCTCTGCCTAATGCGGCCGACCGTGTCGCTTCGTCAGGCCGCATATCGGGTCTGATTCCGCCCGCCCGCCTTGGCCTCGTAGAGCGCCGCGTCGGCCCGCCGGTAGAGATCCTCGGCGCTTGCCTTGCCGGAACGCACGGCGAGGCCGAGACTCACGGTGACCGTTCGGGGAGCGATGCCGGCGGAGGGTACGGCAAATCCAGCGATCGCATGGTGAATCGCCTCGGCGATGCGGGTCGCGCCGTTACGGTCCGTCCCCGGCAGCAGAACCGCGAACTCCTCTCCGCCGATGCGGGCGACGAGGTCGCCCGGTCGCCGAACGCTGGCGCCCAAGCTGGCCGCGAGCCCCTTGAGCACGGCGTCGCCGACCGCGTGGCCGTAGCGATCATTGTAGCGCTTGAAGTGGTCGGCATCGATCAGGATGAGCGCGAGCGGGCGGCCCGTATTCCGGGACGTCTCCAAGCTTTGAGCGAAGACCGTTTCGAAGCATCGCCGGTTCGGTAGGCCGGTCAGAACGTCGGTCTGGGCGAGGCGAGCCAGTTCGACCTGCATGGCCGCACTGCGGCGCAGTTCCCGCCCGAACAGGAGCGAGAGCAGAACCGTCAATCCACACAGGGCGAGAACCGCGAAGCCGATGACGGCCGCCTTCTCCCGCCACTCCGCCTCAATCTCCCGCGTTCCGAGGGCGACATTGAGAACGAGCGGCAAATCGCCGACCTGGGTGAAGGCGTAGTACCGCTCGACGCCGTCGCGGACGGAGACGCCCTTGAAGCTGCCGTCGCGCTTGACTACGAAATTCTGGAAGGTTGGGGCACCGGCGATGTTCGCACCGATATCGCCCTCAACGGAAGGGTACCGCATCACGCGGGTGCCATCCCGCAGATAGAGGTTGATCCCGCCTTCGCGACCAAGCCCGATCCGGGCGAACAAGCGGCTGAAATAGGACAGTTTCAGGCTCGCCAACACGACGCCGCCGAAGCTACCATCCGGCTTGTCGATGCGCCGGCTCAATACGATGACCGGTTCGCCGAGCAGACGCGATATCAAGGGCCGGCTGATGTGCAGGCCGAGGTCGGCATGCGTCTTGTGATCCTGGAAATAACTGCGGTCGGCACTGTTGAGCCGGCGGGGCGTGTCAGAGTTCGCATCGATGATGCTGTCGCCGTTCTCGTCGACAACGAGCATGACCCCCATGTCGCGGGCGGTCGCGGCACGATCGAACAGGGCGAGGCGGCGCAGGGACGGGCTGATCTCCGCCAGTCCAGCCGCCTTGAGGTTGTCGGTGACGCCCTGCAGGGACAGATCGATGATCTCGACGTTGCGAGCGATGTCACGCTCGATCACCTGAAGCAGGTTCTTCGACGTCTGCTCGGCCTTGTCCCAAGCGTCCTGGCGAAGTTCGAGCAGCATGAGGGCCGAGAGCACCAGCATCCCGATCGGCGCAAGCACGCCGAGGATGATCCAGCTCCGGGCGGAGCGGACGCGCAGGGCCAGCGCAAGCCATTGCGCCGACAGCGATCCTTCCCGCATCCAGTTCCGTTCGCCTTCGGGGGTACGCATCGGCTTCGTTCTGACGAATGGTCCCCTCTTTTCCGGTGCGGCGCTCTAAGCAAACCTTTCGCCGGGCCGCGACGGCGGCGCTCGATCCGACCATGGCTAAGGCGGCGTTACCGGGGGCCGCCGCCATCCACATTCCACGCATTCGTGATCGCGATGCCGGGATTACCATCATCGGCAATCGGAACGATCCGGCCGAGCGGGCTTTAGCGCGGGGATCGAACGGACTTGCGGTCGTCTCGCGACGCCGTTTGTGCCGCCCGACCCCTGGAAACGCTCATTCCGCAACGTCGTTTTCGAAGGCCGACCTTCGCCCTTCCGGACGCTGCGCCGACCCGTGGACATTGCCGATGCGTGGCGACGCACTTCCCTCGATCGATCCCGTGTCTCGCCAGCCCTCCCGGCGCGCGTTGCGCGGGCTCGACCTGCTCAACGTGACCCTCGCCGACGTGCGCGACGGCCTCGGCCCCTATCTCGCCATCTACCTTCTGGCCGTGCGCGGGCCCGATCAGGGCTGGAACGAGGCGACGATCGGTCTCGTGATGACGATCGCCGGCGTGGCCGGATTGCTCGCCCAGACGCCCGCGGGCGCCCTGATCGACCGCACCAATGCCAAGCGCGGCGTCGTCATCGCCGCGGCGGTGGTCGTGACGCTGAGTTGTCTCGTTCTCCCCTGGATCTCGAATTTCACGCTCGTGGCCGCCACGCAGGCGCTGGCCAGCATGGCGGGTTCGATCTTCGCGCCGGCGCTTACCGGCATCACTCTGGGGATCGTCGGCCCGAAGCTGTTCTCGAAGCGCATCGGACGCAACGAGGGCTTCAACCATGCGGGCAACGCGGTCTCGGCGATGCTGGCGGGCGGCTTGGCCTATGTCTTCGGCCCCGTCGTCGTGTTCTGGCTGATGGGACTTCTCGCCGCCTGCTCGATCGTCGCGATGCTGATGGTGCCGGCCGAGGAAATCGACGACGACCTCGCCCGCGGCCTCGACTGCGCCGAAGACCAGAACTGCGAGCAGCCCTCGGGTCTGAGTTTGCTGTTGCGCAACCGCCACCTGATGCTGTTCGCGCTTCTCTGCGCCGCGTTCCACCTCGCCAACGCGGCGATGCTGCCCTCCGTCGGGCAGTTGCTCACCAAGGTCGTCGGCAAGGACAACGCGACCTCGCTGATCGCGGTCTGCATCGTCGCCGCGCAATGCGTGATGGTGCCGATGGCGGTGCTGGTGGGCGCCAAGGCCGACAGCTTCGGGCGCAAGCCGATCTTCCTCGTCGCCTTCGGCGTGCTGGCCCTGCGCGGCGTGCTCTACACGGTCTCGGACAACCCGTTCTATCTCGTGGCGGTCCAGTGCCTCGACGGCGTCGGCGCCGGCATCTACGGCGCGCTGTTCCCGATCGTCGTCGCCGACCTCACCCGCGGCACCGGCCGGTTCAACGTCGCCCAGGGCGCGGCGGCCACCGCACAGGGTCTCGGCGCGGCGCTCAGCGCGACGCTGGCCGGGGTGGTCATCGTGAGTGCGGGCTACTCGGCGGCCTTCCTCGTGCTGGCCGCGATCGCGGCGGCGGGTTTCGCACTCTATCTGCTGTTCATGCCGGAAACCTTCGGCTACGAGCCGCGCCCGACGGACGCGCCGCCGAAATCGCCCTCGACGCCGCTCGCGGCGCCGGCCGAGTAGATCCGACCTCCGGCTCCATCACGAGCATCGAATCGCCTCACCGCTCCGGCGGGATCGAGTAGGTGCCAGTGGCGTGGCAGACGATCGCCTCCTCGCCCGCACTCCGGATCGCGACCTCGCCCACCGCGAGGCGCCGCCCGAGCTTCAGGAGCCGGCATTCGGCAACGAGGGCGGCGGGGCCGGGGCGGCGGAGGAAGTTGACGTTCAGGCTCGTCGTCACGGCGAGCGCCACCGGGCCGATATTCGCGAGGATCGCCGCGTAGAGCACATAATCGGCCAAGGCCATCATCGACGGGCCGGACACCGTGCCGCCGGGGCGCAGGTGGCGTTCATGGTAATCGAGGCGCATCCGTGCGGAGAGCGCACCGACCGCCTCCAGATGGTAGTGGCGCCAGCCCGCATTCATCTGCGGAAAGTCGCGCTCGAGGAAGGCGGCGGTCTCCTCCAGGCTCAACACGGTCTCGCTCATGCCCTGCCTTGCAGCACGCCGACGCATGGCGGACAAGGGCGGCATGATCCCGACGATCGACGACGCGCCCGACGGCATCGCCACCCGGCACGACCGCTATCCCGATGCGCAGATCCGCGCCGTGCTCAAGGACGCGCGCTCGATCGCCCTGGTGGGCGCCTCGGCCAACCCGGCGCGGCCGAGCTATATCGTCTTCAAGTACCTGGCCGAGCGCGGCTACGCGGTGACGCCGGTCAATCCGGGGCTGGCGGGCCAGACCCTGCTCGGCCGGCCGGTGATCGCGAGGCTGTCCGATCTGGCCGGGCCGGTCGACATGGTTGAGATCTTCCGCAATTCCGCTGCGGCGGGTCCGCTGGTCGATGAGGCGCTGGCGCTGCCGGTGCCGCCGAAGGTGATCTGGATGCAACTCGGCGTGCGCGACGACGCGGCCGCCGCGCGAGCCGAGGCAGCGGGCGTCACGGTGATCATGAACCGCTGCCCGAAGATCGAGTACGGCCGGCTTTCCGGCGAGATCGGCTGGACCGGCGTGAACTCCCGCATCATCAGCGCGAAGAAGCCGGTGATGGCGAAGGGCGGCGTGCAGAAACGGACGATCGAAGGCACGTGACGCAAGAACGCCCCCGGCCTTGGGCCGAGGGCGCTTCGCGGCTATCGATCAGGGTAAGGCTCAGGCGACCGTAAGGCCGACATCGACATTCCCCCGCGTCGCATTGGAATACGGGCAGATCTGGTGGGCCGCCTCGACGAGGCGCTCCGCGTCGGCGCGGTCGAGGCCCGGCAGGCTGACCTTGAGGTCGGCGGTGATGCCGAAGCCGCCCTCGGAGCGCGGACCAATGCCGACTTGGGCGGTCACTGTGGTGTCGGCGGGCACCTTCAGCTTGAGCTGGCCGCCGGCGACCTTCAGGGCGCCGATGAAGCAGGCGGAATAGCCCGCGGCGAAGAGCTGCTCGGGATTGGCGCCGGGACCGCCCGCACCGCCGAGTTCCTTCGGGGTCGAGAGCTGGACCTGGAAGCTGCCGTCCTCCGTGCGGGCGGAGCCGTCGCGGCCACCCGTGGCGGAGGCAGTGGTGCGGTACTTCACATCGACGGTCATGGGTCTGTCCTCGTGATGGGCGTGGAACGGGGCCGATCCGTTCGGCTTGGCCTCTTCCTATCGGAAATTTAGATTGTGCGCAATGTAAATAGCGCGCAATCTATTCGCTTGATGCATGGCTGATCTGCCTAGGGACGCGCTTTCGCGGCGTCAGGCGTCGCGGCCAGTTTCTGGCATGCAGGCGATGGCGGCGAGGCTGATCCCGGCAGCGACCGTCAGGTAGAGCCCGGCCCAGCCGATGCCACCCCAGCCGGCAAGCCATTGCGCGGCGAATGGGGCGCCCGAGGCGCCGACAATACCGGCGAGATTGTAGGTCACCGAGGCACCGGTATAGCGCACCCGGGTCGGGAACAGTTCGGGCAGCAGCGCGCCCATCGGCCCGAAGATCCAGCCCATGGCAAAGAGCGCGAGGCAGAGGAAAGCGAGCACCAGGGCGGGCTCGCCGCTGCCGAGCATCGGTCCGAGCACCGCGCCGAGCGCCCCCGTGACGGCGAGCCCCGAGAGCATCACGGGCTTGCGTCCAAACCGGTCGGCCGCCCATCCCGAAAGGGGGATCGACAGCGCCATGAACAGGATCGCGACGCACTCGAACAGCAGGAAGGTCTTTCGCGGGTAGCCGAGCGTGCCGGTGCCGTAGCTCAGCGCGAAGACGGTCGAGAGGTAGAACACCGCGTAGGCCGCCACCATGGCGAGCGTGCCGAGCAGCGTTGCGCGCCGATGCGCGGAAAAGATCGTGGCGAGCGGCACCCGCTCCGGCGGGGCCTGTTCGAGGGCGGCGCGAAAGGCCGGCGTCTCGGTGAGCTTGAGGCGGACATAGAGCCCGACGCCGACGAGGGCGGCCGAGGCCAGGAAGGGCAGACGCCAGCCCCAGGCCTCGAAATCCGCCGGGCTCAACGCCACGCTGAGCCCGAGAAACAGAAGGTTGGCGGCGATGAAGCCGATCGGCGCGCCGAGCTGCGGAAAGATCCCGTAGAGCGCGCGGCGCCCCGGCGGCGCGTTCTCGACCGCGAGCAGGGCCGCCCCGCCCCATTCTCCGCCGAAGCCGACGCCCTGGCCGAAGCGCAGCAGGCAGAGCAGGGCCGGCGCCCACCAGCCGATGCTGGCATAGCCCGGCAGGCAGCCGATCAGGACCGTGGACAGCCCCATGATCATCAGCGAGGCGACCAGCGTCGCCTTGCGCCCGATCCGGTCGCCGAAATGCCCGAACGCCGCCGCGCCGACCGGCCGGGCGAGGAAGGCGATGGCGAAGGTCGCGAACGCCTGGAGCGTCTGAACGCCGGGCTCGCCCTGGGGGAAGAAGATCGGCCCGATCACCAGCGCGGCGGCGGTGGCATAGATGTAGAAGTCGTAGAACTCGATCGCGGTGCCGACGAAGCTGGCGACGAGGATCCGGCGGGCGGACGGAGCGCTCATGCAGCCGCAGGCTCCCACTGCCAGAACACCGTGCCGGTGAACGCGAAGACCGGCTCGCCGCGCTGATTCTCGGCGGTGTTGTGGTGGGTGGCGATGCCCCAGCCCGGCCGCGAGCGGGAGGCGCGGCGATCAACGAGTGTGCTGGCATAGCGGATCGTGTCGCCGGCATAGACCGGCCGCAGCCATTTCAGATCCTTGAAGCCCGGCGAGGGGCCGAGTTGCGGCACCGGGCCGGAGCAGGCGGTGAGTGCGATGTCCCGGTCGAAGGTCGCGTTGAGCCGCTTCATCCAGACCGCCGCGGTCTGCCAGCCCGAGGCGCAGAGCGCGCCGAAATGCGTCGCCCGCGCAGCCTCCGCATCGAGATGGAAGATCTGCGGATCGTAGGCCCGCGCGAAGGCGATGATGTCGTCCGCCTCGAAGCGGTGGGCGCCGAGATCGCGAGTCGTGCCAAGCTCCGCCCGCGCAAGGTAGGGCAGCAGCACCGCATCAGCCGGCTCCGTCACGGGGGCCGTCTCGGTCGAGAGCTCGACCGGGCGCGGTGCGGGCTCAGCGCCGGCCCGCGCGAACAGCACCGCGAAGGCCTGGGTCATCACTGCCTCGCCGCGCCCGTTCGTCAGCGTCATCGAGAGCCGCGCGATGCCGCGGTCCGGCTTCGAGGATGAGGGGCGGACCTCCTCGACGCGGATCACCGCACTCAGGGCGTCACCCGGCAGGACGGGTCTGAGCCAGCGCAGGGCGGTGATACCGGGCGACCCCATCGAGGTCGCATGCGAGACGAGGCCGTCCGCGAGCAGCCGCATGCCGACCGCCGCCGTCTGCCAGCCCGAGCCGATCAGGGTGCCGACGAAGGTCGTCTTCGCGGCCGCCTCGTCGAGGTGGAAAGGCTGCGGATCGTAGTCCCGGGCGAAGGCGACGAGTTCGTCACGGCTGACGGTGATCGGCCCTGGCGCGTATTCCTGACCGGGCGCGAGATCGTCGAGGGAAAGCAGAGCCATGGGGTGCCGCGTCGCGGTGGAGATCCGCGTGTGGCTACAGCATCGAACGGCCACGTGCATCCGGGTTCGGGCCGAGGCGGCCCGCGGCCCCCGAAGCCGTCTACTTCATCGCCTCGTAGACCTGGATACCCGCGGGCGTCAGAAGAACCACGAACAGCACCGGCAGAAAGAACAGGATCATCGGCACGGTAAGCTTCGGCGGAAGCGAGGCGGCCTTCTTCTCTGCCTCGGTCATACGAAAGTCGCGGCTCTCCTGCGCCAGCACACGCAGGGCCTGCCCCACGGGCGTGCCGTAGCGCTCGGCCTGCATCAACGCCGTGGTCAGCGATTTGACGATCTCCAGCCCCGTGCGCAGGGCGAGATTCTCATAGGCCACGCGCCGCTCCGGCAGGAAGGACAGCTCGGCAGTCAGGAGCGCCAGCTCCTCCGCGAGCACGGCCGATTGGCTCGCGACCTCCAGGCTGACCCGCCGGAAAGCGTTTTCGACCGACATGCCTGACTCGACGCAGATCAGACACAGGTCGAGGGCGTCGGGCCAGGCGCGGCGGATCTCCGCCTGCCGCTTGGAGGTGACGTTCGACAGGTACACCTCCGGCAGTTTGAGGCCGAAGAAGCCGGCAGCGAAGACGAGGCCGAGCCGGATGACGAACGGCTGGTCGAGCACTTCGAGCACGAACAGGTAAAACAGCGCGACGGCCGTGAGGGTGATCGGCATCACGAGGCGGAAGAAGAGGAAAGCGGTCTCCGCCCCCGCACCGCGATACCCGGCCCGGATCAGCTTGGCTTTGGCGGTCTCCGTCCCGAGCCAGCGGCCGAGGTTGAACTGCTCGACGACCCGCTTCATGTAGGCCTTCGGCTCGACGCGCAGCGTACCGCGGTTGTTGAGCCGCTCGCGTTCGCGCTGACGAATCTGCTCGCGCTCGTCGCTGACCAGCTTCATCCGCTTGGCGAGCGGGTCACCCTCCAGCAGCGGCTGCACCAGGGTGAAGGCCGTAGCCGCTGCGGCGATGCCGGCCAGCACCGCGGCGATGGTGCGGGGCGCGAACGCGGCGTTGACGAAGTCATCCAGCATCGGTGTCCGGCCCAGTCCGTCCCTTGCGGAGCGGCTCGGACCGCCCCTTCACGTCGCCATCCGGTGCGCGACTCAGATGTCGAAATTGATCATCTTCTTCATCACGAAGACGCCGGTCAGCATCCACAGACCCGAGATCACGAGGGCGATCTTGCCGATCGCCGTGGTCCACAGGAGCGCGGTGTAATCGGGACTCGAAAGGTAGGTCCCCCCGCCGACGACGAACGGCAGGGCACCGATGATGGCGGCCGACGCCTTGGCCTCCATGCTCATCGCCTGAATCTTGCCGGCCATCTTCTTGCGCTCGCGCAGCACCCGCGACAGGTTTCCGAGCGCCTCCGAGAGGTTGCCGCCGGCCTTCTGCTGAATGCCGATCACGATGGAGAAGAAGTTCACCTCCGTCACGGGCACGCGCTCGTACATGCGCAGGATCGCGTCGGACATCGACAGGCCGAGCGCCTGCGCCTCCATCGTCACCCGGAACTCGCTGCGCAGCGGCTCTTTCGCCTCGCGGGCGATCATGCGCAGGCAGTCGCCAAGGGGGATGCCGGAGCGTAGACCCCGCACCACCACATCCATGGCGTTGGGCAATTCCTCAATGAAGGCCGCGACCCGCCGCTTCTGCCGCCGCTTGAGCCACCACGCGGGCAGGCCGAGCCCGCCCACGAACAGCGCGAGCCCGGCGACGATCACATTCTGCGAGGCGAAGAAGGCGGCCAGCGCGAGGACCACGGCGGTGATCGCCGAGACGACCTGATACTTCTGGCGGCTCCAATCGAGGCCGGCGCGGGCGATGCGAAGTTCGAGCGTGACCTTGGTCTTGTCCTTCTTGGCTTCCAGCTCCTTGAGGCTCTTGGCGACCTGCTCGCGGCGGTTGGCGGCCGCGCCGCGCTCCGCGAGGACGGCCCGCGGCTGCCCCAGCGCCTTGCGACGCTGGTCCGCCCGCCGCTCGCCCGAGAGGGCGGGCATCAGGAACACGTAGGCGAGCGAACCGGCGGCCACCGCCACGAGCCCGACCGCCAGAGGGGCGTTGAGCGCGCTCACGATGCCGCCTCCACATCGACCACGGCGGCGTCGAGGGCGGCGGCCAGCGCCCGCTCCTCGCCGTAATAGCGCGCCCGCTCCCAGAAGCGCGGCCGGCCGATCCCGGTGGAGCGGTGGCGGCCGAGCAGGCGCCCGTTCGCGTCCTCTCCGAGCACATCGTAGACGAA
Organism: Methylorubrum extorquens; assembly: GCF_024169925.1. Taxonomy (NCBI): domain Bacteria; kingdom Pseudomonadati; phylum Pseudomonadota; class Alphaproteobacteria; order Hyphomicrobiales; family Methylobacteriaceae; genus Methylorubrum; species Methylorubrum extorquens. The sequence continues at coordinate 3,553,010 of NZ_JALJXF010000001.1, forward strand.
CAGATCCTGGGTGATGATGACCTCACCCTCCATCCCCATCACCTCGGTGATGTGGGTGATGCGCCGGGAGCCGTCGCGCATGCGCATGGCCTGGACGATCACGTCGATCGAGCCGGTGATCATCTCGCGCAACGTTCGCGAGGGCAGCGAGAAGCCGCCCATCGTGATCATCGACTCGATACGCGCAAGGCATTCGCGCGGGGAGTTCGCGTGCAGCGTGCCCATGGAGCCGTCGTGGCCGGTGTTCATCGCCTGCAGCAGATCGAAGGCTTCCGGTCCACGCACCTCGCCGACGATGATGCGTTCGGGGCGCATGCGCAGGCAGTTCTTGACGAGGTCGCGCATGGTGACCTGCCCCTGTCCCTCTAGGTTGGGCGGACGGGTCTCAAGGCGCACCACGTGCGGCTGCTGGAGCTGAAGCTCGGCGGCGTCCTCGCAGGTGATGACGCGCTCGTCTTGCTCGATGAAGGCGGTGAGGCAGTTGAGCAGGGTCGTCTTGCCCGAGCCGGTGCCGCCCGAGATCACGACGTTGCAGCGGACCTTGCCGATGATCTGCAGGATCTTGGCGCCCTCCGGCGAGATCGCCCCGAAGCGCACGAGTTGGTCGAGGGTGAGCTTGTCCTTCTTGAACTTACGGATGGTCAGCACCGGGCCGTCGAGGGCGAGCGGCGGGGCGATGACATTGACGCGCGAGCCGTCGGGCAGGCGCGCGTCGCAGATCGGCGAGGACTCGTCGACGCGGCGGCCGACCTGACTGACGATCCGCTGGCAGATGTTCATCAGCTGCTGGTTGTCACGGAAGCGCACGGAGGTGAGCTGAATCTTGCCGGCGACCTCGATGAAGGTGCGGTCGGCGCCGTTGACCATCACGTCGGCGATGTCGTCGCGGGCCAGAAGCGGCTCCAGCGGACCGTAGCCGAGCACGTCGTTGCAGATGTCGTCGAGCAGTTCCTCCTGCTCGGCAATCGACAGCACGATGTTCTTGAGACCGATGATCTCGGAGACGATGTCGCGGATTTCCTCGCGCGCCGCCTCGCCTTCCAGCCGTGCGAGCTGGGCAAGGTCGATCGCCTCGATCAGCGCGCCGAAGATCATGCTCTTCGTGCGGAAGTAATCTTCGGATTTCGGCTGCTGCACCTGCGGCACCGGGGCGCTCGGCGGCTCGGGACGCGCGCGCACGGCCTCCTGCTGCAGAACCGGCGGGGTGACGGTCACCGGTCCGGCCGCGGGTGCGGCCGGGGCGGGAGCCGCGGCGGTATTGGAGCGTCGACCGAACATGGCGCCGCGCCTTCAGCAGTCGTGGGAGGAAAGAGCGCAGGACACCGTCAGGACGCCTTCTTGCGCGTCAGCCGGGCCAGCAGCGGCTCCAGGAGGTTAGCCCGGGCCCGGCGGATTTCGGCCCGCCCGGTCACGGCCGCAGCGAGATCGGAGAAGATCTCCGCGGGCTTCGAGCCGGCCTGCACCTCGGCGATCATCTGGCCGTTATTGGCAGCGGTGCCGAACAGGGCCGGATCGAAGGGAATGACCGCCTGGAGGGGGACGTCGAGCGCCTTGGCAAATTCGGCCGCCGCGATCTCGGGCCGCTTCGGCACGCCGACGCCGTTGAGGACGACCCGTGCCCGCGCATCGTTGGGACGCTGCTGATGCAGCAGGGCCAGCAGGTTCTTGACGTTGCGCAGGCCCGCCAGATCCGGCGGGGCGACGATCAGGATCTCGTCGGCGCTGATCAGAACGCGGCGGGTCCAGGCCGACCATTGATGCGGCACGTCGAGGACGATGCAGGGCACCGCCGCCCGCAGCAGGTCGGTGAGCGCATCGAAGGCGGGCTCGGTCAGGTCCACGGTGCGGTCGAGGGTGGCGGGCGCCGAGAGCAGGCTCAGGTTGTCGGCGCATTTCGAGAGCAGGCGGTCGAGCAGGTTGGCATCGAGGCGCTCGGGCGCGAACACCGCCTCGGCGATGCCCTGGGGCGGGTCCTGGTTGAAGTTGAGGCTCGCCGTGCCGAAGGCGACGTCGAGGTCGGCGATCACCGTCGCGGTGCCGTGCTCGCGGGCCACCGTCCAGGCAAGATTCTGGGCCACCGTCGAGCTGCCGACGCCGCCGCGCGCGCCGTAGACAGCGACCGTACGCCCCACCGGCTTCGCGCCCGGCGCCGCGAACAGGTCGGAGACCGCGGCGATCATCGCGACCGGCTCGACCGGCGCCATCAGATACTCGCTCACCCCCCGCTGGATGAACTGCCGGTAGAGCAACACGTCGTTGACGTGGCCGATCACCAGCACCTTCGTGCCCTCGTCGCAGACCTCAGCGAGCTGATCGAGGCATTCGAGCGGCCGCGACTTGAGATTCAGGAATTCGAGCACGATCACGTTGGGCGTGGGCGCGTGCCGGTAAGCCTCGAGGGCTGCCGCTCCCCCGCCCATCTGCACCTTGACGTGGGCCTTCTGCATCCGGCGTTCGGCAGCGATGCTCTCGATCATCGCAGCCGTCTCCGGCGTCTCGCAGAAAGCCTGGATCGTGATCCGCGGCACCGGGGCGATCGTCCGCTCTGAAACCTCGTATGGGTCCGGCATGATGCGTGGTTTCCGGTTCTTATGCCGAGTGGCGCGGCCGGTGATCGACAAGGGTTCGAGGCGGCGCGCGAGCGGCCGGGCAGGCTACTGGCTCTTCACTTCGCTGCTGACATTCGTCTGCCCATCCTGACGCCATTGCGTTGACGGATCCTTGCCCTCGCGGAGCTGGCCGAGATCCTTGGTGCGCAGGACCGTATCGATACGACCCTCGGGCCGGCCGCGTACGAGGTCGATCGGATCGGCGACCTGGGCGGCGACGTTGGACTGCATCGCGCAGCCGAGATTCCATGTCGGCTCGTTCGACCAGTTGGCGCGCAGGTCGCTGGCGCCGAGGTCGCGCGGCCAGAGTCCGCACTTGTCGGCGACCTTGGCCTGCATCCGCTGGAAGCTCAGGCGCAGGGGCGAGGCCAATGTGGGGTTGGCGATCGGGTAGGCGGCCACCCGCACGCCGCCGGCCGGCACGCCCATCTCCGCCGCGAGGCGCCGGATCGATGCGCCGGTGCGCTCGACGGGCCCGGCCAAAGCCGGAGATACGCCGCGCGGCAGCTCGACGAGGAGAATGCCGCGGCCGTAGCGCCGGTACTCGACGAGGAAGGCCTCGATGTCGGCGCGCTGGCGCGGATCGATATGGCCGATTCCGGTGGGAAACACATCAAGGCTGCGGTCGGCATCGGCGAGCACGATCGGGTGGCGGGTGCGCACGTCGATCGGGTAGGTCGAGCCGGTGGTGGTGACCCGGTCCGCGCGGCAGGCACCGAGACCGGCGGACAGAAGCACGGCGGCGGCCACCGGCCAGACGCGGGAGACGGGGGTGCGGACGGGGGAGGACATCGTGATTCGATCCTGATGGACGGGGTCAGTCGGCGATGAAGCCGACCCGGCCGCGATAGGCCGGCCCGAGGGTGCCGCCGCCGACCGTGCCGTAGATCTTGTTCAGACGTCCGAGCAGCACCGCCTGCCCGTCCGGCGCGTCAACGAAGCCATCGTCCGGCCGCTGCACCTGCCGCGCCTCCATCGGCTGCGCGATGTAGGGGGTGACCATGATCATCAGCTCGGTCTCGTCGCGCTGGTAGTCGCGGGAGCGGAACAGGGCACCGAGGATCGGCAGGTTCATCAGCCCGGGCAGGCCGGAGATCGCCGCCCGGTTCTTCTGCTGGATCAGGCCGGCGGTCATCATGGTCGCGCCGGAGGCGAGCTCGACGGTGGTCTCGGAGCTGCGCTTCGTCGTGCCCGGCACGGGTGTCGGACGGTCGTTGAGGTAGTAGGTGAAGCTGTTCTGGGGATCGAGATCGACGACGTCGGTGGCGATCCGGACCGAAATGCGGTTCTCGGCCATGACGACGGGGGTGAACGCCAGGCTCACGCCGTAGGGTTTGTATGTCAGCGCGACGACGCAACCCTGACTGACCGACGTGCCGATCGAGACGGTCGAGGCGGCCGAGCAGCTTAGCGGCACCGGAATCTCGCCGCCCGCCGTGAATTTCGCCGACTCACCGGAAATCGCGGTCAGCGTCGGCTCGGCCAGGATGCGGGACACGCCGGCCTGCTCGAAGGCGCGCAAGGTGGCCTTGAAGGAAAACCCGCCCGTCTGGACGGATGCCGTCAGAGCATTGGCATCCGGACTCCGTGACCCGGTCAACGGAAAGCCCGTGTTGTTCGTGAGGACGTTTCCGCCCATCGGGTTCAACGCCGACCAATTGCCGCTGGTGCTGATACCGAACTGCTTCAGGACTGTGCGTGCCACCTCGACCACGGTGACGCGGATCATCACCTGATCCTTGTTGCGGATCGTCAGGTTGTTGATGACGGCGCCGCGGGTCGCGACACCGCCGCCGGCCGCGAGGCCGACGAAGGCGTTGGCGATGTCGAGCGCCTGCTGCGCCTCCGAGGCCGAGTTCACGCTGCCTGAGAGGACTAGCGAATCCCCGACCGCCTTCACGTCGAACCGGCCGCCGGGCAGGCTCTGCTGCAGCGACTGCCGCAGGACGTTGATGTCGCGGGCGATGGTGACGTCGAGCGCTGCGATCTGGCGTCCTTCGCCATCCATCACGAAGATCGAGGTCGCGCCGTTGTCGATGCCGATCAGGAAGAGCTTGCGGCTGGAACGGACGACCGCGTTCGCGACCGCCGGGTTGGCCACGAACACCTCCTTGGCGTCGCGCGGCAGATCGACGATGAGCGAGCGGCCCTTGCTCAACTCGACCCGCCGGGACACGGCCGCCTCGTTGGGTCCGATCGTCAGGACGGGAGAAGCGCCGGCAGGGCTGGCCTGCGCCGGGACCGGGCCGAGCAGGACGGCCGGGGCAAGACAAGCGCCGGCGAGCAGGAGACGGGCAAGTCCGCGAAAGCGAGGGGCGGTCGTCATCGGTCCTGTCCTCACCGGCGCTGCTGCTTGGCGACGCCGAATCGCACCACGGTCATGGGTCCCTCGGGCGGCATGTCGGCCTCCTGCGAGAGGGAAGCGGTTCGGGCGGAATCCTGGATGCTGCGCAGCACGAGGGAGAGCTGCCCGACCTTCTGAGCCAGCGTCACGGTCTCGGCTTGTGCCGGGGTGAGGGCCAGGGTGGCGGTCTCCGCCGTCACGACGTTGGCGCCGTTCTTTTCCTGCACGATCTGGCCGACGGCGAGCACGCGCACGTCGGTCAGCAGCGTCTCGGCGAACTGCTCGCTGCCCTCGTTGCTGGTCTTGATGACGTCGACATGATCGTTCGGCAGGATGAAGCCGCCCGCCGAACTCGATCCGCGGGTATCCGTGGTGATCGCCACGGCCCGCATGCCGGGCGGCAGGATGGCCGACATGAAGCCGCTGCCGGCCTTGACGAGACGTTCGGGCCGGATCGGCTCGTTGGCCGAGAAGCCGGTGCGGATGATCGCACCGACCGAGTCCTCGAGTCCCTTGGGCGCCGCGCGGCGCTCGATCAGGCCCGGCGAGATCGCCTGTTCCGGCCAGGGCAACCAGCGCAGATCCTCGGGCTTGAGGGTCTGGCCCATGGGCAGTTCGGCGGCGGCGACGAGGACTTCGCTCATCGGGACCGGCACGACGGGCTCGGCTTTCGCGACGGGCGCAGGCTCCGGCGCCTTCTCCTCCCCTTGCATCAAGAAGGCGGCGCCGCAGCCCGCAACGAGTGCGATCCCCAGGACGGCAAGACGGGCTGGTTTCATGGCAGGCGCGGGACCGTGACGACGGCTCCGTCGCCGTCTGGTTCCGAGACTTGCCCGGCATTCGTCAAGTTAGGGTTAACCGATCGTCACAGCGGCCTTCGCAATGGTGTCCCAACCGGCAATCGCTCGAGACCGGGCAAAACACGATGGCCGCCTCGTGGGCGGCATGCTCGATCGGATCCTTCGGCGCCGATCAAGGCAGAGCGAGCCGATCCAATCCGACGGAGTTCGGGAGCACCAGCAGCGCGGCGGCGGCCAATGCGATGCCGTAGGGAACCCCGGTCTTCGTGTCGTGCAGATGAACGGCGAAGGGAAGCTTGAGCGCCAGCTTCGGCAGCGGATACTTGCGGGCCGACACGATCGACAGGGTGAGAGGCGCACCCAGGATCGAGGTCAGGATCAAGTATTCCGGAAGGTTCGCAAGGCCGATCCAGAGCGCCGTGCTCGCCGCGAGCTTGGCGTCGCCGCCTCCAATCCAGCCCCGGGCGAACAAGGCAAAGGTGATTACGAGCGTTAGGGCGCCGGCCGCGAGGTGCCGGGACAGATCGCTCCAATCCATACCGGACACCACTGCGTAGAGTACGAACCCTACAAAAACGAGACCGGTCACGCGATTGGAAATCCGCATCGTCAGCAGATCGCTGGCGGCGGCGTAAGCCATGAGAAATGGGAAGACGACACACAGAAGGAGGTAGGCTGCCATGCTCAACACGGAATGGTTCCTTCCCCACCTGTTCGTCGGTCTAGATACGCATCAGAGCGTCCAACCTACCTTAGGCTTTTGCGGGGCGTGACGAAGTATACTCGTCACGCCCTGAAAGCCCTTGTCGCCTGACCGATCGATCAGTTGGCGGTGCCGAGCTTCGTGGTCTGCGTGTTGAGGCCGGTGCCGAGCGTTGTGAAGGCGGTCGTCAGGTTCGTCTTGAAGCTGGCGAAAATACCGACGATCGCGATACCGATCATAGCAGCAACCATGCCGTATTCGATGGCAGTCGCGCCGGACTCGTCAGAGATGAAGCGCTTGGCGATATTCTTCACGATGATCTCCACTTGATTAGATCCGATGGGCGTCCGTCGGAAGTCTGCAGAAGCCCCGATCGGCGACAGACCGAGTTGTAATCCCGACGCGTTGCATTTGGGTTAAATCGACCTCCTAACCAAGCCACTAGCCGGGTGTTTGCGAGCGGCAGTTAATGATGCGTTTCGACGATCGGTCGAATGGTTCGCTGACGCAGGACGAGGCTCGTCGGCGTTGAACTTCCGGACAAGGTTAGCGCTTCCTTCATCAGTTTCCTGTTCCGTTCACGCGACGAGAGACGCCTCCGCTCCGGATTCGTGCCGCGGACACGGCACAGCCTTCAACGGAGAGCGCTGCCCTACGCGCGATCGGACCGACCCTTCATGCCCCGCCTGCGCCCTCACCGCCTCCCGCTCCGCGCCGGCCCGGCCGCCCTGGTGCTTCTCGCGCTCACCGCGCCCGTCCGCGCGAACGAGCCGGTGCCGCAGGGCACCGTCTCGGTGCAGGTCGACAACGCGAAGGTGATCCGCCTGCCGGAGAAGACCCAGACCGTCGTGGTGGGCAACCCGATGATCGCCGACATCACGCTGCAGAAGAACGGCGTCGTAGTGCTGACGGGCAAGAGCTTCGGCACCACCAACCTGATCGCCCTCGACGGCAAGGGGGCGATGCTCGCCGAATCGACCATCAGCGTGCAGGCGCCGCAGGCCTCGATCATCACCGTGCAGCGCGGCCTGGATCGGGAATCCTATTCTTGCACCCCGGACTGCCAGCCCTCGGTGCAGCTCGGCGACGCCACCAAGTACTTCGACGACACCAGCAAGCAGGCCGAAGCCCGTCGCGGCATGGCGACCGCGAACCGGTAGCACGCCCATCGTCCGGTCCGGCGTTGCCACCGGGCCCCATTGCGTGTATGGCCCGCCCGCGCCCTTGAGACACCCTTGGAGGCACGGGCGCGTTGGGGAACGGTCGGGCCGTCCGCTTCGGGCGGCCTTTGTCGTTGGCCCGGCTCCATATCTTACAAAAGGATCACGCCATGAGCGCCACCAAGACGCTTGAGGCCGTGGCACGCGACCGGGTCGGCAAGGGGGCCGCCCGGGCCGTTCGTCGCCAGGGCCAGATTCCCGCCGTCATCTACGGCGGAAACCAGGCCCCGCAGGCCATCGCCATCGACCTCATCCGCGCCCGCACCCTGATCTACGCCGGCGGCTTCAAGACCACCGTGTTCGAGATCGATGCCGGCGGCAAGAAGACCCGCGCGATCCCGCGCGACTACCAGCTCGATCCGGTGAGCGGCGTGCCGCTGCACGTCGATTTCCTGCGCGTCGTCTCCGGCCAGACCGTCACGGTCGACGTTCCCGTTCACTTCGTGAACGAGGATCAGGCCCCCGGCATCAAGCAGAAGGGCGGCACCCTCAACGTCGCGCTGCACACGGTCGCCCTCGACGTGGCGCCCGACCAGATCCCGGATGCGATCGAGGTCGACCTGACCGGCCGCGAGATCGGCGACGTGATCCACGCCTCCGACCTGCGCCTGCCGGCCGGCACCTACACGGGTGAGCCGACCGACACGGTCGCCAACCTGCTGCCGCCGACCGTGCTCGGCGCCGAGGTCGAGGCCGAGGAAGCCGCGATCGCCGAGGCGCAGTCCGCCGAGGCGGCCGAGGAGAAGGCGGAAGCCGAGGCCGAGGCCACCAGCGAGAAGAACGAGACCGAGGAGTAAGCCGCAGCGGGCGCCGCGGGCGCCCGCACCTTGCGCATCCATCGATGCCCCGGCCGCCCGGCCGGGGCATTTCCATTTGTCGGAGCATGGATCGGGAGCGCACATGCGGCTCATCGTCGGATTGGGAAATCCCGGCTCGCGCTACGCGCGCAACCGCCACAACATCGGCTTCATGGCCGTGGACGAGATCGCCCGCGTCCACCGGGCGGCCCCGTTCCGCCGCCGTTTCCAGGGCGAGGCCGCCGAGGTGGTGCTCGGCACCGAGCGCGCCATCCTGCTCAAGCCCCAGACCTTCATGAACGAATCCGGCCGCTCGGTCGGCGAGGCGCAACGCTTCTTCAAGATCCCGCTCGTCGACGTGATCGTGCTGCACGACGAACTCGACCTCGCGCCGGCCAAGCTGCGGGTAAAGCTCGGCGGCGGCAATGCCGGGCATAACGGCCTGCGCTCGATCACGGCGCTGTGCGGCAACGAGTACCGCCGCGTCCGCCTCGGCATCGGCCATCCCGGTGACAAGGCGCTGGTGCACGCCTACGTCCTCAACGACTTCGCCAAGTCGGAGGAGCCCTGGGTCGAGGATCTCTGCCGCGCCACCGCCGACCACGCAGCCCTGCTCGCGGCGGGCGAGGATGCGAGCTTCCAGAACAAGGTGCACCTCGCCATGGCCGGCCGCGGCTGGGAGACGGTGAAGACGCCTGTCGAGGCCGGCAAGGCGAAAGCGCGCGACGCGAATTGACACGAAGCCGCCGGACCCCGATGCAGCGGGCTTCCGGGCGCGGCTCCCGACCGATCACAACGGACCTCTAGGACCAGCCATGGGCTTCAAATGCGGCATCGTCGGCCTGCCGAACGTCGGCAAGTCGACCCTCTTCAACGCGCTCACGCAGACGGCCGCGGCCCAGGCCGCGAATTACCCGTTCTGCACCATCGAGCCGAATGTCGGCGAGGTCGCGGTGCCCGATCCGCGCCTCGATGACCTCGCCCGGATCGCCTCCTCGAAGGAGATCATCCCGACGCGGCTGACCTTCGTCGACATCGCCGGCCTCGTGCGCGGCGCGTCGAAGGGCGAGGGCCTCGGCAACCAGTTCCTCGCCAACATCCGCGAGGTCGATGCCATCGCCCACGTGGTACGCTGCTTCGAGGATGGCGACGTCACCCACGTCGAGGGCAAGGTCGATCCGATCGCCGACATCGAGACCATCGAGACCGAGCTGATGCTGGCCGATCTCGACAGCCTTGAGAAACGCGTCGTCGCCCTTGAGAAGCGCGCCAAGGGCGCCGACAAGGAGGCCAAGGAGTTCCTCGACCTCGTCAACCGCGCCCTGCCGCTGCTGCGCGAGGGGAAGCCGGCCCGGCTCGTGGAGCGCAAGCCCGAGGAGGAGCGGCTGTTCCAGCAGCTCGGCCTGATGACGGCAAAGCCCGTACTCTACGTCTGCAACGTGGACGAAGGCGACGCCGACAAGGGCAACGACAAGTCTCAGGCCGTGTTCGACCGGGCCAAGGCGGAGGGCGCGGTCGCCGTCGTCGTCTCGGCCAAGATCGAGAGCGAGATCGCGGTGATGCCGGAAGCCGACCAGGCCGAGTTCCTGGAGGCAGTCGGGCTGACCGAGCCCGGTCTGAACCGGGTGATCCGCGCCGGCTACGATCTGCTCGGCCTCGTGACCTACTTCACGGTCGGCCCGAAGGAGGCCCGCGCCTGGACGATCACCAAGGGGACGCGTGCCCCGGCGGCGGCCGGCGTGATCCACACCGACTTCGAGAAGGGCTTCATCCGCGCCGAGACCATCGCCTTCAAGGACTACACCGCGCTGAACGGCGAGTCCGGCGCGCGCGATGCCGGCAAGCTGCGGCTGGAGGGCAAGGAATACGTGGTGCAGGACGGCGACGTGCTGCATTTCCGCTTCGCCAACTGACGGGGCCCGCGGCATGGAGCTTCACCCGCGCCATGCCTGGGACCTGACGCCGACCGAGGCCGTCGCGCTCCAGCGCCGGCTCCGCAGCGAGATCGTGGCCGACCGAGCCATCGATCTCGGCGCGGTGCGGCTGGTGGCCGGCGTCGATGTCAGCGTGAAGAACGAGCGCTCCCGCGCCGCCATCGTCGTCGTGACCTTTCCGGGCTTTCTTCTCGTCGAGAGCGCCTTCGCCGAGCGGCCCACGCCGTTCCCCTACATCCCCGGCCTGCTGAGCTTTCGCGAGGGACCGGTTCTGGAAGAGGCGTTCGGGCGCCTGCGCGCGGAGCCCGACGTCTTCCTGTTCGACGGCATGGGCATCGCCCATCCGCGTCGCATCGGCATCGCCAGCCATATGGGCCTGTGGCTGGAGCGCCCGACCATCGGCGTCGGCAAGACGCGGCTCGTCGGTACCAACGCTGCCCTGCCCGAGGTGAAGGGCGCGCACGTCCCCCTGATCGACCGGGGTGAGACCATCGGCGCCCTGGTCCGCACGCGCACCGCCACGCTCCCGCTGTTCATCTCGCCCGGGCACCGCGCCGACATCCCGAGTGCGGTCGAACTGGTGCTGGCCTGCTCGCCGAAATACCGCCTGCCGGAGCCGATCCGCCTCGCGCACAAGGCGGCCGGCGATTTCTGAAGTCGGGACCGAAAGAGGTCAGTGCGCCTCTTCCCAGTTCCCCGCCGCCCGCGCCTCGACCACCAGCGGCACCCTCAGCGTCAAGGCCGGCGCGGGCGCCTCCTCCATCACTCCGGCGATCACGGGGATCGTCGCCTCCACCTCGTCGTCGGGCACCTCGAACACCAGTTCGTCGTGCACCTGCAGCAGCATCCGCGCGGTGAGCCGCTTGGCCTCCAGCGCCCCCTCCATCCGCGTCATGGCGCGGCGGATGATGTCGGCGGCGGTGCCCTGGATCGGGGCGTTGATGGCTTGGCGCTCGACGCTCGCCCGCTCGGACGGGTTGTTGGAGCGGATCTGCGGATAGTGGCAGACGCGGCCGAACAGGGTCGTCACGTAGCCCTTCTCGCGGCACGAGCGCTTGGTGGTGTCGATGTAGTCGCGGATGCCGGGAAAGCGCTCGAAATACTGCTTGATGAAGACCGAGGCCTCTTCGCGGCCGATGCCGAGGCGGTCGGCGAGGCCGAAGGCCGAGATACCGTAGATGATGCCGAAATTGATGGTCTTGGCCCGCCGCCGCAGGTCGCCGGTCATCTGGTCGAGGGAGACGCCGAACATGGCAGACGCCGTGGCCGCGTGGATGTCGATCCCCTGCTCGAACGCTTCGCGCAGTTGCGGGATGTCGGCGATGTGGGCGAGCAGGCGCAGCTCGATCTGGCTGTAATCGGCCGAGATCAGCTTCTTGCCCTCGGGCGCGACGAAGGCGCGGCGGATCCGCTTTCCCTCCTCCGTGCGGACAGGGATGTTCTGAAGGTTCGGATCGGAGGAGGAGAGCCGGCCCGTCGTCGTGGCCGCGAGCGAGAACGAGGTGTGGACCCGGTTGGTCCCCCGGTCGGCGTGCTGCTGCAGCGAGTCGGTATAGGTCGATTTCAGCTTGGAGAGCTGGCGCCAGTTGAGGATCTTCTTCGGCAGATCGTGGCCGGCCTGGGCCAGCTCTTCGAGGAGCGTGGCGGGCGTGGCCCACTGGCCGGACGGCGTCTTCTTCGCGCCGGGCAGGCCCATCTTGCCGAACAGCACGTCGCCGATCTGCTTGGGCGAGGAGACCTGAAATCGCTCGCCCGCGTCGTCCTGGATCTCTTCCTCCAGCCGCGCCAGGATCTGCGAGAAGTCGCCCGAGAGTCGGCTCAGCATGTTGCGGTCGATGGCGATGCCGGCCCGCTCCATCCGGGCCAGGACCGGCACCAGCGGACGCTCCAGCGTCTCGTAGACGGTCACCCGGTGCTCGGCGACGAGGCGCGGCTTCATCATCCGCCACAGGCGCAAGGTGACGTCGGCGTCCTCCGCCGCGTAGGCCGTCGCCTTGTCGATCGCCACGCGGTCGAAGGTGACCTTGTTGCGGCCGGTGCCAGCCACATCCGCGAAGGTGATCGGCTGGTGACCGAGATGGCGGCGGGCGAGTTCGTCCATGCCGTGCCCGCCCTTGCCGGCATCGAGCACGTAGGAGATCAGCATCGTGTCGTCGAAGGGCGCCACGTCGATGCCGTAGCGGTGGAGCACCGAGAGGTCGTATTTTAGGTTCTGGCCGACCTTGAGCGTTCCGGCATCCTCCAGGAGCGGTTTCAGCAGCTTGAGGGCGGTGTCGAAATCGATCTGGCCGGGCTGCTTGTCGGAGGCATCCGCCCCTGCCCCGCTCTCGCCGAACAGGTCGCCGCCCTTCACCTCGGGCTTGACGTGGGCGAGCGGGATGTAGGCCGCCCGCCCCGGCGCGGTGGCGAGCGAGACGCCGACGAGCCCGGCCTTGGCCGCGTCGAGCGCGTCGGTCTCGGTATCGACCGCGATCACGCCCGCCTCGTAGCTCTCGGCGATCCAGGCTTCGAGTTGCTCCACGGTGGAGATCGTCTCGTAGGCAGCCGTATCGAACGGCTTGACCGACTCCGCCGCGCGGGCGCCAACCAGGGTCGCGGGCGTCGGCTCGTTAGCGCCGCGCTTCTTCGCCGGAGCCTGATCCGGCAGATCGAGATCGGCGAAGGGATCGGCCTCGCCCGCCTCGGGCGGGGCTTCCCCATCCATCCGCTCGGGTGCGGCGGCGGTCTCGGGATCGACCGGCACGTCGTCGCCGAAGAACGGCACGGCATCACTGCCGCCGGCCGCGTTGGTGTAGGCGTGGGGCTGTGCCCCCGGCAGCAGCGCCGGATCGGGCTTGACCGCTTCCGGGTCGACATGGAGCATCTGCGCGATGCGCCGCGTCAGGGTGTTGAACTCCATCGCCTTCAGGAAGCCGACGAGCTTTTGCGGATCGGGCTGCGGCACGCCAAGTTCGTCGAGCGGCACCGGCACCGGCACGCTCTCTTCCAGCGCCACGAGGCGGCGCGAGAGCTTGGCCTGATCGATGTTGGCGAGCAGCATCTCCCGGCGCTTGGGCTGCTTGATCTCGCTGGCCCGCTCCAGAAGTTCGGCGAGGCTGCCGTACTCCTTGATGAGCGCGGCCGCGGTCTTCAGGCCGATGCCCGGCACGCCCGGCACGTTGTCGGAGGTGTCGCCGATCAGCGCCAGCGCGTCGCCGATCTGCTCCGGCGCGAGACCTTCCCACTTGGCGATGATCGCCTCGCGGTCGAGGTTGCGCTCGGGGCGGTAGCCGGGCTTGCCCTTGGCGCCCGACTCGAAATCGTAGAACCGGATCTTGTCCGAGACGAGCTGCATCAGGTCCTTGTCGGAGGACACGATGATGACCTCGGCGCCGCGCGCCTCAGCCTGCCGGGCGTAGGTCGCGATCAGGTCGTCGGCCTCGTAGCGTATCAGCTCGACCGCATGCAGCCCGAAGGCGCGCACCGCATCGCGCATCAGCGGCATCTGGCGCTTGAGGTCGTCCGGCGCGTCGGGGCGGTGGCCCTTGTAGTCGGGGAACAGCTCCTTGCGGAACGAGCCCTCGGACTTGTCGAAGACGATGCCGAGATGGGTTGGTTTCACCCCGGCGGCGCCCTCCTGAAGGAACTGCGCGATCTTGGTGCAGAACAGGCGCACCGCCCCCGTCGGCAAGCCGTCGGAGGGCCGGGTGTTGTACTTCTGGTCCTGATTGATCGACTGGAAGTACGCCCGGAAGATGAAGGACGAGCCATCGACGAGGATCACCCGGTCGTCGGCGCCGACGGGCTTGGCCGGTTGCAGTTGCGTCTCTTCGGTCATCGGTCGAACAGCCATCGGCGAACGGGCCCCCAAGGGCGGGGCCGCCGATCCATAGAGCATTTTCGCCGCTTCAGAACATCGCTCCGTCGCCGGGAAATGCCGCAGGTCCCCGGTTCTCTGGTCCGCGATGGTCGGCATGGCACGGAACAGGTCCCGTTCCTCGCAAGGGCCCCGACGCCGCGCGAAAGGCAGAACGCTCAAAAAACTCCCGATTACCGGGCCTATGTGCGCTCGTGCACCGCACAAAATCGAGCCTAGTCAGCGGAGGCAACGCCCTCAAGATGAATGGGTTTTTTGGCCGCGCGCAATGTCGCGGCACGAAATTTCGGGCGCGAAAGGTAAGTCCGAAATATATCGATGGTGCACTGCGACAAACCCGCTATTGTCACTCAGACAATCGACCCCAAATCCCGTTCATCGAAGACGGCGCAACTAGTCTGATCGAACGATTAGATCAGACGAAGTGGATCGTCGCCCGCATGAACGGATAAAGGATCGATCATGACCAATCGCACCAAGATCACCGCTGCCCTCGCCCTGGCTCTCGGCCTTGCCGCGACCCCGAGCCTCGCCCAGGGGCTCGCTTCCGACAGCGCCAGCTACAACCGGGACGGCAGTCTCAACGTATGGGGCGCGCATATCGACCCGGTGCGTGAGCGTGGCGGCCTCCTCGGCGGCGTGGGCAATGTCGTCGGCGGCGTGACCGGCGCGGCGGGCAACATCGTCGGTGGCACGCTCGGCGCAGCCGGCAACATCGTTGGCGGAACCGTGGATGCGGCCGGCAACGTGGTCGGCGGTGTCGTCGGCGGCACGGCCGATGCGGCGGACAACATCGCCACGGGCTCAGTCCGCAGCCCGGCCGGTTACACGGCCTATGGCGCCCAGCCGGTCGATCGTGTCGGCGCCTACGGTCGCACCGCCTACTGAGGCTGAATCGCTCTTGGAGTACGATGGAATGGCGGGGCGCGAGCCCCGCCGTTCTCTTGTGTGCAAGCCACAGGAAGGGCACGAAAGGGCACGGGGAATGGCTTCCGGCTTCTGGCGGCCGGACCGCCGGGACCGAAAAGCCAGGGGAGAATGAACGTGACGCTTCGATCAGGCTCGGCTGCGATCATCGGGAGCGCCGCGTTCGCCCTCGCTCTTTCCTTCTCCCTCGGCACCGCTCGCGCGGCCGGCGAGGCGCATGGAGACGGACTCGGCGCGGTGACCTTGCCGGATGGCGCTGCCGTGAAATGGGAGAAGGGGCCGCCCAACCTTCCGAAGGGGACCGAGATCAGCGCCCTGGCCGGCGATCCGGCCAAACCCGGCCCCTTCGTACTGCGGATCCGGTTCCCCGCCGACACGGTGATCGCCCCGCACACCCACTCGAAGGCCGAGACGCTGACGATCCTATCGGGCTCGATCCATCACCAGCACGGCGCGACGATCGACCGGGCCAAGGGCGTCGAATTGCGGACCGGCGGCTTCGTGTTCCTACCCGAGAACATGCCGCATGCCCTCTGGACGACCAAGGAACCGGTCGTCCTCCAAGTGAACGGAAGCGGGCCGTTCGGCGTGAACTACCTGAATCCGGCCGACGACCCGAGCCAAGCGAAGAACTGACGGAGAGGGGACGGCCGTCAGGCGGCGGCTCCCACCGTATCCGCCATGCGGGCATCGCGCGTGCCGAGCGGCTGCGGCGCGCCGACCGTCGTGTCCTTGGCGGTCTGGTGCTCGATCTCCGCGTTGAGCTGCGCGCCGAGCAGCACGATCGTGGTCGAGATCCAAATCCAGGTCATGAAGCCGATCGCGGCGCCAAGGGAGCCGTAGGTCTTGTCGTAGCTGCCGAAGTTCGAGACGTACCACGAGAACAGCAGCGAGCCGGCCAGCCATAGGAATCCGGCGACGATGCCGCCCGTCGTCACCCAGCGCCAGCGTGGGGCGTCGCGGCTGGGCCCGTAGCGGTAGAGCACCGCGAGCATCAGGATGACGATCAGGAACAGGACCGGCCAGCGCAGCAGTGCCAGCCACCATGCGTCGCCCGACAGGCCCACAAACTGGATCGCCAGCGGCACCGCGACGATGCCAGCCAGCGCGAGCACGACGAAGAGCAGAGCGCCCGCCGTGAAGGCCAGCGAGACCAGGTTGAGCCTGAAGAAGCCGCGCTGCTCGCGCTCGTTGTAGACGAGGTTGAGCGCATCGAAGACGTGTTTCACGCCGCCATTGGCGCTCCAGACCGAAAGGGCGATGCCGATGAGGGCGGTCAGCCCCAACGTCGTATCACCCTTCTCCGTCACTCGCTTCACCTGCTCGGCGACGATGTCGACGCCCCCCGAGGGAAGGACGCCGCGCAGCGTCTCGATCTGGTGGTTGATGGTCGAAACGTCGGCGATCAGCCCATAGACGGAGACCAGCGCGGCAACGGCCGGGAAGATGGCGAGAAGGACGAAGAAAGTGACGCCCGCCGACACCAGTGTCAGGCGATTCTCGCCAATATCCCGGTAGGTCCGCTTCAGGATGTCCTTCCAGCCTTCGGCCGGCACCTCCGTCGGCGTGTCGGCGGAGCGGCCACGGTTCTGCTCGGTCCGCGCGACCAGATGGGCATCGGCGCCCTCGTGCGAGGGTGACTCCTGACGCGCCGCATCGCCGCCCGACGCGCCGCGCGCGTGATCGCCGGCACGATCCGCATCATGATCAGTAGGCTGAGCAGACCGGCGTGGAAGAGCGACGATGCCGAGGAGCGCCGTCGCCAGCGCCATGGTCCACAAGGTCGGGTAGCGGGGGTTGTCCGCCGCGGCAGCAGCGTCGGGAACGACGCGATCGGTTGTAGGCATCGCGGAATGGGCTCCGTCCAGCGCGCGATCAACGGCTGCGCTATTCGGCAACCGTCTGGCCCGAACTTCGGTTCACAGAGACGTGAGCTGGCCGTCAGCAGCCTTTTCCCGCTGCTGCCGCTGCGTATTCGAACGGCGTACTCATGAAAAATTCACATTCGCGCCAAGTTCTCGCCGGAACCGTTAAGATCGGCTCCGGTTGAAAACGCATCGGTCGAACGCGACCGCCTCGCTTCAGGAGCCGTCGATGCCTTCGACCCTGCGCCGCTCCGGACGACGCCTCGCGCTCGTCCTGGCCTCTTCCGCCCTCATTCTCTCCACTGCTGCTGGCGTTCATGCTCAAGAGGGCGGTCTCGGCGGCCTGTTTCAGCAACTTTTTTCGCCGCAGCGGGCAGCGCCCGCCCCGATGGTCGCTCCTATTCAGGTTTACGGCGGCGGCGAGGTCAACGAGCGTTATCGCTGGCGACGGCATCGCAGCACCGCGGATCGGAGCCGGCCGAAGGTGCGTTACGCGGCCCTGCCGAAGGATGACGGTACTGGGATCAGCGGCAAGCAGCCAGTCGACTCGAAGGCGATCGCGGCCAATCCGACCGCGGCGCTTCTCCGCGACGAGACTCTGCGGCCCGGCGACATCGTCGTCATGCCAGGCGGCCCGAAGGTGTTCATGGGCCACGACGATCGCGGTCGCGGCGCCAAGGCGGCCCGCCACCGGATGAGCGACTTCGAGGATGTGAAGCGCTCGCGCGCGATCAATGCGACGACCCGCCGCCAGTTGATGGCGATGATGCTGCCGCAGGGCGCGATGCCCGCCGAGGAAGCCCGTAAAGCGCTCGCGAAAGCCCGCCGTCTGGCTCCGGAGGAAGCGATCGAACCGCTGACCCGGCAGGCTCGCGCCGAGACCGGCCCGAAACCGACTCGCATCATCAGCCCCTGGCAGATCGCTCAGTAGGATCCACGGGGAACGACGGGACCCGCTCGGGCATCAGGCGGCTGTCACAGGATGATCGAGCCTGATCCGAGAGGGCTCATGCAGAGCAGAACCTTCGAGGCTCGTGCTGCGGACCATGCGCGATGGTAGAGGCTTCGATGGAGTGAGTGATGAAGTCCGTGCCGACGGCACTTCGTCCGAACGACAACTCGAACCATGCGGCGGCGGTCGGCATCATCGCGCGACCCGCCCAGCCTCTATGTCATTCTTGGGAAGATATGATGGTGGAGCCTAACGGGATCGAACCGATGACCTCTTCCATGCCATGGAAGCGCTCTCCCAGCTGAGCTAAGGCCCCATCACTTCTGCCGTGACCGTTTCCGGTCCCTGGCTTCGCCGGCGGCGCTGAGTGCGTCGGCGTTGGGCGGTTCTATACGGGGAGGATTGGCGGGACTCAACCCCCTTTTTTGAAGCGCCGCCGAATTTTTGAGCCGCCTCCTCATCTCCGTACGGCCCTACTGGAGAACGTCGGTCCACCGGCCCAGCCCGACGGCGGATCTTCTCTGGAACCGCCGAAACCGAGCCCAAACACCGATCCCGGCTATACCCGGCAGTACCGAAGTCCGGTCACTGCTGGGCCCGAACGACGTAGCGTTCCATGAGAAGACCGATGGTGAGGCTGCCGAAGACCCAGCAGAAGAGATAAAGATAGTCGATCTGAGCAGGAATGGTCGGATCGTAAGCCAGGCGAACCCATTCAATGAGCTGCGTGATGGGATTCCATTTCATGTAGTAATAAATCTCATCGGGCATATAGCATGCCATAAAGTACACGCCGCTCGTCAAATACAAGGTGAGCGTCACCAAGATGTAACCGAGTGCCCAACCGGGAAAAACCGAGCAAATCCCAACATTGATCGTCCCGACACCGATTCCGAGCGCGATTGCCGTCAGATAGCCAGTGATTGCCGTCGTCATGTCGGCGGGAACGGGATCGACACCGAAGCAGACAAGGACCACAAAAACCAGGCAGACCCCCATGAAGCTGCTGACGATCTCGACGAGGATGCGTGCGACCACTGTATCGAAGCGTTTTACTTGTGGGAAGTAAGTAAGCGGCTTGTGGACCATGTATCCCTTCATCACCTCGCGGGAGATGTACTGAAAGGCGAGGGCCGGCAATGCGCCCGAAGCGACGAAGACCATCGGTTCGTCACCCATGGGTGACTTCATTCCGCGGAATGTCATGGCGCCGACGATGATCCCGAGATGCACGCAGGGCCAGAGCACCTGTACTAGGTAGCCCCAGTAGTTTCCGCCGAAGCGGCTGCGCATGTCGCGCAGCATCAGGGCGCTGAGGACGCGCAGGTAGACGTCGAGATGGCTCTGCCGGCGCGGCAGGGACGAGGCGTGGGCGTTCATGATATCCGTCGCAACGGGGCAGTCGCGCCCTTATGCTCGCTTGCAATCGCGACGAAATCGAGGACGGGTCAGGCGTCGCCGCGGCGGCCCGTCTCGTCCGTGCGCGAAGCGATGCGGTAGAAGGCGACGAGCACCAGCAGGAAGACGATGGGGCCGAGCCAGGGCCCGACCCCGCCGAGCGCATCGGCCGCGAAGGCAAGGGAACCGCCGCGTCCGCTCAGCGTGTCGGCGGCAGCGAGCAGGACGCCGACGACACTCTCGCCGACCAGGAAGCCCGAGGCCAGCAGCACGCCGCGGCGGCGTCCTTCGGCCCGCGCCGCGTCGCCCGCCCCGCGCAGTCGGCGCTCGGCGAGGCGTCCGACGAGGCCGCCGCAGGCGATCGTCACCACCACCTCCAGCGGCAGGTACATGCCGATCCCGACGGTGAGCGCCGGAAAAGAACGGCCGCTGCGGCGCAGACGCGCCTCCACCGCGACAAGGATCGCCCCGAGGCCCGCCCCCGTCGCCACCATCGACCAGGGCAACTCGTTGCGCACGATACCGCCGGCAATCTGCGTCATCAGAGCAGCCTGCGGTGCCGGAAGGGCGGCGGCCTCGTCCATGCCTTCGCGCGGCAGGGCGCCGACAAAACCGTAGGCGTTGTAGAGAAGGTTGAGGAGCGGGGCGATCACCAGGGCGCCCACCGCGACGCCCGCCGCGAGCGCCACCTGCTGGCGCCAGGGGGTGGCATCGACGAGTTGGCCGGTCTTGAGATCCTGAAGGTTGTCGTTGGCGATCGAGGCGGTGGTGACGACGATGGCCGACAGGAGCAGGACGGCGGCGACGACGAAGCGCTCACCCTCCGGCCCGGCGGACCGGCCGAGCAGCAGCGGGAGCAGCAGCGCGGCGAGGAGCGTCGTCAGGATGCCGATGCCGGAGATCGGGCTGGAGGAGGAGCCGAGAAGGCCCGCGAGATAGCCGCAGGCGGCCGCCATCAGGAAGCCGAAGCCGACCGTGAAGACGGTGGCGACGGCGACCAGCGCGAAGCGCAGACCACCGAGTTCGGCCTCCGCGCTGAAATTCAAGAACAGCCAAGCCAGGGGCAGCGTAAGCAGGAGCGAGGTGCCCGCAACCCAGGTGATCGGCAGGTCGCGCTCCTGGCGCGGCAACCGGCGCAGAGCCTGCCCACCGCCCTGCGCGGCACCGAAGGCGGAACGGATGCTTCCGAGGATCGAGCGGCCGAGGGAGGCGACCGTCCAGATCGCGCCAACGGCGATGATGCCGGCACCGATAAGACGGACCTTCTCCGACCAGACCGCTCTCGCCGTCACCTCCGCAGAGCCGGAGCCGGCCCCGTCACCGAAGGCGGTGAGCAGCGGCACCGCGGCGCCCCAAGCCAGAGCCACGCCCGCCAGAAGGGCGAGGCAGGCGCCGAGCCCGACGAGATACCCCACCCCGACGAGGGCGGGGGAGAAGCCCGTGGCGAACCGGAACAGGGCCGGTCCCACGGCGAGGGTGGTGTGGAGGCCGTCCGCGAGGAGGCGCAAGCCGGTGGTGGCGAAGCCGATCAGCCCACCCGCCCCCGCCGCGCCCAGCAGGATGCGCAGACCACCCCGGTCGCCGGCCTCACCCGCGTGCAACACTTCGGCGGCGGCGGTGCCCTCGGGATACGGAAGCCCGGCGCCCATCACCAGGGCGCGGCGGAGGGGGATCGAGTAGACGAGGCCGATCAGACCGCCGACGAGGCAGACGGCCGTCGTCTGCCAGAACGGGAAACCGTGCCAGTGGCCGATCAGCACGAGGCCCGGCAGGACCAGGATGACGTTGCACAGCGTGCCGGCCGCCGACCCTTGCGTCTGGACGATGTTGTTTTCGAGGATGCCGGACCCACCGAACAGGCGCAGCAGCCCCATCGACAGCATCGCAGCGGGAATCGAGGTGGAGAAGGTCACGCCCGTCTTCAACCCCATATAGAGGTTGGCGGTCATGAACACGACGGTGATCACCGCCCCGAGCAGAAGCCCTCGGAGGGTGAGTTCGGCGGCATGGCGAGGGTGATCTCCACTATCCTTGCCACGCGGGGGGGAGCGTTCGTCGGATCGGGCATCCACGGGCAGGCATCTCCGGTGCCGCCCCGTTGCTCGAGACGTCGACATTTATCGGGAACCCAACGGGGGTCTCGTCCGATCCCCCGTCGTGATGCGGCGGCGGCCAAGCTTGGAGCCGCCGCGGATCGGCACGCGAGCCCGCGGGCCTCACCCGCAAGGAGACAACGACGGATGAGCCAACCGATGCGCCATGAGATTCCACCGCGCTCGGGGGCGGCCTTCACGCTGGATCGCGGCCAGCGCCTCACCGTGATCGATCCTCAGGGCGAGCAGGTGGCCGACCTCGTGGCTTTCAGCCGAAACGACCTCGATGAGGTGATCTCCTCAGGCCGCACCATCGACTACGCCTCGCGCATCTTCCTGACGACGGGCGACCCGATCTACTCCAACCGCTCCAACGTGCTCCTGCGCATCGTGGAGGACACGGTGGGCCGGCACGACTTCCTGCTCACACCCTGCTCGGCCGACACCTTCCGGATCATCTACGGCGACGAGCACCCCCATCGGGGCTGCTTCGGCAATCTCGCCGAAGCGCTGGCGCCCTACGGAATCGAGCCGGACCGCATCCCGGTGGCCTTCAACGTGTTCATGCACGTTACCATCGATGGGCAGAGCGGCGAGATCGCGGTGCGCCCGCCGCTGAGCCGGGCCGGCGACCGGGTGAGTTTCGTGGCCGAGGCCGACCTCGTCATCGGTCTTACAGCCTGCTCCGCCCTGCAGTCGAACAACTTCTCCTTCAAGCCGATCCATTACGAGATCGAATCTTGAAGTTCCGCGTCCAAGAAACGGTCACGATCGGATAGATTACTGCGCTACGATGCCGCGGCGGATCAAGACAACATATAGATGAAGCCGTATCGTAGCTCATTAGTTATCCCCAGACCCGGCGGAACAATGGGCACAGACTGAGGTTCCTCCGCGCAGTTCATCTTTTCCGGGAGTCGGCGGACTGTGGGTCAGCCGCCTTCTCTCCCACAATCTTCACCGTGCCGGGCCGACAGGCTCGGTCGCGTCGCTCGTTTGTCTGCGTTCCACGAGGTGTCATGCTGCTGCCTACCGACGACACCGGCCATCCGCTCGCTGAGCGGTTCCGGCACTTCATTCGCCAACAGCCCTTCCCTTGCGTCGGCGCCAAGTCCGCTCTGTCCCGCGGCCAGCTCAAGGTGCTGGTCGCCCGAGACGTCGCCTCCGACGGCGACGACGCGCGGATCTACCCGGCGCTGCTGGCCTTCATCTGTCGCTATCGCGCCCGGCGCGACCAGTTCCAGAGCTTCGCCGTGGTGTTCGAAGGCCCTCACCACCTTTCAGAGGAGGCGTTCGAGGCGGCGCTCTGGCGGCGGATGCAGTCGTTGTCCGACCGCGACAGCGAGTTGGGTCATGCCCAGGATCCGCGCGTGTCGGCCAACCCGGAAGACACGCATTTCTCGATGAGCCTCGGGGGCGAAGGCTTCTTCATCGTCGGGCTGCATCCCGGGGCGAGCCGCAAGGCGCGCCGCTTCGAGCATCCGGTTCTGGTGTTCAACCTGCACGACCAGTTCGAGCGCTTGCGGGCCGAAGGACGCTACGACCGGCTGCGCGATTCGATCGTCGAGCGGGACGTGGCCTGGGCCGGGTCCGCCAACCCGATGCTTGCGCAGCATGGCGAGCGCTCTGCCGCGCGGCAATTCAGCGGGCGGGCCGTGCCGGACGATTGGGTCTGCCCCTACCACCGCCAAACGGAGGCGGTGGAATGGGACGCGCAACAGGTCGCGGCGGATCTGCGCTCGGGTGCCTTCCTTGCCGGACAGATGGAGGGTTGAGGATGACGGGGGCCGATGTTGCAACGCATCCCTCGGCCTCCCAGGAACCGGATATAGGCAGCGAGGACGCGCTCCTCGCTCTCGCTCGCGCGGTGCGGGATACCGGCTACCGGTTCACCACCGTCACGCCCGCCACGCATGCGCGGGTGAACGCCCGGCCCGAGAATGCTCTGGCGCGATCGCTACGGGACGTTCTGGGCTGGAGCCGCCCGTTTCGCGCGGGCCTGATCCCGGTGGACCTGACCGACCTGATGGAGCGGGCGGGCGTGCTCGACCGCTCGGAGGGGCCGGACGGTTCTCTCATGAAGGCGCGGATTCGGTTGTCGAGCCTCGACGACTCGTTGTTTCTGCACGCGGCCTATCCGCCGCTCGCGGCCGATGCCGTGTTCTTCGGCCCCGACACGATGCGCTTTGCCGAGGCCGTCCTCGCCCATCTCGAAGAGCGGGCCAGGGCCGGACACCCGGCACCGCGGCGGGTGGCCGATATCGGCTGCGGCTCGGGCGCGGCGGGCATCCTTGTCGCCAAGCGGTTGCCTGAGGCCGAGGTCGTTCTCGTCGACGTCAACCCGGCGGCGCTCCGCGCCGCACGCGTCAATGCCCGGCTCGCGGGCGCGGGCAACGCGCAGCCCGTTCACAGCGACATGCTGCGCGGCGTCGAGGGAGCGTTCGATCTCATCGTCTCGAACCCGCCCTTCATGGTGGATTCGGGGGGGCGGGCCTACCGGCAGGGAGGCGGACCGCTCGGGGCCGGGCTGTCGCTGCGCGTGGTCGAGGCGGCGACCGAGCGCTTGGCGCCGGGCGGCAGCCTTGTCCTGTTCACCGGCTCGGCCATCGTCGAAGGCCATGACGGCTTCCGGGAAGAGGCGACCGCGATCGGCGCGCGGGCCGGTCTCGATGTCTCGTACCGCGAGTTCGATCCGGACGCGTATGGCGAGGAACTCGACGATCCGGGCTATGCCGCGGCCGAGCGCATCGCGCTCGTGATTCTCACAGCGACCCGCCCGAGCGGACCGCGATGAGCGCGGCAGAAGCAGCGGCCGACGAGCGTGCCGAGTTCCTTCAGGACGCTCTTGCCGGTCTGTCGGACGAGGTGAAGACCCTGCCCGGCAAATACCTCTGGGACGAGACCGGCTCGGATCTGTTCGACCGGATCTGCGCGCATCCAGACTACTACCCAACAAAGCGGGAAATGGCGCTCCTGCCGCGGGTCGCGGCAGAGGTGGCCGCGCTGGTCGGCCCAGGCGTCAGCGTCGTGGAATTCGGCAGCGGTGCCAGCCGGAAGATCCGCACCCTGCTCGACGCCTTGGAGGGGCCGGCCTCTTACCTCGCCCTCGACATCTCGGGAGCCTATCTCGAAGCCGCGATTGCGCGCCTCGCTCCGGATTATCCGGACGTGACGATGATGCCGGTCTGCGCCGATTACTCGAAGCCCATCCGACTGCCGCCGGGGGCGGTCGTGCCGCCGATTCTCGGCTTCTTTCCCGGCACCAGCGTCGGTAACTTCACGCCGCAGCAGGCGGCGGGTTTCCTGGCGCGGGCGCGGGAGACGCTGGGGGCAAGCCACTTCCTGATCGGGGCCGACCCGACGCACGACCCGGCCCGCCTACGCCGTGCCTACGGAGAGGCCGGCGGGCTGATGGCGGCTTTGCACCTCAACCTTCTCGAGCGGATGAACCGGGAGCTGGGCAGCGATTTCGACCGGAGCCATTTCCGCCACGAGGCACGGCTCGCCGACGGCCCGTTCCGGGTGGAGGCCCATCTCGTGGCAACCCGGCCCGGCGCCTACCGGCTCGGCGACCGGACGATCCGCTTCGCAGCGGGCGAGACCATTCGCACCGACACCTCCCACAAATACGCGCCGGATACGTTTCGGGCCCTCGCCTCGGCGCAGGGCTGGGAGCCGGTCCGCCTCTGGGTCGATGAGGACAGCGGCTTCAGCCTCCACCTGTTCCGGGCGCGTTAGAACATCATCCCGAAAGGTGGCTTCCGGCTTTCGGGAAAAAGAGGATGCAAAACCAAAAGATTGGTGCATGGGCCGGGATCCGATATCCGGTCCGATACATCACGCACGGGCCGGCGCGTCGGCGAGATAGGTCAGGAGCGCGAGCCAAGTCGGCAGGCAGTGACGCCGCCGGTCGTAGCGTTCGATCACCGTGCGCCGGGCTGCCTCCCGCAGGGGCCGCCACCGTTCGGGCGCGCGGCAGGCCTCGATGAGTGCCTCCGCCAGCGCGTCGGCATCGAAGAAGTCGCGGATGATCCCGTTCACGCCGTCCCGCACCACCTCCCGCACCGGCGCGGTATCCGAAGCGATCACGAGGCATTCGCACGCCATCGCCTTCAGGAAGACCCGCGAGAGCGAGAAGGGATAGGTGTAGGCGACATGCGCCGTTGCGATCGAGAGGGCGGCAACCATTTCCTCGTGCGTGAGACGGGGGAGGAAATGAACGCGCTCGCGATCGAGCCGTCCGTCCAACTCGGCCAGCAGGCGTTCCTTCCACGTCTGCGGCTGGTCCCCTTTTGCCGCGGCATCACGGCGCCGATCGCTTCCGACCACGAGAACCTCCGCCTGGGGCACGGCTTCGAGCAGCGCCGGCAAGGCGCGCATGAAGGTCGGGAAGCCGCGGAGCGGCTCCAGTTGCCGGGCGATGAAGGTGATGACCGGGCGCGCCTTGGTCAGCGTGCGCCCGTTCGGCAGGTGCACGACGGCATTGGGATCGTAGCGCACCTCGTCCGTATCGATCCCCTCGTGGATCACGCTGGCCTGCGCCCGCAAGCCCGCCGGCAGCAGGCTGCGCTGGAACTCCGTCGGGCAGACCAGCCGCTCGGCCTCGGCATAGGCCATGGCCAGCGCCGCATTCCCGGCGCGGTCACGCACGCGGTCCTCGAGATTGGGCGGGCGCGTCCACTCGGAATCGAAACCGAGGGCATCACCGTCCGCCCGATAATACGGCGCGTAGGCAAGCCGACGCGCCCGGGGAAAGACTTGGTTGAGCAGCAGCGATTCTCCGCGCCCCGGATGCCCGACGATGACGGCCGGATCGAAGCCATGCTTGCGCAGTTCGAGCGCGCATCGCAGGGCGGCTGTGGCGTTGATGAATGCCGATTCGGTTGGATGGGCCAGCGGGAACAGGCCCGGCGTCACCTTCCGCCCCGGACGCCACCGCAGGATCGGCAAGTTGGCCAAACCCGGCGCGGCCTCTCCGGCAATGGCAGCGCAGCGATGGCCTCGATCCATCAGCGCTTCGGCAACAAAGCCGAAAGGTCCCGGGAAGTGGTCGTGAACGAACAGGAAATCCGTCATTCCGGCGCGCCGGTGCCCTCGTGTCGAACCGGCGCAACGCAGCGGGCGCTGACATGCGCCTTCTTCTGCACCAAAGAGTTGAGCGGCTCAGCCGGGGCAATTCATCCGCATTGACGCTTTGGCGATGCAAAAAATCTGCTCCGGATGACGGCGCTTCATGCCGACCCGGGTGTCGATGCCGGCCAATCCACTCCCTACCGGGTTGCGACATCGCCGCATCCGTGCGGCAAAGCGCAGCGGCGTATATTTTGGGACGTACAGGCAATGTGTCGAGGCAGTTCGCGGCTAGCGTCAGGGACTAGTCAGCCAGACGGCACCGTGAAGAATGACCATGTGTGGAAAAGAAACCGTCCAGTACGGACGCCCCCTGCGCCGCCGGCACGAGGCCTGGATCTACCGACGCTCGACACGCATCGTGCCGCTGTTGCTTCGCGGTAAAGAGAAGACGGATCGGACCGGGAACACGAGCCCTCAGCCCAGCGACAACGACAACGCGACGGCACGGGACGCGCCGAACCGGTATGAGCCGCGCAATCGTCAGGCGGCGCTCGCTTCGCGGTAGAGCACACGCGGCTCGCACTCTCTCCTCGGGCACGACAAGATTCCAGCGCGGCTCCCTCCGCGCCTTCGCCCAGGCCGCAAGCAGATCGCCGACGCCGCTCGATCCCAGGATGCCGGCGATGAGGCCGAGCCAGATCAGCCTACCTTCCATGTCGCTCCCCGCTCACGCCTGAACGGGGAACGCGCAGGAGGACATTGGTTTACCGTTTTCGCCTCCGCCGGACGATGCCGATCGTCTGCCCGATACCGGGCCGGAATGCTCACTCACTGAGCATGCCCGCAACGATCGCGGACGAACGTCTCGACGAGGGTGTTCCGTCGCAGACGCCCAACGGAGCCGGCAAGAACCGTTGCGCCCGCCTCTGAACCATCCTGCGCCCGGATTTGGTGGGCGGTGAGGGACTCGAACCCCCGACCCTCTCCGTGTAAAGGAGACGCTCTACCAACTGAGCTAACCGCCCGAACCGGCGCCGCGAAGCGTTACGGAAGGGATCGCGGCTGCGCAAGGCCGGGCTCGCGCTCTTCCCCTGACTCAGCGCACGAAAAAGCCCCCGGAGCAGCGCTCCGGGGGCTTCGTCCGTGATCGACGAACCGAGGATCAGTGGGCGATGACCGCCGCGCCGTCCTCATCCCGCTTCGGCGTCTTGGCCGGGAGCGGCTCGTCCCACTCGATGGGTTCGGGCTGGCGCACGAGGGCGTGCTGCAGCACCTGATCCATCCGCGAGACGGGGATGATCTCCAGACCGTTCTTCACGCTGTCGGGCACCTCGGCGATGTCCTTTGCGTTCTCTTCCGGGATCATCACCGTCTTGATGCCGCCGCGGAGTGCGGCGAGCAGCTTCTCCTTCAGGCCGCCGATCGGCAGGACGCGACCACGCAGGGTCACCTCGCCGGTCATCGCCACATCGCGGCGCACCGGGATCCCGGTGAGCGTCGAGATGATCGCGGTGGCCATGGCGATACCGGCCGACGGACCGTCCTTCGGGGTCGCCCCCTCCGGAACGTGGACGTGGATGTCCCGACGCTCGAACAGCGGCGGCTCGATGCCGAAATCGATGGCCCGCGAGCGGACGTAAGACGCCGCCGCCGAAATCGACTCCTTCATCACATCGCGCAGGTTGCCCGTGACCGTCATCTTGCCCTTGCCGGGCATCATGACGCCCTCGATGGTCAGCAACTCGCCGCCCACCTCGGTCCAGGCCAGACCCGTGACCACGCCGACCTGATCGTCCGCATCGATCTCGCCGTACCGGAACTTCGGCGGGCCGAGGAATTCCGGCAGCGTCTCGGGGTTGGCCTCGACCTGCTTCACCTTGGTGAGCAAGATCTCCTTGACCGCCTTGCGGATCAGGTTGGAGAGCTCGCGTTCCAGGTTGCGGACGCCCGCCTCCCGCGTGTAGCGGCGGATGAGCATCATCAGGCCGTCATCGGTGATCGACCATTCGTCGGGGGTGAGCCCGTGCTTCTTGACCGCCTCGGGGATCAGGTGGCGGCGAGCGATCTGGAGCTTCTCCTCCTCCGTGTAGCCGGCGATACGGATCACCTCCATCCGGTCCATGAGCGGGCCGGGGATGTTGAGCGTGTTCGCCGTCGTCACGAACATCACGTTCGACAGGTCGTAATCGACCTCGAGGTAATGGTCGTTGAAGGTCGCGTTCTGCTCCGGATCGAGCACCTCAAGGAGCGCCGCGGAGGGATCGCCGCGGAAATCCATGCCCATCTTGTCGATCTCGTCGAGCAGGATGAGCGGGTTCGAGGTCTTGGCCTTGCGCATCGACTGGACGATCTTGCCGGGCATCGAGCCGATATAGGTCCGACGGTGACCGCGGATCTCGGCCTCGTCACGCACGCCGCCGAGCGACATCCGCACGAATTCGCGGCCGGTGGCCTTGGCGATCGACTTGCCGAGCGAGGTCTTGCCGACGCCGGGCGGGCCGACGAGGCAGAGGATCGGGCCGGTGAGCTTGTTCGCCCGCTGCTGTACCGCGAGATACTCGACGATCCGGTCCTTGACCTTGTCGAGGCCGAAGTGATCCGAGTCGAGGACCTGTTGAGCCCCGAGCAAGTCCTTCTTGATCTTCGAGCGCTTGCCCCACGGGATGCCGAGCATCCAATCGAGGTAGTTGCGCACGACCGTGGCCTCGGCCGACATCGGCGACATCTGACGCAGCTTCTTCAGCTCGGCAGTGGCCTTCTCGCGGGCCTCCTTGGTCAGCTTGGTCTTCTCGATCTTGTCTTCCAGTTCGGCCAGCTCGTCGCGACCGTCCTCGTCGCCGAGTTCCTTCTGGATCGCCTTCATCTGCTCGTTGAGGTAGTACTCGCGCTGGGTCTTCTCCATCTGCCGCTTGACGCGGGTGCGGATGCGCTTCTCCACCTGCAACACGGAGATCTCGCTCTCCATCAGCGACAGCACGCGCTCAAGGCGCTGCGCCACCGTGGGGATCTCGAGGATCGCCTGCTTGTCGGCGATCTTGACCGCGAGGTGCGAGCCGACGGTGTCGGCAAGCTTGGACGGCTCGTCGATCTGCGTGACGGCGGAGACGACCTCGGGAGAGATCTTCTTGTTGAGCTTCACGTAGTTCTCGAACTCGGAGATTACCGAGCGGGCGAGCGCCTCGGCCTCCACGCGGTCGCCGAGGTCGTCGGTGAGCGTGAGCGCCTGCGCCTCGTAATACTCGTCCGAGCGCACGAAGGACTCGATCTGCGCACGGCCGGCGCCCTCGACCAGCACCTTCACGGTGCCGTCGGGCAGCTTGAGGAGCTGCAGCACGGAGGCGAGCGTACCGATCGTGTAGATCGCGTCGGTGGCCGGATCGTCGTCGCTGGCATTGATCTGCGTCGCGAGCAGGATGTGACGGTCAGAGCGCACCGCCTCCTCGAGCGCGCGGATCGACTTCTCGCGGCCCACGAACAGGGGCACGATCATGTGCGGAAACACGACGATGTCGCGCAGCGGCAGGACGGCGTAGGAGCCCGTCGAACCGGGAACGACCGGCTGGCGCGATTTCGACTGGGTCATGGGTTCTTCCCTTATGTGTTGACGCCGGGCAGTCGCTCCTCAACGGCGAGCAAGCATCTTGCCAGGTGCCGACCGGGCCGCGAAGGGTCGGAAGCGGATAATCAGTTTGCGGCTGGTGGCGCGGGCCCGACCTTTCGGGGGATGAAGCGTGGAGCCCTGCGTTGCGCCTGAAATGGTCGTTGCGGGGGGTGCTTTCAAGCGCGGGCACCCCCCGGAACGAAAAAGGGCCGCCGGCTCAAAAACCGTGCGGCCCCGGATGTTTGCCGGTCAGGCGCTGACGCTGGCCGGGGCTTCCTTGTTGCGGTCGCCGTGGATGAACAGCGGCCTGGATTTGCCCTCGACCACCTCCGGGCCGATCACCACCTGCTCGACGGAGTCGAGGCCGGGCAGGTCGTACATCGTGTCGAGGAGGATGGTCTCCAGGATCGAGCGCAGGCCGCGGGCGCCGGTCTTGCGCTCGATGGCCTTGCGGGCGACGAGGCTGAGCGCTTCGTCCTGGAAGGTCAGCTCGACGTTCTCCATCTCGAACAGCCGCTGGTACTGCTTGACCAGCGCGTTCTTGGGCTCCTGCAGGATCTTCTTGAGGGCCTCCTCGTCGAGATCCTCCAGCGTCGCCAGAACCGGCAGACGGCCGACGAACTCGGGAATGAGGCCGAACTTCAGCAGATCCTCGGGCTCCACCGAGCGGAACACCTCGCCGGTGCGGCGGTCGTCGGGCGCCTGGACGCTGGCGCCGAAGCCGATCGAGGTGCCCTTGCCGCGCTGGGAGATGATGCGCTCCAACCCGGCGAAGGCGCCGCCGCAGATGAACAGGATGTTCGTGGTATCGACCTGCAGGAACTCCTGCTGCGGGTGCTTGCGGCCGCCCTGCGGAGGCACGGAGGCGACGGTGCCTTCCATGATCTTCAGGAGCGCCTGCTGCACGCCCTCGCCCGAGACGTCGCGGGTGATCGAGGGGTTGTCCGACTTGCGGGAGATCTTGTCGATCTCGTCGATGTAGACGATGCCACGCTGCGCGCGCTCGACGTTGTAGTCGGAGGCCTGGAGCAGCTTGAGGATGATGTTCTCGACGTCCTCGCCGACATAGCCCGCTTCGGTCAGCGTGGTGGCGTCGGCCATGGTGAAAGGCACGTCGAGGATGCGGGCGAGCGTCTGCGCGAGCAGCGTCTTGCCCGAGCCCGTCGGCCCGATCAGCATGATGTTGGACTTGGCGAGCTCGACGTCGTTGTGCTTCGTCGCGTGGGCGAGCCGCTTGTAGTGGTTGTGCACGGCCACCGAGAGAACCTTCTTAGCGAAGTCCTGCCCGATGACATAGTCGTCGAGGACCCGCCGGATCTCCTTCGGGGTCGGCACCCCGTCGCGGGACTTCACCAGCGAGGATTTCGATTCCTCGCGGATGATGTCCATGCACAGCTCGACGCACTCGTCGCAGATGAACACCGTCGGGCCCGCAATCAGCTTGCGAACCTCGTGCTGGCTCTTGCCGCAGAACGAGCAGTACAGCGTGCTCTTCGAGTCGTTGCCGCCTGTCTTGCTCATGTCGGTCTCCGGTTCGCGGGCGCGGCCCCAGCCAGGAGGGCACGCGCGTCGATCATACGATGTAAGCGCATCCGCCTAAAGAAACAGTCACACAGGGCGGATGCGTCGGGATTGAGGCGCTCGAATCCCGATGCAATCATGCAGCCGGCTCGGGATCAACCGGCCTATCGGCTGGGGTGGGCGCCCAAAGGACGCATGACCCGACATGGTCGGGCCTGCGTACCCCGAGCGCCTCGGGTTTCCGTTCTCGCTCAGGCGGCGGCCGGCTCGGGGCGCTTGTGCAGAATGTCGTCGATCAGGCCGAACTCCTTGGCCGCGTCGGCGGTCATGAAGTTGTCGCGCTCGAGCGCCTGATGGATCGTCTCGTAGTCGCGGCCGGTATGCTTCACGTAGATCTCGTTCAGACGCTTCTTCAGCGCCTCGATCTCGCGGGCATGGATCAGGATGTCGGTCGCCTGTCCCTGGAAGCCGCCGGAGGGCTGGTGCACCATGATCCGGGCGTTCGGCAGGGCGAAGCGGTGGCCGGCCTCACCCGCGGCCAGCAGGAGCGAGCCCATCGACGCGGCCTGGCCGACGCAGAGCGTCGTGACGGGGCAGCGGATGAACTGCATCGTGTCGTAGATCGACAGGCCCGAGGTCACCACGCCGCCGGGCGAGTTGATGTAGAAGGAGATTTCCTTCTTCGGGTTCTCGGCTTCCAGGAACAGAAGCTGGGCGACGATCAGCGACGCGCCCTGGTCTTCGACGGGGCCGGTGAGGAAGATGATCCGCTCGCGCAGAAGCCGCGAGTAGATGTCGAAGGCGCGCTCGCCGCGGCTCGACTGCTCGACCACCATGGGCACGAGCGAGTTGTGGAAGTAATCGACCGGATCTCTCATATCAGCCCTCGGCTCCGGGTCCGGCCTCGGGGCGAATCGCCCGAGGCCGGATGGTTACAGCGAACACGGCAAGCGTTAACGCCGCCTGATCTCGAAGATCGCCGCCCGCCGCGGAGCCGGTGGGTCGGCGATCAGCCGGCAGCCTTGTCGGCCGCCGCCTCGTTGTTGGACTCGCTCGGCTTCTCGTCCGTCGCGGCCGCGCCGTTCACGGCGTCGGCCTCGTCGTCTTCGGCGAAGAGCGCCTCCTTGGAGACGGGTTCCTCGACGACCTGGACCTGACCGAGGACATGGTCGACGACCTTCTCCTCGAACAGCGGCGCGCGAAGCTCGGCGAGCGCCTGCGGATTGTTGCGGTAGAAGTCGTAGACCTGCTTCTCCTGGCCCGGGAACTGCCGGATCCGGGCGAACAGGGCCTGATTGACCTCGTCATCCGAGACCTTGATATCGGCGGTCTCGCCGACTTGCGCAAGCACCAGACCGAGGCGGACGCGCCGCTCGGCGATCTTGCGGTACTCCGCCTGCGACGCCTCCTCGGTCGTGCCCTCGTCCTCGAAGGTCTTGCCGCGGGTCTTCAGGTCCTGCTCGACCTGCGCCCACACGGCGGCGAATTCCTGGTGGACGAGGCTCGGGGGCAGGTCGAAGGCGTACTTGCCGTCGAGCGCGTCGAGAAGCTCCTTCTTGAGCTTGCGCCGGGACTGGGCCTCGTAATCGGAGCCGACGGCCTTGGAGACGGCCTCCTTCAACTTCTCGAGGTCGTCCATGCCGAAGCGCTTGGCGAGTTCGTCGTCGATCTGGGTCTCGCCGGGGGCGGCGACGACCTTCACGGTCACGTCGAACTCGGCGTCCTTACCGGCGAGCTGCTCGGCCTGATAGTCGGACGGGAAGGCGACCTTCACGAGGCGGCTGTCGCCGACCTTGGCGCCGACGAGCTGGTCCTCGAAGCCGGGGATGAAGGTGTTGGAGCCGAGTTCCAGATCGACGTCCTCACCCTTGCCGCCCTCGAACTCGGTGCCGTCGATGCGGCCAACGAAATCGATGGTGACGCGGTCGCCGGACTGCGCCTCGGCGCCCTCCTCGCGGGGCTCGAAGGAGCGGCTGTCCTTGGCCATGCGCTCGAGCGTCTCGTTGATCTCCTCGTCGGAGGGCTTGAGCACGAGCTTCTTGATCGACACGTCGGAGAGGTCGGCGAGCTCGAAGCTCGGCAGCACTTCAAGCTTCACCTTGAAGGCGAGGTCGCCCTTGGCATCGAGCGCGCGCTCGATGATGGTCTGCTCCTCGTCCTTCGGGAACTCGATCTGCGGCTCGAGCGCGAGGCGCAGGCCCTTGTCGGAGACGATCTGCTGGTTGGCCTCGTTGACGGCGTTCTGCAGCACGTCGGCCATCACCGACTTGCCGTAGACCTTGCGCAGATGCGCGACCGGCACCTTGCCGGGGCGGAAGCCCTTGATCTGGACCTTGCCCTTGATGTTCGAGAGCTCGGTGTTGAGGCGATCCTCAAGCTCGTTCGCGGGGAGGAGCACCTGAAACTCGCGCTTCAGCCCCTCGGAGGTCGTCTCGGTCACCTGCATCGTCGTTCGTCCGCTGTTTTCTAAAACCGCAATCTCGTCTTCGCGTGCCGCTGCGCCAGGGAAGCCCCGTGCGGGCGCTCCGGCGGGAACCGCTCGGGTTCCTGACGCCGATACGGACATGGTGCGGGCGGAGGGGCTCGAACCCCCACGTCTTGCGACACTGGAACCTAAATCCAGCGCGTCTACCAGTTCCGCCACGCCCGCGAGCGCCATCGACACGAGCCCGGATACCGGGCCGTCGAAGCGCGCGTCTATAGCACGCGGGCTCGGGGCCGCAGCAAAAAACTTGCGGGGCGCCGCGTGCGGTGGCGGCTGGGACGAAGCCTGTCTACAACGCGAGCCCGACCGACCGACGACGCGAGACGCCATGCGAAATCCCGACCCGACGGCCGAGCCCGCGCCGGGATCGTTCTCACGGCGCGATCTGCTCGCGGGCAGCGCCGCCCTCGCACTGATGCCGGGGATGGCCTCGGCCCAAGGGACGGCCTCGGCCCAAGCGCCCGCCGGGAAAGCCCCGCCCCCGGAGCCGAAATCGATCAAGGCCGCGTCGGCCAAGCTCCGCCTGAAGCCCGATCCTGCGCCCGAGACGGCCGTATGGCGCTTGGGCGAAGCGGAGGCGCCGATCCTGCGGATCAAGCTCGGCGAAGCAATCCGCCTGCGCGTCGAGAACGGGACCGACAAGCCGCTGTCGCTGCATTGGCACGGGGTGCGGATCGCCAACGCCATGGACGGCGTCGGCGGCGTCACCCAGGAGCCGATCAAGCCGGGCGCGAGCTTCACCTACGACTTCACGCCGCCGGATGCCGGCAGCTTCCTGATCCGCCCGCTCGTCGTCGGCGGATCGAGCGAGCCGTCGGGCCGGGGCCTCGCCGGCATGCTGATCGTGGAGGAGCCAGCCCCGCCCCCGGTGGATGGGGATCTTGCCCTGCTCGTGCAGGATTGGCGGCTCGACGAGGCCGGTGCGCTCCAGCCCTTCGGGCAGGTCGCCTTCTCTGCAGCGGCCGGGCGGCTCGGCAGCGTCGTGACGCTCAACGGACAGCCGATCCCGCTGGCGCTCGACGCGCGGCCCGGCAGCCGCCTGCGCTTGCGGCTCGCCAACGCCTGTAACGCGCGGGGCCTGCGCATCCGCTTCGACAATGTGAAGGCTTATGTCGCGGCCGTGGACGGCCAGCCGACCGACACCTTCGAGCCTCTGAAGGCCACCCTCCCCTTCGCACCGGGCACGCGCTACGACCTGCTCCTCGATCTCCCGGCCCAAGCCGGACCAGCCGGCACCATCACCGCGCTGATCGGGCAGGGCCTGCCGCTGGCGACGCTGACCGCCACCGGCGAGCCGGTGGCGCAATCCGGCCGCGCCGCGATCGGCTCGATTCCGGAGAACAAGCGTCTGCCGGCCGAGATCCGGCTGCAAAGCGCACTCCGCCGCGAACTCGTGCTGACGGGCGGCGTGCGGCCCGACAAGGCGAGGCCCGGCGCCGAGACGCCCTATTCCGGCGATCCCGCCAAGATCTGGCAGATCAACGGCGCGAGCGGGGCGGCAGGGGCAGCCCCCCTGTTCTCGGTCAAGCGCGGCGGGGTCGTGGTGCTGTCGATCCGCAACGACACCGGCTTCCTCCAGAGCCTACACCTGCACGGCCACGTCTTCCGCCTGCTGCACCAGCTCGATGACGGCTGGGAGCCCTACTGGCTCGACACCGTGCAGATCCCCGAGGGCCGCAGCGCGCAGATCGCCTTCGTCGCGGACAATCCCGGTCGATGGCTGCTCAGTGCGACCGTGCTGGAGCGGTTCGACACGGGGCTGTGGACGAGCTTCGAAGTGAGTTGAACGCCCCCCATACCAAATTCGGCTGATCCCTTCGGGATGGCGGCTTTGGACGTCGCTCAGGCGCCGCACCGTCTCACCGGGGCGGCGGGAACGTCCAGAAGAATTCGCCCGAGCGTCCGCCCTGGAGCGAGGCCTGCCGGGTGAGGAAGCGGCACTCCGCCGCGAGGGCGGCCTCGCTCCAGCCGGTACAGGCGGTCATCTTCAGGGAGACCGGGTCGTATTCGAGGCGATGCTCGGGGGGCGAACGCACCATCAGGCCCGAGGGCAGGACGACGCAGTGATACACCCGGAGCGCGCAGGGGAGCCGGCGAGCGCGCTCGAAGTTGCGGCGAAAGGTTTCGGGATTGTCGCCGGGCAATCCCAGAATGATCTCGACGGCGAGGCTCGCCACCGTATCGAGCCGAGCGAAGGTCTCGTCGAAGCGACGCTCGTCGTAGGTGCGATCGACATGGGCCAGCACCGCGTTGTCGAAGCTCTGCAGGCCGATGCCGACATAGGCGTTGCTGACGGTGGCGAGGAAATCGAGATGCTCCTGCCGCACCGCCGCCGGGTAGACCTCGCAGATCAGCCCGTGGCGCTCGAAGAAGCCGCTCTCTTCGGCCGCGCGCCGAAGGTTGAGGAATGCGTTGCGGTTGAGGTTCAAGCCGGCATCGACGAGGAGCGCCGCGTAGACATCGTGGCCGGCGATGGCCTCGAACTCCTGGGTCAGATGATCGACCGCCCGCACGCGTTTGGGTGATTCCATCGTCCCCCACTCGCAGAACGAGCAGGTGAACGGGCAGCCCCGATAGGTCTGCAGCACGCCGAGGCCGCCGTGCTGCACGAGGTTCAGCGTGTAGGGCGAGGCGAGGCTGTCGAGGTTGGCCAGCGGACGCGCCGGGGTCTCGCGCCAGCCCGCGCCGTCCCGGACGGCGACGCCGCGCAGCGTGCCCAGCGCGGCCGGCGTGCGCTGTTCGAGCGAGACAATCTCGAGGAAGGTCTCCTCTCCCTCGTTGATGACGAGGACGTCGATGTCGTCCGCCGCGTTCGAGAACGGCGGACGCGCGAACATGACCGGCCGCGCGGAAGGTCCGCCGAACACGACGAGCCGGGCGGGGTCGTCTTGCTTGATGAGCGCGGCGACGCGGCAAAGAAAGGGCAGCGACCAGAGATAGGCCGAGAAGCCGACGATGTCGGGGTCAAAAGCGGTGATTTCGCGGGCAACCCGCTCGGCGTCGCCGCCGGTCAGATCCCAGACCCGGCAGACGAGGCCGGGAAGGGCGGCGGCGCGCAGGGTGGCCTCGACCATGCGCAAGCCGAGATTGGGCACGAAGCTCGGCATCGCCGGATCGCGTTCCGGGTACTGCGCCACCAGGGCGATGCGCAGGCCGGAGCGGGCCGCGCTCATCGCGCGGCGGCCTGCCGCCACGAAGCGCGGGCTTGGGTGACGCGCTCGGGCTGACGCGGGAACGCCCACCAGAACTCACCAGCCTTGCCGCCGGCGGCGAGCGCCCGGCGGCGCAGCTCCGCGCGGGTGCGCGCGACCGCCTCCTCGCTCCATCCCTCGCAGGAGCGCATCGTCAGGGTGTGAGGGTCGAAGCGGACATTCCATTCGGGCCGGCTGCGGGTCAGCAGCGCGTCGGGCAGGACGAGGCAGTGATAGACCCGAACGCTCGCGGGCAGCGACAGGGCGTAATCGAGGGTGCGGAAGAAGCCCTCCGGCGTATCGCCGGGCAGCACCGCGATGATCTGCAGCTCGATATTGGTGACGCGGGCCAGCGCGCGCACCGCCGCCTCGAAGCGGGGCGAATCCGAGGGGCGGTCGTGCAAGCGCAGCACCGCCGGGTCCATCGACTGCATCCCGACGCCGAGATAGGCGGTGCCGATCTCCTCGATGAAGGCGAGATGCTCGTCGCGCACGATCGACGGGTAGATCTCCGCCCAGAGCAGCGTTTCCTTGAGGAAGCCCGACCGTTGGTTGGCGAGCCGCAGGTTGCGGAAGGCGCCGATGTTCAGGTTGAGGCCGGCATCGAGCAGGAACACCGCCGGCGCCTCCAGGGTGCGGAAAGCGTCGAGCTCGCGGGCGATGTAGTCGGCCGAAAAGGAGGCCTTGCTGTTCTCCTTGGTGCCCCACTCGCAGAAGCGGCAGGAGAGCGGGCAGCCGCGGAAACTCTCCAGATAGGCGACGCCCCCCTGCGGCATCAGCCCGTGTGCGTAGGGTGAGGCGATCCGGTCGAGGGCGGTGATGGGCGGGCGCCGCTCGGTCCGCAGCCAGCCGGTTGCGGTCGGCAGCGTCAACCCGCGCACCTGCTCCCACGCGGTCCGGTCGAGCTGCGGCAGCCGCGCGATCTCGCAGATGATCTCCTCGCCGTCGCCCTCGACCACGGCGTCGAGATAGGCATGGGCCGGGCGGTACGGTTCGAGATCGAAGAAAGCGGATCGCGCCGAGGGACCGCCGAAGACGATGGCGAGCGAGGGGCGGCGCGCGCGCAGGGCCCGCGCCACCGCGATCATCGCCGGCGCCGACCAGACATAGATCGAGAAGCCGACGAGGTCGGGCTCGAATTCCAGGATGTCGGCGACGTAAGCCTCGATGTCGGCGGTGCGGCGGTCGAACAGCCGCACGGACGCGTCGGCGAGATCGGGATCGCCGAGCAAAGCCGCGTGGATGCGCCGGATGCCGTAGCTCGGCAGCAGCAGCTCGCCGAGTTCCTGCGCATCGGGGCGCGGCGTCATGCAGACGAGGGCGATACGCCGATGCGTGGGGGAGGACGGCTCTAGCATGGTTTCGCGATGACCGGAGGGACGCCCGATGCGATCAGGCGTGAGGGAAGCGAATTTAAGGCTGCGGCAGAACTTGAGGAATTCAATCGACGCGTCCCGCCCTCACATCGTCTTGAGGCCTGGGCGGA
Organism: Methylorubrum extorquens; assembly: GCF_024169925.1. Lineage (NCBI taxonomy): Bacteria > Pseudomonadati > Pseudomonadota > Alphaproteobacteria > Hyphomicrobiales > Methylobacteriaceae > Methylorubrum > Methylorubrum extorquens. The sequence continues at coordinate 3,591,865 of NZ_JALJXF010000001.1, forward strand.
CCGATTCGGGTCATCGCTTGTCGAGGCGACAGTAGAGGTAATGCAGGCAGCCGAGACGGTGCAGCTCCCGCAAGACGTCACCACCGGTCGGCTGGCCACGCCGATCCGAGGCGATGGTGTGATAGCTCGGCTCGATGTTCGCCGTGGCGTCGGTGACCCGGAAGGTGAAGCCGGCGGCGTGCGCATCGCGCCGGATCGCATCGAGCCCCGCCCATTTGTCCGGCCAGGGGCCGAAGGCGGCTTCGAGCCCATCCGCGAACAGCGCGAGCCGCTCCGGCGGCCGAGTAAGGACGATGTCGCTCATCATGAGAACCCCGTCCTGGGTCAGCACGCGGTGCGCCTCACTGAAAAAGGCGCGCCGGGAGGCGAAGTGGAACGCCGCCTCGACGCAGAGGAGCCGATCGAACGCGGCTCCCGCGAAAGGCAGGCGGCAGGCATCACCGGCGACCCAGGCAGCGTTGCGCAGCCGGTCGTCCCGGCGAAGTCCGATCGCGAGCTGGCGCGGATCGAGGTTGAGCCCGATCACCTCCACCTCGGGATCGCTCCGCCGGATCGCCTGCAGGGTGCCGCCGAAGCCGCAGCCGACATCGAGCACGCGGTGGCCCGGCGCGAGGCCGAGCCACGCGACGAGCGCCGCGCTCAATCGTTCCTGTGCCTGCACGAAACCCGCCCGCGCCCGGGCCGGGCCGATTGCCCCCGGCTCGTCCCAATGGCCGAGATGGACATGATCGATCGCAGCCCCCTCTGCGACCGCCGCGAGGAACGCATCGAAATAGGCCGGAACCCGCACCACCCACCTAGCCCCAGCAATGGACGGCGTCACCGATTCGGGATCGGGCCATGAAGGAGCAGGCGGTCCAGCGCAGGCGAGCGCCTTCCACCGGCGTGACCTGGTGGAGGAAGCGGCCTGAGCGCAGGATCACGATGGTCCCTGCCTCGACATCGAAGGCGTGGCGGGCAAACCGCGCGAGGTCGGGCTTGTCCCTCGGGCGATCGCGATTCTGGAACCGACCCGACCACGCCTCCGCCTTGGCGTCGAAGACTTCGAGCATCCCGCCGCGCTCGGCCTTGGACAGGGTCAGCACGAAGGAGAAGATGTCACCTTCGACCACGCTTTCGAGGTGGCGGTAGCTCGGGCGGTCCTTCTGCTCGTTGTCGAAATGCGGGGGAATGTATCCGCCCTCGTGGTGCGAGCGCAGGGTCGTGGCCATGTATGTCCGCCCATCGTGCAGGGCGGGTGGGCCGTAGGGCCGCCCGCCATCGAGGCGCGAGAGCAATGCGAGGACGCGGGTCTCGAACCCGCCCCATGGCGCCATCAGGTCGCCGAGGCTGCGGGCGAAGCCGGGTGCCATGTCGAAGTAGGCGCGCAGATCCGGATCCGCGAGGTTCAGGTTCATCCCGTAGAAGTGCGACCGGAACGGCGCTGGGAACGAGGTGGTGGGGAAGCCCTGCCGGTTGACCGCGAGATCCGCGACGATCGACGCACATTCGGGGGGCGTCAGGACGTTGCGGATGACAACGGCCTGAAGCGCATCCTCCCGCAGCCGCGTCAGCGCATCGGCATGGACCGAGGCCTCGGCGGCGTCGATCGAGATCGTTTGCAGAAACGGCATCGCCCCATCCCCTCGCCCGGACTTCGGCGATCCTCGCTCTTAGACCGGTTTCGGCGGTGAGCGCCCTGGCCGAACCGTCCGAGTTGCATCCACGACCATGATCGAAGCCGCCGCCCGATCAAAGTCGGGCGGCGGCTTCGAGGTGTCGCCGGGTAGCCTTGCGGGCCGCGATCACTTCGTCGGCAGCGTCGGATCACCGAAGCGCTTGGCGAGGAAGAGGATGTCATCCTCGCTCTTCGCCTGCTCCACCAAGCTGCCCTTGGCCTCGTCGAAGAACCACGTGTCGTACTTCGACGGGTTGGAGGCCGGCCGGTCGGCACCGCGCAGGACGATGTTGCCGCCCTCGATGGAACGGATCACCTCATTGGCCAGCAGCGGCTTGTGAGCGATCGCCTCGATCGTGGCCGGGCGACCGGCAACCGAGGTCGGCGTGAGGGTGTTGGCCGCCGTCGCCGAGAAGGACGGCAGGGTCACCCCGGCATCGAACGACCAGATCGCCCGCTTCTTATGGAAGCCGATGACCTTGATGCCGCTGTCGCCTTCGCTGACCTGATCCGCGCCGGTCTGCGACCCCTGCGGAACCCCGTATTGCGGCGCCGCAGCGTTGAGCCCCGACGGGTTCGCAGCGGAAGCGCCGTAGGTCTGCCCGTAGGTCGCCAGCGACGTGGCACCCCATTTCCCGGCGACGGCGACGCCGTAGTGGAAGTTGAGGAACTGCGTTCCGACGCCGGCCGTGTTGATCACGCCGATGCTGTTGGGGAACATCAACGGCGTGAAGCTTCCCTGCAGCATCCCGAGGTTGGTGGGCAGCAGCACCGTGAAGGCATTCGGCCCGACCATCTGACCGTTGGCATCCACCGTCGGGACGAGCGTCGCCTTCGCCCCGAAGATCCGGTTGTTGCCCGCACCGCCCGAGATGATGTCCTCACCCGCCTTGATCGCGCCGGCATAGACACCGGAGGCCGGCTGCGCCGCGTCCGGAACGCCCAGGATGAAGCGGATGTCGAACAGCACGCTCTGCAGGTCGAGCCGGGCATCCCTCGGAGCTCCGATCCAACCGCGGTAGCCCGCAGTCAGATTCTGATGGCCGCCGAAGCCGAACGGGCTCCTCCAGGCGAGACCGCCGTAAAGCGGGTTGCGCCAGCTGACGACGCTCCCGGCCAGGGCGTCCCAGGCCGAGCGGTTCCAGGCGTCGAGATCCCCGTCGAGGCCGGTCGCGCCGGTGCCGAGCACGCGGGCTTCGACCTGGTTGCGATCCTCGGCGAGGGTCGCGGTCGTCACGCGCTGGCTCTGCGCCGCATTGGCGGCCGGCAACTGGATGAAGCCGGTATCGCCGATCAGCAGATCGTTGCCGCCGCCGCCCTCGATCCGGTCGTTCCCGCTCAGGAAGCTGTCGCCGCGCGAGGCGATGGACACGATCCAGTGGAGGGCCACCGACTTCAGATCGACCGGGTAATCCGCCGTCAGATGCTGCTGCATGGCGGAGAACCGCTCGGCGGCACGGGCCGCCACGGCCGCCTCGACCTGGGCCGCTCCGGCCGCGGTCGCGGGATCGTGGATCGCGAGGCCGCGCGCCACTCCCGGCTGGAACATCACGAGGGTGTCGCCGACCACGAGGTCGTCGCCCGCGCCGCCATCGATGCTGTCGTTGCCGATCGACACCACGTGGTTGTTCCCCATGCCCTCTGGCAGGCCGTAGGCGAGGATCTGGTTCAGCGGCAGCTGCGCCATCGTCTCCAGCTTCACCGTCACCGCGGCCTGCGCGACCCGGCCCGTCATGGCGAGGTCGGTGATGACCGAGCGCATGTCGGAGAGCGCGTCGCTGAGCGCGAGGGCGGCATCGAGAGACAAGCTGCGCAGCGGCCCCGAGCCCTGCACGATGGTGCGGGCGGCATCGCCGACGATGACGTCGTCGCCCTCGCCACCGGTGATGGTGTCGTTGCCGTAGGTGATCGTCCGGCTCGGGCCGCCCTGCAGGAGGTCGACACCGCGGCTGAGCGTGGCGAAGACACCGAGCAGATCGGAGACCGAGGCCGAGACCTTGTCGATCTGTCCGTTGAGCGCGGCGTAGGCCGTCACGTCGAGCGTGTAGGTCTCGCTGCTGTCGCCGTAGATCGTATCGTTGCCTGCGCCACCCTCGATGACGTCGTTGCCCGCCAGCACGTTGTTGGTGCCGTAGAGGCTCGGAACCAGCGAGGCGTAGACCGTGAGCTTCGCGCCGTCACCGCGCCGGATCGGATCGGATCCGGCGATGTCGGAGACCACGCCCGCCATCGAGGGATACACCTCGATCCGCGGTGCCCCGGCGCCGAACGCGCCGGGCAGAAGGTTGAGGGCCGGCACCACGACCTCGCCGCCGAGCGGCAGAACGAGTCCGGTTTCCGCCGCGGCACCGATGAGCCGGATGGCGTTGACGATGGTCGGCTTGTCGGAGGCGATCTCCGACAGGTTCGAGGCGCGGTCGCCGTAGATCAGGTCGTCGCCGGCCCCGCCAAACAGGCTGTCGTTGCCGCGCTGACCGAACAGCACGTCGTTGCCGTCGCCGCCCGCGATGATGTCGTCGTCGGCCCTGGCCAGCGAGACGGTCAGCGCGGAGGTCGCCCAGGCTCCCCCCGTGGCTGAGGTCAGGCGCGTGCCCGACCCATCACGGGCGCCCACCGCGAGGACGAGGTCGGCCTGCGCCAGCTTCTCGGCGAGGTCGGCGGTGCGTGCGGCGGCCGATTGCGCGTCGGTGGCGATGGCGGCCGTGACGGTGCCGATCTCCTCCAGCACCACGTCGCGGTGCCAGGTGCCGTCGCTGTTGAGGACCGCCGCGCCGTCCTTGGTGAAGGCGCGGACGATCCGGCCCTCGTCACCGAGGAGATAGTCGACATCGGTGCCGCCATCGATCCTGTCGCGGCCGAGGCCGCCCACGATCTCGTCGGACCCTTCCTCACCGTAGATGAGGTCGTCGCCCATCTGACCGAAGATCCGGTCATCGCCCGCGCCGCCGGCAATCGCGTCGTTGCCGCCGACGAAGTCGATGAGATCGAAGCGCAGCACGTCGCGCATCACCGTGTCGGCGAAGGTGCCGGGATTGCGCTGCCACGTGACCGACTTCACGTCGTCCACGAGCACGTTGCGGGTGATGACGCCGTTGTCGCCGAGGATCACGTCCGCGCCGACGCCGCCGTTGATGAGGTCGTCGCCGTCGGCCCCGCCGAGCACGTTATGCCCGCCGGTGATGTCGTCGTCGCCCTCGCCGCCGGAGAGCCAATCGTTGCCCTGCTGGCCGTAGAGGAAGTCGTCGCCCGCGCCGCCCTCGATCGTGTCGTTGCCGCCGCCATCGGTGATTGCGGTGAAGATCGAGACCGCGCGCTGGTTCACCGGCAGAGCCCGGTCGTACAGCATGTGGTCGCCGAACAGCACGTCGTGGCCACCGCCGCCCAGGATCACGTCGGCACCGGTACCGCCGGCAGCGTAATCGTTGCCCTCACCCGCCTCGAGGCGGTCGTCGCCGCCCGCGAGCGGATCCGTGGAGGCCACACGCCGGATCACCGCGCGACCCGCGACCAGAGCGAGATCCGCCCGGCCGTTGTCGCCGAGGATCATGTCGGCACCCGTACCCGTCACGATGCGGTCCGCACCGATCCCGCCGAGGACGAGATTGTCGCCGTTACCCGCCACGATCTGGTCGTCGCCGCCCGCATTCGGGTCGATCGTTTCGAGCAGGACCATGATGCCGCCGGCGAAGCCGGCCCGGCCTTGGTCGCCGACGATGGTGTCGTTGCCGGTGCCGGTGGTGATCGCGTCACCGCCCAGACCGCCGAAGACGAGGTTGTCGCCGTTGCCCGCCCGGATCGTGTCGCCCGCGCCGTTGAGGGCATCGAGCGTCGTCACCGAGGCGATGACACCGAGTTCGAACCGAGCGTCACCGCTGTCGCCCAGCACGATGTCCGTGCCGGCCCCGGTGTCGATCGTGTCCGCGCCAACGCCGCCGAGGACCAAGTTGTCGCCCTCACCCGCCCGGATCGTGTCGTCGCCGCCCAGCGCGGTGTCGGTCGACACCGCCTGCGCGAGGCCGTCGGCGTCGCGACGCACGAGGCCGCTATCACCCAGGATCACGTCGCGACCCGAGTCGGTCTCGATCACGTCGGCATCCATGCCGCCGATGACGATGTTGGCTCCCTCACCCGCCTTGATCGCATCGCGACCGCCGATCCCGGCATCCAGGCTGCGCGCCTGGACGAGACGGCCGCCCGTGTAGAGCACCTCGCCGCTGTCGCCCAGGATGACGTCCGCGCCGATTTCGGTGGTGATCGTGTCGCCGCCGAAGCCCGCGATGACGAGGTTGTCGCCCGCGCCCGCCTCGATCGTGTCATCGCCGCCGATGCCCGTGTCCAGGCTCTCGGCCCGCTCGACCAGACCCTTCGCGTCGAAGCGCACCTGACCGGCATCGCCGAACACCGTGTCGCGGCCGGAGCCCGTCACGATCGTGTCGCCACCGGCGCCGCCGAGCACGACGTTCTCGCCCTCGCCTGCCCGGATCTCGTCCGCATCGCCCACACCCGCATTCGTCGTGCGGACGAAGACCGGAACGAAGGCCGAGAGCGTCACCGCGCCGTTGTCGCCGAGGATCACGTCCGAGCCCGAGCCCGTGCTGATCGTGTCGGAGCCGAAGCCGCCGAGCACCACCGAGCCGCCGTCGCCCACCACGATCACATCGCCGCCGCCGACCTCCGGCGCCGTCGAGGTGATCTCGACCGGACGCGCCTGCCCGTCGAAGTCGACCGTACCGTTGTCGCCGAGCACCACCGAGCGGCCGGTGCCGAGCGTCAGCCGGTCGGCACCCGAACCGCCGAGCACCACGCCGTTGCCGGCGCCGAGCGTGACGGTGTCGTCGCCGGACACGCCGACATCCGTGTTCTCGGCATGGACCGGAAGACCGCCCACAAGCCGCACCAAGCCGGCATCACCGATGACGATGGCATCGCCGGACCCGCCGTCGACGAGGTCGCCGCCGGCGCCGCCGAGGACGAGCTTGCGGCCGTTGCCGAGCTTGATCGTGTCGGCCGCGCCGAGGACCGGCGTCAGCGTCTGGATCAGGATCGGCACGCCAGCCGCGTAATCGAGCTGGCCGCTGTCGCCGAGCACGGTCTTGGCGCCGTCGCCTGCCGTGATCGTGTCGGAGCCAAAGCCGCCGAGGAGGGTGTCGCTGCCGTCGCCGGCCGTGATCGTGTCGTTGCCGCCCAGACCCGTGTCGGTGGACAGGATCTGCGTGAGCAGACCGGCCGCGTCGTAGCTGACGCTGCCGAAGTCGCCGAGGATCACGTCGGCACCCTTGCCGGTGGTGATCGTGTCGGCATCCGCGCCGCCGAGGACGAGGTTGTCACCATCACCGAGCGACAGGATATCCTTGCCGCCGTCCGCCGGAGCGGTGGTGGCAAGGCTCACCCGCACGCCGCCGACGAAGACCGCCACACCGTTGTCGCCGAGCACGATGTCGTTGCCGCCCAGCGTCGTGACCTTGTCGGCGCCGAAGCCGCCGAGGACGAGGTTGTCGCCCGCGCCCGCCTCGATCGTGTCATCGCCGCCGATGGCCGTGTCCAGGCTCTCGGCCCGCTCGACCAGACCCTTCGCGTCGAAGCGCACCTGACCGGCATCGCCGAACACCGTGTCGCGGCCGGAGCCCGTCACGATCGTATCGCCACCGACGCCGCCGAGCACGACGTTGTCGCCCTCGCCCGACCGGATCTCGTCCGCATCGCCCACGCCCGCATTCGTCGTGCGGACGAAGACCGGAACGAAGGCCGAGAGCGTCACCGCGCCGTTGTCGCCGAGGATCACGTCCGAGCCCGAGCCCGTGCTGATCGTGTCGGAGCCGAAGCCGCCGACCACCACCGAGCCGCCGTCGCCGACCACGATCACATCGCCGCCGCCGACCTCCGGCGCCATCGAGGTGATCTCGACCGGACGCGCCTGCCCGTCGAAGTCGACCGTACCGTTGTCGCCGAGCACCACCGAGCGGCCGGTGCCGAGCGTCAGCCGGTCGGCACCCGAGCCGCCGAGCACCACGCCGTTGCCGGCGCCGAGCGTGACGGTGTCGTCGCCGGACACGCCGACATCCGTGCTCTCGGCATGGACCGGGCTGCCGTTGACCAGACGGACGAGCCCAGCATCGCCGATGACGATGGCATCGCCGGACCCGCCGTCGACGAGGTCGCCGCCGGCGCCGCCGAGGACGAGCTTGCGGCCGTTGCCGAGCTTGATCGTGTCGGCCGCGCCGAGGACCGGCGTCAGCGTCTGGATCAGGGTCGGCACGCCCGCCGTAAGGTCGAGCTGGCCGCTGTCGCCGAGCACGGTCTTGGCACCGTCGCCCGCCGTGATCGTGTCGGAGCCGAAGCCGCCGAGGAGGGTGTCGCTGCCGTCGCCGGCCGTGATCGTGTCGTTGCCGCCCAGACCCGTATCGGTGGACAGGATCTGCGTGAGCAGGCCGGCCGCGTCGTAGCTGACGCTGCCGAAATCGCCGAGGATCACGTCGGCACCCTTGCCGGTGGTGATCGTGTCGGCATCCGCGCCGCCGAGGGCGAGGTTGTCGCCGTCGCCGAGCGACAGGATGTCCTTGCCGCCGTCCGCCGGAGCGGTGGTGGCAAGGCTCACCCGCACGCCGCCGACGAAGACCGCCACACCGTTGTCGCCGAGCACGATGTCGTTGCCGCCCAGCGTCGCGACCTTGTCGGCGCCGACGCCCGCGATGACGAGGTTGTCGCCCGCGCCCGCCTCGATCGTGTCATCGCCGCCGATGGCCGTGTCCAGGCTCTCGGCCCGCTCGACCAGACCCTTCGCGTCGAAGCGCACCTGACCGGCATCGCCGAACACCGTGTCGCGGCCGGAGCCCGTCACGATCGTATCGCCACCGACGCCGCCGAGCACGACGTTGTCGCCCTCGCCCGACCGGATCTCGTCCGCATCGCCCACGCCCGCATTCGTCGTGCGGACGAAGACCGGAACGAAGGCCGAGAGCGTCACCGCGCCGTTGTCGCCGAGGATCACGTCCGAGCCCGAGCCCGTGCTGATCGTGTCGGAGCCGAAGCCGCCGACCACCACCGAGCCGCCGTCGCCGACCACGATCACATCGCCGCCGCCGACCTCCGGCGCCATCGAGGTGATCTCGACCGGACGCGCCTGCCCGTCGAAGTCGACCGTACCGTTGTCGCCGAGCACCACCGAGCGGCCGGTGCCGAGCGTCAGCCGGTCGGCACCCGAGCCGCCGAGCACCACGCCGTTGCCGGCGCCGAGCGTGACGGTGTCGTCGCCGGACACGCCGACATCCGTGCTCTCGGCATGGACCGGGCTGCCGTTGACCAGACGGACGAGCCCAGCATCGCCGATGACGATGGCATCGCCGGACCCGCCGTCGACGAGGTCGCCGCCGGCGCCGCCGAGGACGAGCTTGCGGCCGTTGCCGAGCTTGATCGTGTCGGCCGCGCCGAGGACCGGCGTCAGCGTCTGGATCAGGGTCGGCACGCCCGCCGTAAGGTCGAGCTGGCCGCTGTCGCCGAGCACGGTCTTGGCACCGTCGCCCGCCGTGATCGTGTCGGAGCCGAAGCCGCCGAGGAGGGTGTCGCTGCCGTCGCCGGCCGTGATCGTGTCGTTGCCGCCCAGACCCGTGTCGGTGGACAGGATCTGCGTGAGCAGGCCGGCCGCGTCGTAGCTGACGCTGCCGAAGTCGCCGAGGATCACGTCGGCACCCTTGCCGGTGGTGATCGTGTCGGCATCCGCGCCGCCGAGGGCGAGGTTATCGCCGTCGCCCGCCGCGATCGTATCGGTCCCGCCGATCTCCACATCCGTCGTGCGGACGAGGACCCGCTTGCCGTCGGTGCGGAAGGTGGCAAGGCCATTGTCGCCCAGCACCACGTCGGCGCCTGAGCCGACGGTGATGCTGTCATTGCCGAAGCCGCCGAGGATGACGTTGTCGCCGTCGCCCGCCACGATGGTGTCGTCGTCGCCGCGGTTCGGATTGAGCGTGGCCACGCGCACGAGGCGTCCGCCGGTGAAGCTCGCCTCGCCGAAGTCGCCGAGGATGAGATCCGCACCGTTGCCGGTGGTGATCTCGTCACGGCCCGCGCCGCCGAAGACGATGTTGTCGCCGTCGCCACCGCGGATGACGTCGCCTGCGCCGCGGCGCTCATCGGTGGTGTAGACCTCGCGGACGAGGCCGTTCTCGAAGGTGACGACGCCCATGTCGCCGAGCACGATATCGGCGCCCGAACCCGTGGTGATGTCGTCCGAGCCGACGGAGCCGATGACGACGTTGTCGCCGTCACCGCCGTTGATCAGGTCGCGGGCGCCGTCGTCCGGATTGGTCGAGGCGAACTCGACGCGAGCGCCCCCCTCGAACAGCGCGTAACCGTTGTCGCCGAGGATCACGTCGTTGCCGCCGAGCGCGGTGATCGTGTCCGTGCCCGTGCCGCCGATGACGACGTTGTCGCCGCCGCCGGCCTCGATGATGTCGTCGTCACCGAAGGTGGGGTCGAGGCTCTCGGCGCGCTTCAGGCGGCCCTGAGCATCGAAGGTGAGGCGACCGTCATCGCCCAGCACGATGTCGGCATCGGCATCGTCGCGGCCGGCATCGATCGTGTCGGCGCCCAGACCGCCGAGCACCACGTCGGCGCCCGCGCCCGATTTGAGGACGTCGCGCGTTCCGCCATCGCGGCTGCTCTGGACGACGGCCCGGATGCCACCCTCGAAGCGGACGAGGCCGTTGTCGCCCAGCACGATGTCGCCGCCGGTGCCGGTCACGACCGTGTCGCTGCCCGAACCGCCGAGCACGATGTTCTCGCCGTCGCCGGCTTCGATCCGGTCGTTGCCGGCATCGGTGGTGTCGGCCGATGCGAACTCGACGCGCACGCCGGCCTCGAACACCGCGTAGCCATGGTCGCCGATGACGACGTCGTTGCCGCCCAGCGCCGTAACGACATCGTTGCCCGCGCCGCCGATGACGAGGTTGTCGCCGCCGCCCACCTTGATCTCGTCGTCGTCGCCGAAGCCGACATCGAGGGTCTCGGCCCGCTTCACACGGCCCTGCGCATCGAAGGTGATCTGACCGTCGTCGCCGAAGACGATATCGGCATCGGCGTCGGCCTGGCCGGCATCGATCGTGTCGGCACCGAGACCGCCGAGCACCACGTCGGCGCCTGCACCCGTGGTGATGGTGTCGCGCGCGCCGCCATTGCGGTCGCTGATGATGCGGGCACGGATGCCGAGTTCAAAGGTGGCGAGGCCATTGTCGCCGAGCACGATGTCCGCGCCCACGCCCGTGGTGACGGTGTCGCTGCCCGAGCCGCCGAGCACGACGTTGTCGCCGTCGCCGGCCTCGATCCGGTCGTTGCCGCCGTCATTGGTCTCGGTCGAGGCCACCTCGACGCGGACACCGGCGGCGAACAGAACGTAGCCTTGGTCGCCGAGCACGATGTCGTTGCCGCCGAGCGCGGTGATGACGTCGGCACCCGTGCCGCCGATCACGAGGTTGTCGCCGCCGCCGACGTCGATGGTGTCGTCGTCGCCGAAGCCCGGATCGAGGCTCTCGGCCCGCTTCACACGGCCCTGCGCATCGAAGGTGACGTGGCCGTCGTCGCCGAACACGACATCGGCATCCGCATCCAGACGGCCCGCGTCGATCGTGTCGGCGCCGAGACCGCCGAGCACCACGTCGGCACCTGCACCGGTGGTGATGGTGTCGCGCGCCCCGCCGTTGCGATCGCTGACCACCCGCGCCCGGATGCCGAGCTCGTAGGCGACGAGCCCGTTGTCGCCCAGCACGATGTCGCCGCCCGCGCCCGTGGTGACGATGTCGCTGCCCGAACCGCCGAGCACGAGGTTGTCGCCGTCGCCGGCCTCGATCCGGTCGTTGCCGCCGTCGGCGGTGTCGGTCGAGGCGAACTCGATCCGCACGCCGGCCTCGAACACCGCGTAGCCGTTGTCGCCGATGACGATGTCGCCGCCGCCCAGCGCCGTGATCGTGTCGGCCCCGGTGCCGCCGATGACGAGGTTGTCACCGCCGCCGACCTTGATCTCATCGTTGCCGCCGAAGCCGGCATCGAAGCTCTCGGCGCGGATCACGCCACCGGTCGCGTCAAAGGTGACGTGGCCGTTGTCGCCGAACACGATGTCGGCGTCGCTGTCGGTCTGGCCGGCATCGATCGTGTCGCCGCCGAGGCCGCCGAGCACGAGGTCCGCGCCGGCTCCGGTGGTGATCGTGTCGGAAGCGCCACCGATCCGGTCGCTGACGATCTCCAGACGGATTCCGCCTGCAAAGCGGATCGTGCCGTTGTCGCCCAGCACGACGTCGGCGCCCGCGCCGGTCGTGATGGTGTCGTTGCCCGAGCCGCCGAGCACGACGTTGTCGCCGTCGCCGACCGCGATCCGATCGTTGCCGGCGCCCGTGGCATCGGTCGAGACGAAGACCACGCGCACGCCGGCCTCGAATTCGGCATAGCCGCCGTCGCCGATCACCGCATCGTTGCCGCTGAGCGCCGTCACGACGTCGCTGCCGGCTCCGGCGATGACCACGTTGTCACCGGCCCCGACATCGATCGTGTCGTTGCCGCCGAAGCCGAGGTCGAAGCTCTCGGCCCGCTTCACGCGGCCGCTGGACTCGAAGGTGGCACGACCGTCGTCGCCGAGCACGATGTCCGCACCCACGCCCGTGGTGACGGTGTCGCTGCCCGAACCGCCGAGCACGACGTTGTCGCCGTCGCCGGCCTCGATCCGGTCGTTGCCGCCGTCATTGGTCTCGGTCGAGGCCACCTCGACGCGGACACCGGCGGCGAACAGAGCGTAGCCCTGGTCGCCGAGCACGATGTCGTTGCCGCCGAGCGCGGTGATGACGTCGGCACCCGTGCCGCCGATGACGAGGTTGTCGCCGCCGCCGACATGGATGGTGTCGTCGTCGCCGAAGCCCGGATCGAGGCTCTCGGCCCGCTTCACACGGCCCTGCGCATCGAAGGTCACGTGGCCGTCGTCGCCGAACACGACATCGGCATCCGTATCCAGACGGCCTGCGTCGATCGTGTCGGCACCGAGACCGCCGAGCACCACATCGGCACCCGCACCGGTGGTGATGGTGTCGCGCGCCCCGCCGTTGCGATCGCTGACCACCCGCGCCCGGATGCCGAGCTCGTAGGCGACGAGCCCGTTGTCGCCGAGCACGATGTCGCCGCCCGCGCCCGTGGTGACGATGTCGCTGCCCGAACCGCCGAGCACGAGGTTGTCGCCGTCGCCAGCCTCGATCCGGTCGTTGCCGCCGTCGGCGGTGTCGGTCGAGGCGAACTCGATCCGCACGCCGGCCTCGAACACCGCGTAGCCGTTGTCGCCGATGACGATGTCGCCGCCGCCCAGCGCCGTGATCGTGTCGGCCCCGGTGCCGCCGATGACGAGGTTGTCACCGCCGCCGACCTTGATCTCATCGTTGCCGCCGAAGCCGGCATCGAAGCTCTCGGCGCGGATCACGCCACCGGTCGCGTCGAAGGTGACGTGGCCGTTGTCGCCGAACACGATGTCGGCGTCGCTGTCGGTCTGGCCGGCATCGATCGTGTCGCCGCCGAGGCCGCCGAGCACGAGGTCCGCGCCGGCTCCGGTGGTGATCGTGTCGGAGGCGCCACCGATCCGGTCGCTGACGATCTCCAGACGGATTCCGCCTGCAAAGCGGATCGTGCCGTTGTCGCCCAGCACGACGTCGGCGCCCGCGCCGGTCGTGATGGTGTCGTTGCCCGAGCCGCCGAGCACGACGTTGTCGCCGTCGCCGACCGCGATCCGATCGTTGCCGGCGCCCGTGGCATCGGTCGAGACGAAGACCACGCGCACGCCGGCCTCGAACTCGGCATAGCCGCCGTCGCCGATCACCGCATCGTTGCCGCTGAGCGCCGTCACGACGTCGCTGCCGGCTCCGGCGATGACCACGTTGTCACCGGCCCCGACATCGATCGTGTCGTTGCCGCCGAAGCCGAGGTCGAAGCTCTCGGCCCGCTTCACGCGGCCGCTGGACTCGAAGGTGGCACGACCGTCGTCGCCGAGCACCACATCGTTTCCGCCGAGCGCCGTGATCCGGTCGGCACCGGTGCCGCCGACGACGATGTTGTCGCCGCCGCCGACATCGATGCTGTCGTCGTCACCGAGGCCAAAATCCAGGCTCTCGGCTCGCTTCACACGGCCCTGGCCGTCGAAGGTCACATGGCCGTTGTCGCCGAAGACGATGTCGGCATCGGCATCATTCTTTCCGGCATCGATGGTGTCGGCGCCGAGGCCGCCGAGGACGAGGTCCGCGCCGGCTCCGGTGGTGATCGTGTCGGCAGCACCGCCGTCACGGCCGCTCGTCAGTTCGAGGCGGATTCCGCTTGAGAAGGTTACCGCACCATTGTCGCCCAGAACGACATCGGCACCCGAACCCGTGGTGATGGTGTCGGAACCCGCGCCACCGAGGACGATGTTGTTGCCGGAGCCGGCCTCGATGCTGTCGTCGCCGCCGCTGGTCGGATCGATGCTCTGAGCGAACTTGACGCGGCCGAGCTCGTCGAAGGTGACGTGGCCGTTGTCACCGAAGACGATGTCGTCGTCCGCATCGTCCTTGCCGGCATCGATGATGTCGCCGCCGAGGCCACCGATGACGAGGTCGGCGCCGGCACCAGTCCGGATCGTGTCGCGTGCGCCGCCGGCCGGATCGCTCTTGGCCTCAAGGCGGACTCCGCCTGTGAAGGTCACGAAGCCGTTGTCACCCAGGACGACATCCGCGCCGGCACCCGTAGTGATCGTGTCGGAGCCCGCGCCGCTGATGACGATGTTGTTGCCGCCGCCGACATCGATGCTGTCGTCGCCGCCGGCGGTCGGATCGGTGGCCTCCGCGCGGATGACGCGACCCAGTTCGTCGAAGGTGATGTGACCGCTGTCGCCGATGACGATGTCGTCGTCGGCATCCAGCTTGCCGGCATCGATCGTGTCACCGCCGAGGCCGCCGATGACGAGGTCGGCGCCGGCACCGGTGACGATGGTGTCGCGCGCACCGCCCGACAGGTCGCTTTTGGCCTCGAGGCGGATTCCACCTGCGAAGATTACGCTGCCGTTGTCGCCCAGCACGATGTCCGCGCCGGCACCCGTGGTGATCGTGTCCGAACCCGCGCCGCCGAGGATCAGGTTGGCGCCTGCGCCCGCCAGGATCTCATCGTCGCCGCCGAGCGTCGGATCGACGGTCTCGGCCAGCGAGACGCGGCCGAGGGCGTCGAAGATGATGTGGCCGTTGTCGCCGAAGACGATGTCGGCGTCCGCATCGTCCTTGCCGGCATCGATGGTGTCGCCGCCGAGGCCGCCGATGACGAGGTCCGCCCCCGCACCGGTGACGATGGTGTCGCGACCGCCACCGCCGACGCGCTCGCTGAGAGCCTCGCGCAGGACGCCGTCCACGAAGTCGACGGCGCCGTTGTCGCCGAACACGAGGTCGGCGCCGATGCCGGTGGTGATCGTGTCGCTGCCCGAGCCGCCGAGCACGACGTTGTCGCCGTCGCCCGCGCGGATGATGTCGTCGCCCGCCACGCTCTCGTTCTTGGTCGAGACGCGCACCAGCTTGCCCTGCGCGAAGGTCGCTGCGCCGTCGTCGCCGAGGATGATGTCGAGACCGGCCCCCGTGGTGATGTCGTCGGCCCCGACGCCGCCGAACACCACGTTGTCGCCCTCGCCCGCCACGATGGCATCGCCACCGCCGAAGGTGGATTCCATCGTCTCGATCGAGACCAGGATCCCGTTCACGAACACGGCGCTGCCGTTGTCGCCGAGGATCACGTCGGCGCCCGAGCCGGTCTGGATCTTGTCGGCCCCGACGCCGCCGATGACGACGCTGCCGCCATCGCCGAGGGCGATCTCGTCGCGCGCGCCGGCCGTGGCGGCGGTGGTCGCAGCCTGGAGCACGCGGCCCTGCGCGTCGAAAGTCGCTCCACCGTTGTCGCCGAGCACGGTGCTGCGGCCATTGCCGGCCGAGATGAGGTCGCTGCCCGAGCCGCCGAGGATCACGGCCACGCCGTCGCCGACCGTGATCGTGTCGTCCCCACCGACGTTGTTGTAGGTCGTCTCGACCACGATCGGCAGGCCGGCGGTGGTGAGCCGGGCATGACCGGCATCGCCGAGGATGACGTTGGTGCCGGTGCCGAGCTTCACGCCGTTGCGGATGCCCGCGGTGATGCTGTCGCCGCCGGCACCGCCGATGACGGTGTTGCGGCCGCTGCCGAGCGCGATCGTATCCTTGTCGCCGACCTCCGGGCTGATGCTCGCGATCTCGACGATGATGCCGGCCTCGAAATCGGCCTGGCCGCTGTCGCCGAGCACGACGTTGTTGCCGTCGCCGATGGTAATCGTGTCGCGGCCCGTACCGCCGAGCACGACGTTGTTGCCGTCGCCGATGGTGATCGTATCGTCGCCGCCGATCGCGGTGTCGAAGGAGAGCGCGCGCTGGATCAGGCCGAGGGCATCGAAGGTGACGATGCCGTTGTCGCCCAGGATGATGGCGCCCTTGTCGCCGCCCCTGATCGTGTCGCCGCCCATGCCGCCGAGCACGACGTTGTTGCCCGCGCCGAAGGTGATCGTGTCGCTTCCGCCGATGGAGGGCGCGGTGGTGGCAATGCGCGCCAGTACGCTGGTGGTGATGCCGTTCGTCACCGTCACGGTGAAGTCGGCCTCGCCGCTGTCACCGAGGATGACGTGGTTGCCCGCGCCGGTGGTGATGGTGTCGCCACCCGCACCGCCGATGATCTGCGAGGCGCCGTCTTCAGCCGTGATGATGTCGGCACCGCCGACCTCGGGCGTGATCGATTCGATGCGCTGGGCGCGGCCGTTGCGGAACACCGCCTTGCCGCTGTCGCCCAGGATCACGTGGTTGCCTGCGCCGACCTTGATTGTGTCCGCGCCCGCACCGCCGAGGATCGTGGTGTCGCCCTCGGTGGCCTCGATCGTGTCGTTGCCGCCGATCTCGGTCGCCGTCGAGGTCACCGTCTCGATGATGCCCGCGACGAAGGTGGCCGAGCCGCTGTCGCCGAGCACGACCTGCGTGCCCTTGCCCAGCGTGATCCGGTCCGCGCCCGCGCCGCCGATGACCGTGACGTTGCCGTCCCTGGCGGTGACGGTGTCGTCGCCGCCGATACCCGGATCGATGCTCTCGATCGAGACCAGTGCTCCGGCGCTGAAGCGGGCCTTGCCGCTGTCGCCGAGGATGACGTGGTTGCCCGCGCCGACATCGATGCCGTCCGCGCCGGCACCGCCGATGATGGTGGTGTCACCGTCGGCCGCCGTGATCGTGTCGTTGCCGCCGATCTCGGTCGCGATCGAGGTGATGTCCTGGATCTTGCCGTTCGCGAAGGTGGCCGAACCGCTGTCGCCGAGCACGACCTGCGTGCCCTTGCCCAGCGTGATCCGGTCCGCACCCGCGCCGCCGAGCGCCGTGACGTTGCCGTCCTTGGCGGTGATGATGTCGTTGCCGCCGATGCCCGGATCGATGCTCTCTATCGAGACCAGCACGCCTGCGGTGAACACGGCCCGGCCGTTGTCGCCGAGGATCACGTGGTTGCCCGCGCCGACATCGATGGAGTCGGCGCCTGCGCCGCCGATGATCGTGGTGTCGCCGTCGGACGCGGTGATTGTGTCCCCGCCGCCGATCGCGGTCGCCACCGAGGTGATGGTCGCGATCCTACCGTTCGTGAAGGTGGCCGAGCCGCTGTCGCCGAGCACGACCTGCGTGCCCTTGCCGAGCGTGATCCGGTCCGCACCCGCGCCGCCGATGACCGTGGCGCTGCCGTCCTTGGCCGACACGGTGTCGTCGTCGCCGATCTCGGGATCGATGCTCTCGATCGAAACCAGCGCACCTGCGGTGAACACGGCCCGGCCGTTGTCGCCGAGGATCACGTGGTTGCCCGCGCCGACCTCGATCGCGTCGGCGCCCGCGCCGCCGATGATCGTGGTGTCGCCGTCGGACGCGGTGATCGTGTCGCCGCCGCCGATGCCGGTCGCCACCGAGGTGATGGTCGCGATCCTACCGTTCGTGAAGGTGGCCGAGCCGCTGTCGCCGAGCACGACCTGCGTGCCCTTGCCCAGCGTGATCCGGTCCGCACCCGCGCCACCGATGACCGTGACGTTGCCGTCGCCGGTCTCGATGCTGTCGTCGTCACCGACGGCCGCCTCGTTGTCCGTGGTCTTGATGCTGGTCAGCACTGGGACCGGGACGGTCACGCCGTTGATGATCCGCGTACCCGGGACGAAGCGCGCCTCGCCGGTATCGCCGAGGATCACATGCGTGCCCTTGCCGACGGTGATGCCGTCCTTGCCGGCGCCGCCGATGATCGTAGTGTCGCCGTCGCTCGCCTTGATCGTGTCGGCGTCGCCGGTCGTCCCGGCGATGCTGCGCAGGCTGGTCAGGACGCCGTTCTCGAACACGGCTTCGCCGTTGTCGCCGAGGATGACGTGGTTGCCCGCACCCGCGGTGATGGTGTCGGCGCCGAAGCCGCCGATGACGATGTTGTTGCCGTCGGTCGCGGTGATCGTGTCGCCGCCGCCGATGCCGGTGAAGGTCGAGACGATCCGGCTGACGACGTGGGTGCCTTCGAGCGCGATGCCCGCGGTGGCCGAGCCGTCCTGCCAGATCTGGCCGTGATCGCCGACGATGACGTTGTCGCCGCCCTTGGCATCGATCGTGTCGGTGCCCGCGGCCCGCGGCTGATCGATGAAGGGATCGGCGATCGTCACGATGCGGCGGACGTCGTCGAGGTTGAGGCTGGAATCACCGAGGATGGTGTCCGCGGCCGGTCCGCCGACGATCGTGTCGTTGCCGGTGCCGCCGGCGATGATGTTGCGCCCCTTGCCGCCGGTGATCGTGTCGTTACCGGCGCCGCCGTCGATGATGACGAGGCCGGTCGCACCCGAGGCATCGATGATGTCGTTGAGGCTGACGACGGTGTTGTCGCGATCCAGGGTTCCCTCATCGCGGAAGCCGTAGGCGCGTCCGGTCTGCTTCGCGAAGGTGGAGTCGTAGCGGCTGCCGTCGGCGGTGGTATCGCCGAACAGGGCGAGCGTACCCTGCGAGCCGGTCACCTTGATCGTATCGGCGCCGCCGCCGCCATGGATCGCGGTGAGGGTGCCGACGGCCGTGCCGGTCACCGTGACCGTGTCGGCGCCGGAGCCGAGCAGCAGCTCGACCGACCGCATGCCGCTATAGGTCACGCCGCCCTCGAAGGTGCGCACGGTGTTGTTCGTGCTCGTCGCCGTGGTGACGTCGTTCGTCGACATGCCGAAGCCGTCGATATGCGTAGCACTCACCGTGCCGGAGACGCCCGCCGTCGTGGAGTCGTTGTAGAGCGTGACCTTGTCGAAGTCCGGCAAGCCATCATCGACGATGTTGCGGTTGACGACGGGGTTGTTCTCGCCCGGCAGGACGATCGCCGGGGTCAGCGAACGGCTCTCGGGGCCGACGCCGCCCTCCAGGACCAGCGGTCCCTCAATGGCGCTGAGTTCGTGCGGCTGACGCGAGAAGGTCTTGAGGTCCGAGGTCGTCCGCGCGCCGTTGGGGTCGCGCGCCACGGTGACCCGCACGGCCTGGTCCCAATCCGCCGCGGTGAAGGTGATGGTGGCCGGGTTGGTGCCGTCGGCCGCCTTGAACCGGCTGTCGGCGCTCGACGTGATCGTCTGGCCGTCTCCGGCCAGCGTGATCGTCACCGGCGCCTTCGGCTGCATGGTCAGGACGACGTCGTAATGGGAGGTCTGGCTCGGCGTCACCACGACGCCGCCCTCCTTGGGCGTCACCACCACGCCGGCGGTGTTGCCGTCGGTCACCTGCACCCGCACCACCGGCTGGCCGACGAGCGCCGCCTTGAAGAAGCCCTCCGTCGCCGTGCCGTTCAGCGTGCTGGTGACGGTGTGGGTGATCTCCGCGACGAAGCGGTTCTCGGGCTTCAGGTCTGCCGGCGAGGAGACCAGCACCGTCTGCGGCTGGTTCCAGTTGGCGAGCGTGAAGGTGAGATAGGCCCGGCCGTTGCCGTCCCGCGGCAGCGGCGTACCGTTGCCGTCGGTGAAGGCGACCTCCGTGCTCGACACGTTGAGCGTGACACGCACCTCTTCGCCGACCAGCGGGGCGTTGTTGAGGACGACGGTGTAGCTGTCCTTGTTCTGGGGCTTGTTGCCGTTGCCCTCGATGACCGAGGTCCCGCCGCCGCTCTCGACGATGATCAGCCCCGGCTTGTCGTTGTCGATGACCTTGACCAGCGTGTTGCGAACGAAGGTGCCGTTCACCTCCGCATGGGAGCTGATCACTGAGTGGCCGATCGCCACGTTCTGGTCGCCCTCCAGCGCCGTGTCCGACTTGGCGCGGACGAAGACCGTCCGGTCGGCACTCCAGACGTAGGTGTTGCTGATGTTGTCGAGGACGGCGGTGAAGCGCAGCGTCAGCGCATCTGCCCAGGTGATGCCGTCCGTGGAGATCTCGACGGTGCTCGCGTTGCCGGCCAGCGCGCGCATCTGCGCCGACGATTGCGCGGCCGAAACCGTGACCACGGCCCAATCGGTGCTGGTCAGGCCGGTCGTCTTCGGTGCCGGCGGCGCGATCTTGTAGGTGCCGACGCTGCTGCCGACGGCATCCGGCGTCGTGATGCTGGAATCCTCGCGCAGGGTCAGCCCGCCGCCGTCGCTGACGGAGCCCGCATCGGCCGCCGAGACCGACGCGTTGATACCCGGCACGAACAGGCCGTTGAAGGCCGGATCGGTGCTGGAGATCGTATGGTTGATGACGGCCGAGTTGCCCTTGGCGTCGCGCGCGACGACCTCGCCGCTGACGTCGCCGGCGACGTGGAAGGTGTCGCTGCCGAGGCCGCCGATCAGCGTGGTGACGACGCCCGCCGGGGTGGAGAGCACGTAGAAGGTGTCGTCGCCCTCCAGGCCGTCGACCTCGACCGCCTGGATGTTGGTGAAGCGGATCGACAGGCCGGCACCGAAGATGCCGTCACGGGTCACCACGAAGGTATCGGCGAACTCGGTGCCGAGCGCGACGATCTTATTGAAGCCGGAGCCGCCATCGATGTCGAGCGGCGCGTTGATGTTGTATTCGATCCGGTCGTTGCCGGCACCGGCATTGAGCTTGATCTTGTTCTCGGACGCGGTGGCGAAGGCGCGCACGATGAAGACGTCGTCGCCGTCCTCGCCCTCAAGGCGCAGATCGGCCTTGTTCGAGTAGATCTGGAAGGTGTCGTCGCCGGCACCGCCGTAGATCACTGCCGGGATCGAGATACCGCGGGACAGGTAGCCGCCAAAGGACAGCTTCGTCGTCTCGAACGCGTCCTCGACGAGCAGTCCGTTGGGGACGTCGCGCGGCGTCGCGAAGACCTGGCCGACCTGGAAGAAATCGTTGCCCTCGCCGCCGTCGATGGTCATCAGCGCGGCGTTGTCGTCCATCGCGAAGCGGTCGTTACCCTTCCCGCCTTCGACGATGACGCGCCCGTTGACGCTCATGTCGTAGTTGATCCGCTCGACGACGGCGTTCACCGGGTAGGTGCCGTCGGCATTCGGATGGACGAGCGCGACGAAGTTGCGGCGCATCAGGAACTGATCGGCGGCATCGGTGCCGAGGATCGTCAGGGTGTCGATGCCACGGTCGGCATCGCCGGAATCCGTCACGTTGATGCGGTAGGACGAGGCGCCGGCCAGTTGGATGCGGATCGTGTCCGTGTCCTGGCCGCCGTCGATGTCGAGCGTGTCGGTGACGCTGCCGGTCTTGCTGGTGAGCGAAGGCAGACGATCCACGTTGATCGTGTCCGCGCCGTCCTCACCGAAGACCTTGGTGTTGCCGGCGATCTCGCTGACGGCGAGGTCGAGTCTGTCGTCGCCCGCACCGAGCCGGATGGCCGTGGCCGCAGCGCGGACCCGGCCGCGCAGGGCGAACCGGTCCTGGCCGCCGAGGCTGGTCAGCGCCAGGGTCGAGGTGGCGATCGTGGTGCCGAGCAGCGTCAGGGCGTTGTCGCCCGCGCCGAGATTCACATCGATGGTCTTGCCCGTGATCGTCGCGCTCTTGAGCAGCGTCGTGCCGTCGAGCGCGGCATCGACCACCGTGTCGTTGCCCGAGCCCGAAACCAGGCTGAAGCTGTCCGCGGCGGCGAGCGTGCCGGCGAGCGCGACTTGGTTGGCACCGTTGCCTAGCGTGATCGCGATGGTGTCGGCCGTCAGGTCGAGCGCATCCGTGATCGTCTGACCGGCCTTGCGGTGATCGCTGACGATGTCGAGGCCCGAACCGGTGGCGAGGCGGAAGGCGCCGACAATACGGTACATGCCGGCGAGGGTGACCGTATTGGCGCCGTCGCCGAGGTCGATCGCGAGCGACTTCGCCTCGACGCTGGCCTTCTCCACCGCGCCATTCGCGACGCGCAGGTCGGTCAGCGTGTCCGCGCCGCCCGCTGCGGTGATCGTGAAGGCGTCGTCGATCTTGTAGCTGCCGGTCAACGTCAGGGTGTTGTCGCCCGCGCCCGCATTCACGGACATTGAGCCGGCCTTGTAGCTGCCCCGCAGGTCGATCTCGTCGTTGCCGGAACCGGTCCTGATCGTGAGCGCGTTCGTGACCGTGTAGCTGCCGGCCAGGGTGATCCTGTTGTTCCCGCCGCCCGCGTCGAGGGTGTAGCTGCCGGCCTTAATCCCGCCGTTCAGGATGATGACGTCATCGGCGCTGCCGGTGACGAACTCCATCGCCCCCGCGATGTCATAGCCGCCGACGAGATTGGCCGAGTTGACGCCGTCGCCGAGGTTGATCGACAGCGAGCCGGCCCGGATGTCGGTCGTGGGCGTATCGGACAGGGTGTCGATGCCCGACCCGCCCGTGATCGAGAGCGCGCCGGCGATCCGATAGGTGCCGTTCAGCGTGAGGTCGTTCCGGCCAGCCCCGGTTCCGGCGGAGATCCCCATCGAGCCGGCCGTGTAGCTGCCCTGCAGACCGATGGTATCGTTGCCCGCACCCGTCCGGATCGTAAGGGCGTTCCGCGCCTTGTAGACGCCGGAGAGCGCGAGGGTGTTGTTACCCTCGCCCGCGTCGAGGGTGAAGCTGCCGGTATCGAAAATGCCCGTCAGGCTGATCGTATCGGTGCCGTCGAGCGTCGTGAGCTGCATGGCGTTGGTGACGACGTAGTCACCGCCGAGGCCGACCGTGTTCGCGCCATCCCCGAGCGCGACCGTCACCGAATCCGCGCCGACGTCGGCCTTCCGCGTGACGCCGCCGAGCACCTGCGTGTCGACGAGCGTGTCGCTGCCCGCATCGGCGCCGATGATCAGCGCGCCGGTGGAATAGGCGCCGAGCATCGTGATCTTGTTGTCGCCCGCGCCGGCACGCAGTTCGATGGAGCCGCTGCGCGTGATCGCGCCTTCCGTGACCGTCGCGGCGGTCGCCCCGCCGCTGATGGTGCGCTGACCCGTGGTGAAGATGCCGTCCAGCAGGATCTCGTCGCCGTTGCCCCCGGACTCGATCAGGATCGAGGAGCCGACGAAGGTGCCGGACAGCGTGATCTTGGAGGCCGTGTTGTCGGGCGTTCCGCTGGCACTGAAGTCCGAGCGCAGGGTGATGGTGCCCTTCGCCTTCACGACCGCACCCGCCTCGACGACGAGGTTGTCGCCGGCGTTCAGGGTCACCGAGCCGGCGGTCGAGAAGATCGTGACACCGGCCTTGACGGTCAGGTCGTCGCCCGACGAACCCGTTTCGCCGGCCTGCTCGATGATGTCGCCCGACGAGACGATGTCCTTGTCGATCGTCAGCGGGCTCGACGTGCGGATGCCGATCCGGCCCCGCGCCGCCTGCAGACCCGTGGTGTCGCTGGTGACGCCGCCGACGCGCAGGCCGCCGATATTCCACAGCCAGATGTCGCCGTTGATCGAGCGGGCTTCGAGACCACCATACTGGTCGCCGTCGAGGCTGCGCATGTTGGCGACGATGCGCTTGGCCTCCGAGCCGATGCTGCCGGAAGCAACGAGATAGGCCTTGCCGGAACGGAGGTTGGAGCTGCCTCCGGTGGTCTCGTTGTAGTTGGTCGATCCGTTGAGGATGCTGCCGGCGACCGCCGTGACGAAGGCCGTGCGCTGCGCGTCGGTGCCGACGCTGGCGAGGTAGAGATCGCCCGCACTCTCCAGCACGTAGAGGTTGCTCAGGCCGCTCTGAAGCGTGACGACACCATCCGTCGTGCGATCGACGTTGCTGTCGATCTCGAACTCGTCGCCGGCGACGCCGATGCCGTCGAGGGCGGTGAGCGAGATCGAGTGGCCGCTCACGTTGGCACGGCCCGAACCGGCCACCGGCGCGGAGTCGATATCGCGCGGGTTGGAAAGGTCGCCCGCGTCGAGGATCGAAGCCTTGGCCGCCAGAACCACGTCACCCTTGGTGGTGACGGCCAGCACCTTCATGCTGGTTTCCGTCTCGGTCAGCACGATGTCGCCCGTGGCGCCGGCCCGGACGGTGCCGGTCAGCTTCATCTCGATGGCGTCGCCCTTGGCGCCGATCGCGCCGGCCGCCTTCAGGTAGACGTTGGCCGCGACGATCTTGTTGGTGTCCGTGTGGACACCGTCGAGGATGCTGCCCTTGTCCGAGACGAAGGTGACGTTGCCGCCCTGCGAATAGGCGGATTCCAGGTTCAGATCGCCGTTGCGGGCCGTGACGAAGATGTCGCGCGCCGCACGGACGGCCAGGGTCGAACCCGTCGTCAGATCGATGCCGATCACCCGCGCCGCAGTACCGACGCTGCCGTCCCCGCCTTCGAGGACGGCGTCGCCGCCCTTGATGTTCACCGCATCCGCCGCCCCGCCGTTGAGGAGGCCGGTCGAGGACTTGAGGCGGATCTCCTTGCCGGTGACCGATTCCACGCGGCCGACGGTCAGGAGCGCGGCGGTGTTGATGAAGATCTGGGTGTTCGCGCTCACATCGAGGGCGCCGGTGCCCTCGATGACGACCGCCTTGCGCTTCTGGATCAGCAGCTTGGTGATCTGGTTGAACGGATTCCCGGCGTCCTTGGCCGACTGGAACAGCACGAGGCTGCGGGCGCTCTCCGTCTTGAGCGTGCTTCCGCTCTCGAGGATGAGCGTCGAGGCGCTCGCCTGCTTGATCGTGAAGCTGGTGTCCTTGGTGGTCGCGTTACCGGACTTCACGCCGAACGTACCGGCGACGCCGATCAGCATCCCGTCCTTGAAGCCGTCGCCGAGGAAGCTGCCCGACGCGCGGGTGACCACGGACACACCGGTCCCGTCGGTGGAGCGCACGCCGACATTCACGGTGACGCCGGTCTCGGGAACGAAGAGCTGCGTCGCCTCGAGCCGGATCACCGAGCCGCTGACCGACGCGATGCGGTAGACGCTCGTGGAGGCCGCGCTGGTGTTGGCTGTGCCGCCCGCGATGTAGAGCGTGCTGCCGACCGTGTAGGTGCCGTCCCACGCCGTGCCGTCGGTGCGGGTCAGAACACCCTGGTTGGTCGCCGCGTCGTTGCTGAAGCTGACGGTCAGGGTCGCCGGGGCCGCCTTGAGCAGGTCGAAGGCGACTTCGGCGGTCGCGCGCGGCGCCTCACCGGCGACGGCGATGCTGACGCCGATATCGATGTTGCGGGCCACACCCTGGCTGCCGAAGACCTTGTCGACGGTGATGACGTTCCCGACGACACTGATGATCTTGTAGCCCGTCGAGCTCTCGGCCGACGCATTCGGCGTCACGCCCCCGATGTAGAGCGTCCCGCTGTAGAGCTTGCCGTTCTTGTCGAAGAAGACGCTCGTATCCCAGTTCGCGCCGTCCTGGCGGGTCACGGTGCCGTTGCTGCCGGACTGGCCGAAGACGACGTTGGTGGTGATCGGAGCTTTCGTGAGGAAGACGATGTCGCTCCGCTCGGCGGCGCCGAGATCGATCTGCTGATCCGTTGTCAGCGGCGCGGAGCCGGGTCCGATGTCGATCAGGCTGGTTCCGCTCACGGAGCCGACATTGCCCGACGTCACGATCTTGATGTTGGCGCCCTTGATGATCGGGTCCTGCTTGTCGACGATCGTGCTGGTCGTCTCCTTGAGCAGTCCCTGGCCGACGGCGCTGAGCAGCTCTTCCTGCGTCCAGCGCTTGATGCCGGCGTCGATGGCATCGGCCGTCGCCTTGTCGATGAAGAAGGCGGGCGCCGCCTTGCGGCTGGCCGTCAGGGCGTTCGTGTTGGGCGTGTCGGCCGTGTTGTAGGAGCCCGGCAGGCTGTTGAAGAAGGTGTTGAGCGAGCGGTACTGCGCCGTCAGCACCGTGGAGCGCAGGGTCTGCGCGGCGGTACGGGCCGCGTCGATGGCGGCGGAGCTCCGGTTCTCCGTCTCCGCCGCGGTGCGGGCGGCGGCCACGGCGTCGAGGAGTGCCTGACCGGCGAGGCGCGGCGCGAAGGCGGCGTTGTAGACGCTCGGATCGACCTGCTGGTTGCGGTAGCTCCAGTAGCTCTCATAGTCGGCCTGCACGGCCGTCGTCTCGGCCACGACCTTCGACGCGTCGTAGCTGTCGCCGAGCCCGCCGAAGCGAAGATGGAGCGCTGCGTAGGTCGCCTTGAGCGCGGCTTCCGCCGCTGCCACCTTGCCGGAGGTGGCCAGACGCAGGGCCGCCTCGCCGAGGGTCTGCGAGCCGGCGTCCTTGGTGAACTGCTCGGTCAGGGCGGTCAGCTCGGCGCTGCCGATCCGGGTCGATCCGTTGGCGAGATAGGTGCTGTAGAGGTCGTAAGCCGCACCGAGCTTCGCCACGTAGCGGGCGCCGAAGCCCGAGAAGGCGGCATCAAGATCTTTGTAGGCCTGCGACTGCAACGTCGTCGCGTCACCCGCCTCGCGCATCTGCCAGTACTTGTCGTACTGCGTGCTGAAGTTCGTCACCTTCGTGGCATCGAAGCCGTCGAAGACCAGCTTCAAGTTGTCGAAATCGACATTCCTCGAGTCGCTGATCTGCTTGATCTGCGCGGAGACGTAATCCGTCAGAGCGGTGCCCGTCAGCTTAGTTCCACGAGCCTCGGCCTCAATGGCCGTGGTGTAGAGCTGCGCGATCTGGGCTTCGGTCAAACGGGTGCCCTGATCGGTTTCGAGCTGCGTGATCTGAGCCGTGACGCGCGCGATCAGCGCATCGCCGGAAATCGGGGCGGTACGCGTTGCGGCCTGCATCTTGGCGAGCGCCGATGCGGTCGCCTGCACCGTGTAGGCCGAATCGAAGCTGGTGCTGTTCGGCTGCGTCCCGCGGATCGCCCAGTAGGTGGCGTAATCACCCGAGAGGTCGGCGTGATAGACGTCGCCGTACTGGCCGTACTGGGCGTGCAGCACCCGGTACTGCAGCGTCCGGTTGGTTTCGAGCGCCTTGACCGCGTTGTCGACGTAGGTCTTCACCGCACCGGCTTCGGTGATGCCGGCAT
Organism: Methylorubrum extorquens; assembly: GCF_024169925.1. NCBI lineage: Bacteria > Pseudomonadati > Pseudomonadota > Alphaproteobacteria > Hyphomicrobiales > Methylobacteriaceae > Methylorubrum > Methylorubrum extorquens. The sequence goes on from NZ_JALJXF010000001.1 coordinate 3,618,890, forward strand.
CATTCGCCTGGCTCGTGAACAGGGCGGTATAGTAGGCGCGTTCGCCGGTCTTCTCGCTGAGGGTGACCTCGAAGCTGCTGCTGTAGCGGGAGGGGTCGGCCTGCTGGTTCCGGTAGGCCCAGTAGGCGTTGTAGTCGCGCTCGCGGGTGCTCTCGTAGGCGCTGAGCGTCCGCTCGAACTTGAGGTTCGCATCCTCGGTGGTGAGGGCGAGATCCTTCCACACGCCGTTGATGAGCTGGGACGCCACGCGGTCGTCGCGCACGACGACATTGTTGACGTTGAGCAGACTCCCGGCATCGACCTTGATGTAGACGTCGCCGTTGGCCGTCAGGCTGTTCAGGCGCAGGTCGCCCGCACGCTCACGGATGCCGACCGAACCGGCCGCCGTGATGTCGGTCTTGTCGCGGGCCGTGGTGCCTCCGTCGAGCGTGATCGGGGCCGCCTCGGAGCCGAAGCGACCGCCCGCGATCACCTTGAGGGAGCCGCCTGACACCACGCCTTCGCCGGCCACCGTCACGCCGCTCGTCGAAACGAGCTTGACGTCGAAGCCGCCGCCCGCCGCGATCTTGTCGATCCCGAGTTCGTTGTCGACGGTCCGGACGTTGAGGTTGATGTTGCCCGCGGTCGTCGTCGCCTTGAGCGTGTTGCCGGCCCCGATGGTCGTGACGTTGAGCGCCTGATCGGTGGCGTTGTTGCCGTTGCCGACGCCGATGCCGCGGGCAGCCTGCAGCGTGACCCGCGAGCCGGTGATGGCCGCGGTCGAGCTCAGATGCTGGATCGTCCCGCCCGAAGTGATCGTCGTGGTGCCGTTGTCGTTCTTGATGCCACCGGCGATCAGCACACGGCCGGAGCCCTGCGAGTCGATGCTGACGGTGCCGGTGGTCTCACCGGTGAACTTGATCTTGATGCCGTAGTCGGCCTGCAGGCTATGGGTCGCCTGGGTCTCGGTATAATCGACCGTCTGGAACTTGGTGTAGTAAGTCTTCTTTCCGTACCACGTGCTCGTGGTCCAGCTCGCGACTTCCTTCGGCTTCTCGGCCGAGCGCGTATATTCGGGCGCGCCCAGGAAGGCGTAACCCGACTTACTGGTATCGACATAGTAATAGGCGGATTCGGGCTGCAGAGCGGCCTTCTCGGTGATCTCCTTGTTGAAGGCGCTCAGGGGCGGCGGATCCTTGGCGAGGAAGTCAAGGCCGGCCCAGGACGAGGTACCCGTCGTCAGTGTGTAGGTGTTCTTGGCGCCCTGACCGATGGTGAAGGCGTAGCGGTACCCGGTCTTCGGGTCGTACTGCGTCGTGCTGCTGCCGTCATACTTGGCGAGCTCGGCGCCGGTGCTGTTCAGATCGGCGCTGTAGCGCGTGACGACGCCGGCGGCGTCCTGCCGGATCAGGGTCTGGCGGAAGACGATGTCGTTGGCATCCGCAATGCCGTTGCCGTTCACGTCGGTCTTGTAGGCGAGATCCTTGATATCGATCGTGCCGATGCCGCGCCGCGATAGGTCGATGCGGTTGAGGACGACGTCGCGGTTGAGCTGGTTGACGACCTCGACCTTGGCATAACCGCCCAAGGCCCGCAGCTCGCCGACGCCGGCGTTGGTGTTGAGCATGACGCCGGTCAGATTGATCTGGCCCCCGGTCGAGACGACCTCGTCGATCTCGATGGCGCCGGTCTGCCGATTGTAGCTGGCAGAATAGCCGTCGCGGGTCAGCGTGCTCAGGTTCGCGGTGCGATAGGGATTGCGGATGATCTCCTGAATTTCGTTCTCGACCGACTGATCGATGACGATTCTGTAGAGTTCACGCCCGCTCTGCACGAGGCCGTTGAGGTTCAGGAACTGCGCCTTGATCGTCACCGCACCGCTGGCGATGACGCTTGACTGCGAGCCGGACAGCGCACGAGCGATGTCGGAGGCGGACTTACCGGTCATCGGACCGGAGCCCGCTTCGAGCACGCCCTTGATCTGACCGTAGGGATCTCCGCCGACGGAATACGTGCGCAGGTCCTCCGTCAGACCGATTGAGACGGCGCCGCCGACATCGGTCTTCAGCTCCTTGACGGTGGTCTTGGCCGTGATGGTGAGGTCACCGCCTGCCGCCGTCGCCACGTTGAGGACCGCCGTCGGCGCATAGATGTCGCCGACGATGAGAATGGCCGGCGCAGAGTTACCGTTGCGGGCGCCGGAGGTGTTCTTGAGCGAGATGTCGCTCTTGCTGTCCTTCGTGACGACGCCGCCGGCGGTCAGGACCTGGAAGCTGACGTCACGGCCACCGGCGATCGCCTTGGCGGCTGCGGCATCCGGGCTCGCGGCGTTCTTCGTGATGATCGCCTGGCGACGGGTGTTGAAGTCGTCGCTCGACGTCACCGGAATCTGGGCGTCGTTGAAGAAGGTGCCACCGTTGGATTCCGGCATCGTGATGCCGGCGATGACGAGATTCGCCACCGAGTTGTTGGTGATCTCGACCTTCGTGTCGGACGCGGCATCGAGCCTGCCCGAGCCGAGCAGGGCGTCGGCCCGCACGATGATGCCGCCGGCACCGGCCGAGAACGGGCTCACCGTGATGGCCTGGACCTGCTTGTAGATCGGGATGAGGATCTGCTTGCCGTCGAAGGTCGTCTGGAACTCTGCGAGCCCGTCGGCCAGCAGCTCGGCTTTGATCCGGTTCACTTCGCCTTGGTAGTAGGCTTGGAGAATGCCGTTGTCCTTGTAGGTCGAGAGGCCCTTCGTGGCTTCCTCGTAGGCCTTGATCAGGTTCGACTGGGCGTTGGCGAAGCCGAGGCTGACGGTAATGGGCAGCTTCGGCAGCGTCGCCGAGGCCGAGGTCGCACCGTCAGGCAGGGTGATCGTGAAGCTCTTGGTGTTGTCTGAATCCGCGATCGGGTTGCCGGCCGCATCGTACTTCTGGCCGTTGAGCTTGACGGTGCCCGTGATCAGGGTCGCGGCGCCGTTGCCCGGCGCCCGCGTCATGTCGTCGATGACGATGGAGATGTTGCGGGTGATGCCGGTGACGACCGTGCCGTCGACGATGACGGTGCCGATCGAGCCGGTCTGCGTGTCGCCGACGGGCGTGACGGCCGAGCCGCCGAGCAGGCTGTCGATGGCGCCGGCGACGGCGGTCGTCCAGTTCGTGCCCTTCATCCGCGCCACGGCATTGGAATTGCCCTGGCGGTTGGTGAAGAGGTTGGCGTTGCCTGCGGTCTTGATCGTGGCGCCGCCATCGATCTTGATCGTGTTGATTTCCTCGACGCGGATCTTGGCCGCCAGCGAGGTGATCGGGATCGCGCTGCCCGCGAAGTTGTCGGTCGTCGCCGACGCGTCGTAGGCGTCGTCGTAGGCCTTCTTGTTGGTGCCGACCAAAAGGTCCGCGTCGCCGTAGGCGGTGATGTCGGCGCCCGCACCGATGTTCACCGCGTTGTTCGGACGGATGATGACGGTGGTGCTGCCGCTGGCCACGGTGGCCGCGCCGTAGGTCTCGGAGTTCGAGACGGCATAGGCGTTGCCGCCGCCATTGGCCGAAAGCGTCAGGTTTCCGAGCGTGAACAGGGTCGCGTTGGCACCGATATTGACCTGCGCGACGAAGTTCCGGGTCTCGATGCTGGAATAGGCGCCAGCACCCGACAGCGCGCCGCCGGTGGTCAGCGAAACCTTGTCGTAGGCGTTGATGATGTTGTTGGCAGCAAGACGGATTCCGCCTGCGGTCCCGGCGCGGGCAACGGTGATCAGATCGGCATTGCTGCCGACATCGACCCGCGTGGTGATGTCGAGCACCGTCGAGCTGTGCGCCGCCGCGCCGCTGGCCAGACCGCCGGTCGAGCCGACGATGTTGGCCTGACCGAGCTGCGGCTTGTTCACGGTGTTCGTTGCGGTCGCGAGAATGTCGCGGGCCGTCACGCGGGAATTGATCCCGAACGCGGCTGTCACCGCGTGCGTGATGGCGTTGTTCACGACGGCGCCCGCTCCGGCGAGGGCGCCGTAGCTGTCGGTGATGATCTGGCCGTTCAGGGTGCCGACGTGATCGGCGGAGAGATAGAACAGACCGGTGCTGTCGCTGCTCTTCGTCAGGTCGACGGTGACGCCGGTGCCGAGTTCGGCGCGCGTGCTGCCGCCCATGCTGGTGCTGGCGCTGGCGGCCGTGCCCGAGACGAGGCCGCCACTGCCGGAAATGCCCTTGGCGAAGTTGTCGTCGACGCCCGAGGCGGTGACGGTCATCGAGCCGGCATTGAGCGTGCCGAGGGACACGACGCGGGCGCTGGTCACGGTCGCCGAATTGGCCGACGAGACGGTGGCGCCGGCCGCAACGAGGCCGATGCTGGCGCTGCTGGCGGTCGAGGTCTGGCGCGTGCTGCTCGTCGCGCTGACGGCGACCGCGCCGCTGACGGCCAGCACCGTGCCGACATCGATGAGGCCGCTGACCGTGCTGCTGTTCTCGGCCAGGGTCACCGTCGAGTTCAAGCCGATGAGGCCGCCGACGGAGCCGGAGGCGGTCGCCGTGGCGGAGTCGCGGCCCGCCTGACGGGCGAGGTTGCCGAGCACCGAAAGGCTTCCGGCCGTGATCGACACGTTCTTCGTCGAGGCTCCGACCGTTGCGGAGACCTTGGCCTCGGCCACGGAGGCACCGATCGCGGCGGTGCCGGCATTGATGCCGGCAGCCGCGGCGTTGACGGACGGAAGCGCGGTGGCGACCACGCTCACGTTCGCGGCCGACACCGAGCCACCCTCGATGGCGGCGGTGACGGTCGGGCGCGCCTCGACCTTGGCGACAGAGCCGCCGGCCGCGAGTGCGAGCAGTCCGCCGGCGACGGAGATGCCGAGCACCTGCGAGTCGATCGTCGTCGTGTCGCTGGCGCTGACGGCGACATCGCCCGCGGACGTGACCCGGCTGTTGGTGATGCTGGCGCTCGTCGTGCTCGTCACGGTGTCGCCGGTGCCGGCGCCGCCGCCCGAGACGGAGACGCTGAACGCCGAGACGCTGCCGGACATGGCCGCGGCACGCGCGCGGCTCGTCAGGGTCGCGCTTTCGGTCGCCGTGACCGCGACGGAGCCGCGGGTGATGAGACCGCCGGTCGTGCCGAGGTTGCGGATCGTGGCCGAGACGTTGTTGGCGATCACGTTGTCCGCCGCCGCGACGGCGAGGGCGAACGAGCCGCTGCCGAAGACGCCGAACGAGGCGGCCACCGAGGCCGCTCCGGTATCGACGCTGAGGCTGGAGGTGTCGCGCGCCGAGACGGTCACGGTGCCGGCGGAAATCTTGTCGCCGGCTCCGTCGCCGTCGATAGCCGCGCTCACGATCGCGCCGATCCGGTTATGGGTGCCGGCTCCGGCCCCCGCGGCGCTGACGGCGATGGCACCGCCGGAGATCGCCACCGAGCCGGCGACGACCGTCGCCCGAATGGTCTGGCCGGAATTGGCGGTGACGGACAGGTTGCCGCCCGCCTCGATCGTCGTGTTCTGCGACAGAGCCTCGATGAGCAGTGCGGCCGACTTCGTCGTCTTGTCCTGGCCGTTGACCCGCTGCGTGATCTCGCTGCCGATCAGGTTGGTGGCGACGCCGGTGCCGATGCTGGCCCCGACCGCAACACCGCCGATGCTGACGCCGGCCGCGAGGGCGGCGACCTCTGCCACGATCCGGCTGTTGTTCGCAGCGGCGACCGCCACGTCACCGAAGGCGTTCAGGCGGGCATTGCTGACCCGTGCACGGGTCGAGCCGCCGATCATGTTGGTGGCGATGGCACCGCCACCGGCCACCGAGACGGCAACGCCGCCGCCCGAGAGCGCCACGGCGGCCGCAGCCACGCGGGCGTTGATGCTGGACCCGCCGTTGTCGGACGGAACCGTGGCTTCGATGCGGATTCCGCCTGTACGCGTCGTCACGGTGGCGCCGTCGACGATCGCGGTCACGGCATTGTTGATCACGTTCAGGGCCACGGCGACGCCGATCGCCGGCGCCACGCCGACGGCGCCACCCGCAGCCGCGATGGCCGCCGCGCCGACATCGACGTTGATCGTGGCCTGATCCTTGGCGCGAACGGTGACGTCTCCGGCCGTAACGCTCGTCGAAGCGCCGGTGATGGCCGCGTTGGTGGCAAAGCTGATCGCGTTGCCCGAGTAGCTGCCCGAGCCGGCGACGCCGACCGCGACGGTTCCGCCCGTGACGACGGCCGAGGCCGCCGCGACGGTCGCGTCGATGGTGCTGGAGGAGGTGGCGGTGACCGCGACCGACCCCTGCGCCGTCGCGACCGTGTCGGCGATCAGAGCCTCGACCCTGGCCCCGCCATCGGTGTCGAGCGTCGGCTGATCGAGCCGGTTGCCGTGCGCATCGGTGGTCTTCCAGCTGCCGATGATGTTCTGGGCGCCCGAGAGGCCGATCGCCACCGGAACGCTGGCGAGACCCGCGCCGCCGCCGGCAGCGGAGAGCGCGACCACCTTGGCGTCGATATCCTGGCTGCTCTTGGCAGCCACCCGCAGGCCCGCGCCGCTCGTGACGCGGTTGAGGGACGACTGCCCGGTCGCCCGCTCGATCGCCGCGCGGGTGCTCGTGGTGATGACGTTGAGGGCGCCCGCGCCGCCGCCGGCCACCTGCACGCTGACGCCGCCGGCACCGCCGAGGCTGACGGAGGCCGCCGTGGCGATCGCCTGGATCGACCCGCTGCTCTCGGCCTCGACCGAGAGGTCGCCGGAGGTCGTGGTGACACCGGTATCGGCGTTGCGAACGAGCGCTTCGACCGTGTTGCCGATGCGGTTGGTCGCCATCGAGACCGAAACCGTCACGCCGACGCTGGCCGCTCCGGCGCCGCCGCCCGCGATGCCCGCCGAACTGACGGAGGCGGTGATCGCGGAGGTGTCCTTGGCGGACAGGGCGATCTGCGTCGCCGTGATGCCGGTGGCGCCATCGCCGTCGATGAAGGCGCGCGTCGCCACCGCGATGGTGTTGGAGGCGCCGGTGCCGGAGCCCGCCACGCTGACCGCCGCCGCGCCGCCGCCCTGGATCGATGCGGACACCGCCCCGACATCCGCCCGGATGGTCTGGTTCGAGACCGCCGTCACGTCGAGCGCGTTGTCGGAATCGACGCTCGTATTGTTGAGATAGGCCTGGATCTCGTTGCCGGCACCGATGGTGTTGGCCGCCGCACCGATGCCGACCGAGACACCGACGCCCGCCGCGCCACCACCGCCGGCCGCCGCCGCCGCAGCGACGATCAGGGCCTGGATGTCGGCATTCGAGCCGGCCGACACCGTGGACTTGCCACCGCGCACGATCACGGCACTGTTGGCGACGAAGGCGTTCGTCCGCACCGTGATGACGTTCGACGCACCGGCGCCGCCGCCGCTCACCGAAACGCCCGCAGCACCGCCGCCGCCGATGGAGATGGCCGCCGCCGCGGAGGTGGCCCGGATGCGCGCGTCGTTGCGCGCGCCGACCGAGACGCCGCCGCTGCGGGTGGTCAGGCCGGCATCGACGTTGGAGATCGATGCCTGGATGCCGCCCGCGATGCTGTTGATGGCGAGCGCGAAGCCGATCGCCACGCCGACGCCGGCTGCGCCGCCGCCGGCCCCGGAGAGTGAGGCGGCGCCCGTGACGGCGGTAATCTGGGCCGTGTTGGCGGCCGAGACGGTCACGCTGCCCGCCTTGATGCCGTCCGGGCCTGCGCCGTCACCGTCGATCGTGGCCGAGGTCTCGACTCCGATGGCGTTGGCAGCCACCGAACCGGCCGCGGCGCCCGCGACACCGGCCGCGCCGCCACCCTGGATCGCGGCGGATGCGGCCACGACGGTCGCGGTGATCTTCTGGCTCGCCGTGGCCTGAACCGTCAGGGCCGCAGCGATGTCGAGGGGGGAGTTCCGGACCGAGGCCTGGACGGCCGTGGCACCGCCGCTGCCGAGCATATCGATGCGCTCGGCGTTTTGGCCCGTGCTGGACCATTCCCCGATGCGGTTTTCGGCACCGCTGACGCCCAGCGCGACGCCGACGCCGGCCGCACCGCCGCCGCCGCCGGACGCGGCCACCGCCGAGATGATCGCCGTGATTTCGGACGAGCCGGTCGCCGTCACCGTGAGGCCGCCGCTGCCGGTCGTGGTGATGCGGCTCGCATCCACCGTTGCGCTGACCGAGCCGAGGATCCGGTTCGAGGCAAAGGCGCCGCCGCCGGACACGCCGACGCCGGCCGAGCCGCCGCCCGCGATGCTGATGGCCGCCGCCGCTGCCGCCGCGTTGATGCGGCCGGCGCGCGTGGCGCTGACCGAGACGCCGAGCGGGCTGCTCGTGCGCAGGAGGGTGTCGGCGTTCCTGATCGCCGCCTCGACATTTCCGGCGATGCTGTTGAGCGCCAGCGTGAAGCCGACCGCCACGGAGACGCCGGCCCCGCCGCCGCCCGAGCCCGCAAGCGAGGCGGACCCGGCGAAGGCGTCGATCGTGGAGATGTCGGAGGCGCGGACCGAGACGTTGCCGGCCTCGATGCCGGCCGCACCGTCGCCGTCGATGACGGCACGGGTTGCCACCGCGATGGCATTCGAGACCGAGACGCCGGCCGCCGAGACGCCGACGCCGGCCGAACCGCCACCGCCGATGGAGGCCGCCGCAGCAGCGACCTGGGCGGAGATCGCCTGAGCCGAGCTGGCCCCGACCGTCAGCGCGCCGCTCGTCTTGACGCTGCTCCCCGTGAGACGCGCCTCGACGACGGAGCCCTGGCTCGCGGCGGCGGTATCGACGCGGTTGCGTCCCTCGCCGGACGACGTCCAGTCGCCGATCTGGTTGGCGGCGACGGACACGCCGATCGCCACGCCGACGCCGGCCGAACCACCGACGCCGACGGCGAGGGAGGCGGCCGCAACGAGAGCCGAGATCTTCGAAGTGGCCGCGGCGGTCACGGTGACGGTGCCGCTCTGCGTGATCGTGCTGGCGGCCATCACGGCCCGGGTGACGGGGCGGATGGTGTTGAAGGCGAGCGCACCGCCACCGGCGATGGCGATGCCGCCCGATCCGCCGCCGCCGATGCTGACAGCGGCCGCCGTCGTCGTCCCCGTGATGGTCGCGTTGCTGAGGGCATCGACCAGGACTGCACCGGTGCCCGCGTCGATCCCGTCGCCGACATTGTTCACGCTGGCCCGGGTGGACGCATTGATGGTGTTGAGCGCAAGCGCGAAGCCGATCGAGACCGCGACACCGTTCGAGCCGCCGAAGGCCGCGCTGACGGCGGCCGTGAGCGCGTTGGCGGTGATGCTCGACGTATCGGCCGCCTTCACGGTGACGGCGCCGGCCTTGATCGCATTGCTCGCGATCGCGCTGCCGCCCACGCCGTTGCCCTCGATGAAGGCCTGCGTGGTGACACCGATGGCGTTGATGACGGCCGTGGCGCCGCCGCTGACGCCGACGGCGTTGGAGCCGCCACCCGCGAGGCCCGCCGAGATGGCCGCGATGTTCGCCTTGATGACGTTCTTCGACGTCGCCTCGACCGCCAGGGCGCCCTTCGCATCGACGCCGACGCGGGTCAGGGACGCCTCGACGACGGTGCCGCCGTTATTGGCCAGGGCGTAGCTGGTGTTGGCATCGGTGCCCGACGAAGACCAGACGCCGATGCGGTTCTCGGCGATGGCGGCGCCGAGCCCGACGCCCGCGGCATTGCTGCCACCGACGCCTGCGGCGAGCGAAGCCGCCAGGATCGCGGCGTTGATCGCGGCCGAGGCCTCGGCCTTGACGCTGATGTTGCCGGCCGCGCCGGTCGTGGTCAGCTTGCTCTCGCTCGCCTGCGCACGGGTGCTGGTGGTGATGACGTTGCGCGCATAGGTCACCGCCGCGCTGACGGGCACGGCGTTCGAGCCGGACGCGGCCACGGCGATCGCGGCCGAGGCGGCGTTCGCGGTGATGGTGCCCGCCGATTTCGCCGAGATGAGGATCGCGCCGACGGTCTGCAGGCCGCGATCAATGTTCTTCACCGTCGCCGAGATGTCGTTGGCGATGGAGTTGAGCGCGATGCTGCCGCCGACGGCGATCGAGAGGGCGTTACCGGACGCGGCGGCGAGCGAGAGGCTGGCCGAGAGCGCCTGCGTGGTGATGGTCGAGATGTCCTGGGCCGAAACGGTGGCGCTCGCGGCCTGGAATCCGGGCGTCGCGCCGGTCTTGTCGCCGTCGATCGAGGCTGCGACCGCGAGGCCGATGTTGCTCATCGCGAAGGTGCCGCCGACGCTGACCGCGCCGGCCTTGCCGCCCGCGACGGTGACGCCGGCCGCAATCGCGACGATGTCGGTCGTGATGGCGTTGTTGGCGCTCGCCGCGACGGAGAGCGCCCCCGTCGTCGTGACTTGGCTGCCCACCAGGGTGGCCGAGACGTTGGCACGGCTTCCCAGCGAGGGCGCCTCGCTCAGCGTGTGGGCCGTCTCGTCGTAGGCGGTCCAGGCACCGATCTCGTTGTAGGCGATGGAGATGCCGAGCGCGCCCGCGCCGCCGTCTCCCGCCCCGCCGCCGATGGATGCCGCGGCGCCAACGACCAATGACTTGATCGTGGCATTGCTGCCGGCCGTGACGGTGACGTCGCCCGTCGCGTTGATCGACGCGTTCTGGCCCGTGGCCGTGGTGCTGCTGTTGATCTTGTTGACCGCCGCAACGCCGGCACCGGAGACAGCGATGCTCTTGTCTGCGCTCGCGCTCACCGCGACGCTGGCCGCCGCGGCGCGCGTCTCGATAATGCCCTGCCGCGTCGCGTCGATGGTCACGCCGCCGGCAAGGGTCGTCACATCGGCGTTCTTCACGGTCGCCGAGACGTTGCCGCTGATCTCGTTGATCGCGACGCTGGCCGCGAGAGCGACCGCGACCGACTTGCCCTGGCCGAACGAGCCGGCCACCGAGGCCGCGCCGACATCCGACGAAATGGTCGAAGCGTTCTTGGCGGTGACCGCGAGGCTGCCGGCCTCGATGGCGACCGACGTGCCATCCGCAGCGTAAAGCTCCGCCGTGGTGGCGACGTTGACGGTGTTGCGCGCGCCCGAGCCGCCGAGGCTCGCCGTGCGCGCGTCACTGGTCCCGCTGCCCGAGACACCGACCGAGACCGTCACGGTCGTCGCATCGATATCGGCCCTCGACTCGGCGCGCACGCCGACGGCGCCGGTCGACCGCACCGGAGTACCCGCCACCGTGGCCCGAACCGCTGTGCCCGAACCGCCGATAACGTTCTGCGCGGCGGAGACGCCGAAGGAAACGCCCGTGGCCTTGCCCTCGGCCGTGCCGGCGAGTGTGACCGCGGCCGCGCCGGTGAGCGCGACGATCTTCGCGGTGTCCAGGGCCGAGACGGCGAGACTGCCAACCTTGGCGCCGCCATTGGCACCGTCCCCGACCTTGGAATCGGTGATCTCGGCGATCGTCGATCCCTTGATCGTGTTGATCGAGAGCGCGCCGCCGCCGCTCACCGAGGCGCCGTCGCCCTTCGAGGAGACCTGCGCGCCGACCGCGGCGGCGTAGGTCTGCGCGAAGATATCGGCGCTGCGGTCAGCAGCCACCGCCACATCGCCGAGGGTCGCGAGATTGGCGATCTGCGTGATCCGCGCGGCCACCTCGCTGGTGATCGCATTGTCGGCGAGCGACAGGGCGATGGCGAGGGTCGACTTCGAGGCGGTGTTGCTCGCATCCGCGCTCAGGTTGGCCGAGAGGCCGAGGGCGACGGAGGTCGCCCGGATCACGGCGGTGTCCTTGGCCGAGACGTTGATCCCGCCCGTGCCGGAGGTGACCGCGTCGTCGTTGCTGCCGGTGCCGTCGATGACGGCCGAGGCCGAGGTGACGACCTTGTTGCGCACGAACAGGCCGCCGCCGGACAGCGCCACGTTGCCGTCGGTGCTGGAGCCGCCGGAGCTGCCGCCCGTCGAAACGCCGACCGCCATGGCGGTGGCGAGGGTCCGGGCCTCGATCCGGCCGCCCGATTCGGCCTCGACCGACACCCGGCGCCCGGCGCTCAGCCGTGACTTGGTCACGGTCGCCTTCACGTCGAGCGAACGCGCCTTGTCGGCCGCGAGGCTGCTGGTGCCGTCGACCGGAATCAGGCTGAGGTTGTAGCCGATCATGTTGAAGGCGAGCGAGACGCCGATCGCCACCGCCTGTGCCGCGCCCTTGCCGACGATGACGGCGGCCGCCGCGGCCTCGACCGAAGCCGTGACGGTGGCCGTGCTCTTGGCGGAGACGGTGATGTTGCCCTGGCCGCCGGTTCCGTCGGTGACGCTCGGGGCTTGGCTGCCGGACGCGGTGATCCGGCTGTCGGCGATCCGCGCTTCGACGCCGCCGAGGATCGTGTTGATGCCGAAGGCGCCGCTGCCGGAGACGCCAAGATTCTTGCCGTCCTCGGTGCTCAGCAGCACGGCGATGGCGGTGGCCGCGACCTTCGCGGTGATGGTGGCGGTGTTGGCGGCGGTGACGCTGACGTCACCCGCGCTCGCCGTGAGGTCTCCGATCCGGTCGAGGCCGGCGTCGAGCACGACGTCGAGGATGGTGTTGCGGGCGAAGCTGGCGGCGACGGAGATCGAGCGTGTGGTCGTCGCGGTGCCGGTTCCGCCGGTGTTCCCCGTATTGCCGGTATTCCCGGAGGTGTTGGTGCCGCTCGTGTCGGACATGTTGTAGACCACCGCCGTGACGGGGGCCTTGACCACGGCATCGATGGCGGACGCACTACGGGCGTTGACGGCCACGCCGCCCGCCGCCTTAAGGCTCGTCACGTCGGCGATGGTGGCCGAGGTGCCGACACGCACGAAGTTCAGGCCGGCGACGGCGCCGACGGTGGTCGCGGCCGAGCCGATCGAGGTGACGGCGTTCTCGATGGTGGCCTTGATGGTCGCCTGGGACAGAGCCTCCACCGAAACCTTGCCGGTGGCGTTGATCGGCTGGCCCGAGATCGAGGCGGTCGCGGCGAACTGGCCGCCCTTGGTCATCTGGCTGTCGAGATCGATCCCGACGAGCAACTCGGCGAGGTCGAACACTGCGTTGGTGCTCGGGCTGCCGATCTTGTTGAAGGCGGCGGTGATGCCGACGGCGGTCTCGCTCGAATCGACCGTGCTGTCGATCGTGGCGGTGATCGTCCCGGTGTTGCGGGCGCCCACCGCGACATTGCCGACGGTCGCGTTGGTGGCGGCGTCGCCGAGCGGGCTGCGGTCGATCGTGGCGGTGCTCGCGCCCATCACGACGTTCGAGGCGATCACGGCCTGGGCCGCGACGGAGTGCTTGTCGCCGGCCTTGGTGCCCGGCTTCAGCTTCGACTCGACCTTGCTGTTGACCGTCGCGGTGATCGCACCCTTCTGCTCCGCCTGGACGCTGATGTCGCCGGCCTTGGCCACGGTCATGCCGGTGAGCGTCGCCGTGGCGGCGCTGCGTACGTCGTTGGTCACGAGGATGCCGCTGACGGCGACGGCGTAGGGCTTCGACGGGGTCTGGCCGCTGGTGGTGTTCGTGTTGTCGGCCGGCGGCGTCGCCGAGCCGGCGACATCCTTGCTGTCGCCGAGGTTGAGCACGCCCGGCGGCAGGAATTTCACGAACTCGCGGAGATTGTTCTCCCGCCAGCCATTGGCCTCCGTGTAGCTCTCCGTCTTAAGGTCGGAGACGAGCTTGGTATCGCCGAAATAGACGTACAGCTTCTCGACACCACCGACCTTCGCGAACACGATGTCGCCGAACGTGACGGTCTTCGAGCCCGATTCGGTGGTGTAGGTGTAGTTGCCGAGGATTTTGTCGGCGAAGTCCTGCAGCACGCTCGGCTTGGTCAGGCTGGCAATCGCCGAGAGGTTGTTCAGCGAGGTGATGCTGCCGTTGCTGGTGGCCGAAATCGTCACCTTGCCGGCTGCGTCGAGCGTCTTCGTCGGGTCGATGGCGGTGCCGGCCGCGTTGCTGCTGTCGATCCGCGCCACCGCCTCGGAATTCACGAGGTTGCCGGAGAGCGCGAAGCCGATCGCGTAGGCGCTCGCATCCTTGAGCACCGCTTGCGAGGCACTGGCCTTGTTGGTGAGCTGGGCGTTGATCGACGCGTCCGAACGCGCGGTCACGGCGAGCGTGCCGCTGGCGTCCGTCGTCGTGACGGTGCTGCGCAGGATCTGCGCGCGCGCCCCCGACGGGTCGGCGTCGTTGCCGCTGCCGGCAGCGATCAGCGGCTGCCCCGTGATCGTGTCGGCGGCGCGGAACAGGATGTTCTGCTCCTTCCAGCCGATGGTGTTGAAGGCGAGCGTGATCGACACCGCGCCCTGGTCGCTGGAGGTCGCGGTTTTGGCCGTGGCGTCGATCGTGGCGGTGTTGGCCGCATCGACGTTCATCCCGCCGCCGGTGACGGTGCTGTCGATGATCTCGGCCCGCGCCGTGCCGAGAACGGCGTTGGTGGCGATGATGCCGCCGAGCGCGAGGCTCGTCGGCTGGCTCTTCGTGCCGAGCGTCCTGTCTGTGGACGGGTCGGCCGGCGTGGTCGGGGCCGGAGTGCCGGTGCCGCTCGTCGGCTTGTAGGAACTCGCCGACTTGACGTTGGCGGCGCTGTCGGCGGTCGCCTTGATCGTGGCGGTCTCGCTCGCCTGAACCGTGACCGTGCCGCCCGCCTCGGCGGTGACACCGGTGATGCGCGCAACGGCGTCCGCGTGGACGCTGTTGAGCACGACGAGGCCGCCGATCGCGAGCGAGGCGGAGGGCTGCGCCGCGACCGTGCCGGTCTTGGCGGCGTTGTTGGCCGACGGGTCGCCCGTGGGAGCCACCGTCTCGGTCGAAGACGTAGCCGGCGCCGGTGTCGTCGTGCCGGTCCCCGTGCCGGTGGTCGGCAGCTTCAAGCCATCGGGAATGAAGTTGGATTCGAGCGCCCGCTTCCAGAGGAGCTTGTTGGTGTAGTCGGTGGCCGCGAGATCAATCTTCGCGTTGCCGCCCATGTAGATGAAGATGTCCCCGGCCTTGTAGGCGCTGGACTTGTCGGCGATCAGTTTCCATTTCGCGCCGTCCGTGAAATCCGGATCGAGCGAGCTGATTTCGACCAGGATGTCGGCACCGACATACTTGTAGATTTTACCCGAGAGATCTTCGATCGTTTCGCCGGTCTTGACCGTGATCTCGCCCTGTCCGGCCTTATAGGTCGGCTTGGCGTAGCCGTCCGCGATCCGCACCCGCGCGCCGAAGGTGACGTCCTGCGCGTTCGCGGTCTTCGGAAGCTGGCCGTACGCCGAGAGGTCGATCGCGCCGATGCTGTCGGTGCTGAGGCCGAACGGCTTCAGGAAGTTGTTGAGCCCGTCCTTCAGTTCCAGGATCTTGCCGGCGGTCTCGATGACCGCGCGATCGACAGCGACCTGCAGACGGATCAACTGGCCGACACTCTTCTCGGCCGAATCGGTGCTGTTGCGCAGCGCGGCCTCGTCGAGATAGCCGAGACGCGCCGCCTCGGCGGCGACCTTCAGCGCCTCGAGCCGCGCCTCGTCGCCACCATCCGTGTTGACCGACAGCGCCGTCAGGTGCCCCGACAGCGCGTCGGCCGCCTCTTTGATCCGCGTCTTGAGATCGGTCTGGTCGGTGCTCGGAATCTTGGAGGTATCAATTCCGTTGAGCTGGTCGACGAGGGTCTGGTTGATCTTGACCAGGTACTCCGTTGTGACCTTGCCCGCCCTGAGTTCGAGCAGCTTCGTCTCGACCTGCTTGAGCAGCGTCGCGGGGCCGGCCTGAAGCTCCTCGATCAGTCCCTTCACGCGGGTGATCTGCGCGGTGACCTTCTCCTCGAAGGCCAGCAATTCGGCCGGTGCCCAATCGGCGCGGTTCTTGATGATGTTCGACTGGATCGTGGCTGACTGAACCTCGTTCGGGTTCGTCGAGAAGTCCGACGGCAGGTACTTGTTGAGCTTGGACTGATTGGTGACGGCGCCGCCGTCGCTCTTCGTGACGGTCGAGCTCGTGACGATCTGGACGTTCGAGGTGATGCCGGCCGCATCCGTCGCCGTGACGGCCAGGGCGCCGCCGGCCGTGATGTCACGGGTCACACCGGTGTTGTCGATGAGAGCGACGGCGCTGCCGCTCACCTTGTTCGAGGCGAGGACGACACCGAAGCCGGTGCCGGCGCCACCCGAGACCATCGCGACGTCGGCCGTGGAAGTCGCGGCGTTGCTGACGGTCGCGTTGATCTTGGCAGCTGAGGTCGCCGAGACGGTCAGGTCGCCGCCGGCCTTTGCCGACGATTGGACGATCGTCGCCTTGGCGCCCGCGCCGATCTCGCCTCCGAAGGCTCCCGAGATAGCCGACTGGCCGATCAGCGTGTCGATCGCGTTGAAGAGCAGGTTCTGGGTCTCGTAACCGACGGAGTTGAACGCGAGCGTCACCGCGCCGGACACGCCCTGGCCGCCCGACGTCGTCGACGACGCCCGGATGCGCGCATCGACGCCGGATTCGTTCTCGGCGCTGACTTCGAGATTGCCGGTCGTGGATTCCACCGTCGAACGCAGGACGCTGGCGTCGGCGCCGCCGCGGACGACGTTGGTCGCGGCGATGCCGTTGGCCGCGATGAGCGTGCCGCCACCGGTGCCGCCGCTGGTGCCGGCCGCGCCGGTCTTCGAACCGAAGGAGGCACCGCCGGACGACGTCACGGTGCTGAGCACGGTGGCCGAGATGTCGGCAGCGTCCGCGGCATGGACCGTCAGGTCCAGCGCGGAGGTGACCGTGGCATCGGTGATGCGGGCGCCGGCACCGCCGGTCACCTCGTTGTAGACGATCAGGCCGCCGAAGGCCTTGGACGACGAGCCGGGGGTGCGGTCGGTCGGGGTCGGAGCCGTCGAGCCCGCGGCGGGCGTCGGCGCCGCCGGCGGGTTGGCGACCGTATCGAGCTTCGGCATGACGGTCTTGGCCGCCGCCGGAATCCAGTTCGCGCTGGTGTAATCCTCGCCGTGGAGCGTGACCCGCGTGTTGTCGGCCCCGCGCCAGATGTAGATCGTGCCCTTCTCGCCCTTCGAGAGGGTGTCGGTCTTCGAGAGCAGCACGCCCTGGCCGGCCATCATGTCCTGGAAGCCGCCGTTCGACGTGTAGCGCGCCTTCTGGCGCGTGATCGTCGTGGTGCCTTCCGCGGTCTTGATGGTGGTCGTGTCTTTGTCGAGGGTGTCGCCGGTCGTGGTACCGGGCGTCGTGCCGGCCACCGTCGGCTTGGTGGACACGATGGCCCCGTCATCGACCGCGAACCAGCGGGCCGCGTTGGTGTAATCCTCGGTCGCGAGATCGACCGAGGCATCGGACGCCGCGACGAAGATGAAGACCCGGCCCTTTAGAGTGGGCTCTTCGGTCCGCTTGGCGTCGGTGTTCGAACTCGATCCGGCCGGCGCGGTGAAGTCGGCGGCGAGCCGCACACGGTCACCGGCCTTCAGCGCCTTGGTGCCGGATTTCGAGGTGTAATCGTAGATGTTGAGGGCGGTGGCGACCGCCTTCTTGGCCAGTTCGGCAACGCTGCCGGAGACCGACGACGCACCGATCATCGTGCTGGTCGATTCGATGCCGGCTTGATTCTTGGCCGAAACGGTCACCGCGCCATCGGTCGAGGCGACGGTGGCGGCGGTCTGCGCTGGGGCCTGAGCGGCGACGGTTTCCGCGCCGATGAAGGCCTCGGCGCGGGCGCTGACCTTGTTCATGGCGAGCACCGCGCCCGCGGAGATCCCGCGTGCGCCGGTCTCCGCCTTGTGGACGGTTTCCTCGGAATCCGCCTGCTCGGCCTTGTTGCCGGCCTCGGCCGTGATCTTGGCCTGGCTGTCGGCGGTGACGGAGACGTCGCGCTTGGCCGTGACGGTGGAGCCGGTGATGTAGGCCTTGGCGCCGGCCGGGTTTTCCCCGTTGGTGGCGGTGGCGATGAGCGGATCGCCGATGATGGTGTCGACGGCGTTGAAGAGCGGGTTCTGCTGCTGGAAGCCGACCGTGTTGAAGGCGAGCGTGAAGCCAACCGCCGACGTTTCGCCGGCAACGGAGCCGGCCGCACTCGCCTCGATCGTCGATGCGTTTTCGGCGGAGACGCTCACGCCCCCGTCTTCACTCGTAACGGTGCTGTCCTTGATGTAGGCGAGCGCGCCGTTCTGCACGGTGTTGGAAACGAGCACGCCGTTGGCGGCCGAGCCACCCTCGGCCTCGACTTCGCTCTCATCGGTGGCGTTGATGGACGCTTCCGATTTCGCGCTGACGCTGACGTCACCGGTGGCTTGGACGGTGGTGTTGACGATCCGGGCCGTGGCCTGACCCGACACGTCGTTGCGGGCGAAGATGCCGCCGAGAGCCATCGCCGAGGACTTCGCCGCCGCGATCTTTCCGGTCGGAGCGGCCGAGCCGCCGGTCGCACCCGGCACGACGTTGGTGGCGTCGAGCTTCTTCCACAGCGCGAAGTCGGCGAAGTCCCGCGCCGTGTTGCCGAGATCCTCGGCGGCGGCGAAGTCCGCGCCCATGTACTGGTACACGGCGCCCTTCTCGCCCTTGCCGGCCCAGGTATCGCTGAGGCGGATCTTCTCGCCGAACTTCACCTGCCGGCTGCCGGACGCGGTGGTATAGGTGTACTCGCCGAGCAGCGCCTCAGCGTTCTTGCCGAGGCCGCTGACCGAGCCGGTCTTCTCGGCCGAAGCCGAGGCCGCCACGGCGGTCTCGGCCTCGATGCCGACCGTATCGGTGGCGGACACCGTGACGTCGGTGCCCGAGACCGTCTTGGTCCGGGCATCGATCACCGCCTCGGCGGCGCCGCTGACGCGGTTCATCGCAACGAGACCGGAGACCGCCAGGGAATTGACGCTCGCGGCCTTGGCCGCAGCGGTGACTTCGTTGCTCAGGGTCGAGGCGATCGTGCCGGAGGACTCCGCCGTCGCGCTGACCGCGCCCGTGGCCGCGACCCGGGTGTTGGTGATGCGGGCGCTGGCCTGCGCCGTCGCCGAGTTTCCGAGATTGGTTCCGACCAGGGCGTTGAGGGTGTCGAAGCCGAGATTGCTGCTCTCGTAGCCGATCGCGTTGAAGGCGAGCTGGATGCCGCCCGCCCGTGCCGTGGTCGTCGGCGCGGTCGTTTGCCCCGACCCCGTCGTCGGCGTCGTGGTGCCCGTCGGCGGCGTCGTGGTGCCACCTGTCGAGCCGCCGGCGGCGGGGTCGGCGGCGGCGTCTTCGGTACCGGAGGGGCCACTCGACAGCGCGGTGATCTGCGCCTGGACTTCAGCCTCGATCGAGCCGGTCGTCTTCGCCTCGACCGTGACCGCGCCATCGTCGCCGGCAGTCGCGACCTCGGCGTCGGTGATGGAGGCGTCGGCGGCCGACAGGATGGTGTTGGTCGCGATCACCGCGTTGATCGCGAGCGCGCTCGAATTCGACGTGCTGGACTTGTCGAAGGCCGAGGTCTGGCCCGGAACCGTGCTCGCCGTCCCGCTGCCGGCCGTGCCTTCGGCCGTCTCGCCGGTCTGCTCACGGATCGTGGCGATCGCCTCGACGGTGGCATCGGCCTTCGACGTGATCGTCGCGCCGCGCTCGGCCGAGACCACGACGCCGCCATTCACCGTCGTCGTGGCGGAGGAATTGCTGATCGCGGCGGTGACGCCGCCCTTGATCTCGTTGCGCACGACGATGCCGCCGGCCGAGGTGCCGCCGGATCCGGTCGTCTTGGCTGGCGCGGCCTCGGTGTCGGTGACCCGGCGCCAGAGATCGCGATTCGAGAACGTCGCCGTCTTGAGGTCGAGCTTGTTCGCGGCGGTGCGGTCCGCACCCATATAGGCGTAAACGTCACCCTTCGCGCCGATGAGCTCCCAGTTCGCGCCGGTGAAGTTCTCCTTCGACAGGTCGATCGAGTCCAACGTCGCCGGCGCGGTCGGCGTCTTGATGTAGCGGTAATAGGAGCCGACCTCGCCGCTGCCGGCCGGATGACCGGGGCTGACGAGAACGACGTCGCCCGTCTTGACCGCCTTCAGCGTCGGAGCCTTGCCGGGCGTCGTGCCGCCCTGCGCCTGCTTCGTCGTCGACGGCAGGTTGGACTTGATCGCGTCGAGGGTGCTGACGGTCTTGATCGCCTGCTCGCCGAGCAGCGTCGAGAAATCGACGGCCACGCGCTGGCCGAGGGTGATCGCCACCGGCTGGCTGGCGCTCAGCTTGTAATCGGACTTGATCTGCGGCTGCTTCGTGTCCAGGCCGCCGTCGCTGGCGGCTTGGCTCGACGCCACGAGCTTCACGTTGGCGTTGATCGTCGAGAGGTCCGTCGCGCGGACGCCGAGTTCCCCCCCGCTCGTGATGGTCGCGCCGCTGATCACCTCGGCGGTGGCCGTGCGGTTCATGCGGTTGGTCGCGATCAGGCCGCCGATGCTGCGCGAGCCTGCGCTCGTCACCGCGCCGGGCTCGCTGCTCAGCGTCGCCTTGCCGAGGAAGGTCCGGGCCTTGTTGATCGCCGTGCGCGTCGCCTGGGCCTTCGCTTCGTCCAGGCGCGACTGCTCCGGGGTCGACACGGTCACGGTGTTGCTGACCGTGGCGTTCACCGTGCCGGCGCTGATCGCCTTCACGCCGACGCCGCCGGTCGTGGCGGTGACGGTGGCGGCCTCGATCCGGGCACGGGTCGCCTGGGTGGCGGCAAAGGTGAAGAACCCGCTGCCGAGAATGGCGTCGATGGCCATCCCGACGACCTTGTCGGCCAGCTTGTCGCTGCCGGTCAGGCCGTCCGGCCGGTAGCCGACGATGTTGAAGGCCGCCGCACCGCCGATGGCGGTGCCGCCGGACTTGCTCTCACCGGCGACCGAGGTCTGCACCCGCGAATCGATGTTGGTCACGTCGGAGGCGTTGACGGAGATGTCGCCGGTCGCGGCGCTGACGCTCCCGCCCCTCACGGTCGCCGTGGTGCTGCCGAGCACGATGTTGACGGCGTAGGAGCCGGCCACGCCGAACTTGCTCGCGGCGACGACGGCCTTCGCGTTGGTGGTGAGGTCGAGGGCGTTCTGCGCGGTCAGCGCGACGCCTTCGGCTCCCGTCACGACCGAATCCGTGATCGTCGCCGTGATGTCGCGCTCGACCGTGTTGACGGCGGAGCTGCGGGCGATGCCGATCAACTCGCGCTTCGCCTCCTCGGCATCGCTCTCGTCTTCCAGGCTGTCGGTCCGGATCGGCTCGACGATGGCCTCCGCCTTGGTCGCATCCATCGCGACGACGGAGATGGCGCCGCTGGAAGCGGTCAGGCGCGCCGTCTCGACGACGGCCTTGGTGGAGCCGGTGAGCAGGTTGCGGGCCTGGACGGCGCGCGACTCGATTGCCGTGTCGTTGGTGGCCGCGACGGCAAGGGACGCGGCCGTGACGGACACGCCGCGCACGGCGACCCGTACGGTGTCGCTCACGTTGACCTGGGCCGCACCCGCCTTCATCGGCGCAGGCAGCGAATTGTCGGTCTCACCGTCGCCCGCGACGAGGCTCTCGTCCGGTTTGGCCGGGTCGGTCGCATCGGTGGCGGCGCGGATGCGCACGGCCAGCGCACCGGTATTGGCGGCGTGGATCCCGGCGGCACCCTCCGCCGACACGAGGGCGGCATCGCCCGGCGCGGGGGCGGTGGCCGGGAGGCTTCCGGCGGCCGGCACGCCGAGATCGACGCTGGTGAGGCGCGTGACGGTCTGCGTGCCGGTCAGGCCGAACAGGTTGAGGATGTTGACGGCGGCCGCCGCCTTGGCGGCGGCGCTCGCAGCGGCGTCCAGGGCCGGGTCGTCGAACTGGAGGCCGGGCACCGACGCGGCGTCCCGCGCCACGAGCGTGATCGTCGAATCGGTCTTGTCGTCGGCCGAGATCTGGAGCGCGACGGCGGGATCGCTGCCGGCAATCGTACCGGCGCCGGTCTGCCTGATTCGCGAGTCGGTGCTCACCGCGCTCGGCGCGACCGTCACCTGGGTCGTGTTGTTGATCGTCGTCTCGGCCGACTTGATCAAGCCCCTGGCAGCGAGTTCGACGGGCGTGAAGATATCGCTGAAGCTGCCCTCGCCTTTGACGGCGCTCTTGACCTTGTCGAAGGTTCCGGCCGCAGCGCCGGTGATCGTCTGGACGCCGAGCAGATTGAGGCCGATGGCCTTCACATCGACCTTGGCCACCGTGTTGGCGGCGATCTTCACCGTGCCGCCGTTGACCGCCCCCTTGGAGCCGACGGCGATCGTCGAGCTGTTGGTCAGGTTCGGCTTGACGCTCGCAAGCTCCGAATTGAGCGTCGAGACCAGCGTGACGATGTTGCTGACGTCGGTGGTCAGTTCCGCGTCGCCCGTCCGCGCATCGACCGTGCCATCGAGCGTGATCCCGGCCAGCCCGTTGGCGGTGACGCTGATGGTCGAGATGTCGGCCGGCGCCGTATCGGCGATCGCGATGTCGCTACGGACGGCGACCTTCACGCCGGTTCCGCGGATCACGGCCCCGTCGTTGACGGTGACGGCCATCCGCGCGTTCGCGCTGCCGGAACGATTGAGGCCGGACGTGGCGAGGATGGGCGTCACGGTCGCGTCGGCGGCGATGGTGACTTGTCCGCTGGCGGACAGTGTCTTGCCCGACGCGACGCTCAGGGTGTTGGCACCCTCGCCGCCCTTGAAGACGATGCCGAGATCGCCCGCCAGCGCGCTCAGGTTGGCCGATACGGCGATGCTGTCGTCGCCCGCGCCGCCATTGAAGGTGACGGCGAGATTTCCGGATGCGGCAGAGAGATCGGTGTCGAAGACGATTCTGTCCGCGCCCGCGCCGCCGCTGACCGTAAAGGACGGTGCCGGCGGCAGGCTGGCCAGGTGGAGCGTGTCGTCGCCGCTGCCGAGGATCACGCCGAGGCTCGTCGTCGGCGCGGTGAAGGCGAGGCTGCCGAAGGTCGCCGCCGAGGAGCCGCTGGTCCGGGCCAGCGTGTAGCTGCTTCCGCCGCCGGACAGCGTCGCATCGATGCTTCCCGCCACGACCGACGAGATGTCGAGTTGAAGACTCTTCTTGCCGCCGCCGAACGTTCCGCTGAGGCTGCCGTTCGCGCCGATCGTCAGCTTGTCGTCGGCCGAAGCGGCACCGACGAGATTGGCAACGTTCGAGAAGCTTCCCGCGAATTTCCCCGACGCGATCTCGCCGGCATTGGCGCCCGTCAGCTTGAACTCGGCGCCTGATTGCGCGGACCCGGTCGGCGTGTTCAGGAGGGCGATAGTGTTGTCGGAATTGTTGTTCGGATTCACCCCGGCATTGGTCGGATCGGTGAACGCGAGAATCGGCTTTTGAGTATCGCCCAAAAGCTTGAAGGAGTCGGCATCGACCGTAATGGTCTCTTTGCCGCCCGACCCTTGAAGCGTGTAAGCTTGGTTTGAACTCGCATCGATGATACCGAACGTATGGAGCGGGTTTATACCCTGCGTCCCGTTCGTGTAGTCGAACACCTGAATGCGCTGCACCGTCTTCGTGGTGCTGTTGATGGTCTCGTCCCGCTGGATCAGCTTGACGAGAAGCTGATGCTCGACGGTCGCAGCGTCGGACGGTGCGCCGATCTGATAGGTGATGTCCGAGTTGAGAAGAACGCGCGGCTCCAACGGATCGAAAATCAGTCGATCGCGGTTGAAGAGCTTTCCGGCCTTCGTCTTCAGATGCAGGACGAGCTGACGCTTCGACGGACGCGACGGGCGCGGTGCCTCCACGGCCATGCGCGCACGATCGCGGCGGCGGAACAGGGGACCCCAGAAGCCTTCCGACTTAAACGGAAAAGCCATTGCCGCTCTCTCCAACCGGAACCTGCGCGGCCTGACCTGGCGCGCAAAGACACAGCGTCCCGGCGGACAAGAGAGCCGCCGGGGTCATCGTCACCGCTATTTCCAGATTTCGGCCGACGCTCAGCGGCTGAGCGTCGGCTCATGTCTCCCGGCCTCGACCGGGAGCCCTTCGGGATCAGGCGTTGCCCGAGGTCTCGAAGTCGGCCGGAGAAGCCGGGGCGGTCTCGTCCGCCTGCGCAGTCTCGGCCGGGGCACCGATGCGCTCGGCGATCGGCGCAAGGTTCCGCAGCGAAGCCAGATGCAGGTAGATCAGCTCCATCTCGTCCGCCTGCATGAGCTCGGCGAGTTGCTCGGCCGAAAGAGCCTTCAGGCGATCACGGTTGACCACGCTGAAACCGGACAGCGTCGAGCGCTGACCGCTTCGCAGGGTGAACTGCGCCTGCATCGGCTCCAGGAGCCCGAACTCCTGCAGGCGCTTCACGAACAGTTTCGTGCGCTGGAACTGCACCTGATAGGCCTGGAGGAAGCCCAGGACGTTCTGCAGATATTGTGTCCGCTCGCCGTCGGCGTCGAACAGGCGCTCGCCGCGACCCTCATCGTTGCAGCCCGAGAAATCCTCATCGACGCAAAGCGTGAAGGTGGCATCGGCGTCGTTCGCGTTGTCGCTGGAAAACACGAACGGGTAGCGGCGCAGGAAGGCCGGGACGTACGAACCGGTCCACGAACCGGATTCGGCCACGTAAAGGTTCTCGTTGTCGCGAATGCCGAGGAGCGCCACCGGAATGATCTCGTCGGCAGCACCGCCGAACACGATGGCATACTCGGCCGCCGAATTCGGAAACTCAGCGACCATGAGCGGTACTGAATTGACGCCGCGCGCGAAGTCGAACGACGCACCGGCCTTCACGGACCATGACCCGTGACGCTGCCGGGTGACCGGTACGGCACGCTCGTAGATGAGAAGCTGCTTACTCATTCCGACCCCACATTGCGGCGCTCGTGCGATTCCCGCATCTTCGCCTGCTGCTGCATATCAGTACCGCCCCCCGCTGCGGAGGGATGGTTCCATTTTTTCGATTGATCCAGCGTCTCAGATGCCGACTTCGCAGGCGCAACCGCGACGGCGTTACCCGAGAGGATCAATCCCGGCCATCCATTCTCGGGTGCACGAGCCTTGAACGCAATCGCGATCGGGGTTGTCGCGAAAATAGTCATAGGGCTGTACCCGGCTCGACACGGTGACGAAGCTGGGCCTTGCGATCCGATAAACCGGCACGTCAGTAAAGCGAAGCTTCGCGATCGATAGACCTCATCGCACAGTGCGTATGATATTTGCAGATGATCGACACAAACAGCATCGCTCGAAAATCCGACAAACACCAAAATCGAAAATAATTTTTTTAAAATTTGATGCAATTATTTCGATCTGGTGTCGAATCATACATTTTTGCATTATAGGTTATGCAGCCTATAAAGATAATATACTTTCAAATTGCGGATTTCAGCCGGCCACCCGACGGCAACCGATCCCCCCTGCAATCGTCTGAGCGGTCACTGCTGAGGACATCAGCTCTTGAAACCTCAACGGGCTACTTTAGCTGTACGCATCCTCGGCGGCGGCATCCGATCGACGGTATTCTGCAAAGACGTGAGCGGCAACTCGCGCTCTGAGTCGGAATATATTGCAACATCAATCGTAACTCTGTCGATAAACTTCGTCCAAATACGATGTGATTGCAAAGTTGCCTCTTTTCCGCGCATTTCGGCAAGCGTTGCCTGAATGGGAAAAGCGCTCCGATTGTTTTTTGGAAGTCGATTGTCCCGTGACCTCTCTCCAGCGGCTGGATTACCTCACGACCGGGCTGCCCCACGAGACCGCGGCCGAAATCTGGAGAGGCGTCGTCGGCCCCCTATTCGAACCGCGGGCCTTCCATCCCGGCCAGCAAAGCCCGACCGGCTCGGCGAGCGGTGCCGTCATCGGCGACATCATGGTGGCACGGGTGGTGTTCGGGGCGCAAAGCTATCGCCGCGACCGGGACCTCATCGCCCGCACGCCGGATCACATCCTCTTCCATCTCTACAACGTCGGCGGCTTCAACGGCCTCATCAGCGGCCGGCAAACCACGATCTGGTCTTCGCAGGTAGCGATCATCGACCTCGCCCAAGAGGTCGACACGCTCGCGGCCTCGTCGGATACAATCGCGCTCATCATCCCGCGGGCCCTGCTGCCGGGGCTCGCCGAAAACCCGCCGCCGCCGCGGCTCGACGCGGGACGCAACCGGCTCCTCGCCGCCCATATGATCGCGCTGCGTGAACGCAGCACCCTGATCGAAGAACCGGATGCCGACGAGGTCGTGGCGGAGACGCTCGACTTCCTGCGCGCGCTGCTCGATCCCTCCCGCGCCGAGGCCATCATCGAGACGCCGACGCTCGCCACCACGCATCTGGCGCTCGCCGAGCAGACGATCCGAACCCACCTCGCCTCGCCGGACCTCTCGCCGGAGATGATCGCCCACGAGATCGGCGTCTCGCGCGCGACCCTCTACCGGATGTTCGCCCCCTACGGCGGCATCATGCGATCCGTGCAGGAACGGCGGCTCCTGGCGGTCAGGGCCGCCCTCAGCGATCCGTTGGAAACGCGCCGCCTCTCCCGGCTCGCGACCGATTTCGGGTTTCGCAGCAAGGTTCATTTCAGCCGCAGCTTCCGCGCGCAGTTCGGCATCACCGCGAGCGAGTTCCGGGCCGAGCAGGTGGCCCTCGCCCAGAAGGATGCGAGGAGCGATCTCGACGTCCTGCACGACCGTTGGCTCCGGCTCGGGAACCGATAGCGTATTGCCCTGAAGGGGGCTGGCGACACGAGATAATCGGACCGCGAAAGGTGCTGGTTTCGATGCGGCGTTTGCCGGAGACGCGGAACCGCCGGTTCAAGCCGGAGCCCGGCTCCAGGTCTGCCGCCGGGGCGCGGGCAACGGATGCACCAAGTCGGCTTCGAGCCCGAACTTCTCGACATAGGCGGTGTTCAGGCCGAGGCATTCCCGGGAGGTGCAGATCTCCCGGTGGGCACATTGGTAGAAGCCGTTGCGCTCGAACTCCCGCCAGAAATCCGGATCGATGTGCAGTTCGGGCTGGCCGTTGACCAGGGCATTGCCGAGATCGCCGAGCAGGCATTCGGGGAAGTTCTTCACCTCGACGGCGCGTCCGAGCGCGCGGGCGCGCAGGACCGCCTCGCGCAGATAGGGCAGGACGTCGGCGTGGCGGGCGACGAGTCCCTTCTCGTCGCGCTCGGACATGGGGAAGTAGACCCAGAACTCCATCTGGGTCAGGCGCCGGAGATGGCCGAGCCGCGCGACGAGATCGGGCAGCAGGCGATAGCTCCGTTCGGTGACGACGGTGTTGGTGAGGGTCTCGACGCCCTCCATCGCGTCGAGGGTCTCCAAACCGCGTAGCGCCCGCTCGAACGAGCCCGGCACCAGGGTGAGCGCGTCGTGGCTGGCCGCGTCGCTGCCGGCGATGGAGACGAAGAACTCGTCGACGCCGGCCTCGACCAGCCGGCGGCAGTAGCTCGGCTGGCCGAGATGCATGCCATGGGTCTGGATGCGGACATGGTCGAAGCCGCTCGCCCGTGCCCGGCGGGCCAGCTCGGGCAGGTCGCGCCGCAGAGTGATCTCGGACCCGGTCAGGATCAGGCCGGTCCAGCGCCGCTCGCGAGCATTGAGAGCGAGGATCTCCTCGAAATGCGCGTCCGATTCCGGCGCGAGCCGGTCCATCGTGCCCTCGATCATGCAGTGGACGCATTTGAGGTTGCAGCGAAACTCCATCGTCAGCGAGACGTAGGCGGCGTGGTCGTAGCGTCCCATGGCGTCGTCCCAGCCCCTCAGAGCAGACCGTAATACGCGCTCTTCGTCACCGTCAGCCTGCCGTCGATCAGCGCGTAGTCGATCCCGACATCGAACAGCAGGTGCGACAGGCGCCGCCGCTCCGAACGTACGAACTCGCGGATCGCGGGCGGATAGGCGAGCCGGTCGAGGAAGGCTATGAGCCCGTCGATGCCGACGCGTGAGAAATAGACGCCGTCGCACAGGCGCTTGTTGGCCACGACCACGACGCCGCAACGCATCAGTTCGGGCCACAGGATCGCGTCGAGATCGAGGCCGGGCAGATCGAAATGGGCCGAGCAGGCGGCCTTGGCCGAAATCGCGTCGCGCTCGCGGGCGGCGTCGAAGAAGCTGTAGAGATTGTCGAACACGAGTCCGTCGGCGGTGAGCCCGTAGCTGAGGCCGGACGAGACGCTGCTGCCGGGATTGCCGACATAGATGTTGAGCCGGTCGAGGCTCCGCTCGCTCCGGGCCAAGGCGTCGTCGAGATCGAGCGAGAACATGAAGTAGGGCCGCGCACCCGCATAGCGCAGGCCGCAGGGCGCGAACGGCGCCAGGATCGCCAGCACGCGCTCGATCGAGACCGTGCGCTCCAGCCGGGCATAGTCGTAGAAATAGAACTCCCAGGTCGTGACGCCGCCCCGCAGCTTGGCGCCCCAGACACTGCGGCCGGGCCCGAGGCCGTCGCGCAACGCGTCGCAGATCGCGAACAGCCGGGGATCCGCCCCCGCGCAGGCCAGCGAGTGCCAGAGCAGGCTCGCCTGCCGCAGGCGTCCCGCCGTCGGCCCGACCGGCTCGTAGTCCCACAGGCAGTAATCGGCGTAGCGGTCACCCGGCGCGGTCAGTTCCAGACGGGCGGGATCGAGGCCGGTCATCCGCCGGCGATGCCGGAATAGACGGTGACGAAAGGCTGGCCATCCCGCCCGACACCACCGGCGACATGCCCCAGTGTCTCCTGAAGCCTGTCTCTCAAGACCATCGCGGCCGCCTCGCGCGGCACGCCGAGACTGACGAAGGCTTGGCCGAGCAGCGGCTCCGCATCGGCTACGGTCAGGCCGCAGGCATAGAGGTTGAGGTCGTAGGACAGACGCAGCCCCGGCTCCTCGCGGGCTTCGAGATAGTGGACCGCGCCGCGCCCCCGCTCCCGCGCCAGCAGCAGGATCGCCTGGGCGGTGTCGCGCGCGGGTGCGCCGGCCGAACCCCACTCGCCGGCCATCCGGTTCAGCCGTGCCTCGATCTCCTCAGGCGTGCGCACCCGTGGCCAGTGGTAGAGGGTGACGACGGGCGGATGCGTTGCCTCGGGCTTCCACTTGTAGGCGCGATGGACCAGCATTGGCTCCGCCCCCGCCGCGTCCACTCCGGTCCAGGCGGCGTCGGTGCGCGACGACCATTCGACGTAGAGCTTGTAGAGCGCGCCCGACGGGCCGTCCTCGTAGCCGAGATGAAGGATGTCCGCCCCGCCGATCAGGCCGGCGACCTCCGCGCGCTCCCGCTCCGGCAATCCGAGCCCGGCGGCCAGCCGGTCGAGCGTCGCCTCAGGCGTGAGGCCGAGGCTCGCGCGGTGCAGGCTCATGAGGAAGCGGTCGGTCTGCAATCCTGCCGGGGACGCCTTCACCGAGCGCTCGTAGCCGAAGGGCTGGCCAAGCCCCGCCACCAGGTCGGCGAGACGGGCGCCCTCCGGCGTCCGGCGCAGGGCCGCCGGGCCGACCGGCGCCGACGCGATGCGGACCGAAGGCCCGGCAACGGGCGCCTGGCCGTGCAACGCGTCCATCAGACGGACATGCGGGGCCATGGCCTCGGCGATCTGGTTCGACTGTGCACGGATGCTGGCGAGCAGTCGGGCGATCTCGCGGCCGTCGGCGACATCGACCGGAGCGAAGGGCCGACGCGGCAGAAAATCGGCGCCGGAGAATAGCAGATAATGGTCGCCCTCGCTGAACGGCGCCTCCTCGCTCAAGGCGACATGCCCGGCCAACTCATAGAGGTCGAGGCGGTCGGCGAGCCGGTCGGGGATCGTCACCGCGCGGGCCGCCGCCCAGAACGGTTCCGACCGGCGGCCGAGAACGTAATGCGCGGCCACCGCCTCGGCCGCATCGTCGTGGAAGCGGTTCAGGCGCGCGGCATAGGCGCGGCGCAGCACGTCACCGCCCTCCCCCTGCTGCGGCAGGTAGGCGAGGAAGGTTTCGAGTCCGGCCAGGACGAGATCGAGATCGAAGCCGAGGAGCGGCTCGACCGCTTCGGCCGCCGCGCCGATGGCGACGACGTTGCGCTGCCACGGCGAGGCGCGGCGACCGTGCCGCAGTTCCGCATCGACGATGCCTGCCTCCCCGTCGAAGGCGCGTCGTAAGGTGGCCGCCGCCGCATCCGGCGGGGTGGTCCGGCTGTCGTAGACGAAGAGGTGCTCCGTGCGGTCGGCCAGCGGCAGCGACGCCGTCCATCCCTCCGCCCGGCCGCGATAGGCGGTGAAGGGCGGCACCTCGGGCGATCGCGGCAGGGACAGGCGAGCGACGCGGTCTCCGGGGCCGCTGCCCGCGACCCAGGCCTCGCCGAGCCCGGTGCCGATGAGCTGCGCGGCGGCACCGGTACAATCGAGGAAGATGTCGCCCTCGACCTTCCGCCCTCCGTCGAGAACGAGGGCCCCGACATCGCCGTACAGGTCGCGCTCGATCTCGCGGACCCGCCCGGCCACCCCGCGTACGCCTTCGGAGAGGGCCAAGTCGCGCAGGAAACGGACGAGGGCGGTCCGGTCGAGGTGATAGCCGTAATCGCCGGATTCGGTGAGCGAGGACCGGTCCGCTTGCGAGCGGGGCCCGCGCCCTGCGGCCGCCATCAGCGCCTGGGGCGCGTAATCGGCGTAGCTCCCGGCCTCGTCCTCGGTGCCCTCGTCGGTGCTCTCTTGGCGAAGCTTCATCCAGTAGTGAAATAGGTCGCGGCCGGCGATCCGCGGGCCGCAGGCACCGAAGGGATGCCAGTGGCCCTGACCCTCGGCGAACCAGTCGTCGTAGCGGCTGGCAAGTCGATAGGTCGCCGCACAGCGACGCATGAAGATCGCCTCGTCGATCCCGAAACCGGTGAGGAAGCGGGTGAAGGCCGGGCGCGTCGCCAGGGCGGCGGAGGCGCCTGCGGCCGGGGCCGACCCGACGAGGGTGACCGTCCAGCCGGCCCGGCGCAGGACGCGCTTCAGATAGAGCGCGGCCATCCAGCCGGCGGGGCCGCCGCCGGCGACGACCAAGCGCGGAGGCGCGGAGCGTTCGGACCTGAACATCGAGTTGTCGGCTCCGCGAGCGTCGCCCCTCACGCCGTCGGCGTCGGGACGGCCGTGAGGGTGGCGTGGAGAGTGGATTGGATTTCGGACTGAATGGCGGCGAGGTGCCCGGCGAGCGTGCCGGCGCCGAGGATCTGGTCGGCCGACGGCCGGACCCGATCGTGCTGCAACGCGTAGGTCGGGTGCAGCAAGGCGTCGTAGCGGCCGAGATAGGCGTCGAGCGCTTCGAGAAGTCCGGGGGCCGCCGAGGGGTCGCGCTTTGACTCCCCGGTGAAGCTGAGCAGCTTGCGTGCCAGCGCGACGTCCAGGGGCAGGTCGAGCCAGACCAGATGGTCGATCTGCGCACCCGTGCCGGGATGGGCCCGGCCGAGCAGGGTGTCGAGAACGATCACGGGCCGCGCCGCGCGTCGCGAGAGGCGCAGCGTGCCGCCGCGCTCCCGGTCCGGCACCGGCTCGCCGCGCCGCAGCCGGGCCAGATCCTCGGTGAGCCCCGGCACAGGCACCGCGTCGAGGGGTGCGCCGCCCGCGAGCCACGCCGCCACCCGCTCCGGCGGCCAGCCGGTGATTTCCTCGTAGGCGTCGTAGGCGAGCACGGGCGCGCCGCCGAAGCACTCCGACAGGGCGCGGGACAGGGTGGTCTTGCCGCTGCCCGGCGGTCCGCTGACGGCGAGGACGAAGGGCGCGCTCACCGCGCACCGCCGGGCTTACGCGCCTCGATCAGGTGGAACGGCGTTTCGAGCGCGAGGCGGCGGACGGTGCAATCGACGAAGCCGAGAGCGGCCAGCGCCCCGGTATAGAGATCCGCCTCGCGGAAGAAGGGCTGGAACACGAGGTCGGCGGATTGGACGTAGCCGAGGGGGCGCTCGCGCAGGGCCATCGGCGCCCGCTCGTAGATCACGAGCCGTCCGCCCGGAGCGAGTGCGCGCCCGGCGCGTTCGAGCAGGGCTCGGGCCTCGTCGGCCGGCCAATCGTGCAGGACCGACTTGAAGGTCACGAGGTCGTGCCCCTCGGGTAGGGGATCGCGCCGCATGTCGCCAGCCTGGAACGTGACGCGGGCGCCTTCCGGCCGGTCCGCGAGGTTCTCGCGGCCGAGCGCGCAGACGACCGGCAGGTCGAACACCGTCGCGGTCAGGTTCGGGGCACGGCGGCAGGCCTGGGCGGCGAACTCGCCGCTATTGCCGCCGAGATCGAGCAGGCGCCGATGCCGGCCGGGCTCGATCCGGTCGAGGCCCGGCCCGGCCTCGTAGCGGGTCAGGCAGGTGGTGTAGGCGACCCAGCGCCGGGTGGCGTCGAGGTTGTCCGGCGTGATCTCGAAACAGCGGTCGTAGCGGAACAGCTCGAAGGTGCGCGCGGCCGCCATGAAGGCCGGCAGGTCGGCGACGAAGGCGGGGAAGTGCCGGCGCAGATCCTCGGACGCGGCGGCGGCAAAGGCGAGCTTCGCCTCGATGAGGTCGCGGCAGGGCAGCACGGCGCGGAAGGCGTCGCTCAGTCCGATCCGGCCCGGTTCGGGCTCGGTCGCGATACCGGCGCCGACCAGGAGACCGGTCAGGCACGCAAGTTGCGGCCGCTCGAGCCGAAACTCGTCGGCCAGCCCCGCCGTGGCGGTGTCCGCCCGGCGGGCGAGCCGGTCGATCAACCCCGATGTGAAGGCAAAGCCGAGGGCGTGCGCGGCGGCCTCGCTTTCGAGGAAGCGGTCCACGCGCGGAAAGCCGGCGCCCGGCACCTCCGGCGCCGAGATCTCGCGCGCTCCCCCATCCGGCATCAGCGTGAAGCCAAGCTCAGGCTGCGGCGCGAGACCCGGTCAAACCTCCGGCATGAAGGAGGCCTTGAATTGAGACGCTGGATCAACGCATTTTTCTTCGTGGCCATTGCCGCCGCCACATTCCATTCGTGATCGAATCGCACAAACCGTGCAATAGCTCCTATCGCCCTGTGTGCCATAAATGCAAGGCGACTTGGTTTCGCTGGGTTCGCAAGGCGAGCCGTCGTTCAACGACGGCTTTATTCGTGCAATGTCTTGACGAGGACTTAGGCTTCGCGATCCAGCCTGGCATCGGCCCGGCGGTGATGTCGAGGAGCCCGAGGTAACACCGCGCGGTGATGCGCGCAGATGAGGGAGCAGTCGTGAGCGAGAGCAGCAAGCCCGGTGCCGCCGATCAGGTGCGTGCGATCGAATGGCGTGAAGACAGCATGTCGACACAGTTCGCCAACGTCGTGAACGTGCAGGGCACCCGCGAGCAGGTGGACCTGTTCTTCGGCACCAACCGGACCTGGAACCTCGCCGAGACCGAGAGCGTGGTGGTCGATCTCTCGAACCGCGTGATCCTCACGCCGCTCGCGGCCAAGCGCCTCCACTCCGTCCTCGGCGGCGTGCTGACCGAGTACGAGAACCGGCACGGGCGCCTCGACCTCGACGCCTGACCATCCGCCTCAGCCGCCGCGCCGAACGGCGTGGCGGCGCGGCCCCTCTCCAGCAAGACCCTGCGCGCCGACAGTCAAGGAATCCGGGGGCCATGAGCGAGCGTTTGGCGGCCGAGGGCTCGTCCGCGTCGGGTGTGTCCGCAGCGGGCCCGGCCGCGCGCCTGTCCCTACTGGAGCCGGCCCTGTGGCAGGTGCTCCGAACCTCCCAGACGCTTCAGGCGGCGGCGGAAGCGTGGCTCACGCTCCAAGCGCCGATGCTCGGCGCCCCGCGGGCCTGCGTCCTACTTCCGGGCACCTCGGTGGGGCTCGCCCCGCTCGCCGTGTTCCCGGCACAGTCCGAATGCGAAGCCGGCCTGCGCGAGACTGCCGAGGCCGCCTTGCGCGAGAACCGGCCGGTCGTGCAGGCGATGGCGGAGGCCGGGCCGCAGCCGGGCACCGCCCCGCAGGAATCGGGCGCGTGGGTCGCGCTTCCGCTGGTTCTGGACGATGCGTGCTTCGCCGTCACCGCCTTTGCCCTCGACAGCCTCGACAAGGACGAACTGCGCGCCGCGATCCGTCAGGTGCAGTGGGGTAGCGCGTGGCTCGTCGCCAAGCAGGCCGAGCTGATCGGGCGGGGCGAGCGCCGGACCCTGGCCCGCTCGCGCTCCGTCCTCGACCTGCTGGCCGGCGTGCTCGAACAATCCCGCTTCTCCGCCGCCTGCACCGCCGCGGTCACGGACCTCGCCATCGCCTTTTCCTGCCAGCGCGCGGCGATCGGCTTCGTGCGCCGCGGGAGCGCCCGGATCACGGCGATCTCGCACTCGGCGCAGTTCGGCCGCGAGATGAACCTCGTGCGCCGCCTCGGCGCCTGCATGAACGAGGCGATCGACCAGCGCAGCCTGATCCTGTTCCCGCCGCCCGAGAACGAGGCCACCGTCACCACGGCACATGCCGACCTCGCCCGCCTTCAATATGGCGGCCGGGTGCTGACCGTGCCGATGCTCGTCGATGACCGCTTCGTCGGCGCCATCACCCTGGAGCGGCCCGCCGACCAGCCGTTCAGCCTGGAGACGGTCGAGCAGGTGAGCGCCTGCGCCGCCGCCATCGGCCCCGTGCTGGAAGACAAGCGCCAGAACGACCGCTGGCTGGTGCTGAAGGCCACCGACGCGGTGATGAACGGCGCTCGGCTGGTCTTCGGCCCGAACCATACCGGACTCAAGCTCGGCCTCGCCGCAACGCTGGCCGTGGTCCTGGCGCTCTCGGTGATCAAGATCGATTACCGCGTGACCGCCGACGCCCGCGTCGAAGGCCTCGTGCGCCGCTCCGTCGTCGCCTCCTATGACGGTTATCTGAAAACCGCCGGGCACCGCGCCGGCGACACGGTGCGCAAGGGCGACCTGCTCGCCGCGCTGGAAGACCGCGATCTCGCCCTGGAGCGCCTACGCTGGGTCACCGAGCGCCAGCAGCGCACCTACGAATACGACAAGGCGCTCGCCACCCGGCAGCCCGCCACGATCAACGTCGTGAAGAGCCAGATCGATCAGGCCGACGCGCAGATCCGCCTGCTCGACGAGCAGATCGCCCGCTCGAAATTCACCGCGCCCTTCGACGGCCTGATCGTCTCCGGCGACCTCTCGCAATCCATCGGCGGCGCGATCAGCCGCGGACAGGTGCTGTT
This sequence comes from Methylorubrum extorquens, assembly GCF_024169925.1. Lineage (NCBI taxonomy): Bacteria > Pseudomonadati > Pseudomonadota > Alphaproteobacteria > Hyphomicrobiales > Methylobacteriaceae > Methylorubrum > Methylorubrum extorquens. Next base: position 3,653,746 of record NZ_JALJXF010000001.1, read on the forward strand.
CGAGATCGCGCCGCTCGACAGCTACCGCGTCGTGCTCAGCGTGGACGAGCGCCTGATCGCCGACCTGCGCGAGGGCCAGACCGGGCACGTGCTCGCCACCTCCCTGCCCGACCAGCCGCAAGTGCTGACGATCCAGACCATCACCCCCGTGGCCGAAGCCAAGAACGGCCGCAACCTGTTCCGGGTCGAGGGCCGGATCGCCGACGGCGCCACCCGGCTGCGGCCGGGGATGGAGGGCATCGCCAAGGTCGATGTCGACCGGCGGCTGCTCGCCTGGGTCTGGGCTCGACCGATCGTCGACTGGGTGCGCCTTGCCCTCTGGCACTGGTGGCCGTGAGGGGTTGAGGCATGTCCCAGTCCCTGTTCAGCCAATCGTGGTACCGCGTCGCGTCTCTGCGCCCGCGCCTGCGCCGCCACGCCGAAATTCACCGGCAGAGCTTTCGCGGCGAGGTCTGGTACGTCCTTCAGGATCACCAGACCGGGCGCTTCCACCGCCTTTCGCCCGCTGCCAACCTGATCCTGTGCATGATGGACGGGCGCCGAACCCTGCAGGAGGTGTGGGAGGCGGCCGCGCGCCGCAACGAGGACGACCCGCCAACCCAGGACGACACGATCCGCCTGATCTCGCAGCTTCACGGCTCGGATCTGCTTCAGGGTGACCTGCCGCCCGATCTCGCCGAACTCGCCGAGCGCTCGGAATCGACCGCGCGCCGCACCCTGATCGCACGGGTGAAGAACCCGCTGGCCCTGCGCTTCCCCCTGTTCGACCCCGATCCGCTGCTCGACCGGCTCGCGCCGTACTTCCGGCCGCTCTTCTCGGTCTGGGGGCTCGCGGTCTGGCTCGCGGTGGTGATCTCCGGCCTCGTCGTGGCCGGCCTGCACGCGGGCGAGCTGACCGGCGACGTCGCGGGCCAGATGCTCTCGGCGCAGAACGTGGCGCTGATGATGTGCCTCTACCCCGTCATCAAGGCGCTGCACGAGGCGGGGCACGCCTGTGCCGCCAAGGCCTGGGGCGGCGAGGTGCACGAGGTCGGCATCATGCTGCTCGTGCTGTTCCCGGCGCCCTACGTCGATGCCTCGACCTCCGCTGCCTTCCCCAGCAAGTGGCAGCGGATGATGGTGGCCGCCGCCGGCATCTTCGTCGAGCTGTTCCTGGCGGGCCTCGCCGCCATCGTCTGGGCCACGGCCGAGCCGGGCCTCGTGCGGGCGGCGGCCTTCAACGTCATGGTGATCGGCAGCGTCTCGACGCTGCTGTTCAACGGCAACCCGCTCCTGCGCTTCGACGGCTACTACATCTTCGCCGACTTGATCGAGATCCCGAATCTCGGTTCGCGGGCCAACCGCTACGTCTTCTACCTGATCGAGCGCTACGCGCTGAAGATCGAGGGCGCGAAGAGTCCGGTGACCGCGGACGGCGAGCGGCCCTGGCTGTTCGTCTACGCGGTCGCCGCCTTCATCTACCGCACCACCGTCTCGATCGCGATCGCGAGCTTCATCGCCACACAGTACTTCGTGTTCGGCGTGCTGCTGGCCGGGCTCGCGCTGTTCGGCACCGTGGTCTCGCCCCTGGTGAAGGGGCTCAAGTTCATCCTCACCGATCCGAAGCTGAACCGGCGCCGGAGTCGGGCTGTCACCCTCACCAGCGCCGCCACGGGTGCGGTGCTGGCCCTGCTGTTCGTGGTGCCCCTGCCCTACACGACGATGGCGCAGGGGGTCGTCTGGGCACCCGACGACACGCAGATCCGCACCCAGACCGACGGCATCCTGACTACGCTTCTGGTGGAGCCCGGCCGCGACGCGGGGGCCGGCGAGGCCCTGGCGACGCTCGAAGACCCGAGCCTCGACAGCCGCGTCGCAGTACTGGAGGCGCAGCTCGCCGAACTGCGCCTGCGCTACGACGCCGCCCGCCTCGGCGACCGGGTGCAGGCGCAGATCCTCCAGGAGCAGATCGCCAGCACCCAGGAAATCCTGCGGGTCTACCGCGAGCGGCAGGCCGGCCTCACCGTGCGGGCATCCCAGGCGGGCCGCCTGATCGTGCCGGGCGCCGTCGATCTGCCGGGGCGGTACCTGCGCCGGGGCGAGCGCATCGGCTACGTGCTCACCGCCGACGACCCCGTGGTGCGGGTGGTGGTGCCGCAGACGGATGTGGACCTGATCCGCAGCCGGACGCAGGGCGTCGCGGCGCGGCTGGCGGAGAAGCCCGAGGAGGTGCGCATCGGCTCGATCCTGAGGGAGGTGCCGGGAGCGCAGCAGGAGATTCCGAGCCTCGCCCTCGCGACGCAGGGCGGCGGCACCATCGCCGTGGACGCCAGCAACCCGCAGAAGCCGGTGGCGCTCCAGAGCATCTTCGTCTTCGACGTGCAGCTCGCCGGCGGCATCCCCTTCAACGTGCTCGGCGAGCGGGTCTATATCCGGTTCGATCACGGGGCGGAGCCGGTCGCGTGGCGCGCGCTGCGCAGCCTGCGGCAGGTGTTCCTGAGTCAGTTCCGTGTCTGACCCCGTCTCCCTCTCGGCCGCTCCAGCGCCCGGGGCCGCCTACCGCGTGCCGCCGGCACGCGCCTACTCCGAGCGCAAGCCGCTCAAGCCGAGCCGGCTCGATCAGGCCGCCGCACGGGTGATCGGCCGCGTGCGCGTCGGGCTCGCCGGCTGGGCCGCCCGGCGCTACGCGCGGATCGCCCGCGCCGCCCTGGCGCAGGCCGAGGACATCGCCGAGTTGTCCGAAGAGGCGCTGCAGTTCCGCATTCGGGCGATCACCGGGACCCTGCGCGCCCGAAAGACCTTTCGCGATGCCGACATCGCGGAGGCCTTCGCGCTGATCCGCGAGATGTCGGGGCGGGTGAAGGGGCAGCGCCATTACGGCGTGCAGATGATGGGTGCCGCCGCCATGCTCGACGGGCGCGTCGCCCAGATGGCCACCGGCGAGGGCAAGACCCTCACGGCGACGCTGGCCGCAGGCGCGGCGGCGCTGGCCGGCCTTCCGGTCCACGTCGTCACGGTCAACGACTACCTCGCCGAGCGTGACGCCGAGGAGATGCGTCCGCTCTACGCCGCGCTGGGGCTCACCGTCGGCGTCATCAAGGAGAAGCAGGAGCAGTCGGAGCGGGCTCAGGCCTATGGCTGCCACATCACCTACTGCACGAACAAGGATCTGGCGTTCGACTACCTGCGTGACCGCATCGCGCTGGGCCAGCGCGCCAGCGACGTGCGCCTCAAGCTCGAGAGCCTGCACGCGAGCGCGAGCCGGCTCGCCCAGCTCCGCCTGCGCGGCCTGCACTTCGCCATCGTCGACGAGGCCGACAGCGTGCTGATCGACGAGGCGCGCACGCCGCTCATCATCTCGGCTCCGGCCGGCTCACAATTCGGCACGGAGGTGCTCGCCCGCGCCATGGAGATCGCCGCGGCGTTGAAGAGCCCCGAGGATTACGGGATCGAAGCGGCCGAGCACCGGATCATCCTCACCGAGGCCGGCCGCGAGCGGATCACGGATCTTGCCACGAGCGACGGGCGCGGCGAGGCCTCGGCCTGGCGCGGGCGCGTCACCCGCGAGGGACTGGTGCGCCAGGCGCTCTCGGCCCTGCACCTGTTCCACCGCGACGAGCATTACATCCTGCGCGATGGGAAAGTGGTGATCGTCGATGCCAATACCGGCCGGGTGATGCCGGACCGGAGCTGGAGCGACGGCCTGCACCAGATGGTCGAGCACAAGGAGGGCTGCGAACTCTCCGGCGCCCGCGCGACGCTGGCGCGCATGACCTACCAGCGCTTCTTCCGCCGCTATCCCCGCCTCGCCGGTATGACCGGCACGACCCGCGGCGTCGCCGCCGAATTCTGGACCGTCTACCGCCTGCCGGTGGTGCGCATCCCGACGCACCGGCCGGTGCAGCGGCGCCACCTGCCCGACGAGGTGCTTCCCGACGAAACGGCGAAGTGGCGGCGGGTGACCGCGCGCATCGCCGAACTCCATGCAAAAGGCTGCCCCGTTCTCGTCGGCACCCGCTCGGTGGGGGCCTCTGCGCGGGCGAGCACGTATCTCACCGCAGCCGGACTGCCGCACACGGTGCTCAGCGCCGCCCAGGACGGCCAGGAGGCCGCCATCGTGGCGCAGGCGGGGCAGCACGGCCGCATCACGGTCGCGACGAACATGGCCGGGCGCGGCACCGACATCAAGCTCGGCCCCGGCGTGGCCGAACGCGGCGGCCTGCACGTCATCATGGTCGAGCGCCAGGACGCGCAGCGCATCGACGACCAGCTCGCCGGCCGCAGCGGGCGCCAGGGCGAGCCGGGCTGTTTCCAGGCGATCCTCTCCCTCGACGATCCGCTGCTGGATGGCAGCGTCATCAGCCGTGGACTCGCCCGCCGCATCATGGCGTTGCTCGGCCCCGAGCGGGGCCGGGCCTTCGGCGCGCGCCTGCTGCGCCACGCGCAGGTGCGCACCGAGCGGCTGCACGGGCGCATGCGCGCCGACCTGCTGCATTCCGACCAGATGCAGGACCGTATTCTGGCTTTTGCCGGCCATGCCGAGTGAGGACTTTTCCGCGATGACCCTTCTGGCCGGAACGCAACAAGCCCGGATCTGGCTGGCGCTCGCCGCCCTCGTCCTCTCCGCTTCGGCGGCGAGCGCCCAGGACATCCGCGTCGATTGCGTGGTGGAGCCGGCGCAGAAACTGAAGATCGGTTCGGCCACGCTCGGCATCCTCAAGAGCGTGCCGGTCAACCGTGGTGCCGCCGTGGACGCGGGCGAGATCATCGCCCGGCTCGATTCGAGCGTGGAAGAGGCCAACGTCGCCCTGTCGCGGGCGCAGGCGGAATCGACCGCCGGCATCGAGGCCCAGCAGACCCGCGTCGAACTCTACAAACGCCGCCTCGAGCGCCAGAACCAGCTCTCGAAGGGCATCGTCACCCAGGAGAAGCTCGATCAGGTCGAGGCCGATTACGAGATCGGCCGGCGCGACCTTCAGACCGAGATCCTCAAGCACAAGCTCAACGGCATCGAACTCCAGCGCGCCGAGGCGCAGCTCGAACTGCGGATGATCCGCAGCCCGATCCGCGGCATCGTCACCGAGCGGCTGATGTCGGCGGGCGAGTTCGTACGCCAGGACAGCGCGATCTTCACCCTGGTCCAGCTCGATCCGCTCTACGTCGAAGCCTACCTGCCGGTCTCCCGCTGGAAGGAGATCGCCCTGGGGATGCCGGCCACCGTCACGCTCGACCAGCCGATCGGCGGCGCGTACGAGGCCAAGGTCAGCGTGGTCGATCAGGTGTTCGACGCGGCGAGCGGCACCTTCGGCGTGCGCCTCGAACTGCCGAACCCGGACTTCAAGCTGCCCGGCGGCCAGCGCTGCAAGGTCGGCTTCCCGCTTCCCCCCGCCGGCCCGCTCGCGACCGCCCTGCCCCCCGGCTCCAAGTAGGCGGGAAGCCAAATAGGCGGGAAGCTAAGTAGTCGGCGAATCGGGGACCGATTGCCCGGCGCGATGGACCTTTGCCCGCCATCGACGTATTGCGCTGCACGATGGAGCGGACGGCGACACGGATGCTGACGGTGGGTCTCGCGGCGCTCGGAGCCACCGTGCCGCCCGCCGACGCGGGCAGCGCGCGGGCGCAAGCCTCCGAGGTCGCTCCCGACGCAAGCCGAGAGACGCAGGATGGGTCCGAGGCGCGCGCCTTGATCGAAACGCTGAGCGCCCGCCTTCTCGCCGCGCCGAGCGCCACCGCCGTTCTCGAAGCGTGGTGCGCCGAGCGCGGGCTCAGCCCCGATCCGCGGATCGTCGCGGTGCGCGTCCCCGTCCCGGACAAGCCCCCCGGTGCCGCCCGGCGCGAGCGGCTGGCCGTCGGCCCGGACGAGCCCGTGCGCTACCGCCGGGTGCGGCTCACCTGCGGCACCCACGTTCTGTCCGAGGCCGACAACTGGTACGTTCCGAGCCGCCTGACGCCCGCGATGAACGCGGCTTTGGACGGCACGCAAGCCCCCTTCGGCCACGTCGTGCGCCCGCTGGGTCCGAGCCGGCGCAACCGCTCGCTGACGATGCTGTGGCGGCCCGAATCCGGCGGCCTGCCGGGGCCCGGCGAGCCGCTGTTTTCCGTCGAGGCGGTGCTGACGGCGGGTGGCGTGCCGTTCTGCGAGGTTGCCGAGACCTATACCGGAGCCGTGCTCATTCAGGGCGAGCGCTGACGCGGCTCCGGACCGAACACGACGGCACCCCACCCGTCATCGCGAGGCGAAGCCGAAGCGATCCACCGGCGAGACCTTGCCGGAGCAATCGGCGCGCTGGACCGCTTCGGCTTCGCCAAGAGCATCGTCCTGGATATCGGATCCAGGACGATGCTCTAAGTTATTGTCCTCGCTTCGTCTTTTCCGAAAGCCGGCAGTCACCTTTCGCGACGATGCTCTCGTAGTGACGCGATTGAAGCGTGTCCTTTAAAAGTCCTGATCGGCGCGGCGGCCTTCGCGGGCGAGGCGCAGCAGGTTCTGGCCGTAGCTGGTCTTGGCGAACAGCTCGCCGCGCGCCTGCAACTGCTCGCGGCCGATGAAGCCCTGCAGGTAGGCGATCTCTTCGAGGCAGGCGACCTGAAGCCCCTGCCGACGCTGCAACACCCGCACGAACTCGCCCGCTTCCAGCAAGCTGTCATGCGTGCCGGTGTCGAGCCACGCGTAGCCGCGGCTCATCCGCTCGACATGGAGCTGACCGCGCTCGAGATAGGCTTGGTTGACGGAGGTGATCTCGAGCTCGCCCCGCTCCGAGGGCTTCACCTCGGCGGCGATGTCGAGCACCCCATTGTCGTAGAAGTACAGGCCCGTCACCGCCCAGGGGCTCTCTGGCGTCTTGGGCTTCTCCACCAGCCGCAGGGGCCGGCCGGTCTCGTCGAGGGTGACGACGCCGTAGGCCTCCGGATGATCGACGTGGTAGGCGAACACCGTCGCCCCGCTCTTGCGGGCGCGGGCCTTGGCGAGCAGGTCGCTCATGCCGTTGCCGAAGAACAGGTTGTCGCCGAGCACCAGCGCCACGTCGTCCGTCCCGACGAAGTCGCGGCCGATGATGAAGGCCTGGGCCAGCCCCTCGGGCCGCGGCTGCACCGCGTAGGAGAAGGTCAGGCCGAACTGCTCGCCGGTGCCGAGCAGGCGCTGGTAGTTGCCGAGGTGCTCAGGCGAGGAGATGATCAGGATCTCGCGGATGCCGGCGAGCATCAGCACCGAGATCGGATAGTAGATCATCGGCTTGTCGTAGACCGGCAGCAGCTGCTTGTTGATCGCCAGCGTGGCCGGGTGGAGCCTTGTGCCGGAGCCGCCGGCGAGCACGATGCCCTTCATGCGAAACACGTCCTGATCAGTGGGAGCGGGCCGGCCCGACCAGCCGGTCGAGGATGTCGTCGAGCGCCTGCTCCCAGGGGCGGGGCGCGATGCCGTAGGCGTCGGTCAGGCTCTGGGTGGAGAGGCGCGAGTTCACCGGACGCCGGGCCGGCGTCGGGTAGGCGGAGGTCGGGATGCCCTCGACCGGCACCGAGCGTCCGCCGCGCCGGGCCGAGCCCGCGACGATCGCGCGGGCGAAGTCGCACCACGTGGTCGCGCCGTCGTTGACGCAGTGAAAGGTGCCGGTGGGCGCAGCCTGGTCGCCCGCTAGCCGCAGGGCGATGGTGGCGAGTGCGCTCGCGAGATCGGCCGCGGAGGTCGGGCAACCGTGCTGGTCATCGACAACGGTGAGCTTTTCCCGCTCCCCCGAGAGCCGCAGCATCGTCTTCACGAAGTTGCCCCGGTGCGGGCTCACCACCCAGGCGGTGCGCACGATCGCGTGGCGCGGATTGCCGGAGCGGACCGCCATCTCGCCGGCGGCCTTGCTGGCACCGTAGACGCTCTGCGGATTCACCGGCACATCGGGGGCGTAGAAGCCCTCGCCCGCCCCGTCGAACACGTAGTCGGTCGAGACGTGGACGAGCGGAATGGCCCGCCGCTTCGTCTCGGCCGCGAGGATGGCCGGGGCCAGCGCGTTGAGGCGCCATGCGGCGGCGACCTCGGTCTCGGCCTTGTCGACCGCCGTATAGGCGGCCGTGTTGATCACGGCCGCGTAGCTGCGTGCGTCGAGCGCCGCAGCAACAGCGGCCTCGTCGGTGATGTCGAGGCTCTGGCGGTCGGGCACGTGGATCCGCACGCCCTCGGGCCAGGACAAGGCCTGAAGCTCCGTGCCGACCTGACCGGCGCCGCCGAGGATCAGGATATCCATGCTCAGGCGCTCTTGCCCGCGAGGCCGAGGCGCTCGCCGGAATAGCGGCCCTCGCGGATCGGGCGCCACCACGCCTCGTTGTCGAGGTACCAGCGCACGGTGTCCGTCAGCGCCTCCTTGAACACCTTGGTCGGCCGCCAGCCGACCTCGGCCTCCGCTTTGCCGGGGTCGATCGCGTAGCGGCGGTCGTGGCCGGGCCGGTCGGCGACGAAGGTGATCAGGCGCTCGTGCGGGCCGTTCTCGGGCCGGAGCCGGTCAAAGGCGGCGCAGAGCCCCTTCACGACCTCAAGGTTGTTCCGCACCGAGCGCCCGCCGAGCAGGTAGGTCTCGCCGAGCCGGCCGCGCTCCAGCACCGCGACGAGGCCGCGGGCATGGTCCTCGACATGGATCCAGTCGCGCTCGTTCAGGCCGTCGCCGTAGACCGGCAGCGGCTTTCCTTCCAACGCCGCCAGGATCATCAGCGGGATCAGCTTCTCGGGGAAGTGGCGCGGGCCGTAATTGTTCGAGCAGTTCGTCACCAGGACCGGCAGGCCGTAGGTCTCGTGCCAGGCCCGCGCCAGGTGGTCGGAGGCCGCCTTCGATGCCGAGTAAGGCGAGCGCGGATCGTAGCGGCTCTCCTCCGTGAAGAAGGCGTCCGGCGGCAGCGAGCCGTAGACTTCGTCGGTCGAGACATGGAGGAAGCGGAACGTCGCCTTGGCTTCACCGGAGAGGCTCTCCCAGTAGGTGCGGGCGCCGTCGAGCATCACCTGGGTGCCGATCACGTTGGTGCGCACGAAGGCACCCGGATCGGTGATCGAGCGATCGACATGGCTCTCGGCAGCCAGATGCATCACCGCCTCCGGCCTGAAATCGGCGTAGAGGGCGTGGACGCGGGCCGGATCGCAGATGTCGGCCTGCTCCAGGCGGTGACGCGGGTCGTCCGCCAGCGGCTGCAGCGAGATCGGATTGGCCGCGTAGGTCATGGCATCGAGAGTGAGCACCTCGTGGCCGAGATCCTGCACCAGATGCAGCACGAGCGCGGAGCCGATGAAGCCGCAGCCGCCCGTTACCAGAATGCGCATCGATCCCAACTCCGTCCAATTCCTGTCCGCGGGGTCGGCATCCGCGGGATGGGCAAGGGCCACGTTCGGCCGCGGCTACGCCAACCTGAGGTCGCGCTCAAGGCGTTCGACCCAATTATCTCGACACCTTGAACTCAGAACACCCGCCCGAGATCGGCCAGAAGCGGCGCGGCCTTGTCCTTGCCCGAGAGGATCGCATCCGCTTCCGCCACCGGCCATTCGATCCCGATCGCCGGATCGTTCCAGCGCAGGTTCCGGTCGTCGGCCGGGCTGTAATAGGCATCGACCTTGTAGGCGACCATGGTGTCCGGCTCCAGGGTGCAGAAGCCGTGAGCAAAGCCGGCGGGCACGAAGAGCTGCTCGCCGCCCGTCGCGTCGAGCCGCACGGCGACATGGCGGCCGTAGGTCGGGGAGTCGGACCGCAGATCGACGGCGACATCGAGGATCGCCCCGGCGAGCACCCGGATCAGCTTGGCCTGGGCGTTGGGTGCGACTTGGAAGTGCAGGCCCCGAATCGTGCCGGCGGGTGCGGAGAAGGATTGGTTGTCCTGCACGAAGCCGTTGGCGATCCCATGCTTGGATAGGATGTCGGCGCGGTAGACTTCCGAGAACCAGCCGCGATCGTCGCCGTGCCGCTTCGGGATCACCCGCTTGACCGCCGGAATCTCAGTATCGATGACCTGCATCCGCCGCTCCTGACTCGTCCGTGCCGCCTCGCCGAGGGCGTAGGCCGCGCGAAGGCGGCGAAGTCAAGGCCGCACCGTCATGCTCGGCCCTTCCCCGTGCCTTGCGTAACCGTGGCGGGCTGACTACCCCTCGCCGCGGCCGGCGGTCACTGTCGGCGAGGAGGGAAGCTCGAATGACGACGCCGCGCGCCACCCGTTCACGCCATCGCCCGACGCACGCCTTCGCTGCGGCGCTGCTGCTCGCCGTATCCGGCACCGGCGCTCTGGCGCAGAAGACTTCGGACCTCTCCGGCGTATGGCAGACGGAGACAGCGGGCTCGACCGTGCGCATAACCCGTTGCGGCGGCGGCTATTGCGGCGTGATCGCTTCGACCGCCGGAGCCGGCCTCGACGCGCAGAATCCGGATCCGGCGCTGCGCTCGCGCAAGCTCGTCGGCGTGCAGATCATGCAGGCCGGCACCCCGAGCGGCGACGGCTTCGAGGGCAGCCTCTACAATCCGAAGGACGGCAAGACCTATTCGGGCAGCGTCACGCCGAAGGGGGCCGACACCATTGAGGTGGCGGGCTGCGTGCTCAGCGTCCTGTGCAAGCGCCAGACCTGGCGGCGGGTCCGGTAAGTCGAACCCCGGCCTCGGCCGGTTAGTGATCCGCGCTTCCGGGCGCGGATTCCATCGCGCTGTCGATGAGCGCGGCCTTCTCGGCCGGCGGCTCGGCGCTCGCCATGGCCTTCGTTTCCAGAAGAGGCCGCAGGCGGGCGGCAAGCTGCTTGTCGAGGTGGCGGGCGTAGGCCCCCTTGAAGTAGCGGGCGCCGGTGCCGCGACCATAAATGCGGTCGTGGGCGACCGCCATGCGATCGACCTCCGGGCGGCACAGGAAGCCGGTCACCCCGGCCGCCTCGTACCAGCGCCCGTCCCGTGCGAGCCGCATCGCCTTCGGATTGGAGATCACGGTTTCGGCAAAGCAAGCCGTCGCCGCTTCCTCGAGCGGCGCGAGCACCGCGTGCTCGGAGCCGGCCACGTGCTGACGGGCTGGGCGCGCCTCGGCCGAGGGGCCGAGCAGGACGAAGGCAAGACCGACGAACGGCACGGCTCTCATCACGGCTCTCATGGGGCGCCTCGAACGAGTATCGAACGCCGCCAGTGTTCGCCGAAGATCACGCCGGATCTAGGGCGAAAACCGATCCCGGATGTCGCAGCGCGGAACAAATCCGAATCTGTCGCCGGACCGCCACAGAATGTTCGGCGGCGGCCGGCTCCGCGGTGACATAAGCGGGAGGGCGAAATCAGCCGCGCCGCACCGCGTTCCAGTTCCCGCTGCAGCTGATGGGGCCGTCGCCAAGCGTCGACCAGCGGCCGGCGCCGGTGCCGTTGGCCGACAGCCGTCCGACCACCTGCGCGGCGTTGCTGCCGCGGGAGATGGTGCCCCGCACCGTCCCGTTCGCCGCGACGCGCCCGCTGATCCCGACCTCGCCACCGCCGTAGACGGCTTCGCCGCGCTGGATCTGGATGCCGTAGCGATAGGCCCGGTCGCAGGGACCGTCGAGAGTCACGACCTCGATGCTCCAGCGGCCGTCGAAGCGATCCGGGACCTGCACCTTACGCTTGGCCGCTTCCGATGTCCCGGCGCCCCCCACGGCGATGGCGAAGGCGGCGACGGCAAGGATCGGAAGGCGCATGGGGTCAAATTCCAGCTGAAGTCATGGGGCCGTTCTGGCCCGTCTCAGCCGGAAGATTGTCTCGCATCCCGCAGTGTCAAGATTGCTCACGACGCCTTGAGTGTCAGCCCGTCGCGCGCTCGGCGGCCTCCCGCAGGAGCGCCAACAGATCGCAACCGGCGAACAGGAAGCCCCCGACGCCCGCTTGGCGCAGCGTGTCCGCCTCGGCAGGTTTGCCGGCGAGGTAGATCGTGCTGGCGCCGGCTGCCTTCAGCGCCTCGGCCGCGGGCACGGCCTCGGTCTGGTAGACGGTGTCGGACGAGCACAGGCAGGCGATCCGTGCACCCGACGCCTTGAAGGCATCGGCCAGTGCCTTCGTGTCGGAGAAGCCGTCATTGCCGATGGCCTCGATGCCGCCCGCGGCAAAGGCGTTGGCGGCGAAGGTCGAGCGGGCATTGTGAACCGCCACGGGACCGAGATTGGCCAGGAAGACCGCCGGGCGCTTGCCCGTGCGCTCGAAGACGCCATCGGAGGCGTCGCGAAGGGCTTCGTAGGGCTCGGCAAGGCGCTGCGAGGGCAAGGCCCCGTCCGAGGAGGTGCCTGCGTTCGGCGCCACATCGAGCACCGTCACCGGCTTCTCGGCGAGGAAGGGGAACTCGCTCGCGCCGGTCAGCGGCTCCTTGCGGGTCGCCACCGCCCGCGCCCGCGCCTCGGCTACCGCCGCGATCCGGCCTGCGAGAGCGCCGGCCTCCAGGCTCGCAGCGATCCCGCCCTCCCGCTCGATCTCCTGGAAGGCACCCCAAGCCTTCTCGGTCAGTTCGGCGGTCAGCGCCTCGAAGCCGCCCGCGCCGGCCGCCGGATCGGCGACCTTGGCGAGGTTCGATTCCTCGATCAGCACGATCTGGCTGTTGCGCACCACCCGACGGGCAAAGGCGTCGGGTAGGCCGAGCGCCAGGGTGTAGGGCAGAGCGGTCACCGAATCCGCCCCGCCGAGGCCGGCGGAGGCCGAGGCCATGGTGGTGCGCAGGATGTTCACGAAGGGGTCGCGGCGGCTCATCATCCGCCACGCGGTCTCGGCCAGGACCCGCAGCGGCTTGGGCTCGAGGCCGCAGGCCTGCTCGACCCGGGCCCAGAGCCGCCGGATCGCCCGGAACTTGGCGATGGTCAGGAATTCGTCGGCATCCGCCACGAGGAGAACCGCGATGGCGTCGCGGGCCCGCTCCAGATCGTGGCCGCCGGCCTCCAGCGCCCGCAGATAGGCGACCGCCGTCGCAAGCACGGCGGCCAATTCCTGCACCTCGCTCGCCCCCGCCTCGTGATAGGGCCGGGCATCGGCCAGAGCCGCGCGCCCGCGATATCCGGCGAAGGCCGTGAGGGTCTCGGAGAGGCGTGCCTCCCACCCCTGGTCGAGCCGGCCGGTCGCGGCGCGGGTACCGATCGGGTCGAGGCCGAGATCGAGGTCGAGCGAGGACGGGTCGTCGCCACGGCGATCGATCAGTTGCTTGAGGAGCGCCGCCGTCTCGAACCCGGCCGGACCGGCATCGAGCCGCAGGGCGATGAGCGGCAGCATCACGCCCTTCAGCGCCGCGTCCAGCGCATCGACCGACGGAAGTTCAAGCCCGAAACCGCGGGCGGCACGGGCGTCGCGATGGACGAGGACCAGCGCATCGGCGCCGCCTTCGAGGTCGGCCAGCGCCTGTGCCCCGGCCTTCTCGGCATCGGGATGGTCGATGCGCTGCGCCAGACGCCACGGGCCGGGCGCCCGCACCGGCTGGGCCACCGCAGCGGCCGGCTCGTAGAAGGGCTCGATGCGCAGGCCGTCGGCGGTCTTCGAAACGAGGCGTTTCTCGAAGTCGGCCCCCTTCAGCGCCGCCTCGACGGCGCTACGCCAGCGCTCGCGGGTGGCGGGCTCGAACAATTCGGCGAGCGGACGATCTTCCATCTTGGGCGAGACCTTGACGATTCGGCGTTTCCCGACCGCTTCTTGAGAGAGCGGCGACTTGGCCGCAAGCCCTCGCACGGGGTGCGGGCAGACGACAACCGACTTTAGTCCAGGTGACCGCCGCCGCCTCGTTCAAAATCCTGAAGGTTCAGCTAAAAAGAATCAGTCCGGCAAAGCCCAGCGAGCCGACGATGATGCGCCACCACGCGAACAGCCAGAAGCCGTGGCGGGAGACGTAGTCGAGCACCGTCCGCACCACGATCAGGGCCGAGACGAAGGCCGCGACGAAGCCGATGACGATCAGCAGCGCGTCGTTGGAGGAGAGGTTCTTGTAGTTGTCGAGCAGATCCTTGGCGAAGGCGCCGGCCATGGTCGGCATGGCAAGGTAGAAGGAGAACTCGGTGGCCGAGCGCTTGCTCGCGCCCATCAGCATCGCGCCGACGATGGTAGCACCGGAGCGCGACACGCCGGGGATCATCGCCACGCATTGGAACAGGCCGATCTTGAGCGCCATCGGCAGGCTGAACTCGAACACGTCGGTCTTGCGCGGATGCTCGGTCGGTCCGTCGCCGGGGGCGGTCTTCGGCTCGCCGACCGTGTCGTCGATGATGAGGAGCACGATGCCGCCGGCCACCAGCGTGGCGCAGACGATCCACGGATTGAACAGGTAGAGCTTGATATATTTGGAGAACAGCCCACCGACGATCGCCGCAGGCAGGAAGGCCACGAGGATGGCGAGCACGAAGCGGCGCGCTCGCGGATCGTTCGGCAGCGCGGTGGCGATGCTCCACAGACGGCTGAAGTAGACGAACAGGATCGCTAGGATCGCGCCCAACTGGATCAGCACCTCGAAGGTGTTGTTGGGCGAATGGAAGCCGATGAAGTGGCCGATGAGGAGCTGATGCCCGGTCGAGGAGACCGGGATGAACTCGGTGGCGCCTTCCACCACGGCGAGCACGAGCGCCTTCGCGATCAGGACGAGATCCATAAGCCTGCCATTCCTCACGCCGATGTGCCGGCGATCCAGGGCGCGGCAGACGACGGCGATGCGGCAGCTTTGCGGCGGTAGGGTTGACGGGCGGTTACCGGGTTGCGGCGCGTTTGTTAATGAGGTGGCAACGTTGGAGAAATAATCCTGGCGCGTCGCCCCAATTTCGCCGGTGCGACACGGTCTGCCCAGGGCTCTGCCTTCTTCACCGCTGAACCACGGCCTCGATGGCGACGCTCTATCACTCCCCGTTCTGCCCGAACTCGCGCTTCATCCGCCTCGTCCTGGCCGAGATGGGCATGGAGCCGACCCTCGTCGAGGAGCGGGCCTGGGAGCGCCGCCGCGACTTCCTCATCGTCAACCCGGCCGGCACCACGCCGGTGCTGGTGGAGCAGACCGGGCTCGCCATCCCCGGTGCGGGGGTGATCGCGGAATATCTCGACGAGACGCGAGGGCTCGGCCTTGCCGGGCGGCGCCTGCTGCCCGACACCACCACGGCACGGGTGGAGGTGCGGCGTCTGCTCGACTGGTTCCTCGTCAAGTTCAACAGCGAAGTGACGGAGTATCTCGTCACCGAGAAGATCGACAAGCGCTTCATGCCGTCCGCCGCCGGGGGCGGCCCTCCGGACATGAACGCCATTCGTGCGGCGCGTACCAACGTGCGCTATCACCTCCAATATGTCGGTTACCTGATCGGGCAGCGCCGCTGGCTCGCGGGCAACGACCTGACCTATGCCGACCTCGCGGCGGCGGCCCATCTTTCCTGCGTAGACTATCTCGGCGACGTGCCATGGGACGAGGACGAGATGGCGAAGGACTGGTACGCGCGGGTGAAGTCCCGTCCGTCCTTCCGCGCGCTCCTGGCCGACCGGGCGCCGGGGATGCCGGCAGCCGCCCACTATGCGGATCTGGATTTCTGAAACTCGAAAAGGTTGTCCTTACGGGCCGCGCCCTGCGCGAGACGGTCGAGGCGCGCGCGCGCCGTCTCGGCTTCGAGGCGTTCCGCGTGACGCAGCCCCACGCCGTGCCGGAGTTGCGTGAGCGCCTGCCGGCATGGCTCGCGGCGGGCCATCACGGCACAATGGACTGGATGGAGGAGCGGGCCGACCAGCGCGCGGCGCCCTCCGCCCTGTGGGCCGAGACCCGCAGCATCGTCATGCTCGGCATGAATGCGGGCCCGCAGACTGATCCCCTCGAACTCACGCGCCTGAAGGATCGCGCCGCCATCGCCGCTTACGCGCAGCGGCGCGACTATCACGACGTCATGAAGGGCAAGCTGAAGGAACTCGGCGGCTTCCTCTCCGCCCGCTCGGGCCAGCCGGTGAAGGTCTTCGTCGATACCGCGCCCGTCATGGAAAAGCCCCTGGCCCAGGCCGCCGGACTCGGCTGGCAGGGCAAGCACACGGTGCTGATCTCGCGCGAGCACGGCAACTGGCTGATGCTCGGCGCGATCTTCGCCCGCGCCGAGCTCGAACCCGACACACCCGAGACCGACCATTGCGGCTCCTGCCGCCGCTGCCTCGACATCTGCCCGACGGATGCCTTTCCGGCGCCCTACCGGCTCGATGCGCGCCGCTGCATCGCCTACCTCACCATCGAGCATCAGGGCCCGATCCCCGCCGAGTATCGCGAGCAGATCGGCAATCGGGTGTTCGGCTGCGACGACTGCCTCGCGGTCTGTCCCTGGAACAAGTTCGCGGGCGCGTCGCGGGAGATCCGCTTGGCCGCCCGCGACGATCTCGCCGCGCCGCCGCTCGCCGAACTCGCCCGCCTCGACGATGCGGGGTTTCGCGTGCGCTTTGCCGGCACGCCGATCAAGCGCACCGGCCGAGACCGCTTCCTGCGCAACGTGCTGATCGCCATCGGCAACTCCGGTGATGCTGCCCTCGCCGCGGAGGCGGTGGCCTGTCTCGATGAGCCGGATCCGGCGGTGCGCGGTGCCGCCATCTGGGCCTGCGGACGGCTGCTGCCGCGGGCGCGACTGCACGAACTGTTCGCCGCCCATGGACGCGGGGAAACCGAAGCGCATGTGAGGGAGGAATGGCGTGACGCCGCCGCCCTCCCTATGGAAGCGGACGGCCCACGGGAGACCTGACACCGCATGAACCTGTTCGTCTTCGGCCTCGGCTTCTCCGCCCGGCATTTTGCCGAGTGTGAACGGGCTCGCTTCAACGCGGTACGGGCGACGGTGACCGAGCCCGAGCGGGCCCGAAGCCTTGCGGCCGAGACCGGGTTCACCCTGCGCGCCTTCGGACCGGATGCGGACGATCCCCGCATCGCCGAGGATCTGGCCGACACCGACGTGCTGCTGATCTCCGCCCCGCCGGGCCGGGACGGCGACACGGTGCTCACCCGCTACCGCGACGCCATCGCGAACAGCCGCATCGGCTGGATCGGCTATCTCTCGACCATCGGCGTCTACGGCGACCAAGAGGGCGCCTGGATCGACGAGACCACGCCCGCCACCCCGAAAAGCGCCCGCTCGCGCGACCGCCTCGCCGTCGAGAACGCGTGGCTCGCGCTGGGTGGCGAGACCGGCAAGGCGGTGCAGGTGTTTCGCCTCTCGGGCATCTACGGCCCCGGCCGCAATCCGATCGTGAAGCTGCGCGACGGCCGCACGCAGCGCATCGTCAAGCCGGGGCAGGTGTTCAACCGCATCCACGTCGCCGACATCGCCGCGACGCTGGCCGCCTCGATCGAAAGGCCACGGGGGGGCGCGGTCTATAACGTCACCGACGACGAGCCGGCCCCGCCGCAGACGGTGACCGAGCATGCCGCCGCGCTCACCGGACTGCCGCTGCCGCCTGAGATCGATTTCGAGACCGCCGACCTCAGCCCGATGGCGCGCAGCTTCTATGGCGAGAACAAGCGGGTGCGGAATCGCCTGATCCGCGAGGAACTCGGCGTGCAGCTTGCTTTTCCAACCTATCGCGAGGGGTTGGCCGCACTGGTCTCCGACGCGCACCGGTAGGTGGCCCGTCACGCTGCGTCCTGGAAGCCGGCCAGAACCGTTCCGGACGCAACTCGGGATCAGACGAACTGAACGCCGATCCCGTCGTCGGCACGCCGCACGAGGCGGCAGCGCCGGGACGGCTCGCCGTCGATGTGGAGGGTGAAGAGGTCCGGCAGGTCCACAGCTTCGAGCGCCAGCTTGGCGCCGCCCTCCGAGATGTTAAGAACCGTGCAGGGCCGGCTCTGAGGCTCCCCCGCTTTCCGCCCACGCTCCGGCACGAACGCGACATGGCCGGAGCGCGAGGAGCGAAGGCGCTCCTCGCCCCGCCGCTCTTCCAGCCCGACACCCCAGGCATCGAGGCGGCTTGCGAACTCTGCCACGCTCGCGGCGGTGGCCTGCATGTCGCTGTTGACCTGGCCCGTGGTCGCGCGCTGCCGCGTGCTGTCCGCCGTCGTCTGCGCGATGAAGCCCTGCACGCTGTCGACCACGGTCGCGGTCGAGACCAGGGCCGAGCCCACATCCCGCGAGACCGTCTGCATCGCGACGATCTCGCCGGTGATGCGGGCGGTGGCGGCGCGTGCCTGCGCGGCGAGGCTCTTCACCTCGGTGGCGACGACGGCGAAGCCGCGACCGGCCGCGCCGGCGCGGGCGGCCTCGATCGTGGCGTTGAGGGCGAGCAGATTGATCTGCTCGGCGATGCCTGTGATGACCTCGACCACGCCGGTCATCGCCGCGGCCGCGTCGTCGAGCTTGGCCGAGAGGGCGCCGGCGGCGCTCATGCGGGCCTGGATGTCGCCGACCGCTTCGTGCGAGCGGTTCATCTGCTCGGCGATCGCCGCCGAGATCCGGTGCATCTCCTCCGACGCGCCGGCCACCGCCCTCACCCGGCCCAGCGTCTGCTCGGCCATGGCGAGGGCGCTGGCGCGCACCGTCATGCTCTGCGTGATGTCGAAGGCGTACTTCACGATCTTGAAGGGCCGCCTGGCCGCGTCGAGAACCGGGTTGTAGGAGGCCTGAATCCAGACCTCGCGACCGTCCTTGCCGACCCGCTGGTAGACGGCGGAGGTGAACTGCCCCGCCCGCAACGTCGACCAGAAGTCGGCATAGGCTGGGCTCGCCGCGGTTTCGGGCGTCACGAACATCCGGTGGTGCCGGCCCTGCACTTCGGCCAGGGTGTAGCCCATGGCGTTGAGGAAGTTATCGTTGGCATCGAGGACAGAGCCGTCCAGATCGAACTCGATCACCGCCTGCGAGCGGCGGGCCGCCTCGACCTGCCCGGTCATGTCGGCGGCGACGCGCTTGGCGGCCGTGATGTCGGAGGCGTATTTGACGACCTTGAATGGGCGACCGGACGGATCGAGAATCGGGTTGTAGGTCGCCTGGATCCACACCTCGCGCCCATCCTTGCCGAGGCGCAGGAACTCTCCGGTCTGGTACTCGCCGCGGGCGAGGCCCTCCCAGAAGGCACGGTACTCCGGGGATGCCGCTTCTTCCGGCCGCACGAACAGGCTGTGGTGGCGGCCCTCCACCTCGTGCGGCGCGTAGCCGAGGGCTTCGAGGAAGTTGGCGTTGGCGCTGCGCACCGACCCGTCGAGGTCGAACTGGATCACCGCCTGCGAGCGGCCGATCGCGGCGATCTGCCCGGCCGTCTCGGCGGCGGCAAGCTTTTCCACCGTCACGTCGAGGGCGAACTTCACGATCTTGCGGACCCGGCCCCTGGCGTCGAGGATCGGGTTGTAGCTCGCGCGGATCCAGACCGTGCGTCCGTCCTTGGCGATGCGACCGTACTCCGCCGATTGATACGCGCCGCGCCGCAGATCCTGCCAGAAGGCTTCGTAGGTGGGGCTTTCAGCCTCTCGCGGGTCCACGAACAGACGGTGATGGCGTCCCCGGACCTCGGTGAGCGTATAGCCCATCAGTGAGAGGAATTTGTCGTTGGCGTCGAGCACCGTGCCGTCGACGGCGAAGGTAATGACCGCCTGGGAGCGGTTGAGGGCGTCGAAGATGGACGCAGCATCGGAGCGACGAAGGACGGAAAGCATGGGTGTTTTCGGCTCCACTTGCCGTCCCACGATGCCCGACTTCGTTTAAGAATCTCCTGTTACCCATCAAAAGGTGCACTTCCGTCAGCGCGGACATCGCGGAAGATGCATCCTATTTCGTTCAGATCTCCTCCCGGACCCCCTTGCCGCGGCGCTCGAAGTAGAACGGGATCGCCCGGTAGGGCGGAAAGCCGGCGTCGGCTGCCGCTTCCAGATCGTCGAGGATCACGCGGGTGATGCGCGGCAGGTCGAGCTTGCGCGCGGCGTCGAGATCGACCCAGGCGAGTTCGGTCAATTCCGCATCCGGCCCGACGATACCGGGCCGCTCGGCGACCACCGCCTTGCGATCGACGGCGAAGAAACGGGTATCGAAGCGGCGGGGGCGCTTCGGCGGCGTGATCGCCCGCGCCACCAGATGCAGGGTTTCGAGATCGGGCATGACCCCTTCCTCGGCGAAAGCCTGCCATGCGCCCTCCGGCGCAGTCTCAGGCGGGCCGTAATCGCGGGTGCCGATGAGAAGGCCGGTCTCCTCGTAGGTCTCGCGGATCGCGGCGAGCGCGAGCGAGCGGCCGAGATGGTGGGGCGCGCGCGGCAGCTTGGCGCGCAAGGCGTCGTCGGCCCTCTGCGACAGGGCGCCTGCCACCGGCATCAGCCGGTCGGACGGTTCGATCCGGCCGCCGGGGAACACGAACTTGCCGCCCATGAAGGCGAGGTCGGCATGGCGCCGGCCCATCAGCAGCTTCAGCTTCTTTCGTGACCGGTCGAGTATGATCAGGGTCGCGGCATCGCGCGGGCGCAACGGCACCGGGCGGGGCGGGGCGGCAGACGGATCAGGCCGATCCAAGCTCTCGGGCGTCGCCTGCTCTGCTTCCTGCCTCACCGCCGCGACTCTCCCCCGTGCCGGTTCCGCCAAGGAGCCCGCCACGCGCGGGGGGCAGCTTGCCGAAACCGTGCATGCCGAACGTGTATTGCAGGCCGATCACCGCGCCCTTGACCGGCTGCAACAGCACGAGCGCCAGGACAAGGGTGAGCAACGGCCACACCGTCATCGAAATCCAGAGCGGGACGTCGTAGCCCATCTCGATCTCGAGCACGAGGTAGCCGACGATGTGGCCCACGAGGAAGATCACGATATAGGGCGGCAGGTCGTCGGCCCGGTGGCCCGCCATCTCGAGGCCGCAGGCCTCGCAAGCAGGGCGCACCTTGAGGAAGCGGCCGAACACATGCCCCTCCCCGCAATGCGGGCAGCGGTTGAGGAAGCCACTGGCCATGGCCGAGAGCAGCCGCGTCCGCTCCTGGGGAGCCGGGGCCGGAGGGGAGGCGTAGGTTTCCATGGCCTGAGTCTAGCCCCTTCCGCTCAACGGCGCGAGCCGCGATGGCGCCGCGCGGCATCGCTCTCGGACGCAGCCGCCTTGCCCGAACGCGACTCGCCCTTGAAACTCTTGCCCTTGAAACCCTTGCCCTTCAACGCCTTCGCCTTCGCGGCGACGGCAGCCTTGCTCGGCCTCGTCTTGGTTCCGCTCGGCTTGGTCCCGGAACGGCTGCGCCCCTCCGACAGGATCTCGAAACGCAGCGCCCCGGCCACCGCCGCCGCCTCGACGAGACGGACCTCGACCGTGTCGCCGAGGCGATAGGTCTCGCCGCTGCGGTCGCCGACGAGCGCGTGCAGGGCCTCGTCGTGGCGGTAATATTCGTGGCCGATGGTGGAGACGGGCACGAACCCGTCGGCCCCGGTCTCGGCAAGCTTCACGAACAGGCCCGAGCGCGTCACACCGGAGATGCGTCCCGAGAAGGTCGCCCCGACCCGGTCGGCGAGATAACCGGCGATGAGCCGGTCGATGGTCTCGCGCTCGGCCGCCATCGCCCGCCGCTCGGCGGCGGAGATCTGCTCGGACACCGCGTCGAGCATGCCCGGAGTAGTATCGCCGGCCAGGCCGTCCTTGCCTAATCCGCAGGCACGCACGAGAGCACGGTGGACGATGAGATCCGCGTAGCGGCGAATGGGCGAGGTGAAGTGGGCGTAGCGGCGCAGGTTCAGGCCGAAATGGCCTAGATTCTGTGCAGCGTAGACCGCTTGTGCCTGCGAACGCAGCACCACCTCGTTGATGAAGGGGGCGTGCTCGCTCTCGGCCACCTGGGCGAGGATGCGGTTGAACAGGTCGGGCCGCAGCGCTCCGGCCTTGGTCATCTTGACGCCGACCGAGGCGAGCACCTCGCCAAGCGCGCGCATCTTCTCCAGCGCCGGTTCATCGTGGACCCGGTAGATCAGCGGCGAGCCCGCCTTCTCCAGGGTCTCGGCCGCCGCGACGTTGGCCTGGATCATGAACTCTTCGATCAACCGGTGCGCCTCCAGCCGCTCCGGCACGATCACCCGATCGACGCCGCCTTCCGCGTTGAGCAGCACCTTGCGCTCGGGCAGGTCGAGGGCGAGCGGGCCGCGCGCGTCGCGGGCCCGCTTCATCGCCTCGTAGGCCGCATAGAGCGGGCGGAGCGCCCTCTCCAGTACCGGCCCCGACGCCTCATCCGGCCGCCCGTCGATCGCGGCCTGAGCCTGGGCGTAGGCGAGCTTGGCGTGCGAGCGCATCAGGACACGGTGGAAGCTGTGGCTGCGCTTCACCCCGTCGGCACCGATGATCATGCGCACGGCGAGCGCCGGGCGGTCCTCGCCCTCGCGGAGCGAGCAGAGATCGTTCGAGATCCGCTCGGGCAGCATCGGCACCACCCGGTCGGGGAAGTAGACCGAATTGCCCCGCAACAGCGCCTCGCGGTCGAGGGCCGAATCCGGCCGGATATAGGCGGCGACATCCGCGATCGCGACGGTGACGATGAAACCGCCCGCATTGGCCGGATCGGGATCGACTTCCGCCATCACCGCGTCGTCGTGATCCTTGGCGTCGGGCGGATCGATGGTGACGAGCGGCGCCGCGCGCCAATCTTCGCGGCCGCGCTTGGTCGCGCGCTTGGCCGCATCCGCCTCCGCCAGCACGGCAGCGGGGAAGACATGCGGGATGTTGTGGATGTGCAGCGCGATCAGGCTCACCGCCTTCTCGGAGCCGAGCGCGCCGAGCCGCTCGGTCACGCGCCCGCGGGGCAGGCCGAAGCGGGTCTCGCGCTCCACCGCGACGCTGACGAGATCGCCGTCCCGGGCCTCGCCTTCCTCGCCCGGCGGGATCGCGATTTCCTTGCCTTGCGACTTCTTCTCGACGGGCAGCAGCCGCCCGCCGTCGCGGCCGGCGCGGTAGACGCCGATCACTTCCGCGCGGTTCTTGCCGATCACCTTGATGACGCGGCCGGTGTAGCGGCCGGGTGCCTCCGGGTCCGGCGCGACGCGGACCAGCGCCCGGTCACCGATGCCGGGGGCGGGGCTTTTGCCCTTGCGGCCGGCACGCGGGGTCTCGACGGCGATCTTGGGCGCCTCGCCCTCCCCGTCCCACTGGGCCGGGCGGGCGATCAGGTCGCCGTCGCGGTCACGCGACACGATGTCGACGAGCACGACCGGCGGCAGGCTGCCGCCTTTCCGCAAACCGCCGCGGTCGCGCTCGAGCGCACCGTCGGCCTCGATGTCCTTCAGAATCGCCTTGAGGCCGATCTTGTCGGCGCCCGAGATGCCGAAAGCCTTGGCGATTTCGCGCTTGCCGACCTTTCCGGGCGTCTCGGCGACGAAGGCGAGGATCTGCTCGCGGGAGGGAAGAACGGGGGTGCCCGCCGTCGGATTGATGCGTCTGGCCAAGGAGCAAGGCTCTCCGCGCCGGTCCGGGAAGGCGTGGCGCGTTCGGTTTTTCGTTGATTGGGGAGACCGTTGACGATCCCGGCACCTCTTCAAGATGGGCGCTCAGGGGCGTCAGAACAACGCCGCGGCCCCGGCCGTGAACAGGTTCGGCCCCCTCGTCAGCCCGTGGAAGCCGATTTGCGGATCGTCTCCACCGCCCGATCCACGTCGAAATCGGCCTGCGACAGGTCCTCGAGGGTAAAGGGCGCGGTCCGCGGCAGTGCCAGGTTCACCCGTCCTTCCTCCGGCTGCAGCTCGGGCGCTTCCGCCGCGCGGATCGCCAGGGTCCAGGCGCCATCGATCCGCACCGTGTCCGCCGTCGGCGGGTCGGCGGCGAGCGCCGCGATCTTGTCCGCCGCCGCCTGCCGGAAGGCGAGGCTCAGGCCGTCATCGGAGACGAGTGCGGCCTTGATCAGTTCGGCCAGCACGTCCCTCACTCTGTCGACACTCACGTTCATTCGCCCGCTTTCCTCATCCGCCCGTGCTTCGAGGGGTGCAAACCGAGTGCCGCGCGCAAGGTTCAGAGTGCCTCACGCAACTCCCGGTCTCTGACAGTTCTCGCTCTGGCGATGACAGCGCGGCGGGAGTTTTATGAGACACACTCAGTACGGCGTGCCCCCGGCCCGCTTCGCCTTCAGGGCTTCGGCGTACCACGTCAGTTCGTCGAGAAACTTCTTCGCAGCCCGGCCGAGCCAGTCCTCGGCGGGCTCGCCCGCCTCGCTAAGCGCCTTCTGGACGCGCGGGATCGGCAGGAGCGAGGGAATGCTCGGCGTCCCGAGTTCGGCCAGCATCGCCCGCAACTGCATCGCCGCGCGCACGCCGCCATACTGCCCCGCCGAGTAGCAACAGATGGCGGACGGCCGCCAGAAATACTCCTCGAGGAAGTGGTCGAGGGTGTTCGAGAGCGCGGGCGGGACCGAATGGTTGTACTCGGCCGAGACCACGACGAAGGCGTCGGAACGGCGGTAGAGGGCGGCGAGCCGCTCCATCGGCTCGGGTGCCTCGCCCTTGGGATACTCCTTGTACATCCGGTCGAGCAGCGGAAGCTTCAACTCGGCGGGATCGATCAGCGGCGCCTCGTGGCCGCGGGCTTCGAGCTGCGCCACCAGAAAGCGTGCGGCGCGGAGGCCGGCGCGGTCCGCACGCACGGAACCGAGGATCACGGGGACGGTGAGGGACATGGTGCGGCTCGCGGAGGCGGCAGGGGCTCCGCGCAGTCTATCCCGGCCGGAACCGCCCGTCGCCCTCAGGCCACCACGGCGAGGTAAGGGTCCGGCAATCGGGTCGCAGGCGCGCCGAACGCCCCTTCGAAGGCCGCGATCGCCTCGGCCGGCATCGGTTTGTGGAACAGGTAACCCTGCATCGAGCGGCACCCGACCGAGCGCAGCAGCAGCATCTGCTCCGTCGTCTCGACGCCTTCGACGACGCATTGCAGCGTGAGGTGGCGGCAGAGATCGAGGATCGAGCGCACGATGTTGAGCGAGGTCGCGTCCTCGGTGAGCTGCATGACGAAGCTGCGGTCGATCTTCAGCCGGTCGATCGGCAGCTTCTGCAGGTAGCTGAGGCTCGAATAGCCCGTCCCGAAATCGTCGAGCGCGATGCGCACGCCGAGGGCCTTGAGGGAGGCCAGCGCTCGCCGGGCATCGCCGAGGTCGCGCATCAGCCCGGTCTCGGTCACTTCAAAGACGATCCGGCTCGGATCGATGCCGCTCGCGACGATCAGGCTGGTGAGCCGTTCCAAGCTCTCCGGCGCGGCGATGTCCCGGGCCGAGAGGTTGAAGGACAGGCCCACAGGCTCCGGCCAGTCCCGCATCGCCTCGAGCGCCTTGCGGAACAGGACCCGGGTGAGGTCCTGGATGAGGCCGCTGCGCTCGGCCTCCGGGATGAACGCGGCGGGCGAGACGGGCCCGAGCGTCGGGCTCGTCCAGCGCGCCAGCGCCTCGTAGGCCTCGACGCGGCCCTCGACGACGTCGACGATGGGCTGAAAGGCAAGAACGAATTCCCGCTCGATGTCGGCGCGGCGCAGGGCCTGCTCGATGGCGGCGCGCTGGCGCAAAGTCGCCTCGTGCTCGGGCGCGAAACAGGTCGCGCTGCCGCGGTGGAAGGCCTTGGCGTGGTAGAGCGCGAAATCCGCGCGCTCGATCAGCGTCTCGGCGCTGCGCGCCGCATCGGGGAAGCGGGCAAAGCCGATCGAGGCGCCGATCTGCGCCACGCCCTCGCGCAGGATGTAGGGCGCGCGCAGGAGCGCGCAGATCCGGCGGCCGAGCGCGTCGAGGTCGGCGTCGCCCTCGACGATCAAGCCGAACTCGTCGCCGCCGAACCGAGCCGCCCGGCCGAGACCCTCACCCTGGAGACGCCGGGCGACCTCGCGCAGCACGCCGTCGCCGGCCCGGTGCCCGAGACTGTCGTTGACCGGCTTGAAGCCGTCGAGATCGATCACGCCGACCCAGAACCGCGAACCGCCCGCCTCCGCCCGGCCGACCGCTTCTTCGAGCTGTGCCACGAACGAGCGACGGTTGGGCAGTCCGGTCAGGGAGTCGGTATGCGCGAGACGGCCGTTCTCCTCCGTCAATCCGACGAGATGGCAGAAATCGCGGTGGGCGAAATTCTGCACCACCAACTGCCCGGCCAGCACGACAAGGTAGTTGAAGATCATGACCTGCAGCATGAATTCGCCGAAGATCAGGAAATAGAACCCCACCGGCATGGCGAGGGTGACGAGAAGCCGCGCCGCGGTGCGCAGGTGTGCGAGGCACTGCACGCAGACCAGCATGGTCACGGTAAGGAAGAACAGCACGTGCATGTCGCTGGCGAGATCGCCGTCGACGATCAGCGCCATCGCCCAAACGGAGAAGGCGACCCCGAAGACGGCCGCGAACACGTTGATCGCCCGCAGCCGCGCGAAGGCTTCGCGTTCGTCGGGCACGCGACGCGCCGAACGGATCCAGGCGCCTGCCCGTGCGATGCACAGGACGGTCAGAACGATGGGCGGCCACAGGGTCAGCCAATCGGGGGCTGTGCCGTAATGGGTATAAGCCAGGGCGCCCGCATTGAGGATGAGCGTCGCGTAGAGAACGAGAATCTGCCGGGCGAGCGCCTGGAACTGCGCCGCAGCGAGCACCGGATCGTTCTCGCGCACGGCATAGAAATCGAGGAGGCTACGCAGCCGCGGGAGAACCATCGCTGCCCTTTCCTGTGCGCAACCGAGTGCATCATTTGATGCGGGCGACTTCCTAACAATTTCGCAAGACGCTCAAGGATCGGCGCGCTCGGGCAAAGCAGACCCTTGTGCCGAACGGTGCGTCGGAGGCCTGAAACGCGAAGCGCCGAAGCCTTGTGAAAGGCTCCGGCGCTCGTTCTGGCGTTGTTTCCGACCGCGATACGATCGGGGACGACAGCACATTCCGCGTTCAACGCTATCCCCGGGCTCGTCGGCGCTGCGTTCGCGCCGACGAGCCCAGCTACTCCTCAGAGCGAGTAGTACTGCACGAACTCGATCGGGTGCGGGGTCATCTCGTAGCGCAGCACCTCGGTCATCTTCAGCTCGATGAACGAGTCGATCTGGTCGTCCGAGAACACGCCGCCGGCCTTGAGGAAGGCGCGGTCCCTGTCGAGGTTCTGCAGCGCCTCACGAAGCGAGCCGCAGACGGTCGGGATCTTCTTCAGCTCGCGCGGGGGCAGATCGTAGAGATCCTTGTCCATCGCCGGGCCCGGATCGATCTTGTTGAGGATGCCGTCGAGGCCGGCCATCAGCAGGGCCGAGAAGGCGAGGTAGGGGTTGGCCATCGGATCGGGGAAGCGGACCTCGACGCGCTTGGCCTTCGGGTTCGTCGTCCACGGGATACGGCAGGAGGCCGAGCGGTTGCGGGCCGAGTAGGCCAGCAGCACGGGGGCCTCGTAGCCCGGCACCAGACGCTTGTAGGAGTTGGTGGACGGGTTCGTGAAGGCGTTGAGCGCCTTGGCGTGCTTGATGATGCCGCCGATGTACCACAGGCATTCCTGGCTGAGGTCGGCATACTTGTCGCCGGCAAACAGCGGCTTGCCGTCCTTCCAGATCGACTGGTGCACGTGCATGCCGGAGCCGTTGTCGCCGTAGACGGGCTTGGGCATGAAGGTGGCGGACTTGCCGTAGCTCTGCGCGACGTTGTGGATGCAGTACTTGTAGATCTGCATGTGGTCGGCGAGCAGGGTCAGCGTGTCGAACTTCATGCCGAGTTCGTGCTGGGCGCTCGCCACCTCGTGGTGGTGCTTCTCGACCTTCACGCCCATGGACTGCATCGCGGCCAGCATCTCGCCGCGCATGTCCTGGGCCGAATCCTGCGGCGGCACGGGGAAGTAGCCGCCCTTGGTCTGCACCCGGTGGCCGAGGTTGCCGCCCTCGTAATCGGTGAAGCCGTTGGTCGGCAGCTCGGTCGAGTCGAGCTGGAAGCCGGTATGGTAGGGGTCGGCGCCGAACTTCACGTCGTCGAACACGAAGAACTCGGCCTCGGGGCCGACATAGATCGTGTCGCCGATGCCGGTGGAGCGCAGATAGGCCTCGGCGAGCTTGGCGGTCGAGCGCGGGTCGCGGGCGTAGGGCTCACCGGTCGAGGGCTCGAGCACGTCGCAGACGATCGACATGGTGGAGGCCGAGAAGAACGGGTCCATGCAGGCCGTGACCGGATCGGGCATCAGCAGCATGTCGGACTCGTTGATCGCCTTCCAGCCGGCGATCGACGAACCGTCGAACATGGTGCCGTCCGTGAACATTTCCTCGTCGATCAGGGAGACGTCGAAGGTCACGTGCTGCCACTTGCCGCGCGGGTCGGTGAAGCGGAAGTCGACGTACTTGACGTCATTGTCCTTGATGGCCTTCAGCACATCGGCGGCCGTATTCATGCTGTGCGTCTCCTCGGCAAATTCTGGAAGCGGGGCGGCGAACCATCGGCCGGGCTCGGCCCGAGCCGGTCCGTTCCTGGGCGCGATGGGCTGATCGGGAAAGCGGCACGTCTCGACGGGGCGGCTTCACGCCCGCGGCGTCGCTCCTGATCCGGGTCCGGCCCCCTCTCGCGTCCCCGGCCGGTCTCGCCGGCCGCGCGGACGATATCGTTCGCGCTTGCCCGTTGCCACCCGTCGGCAGGCAAAAAATCCGCGCAATCGCGGGACGTTCGAGGTGTTTCGTCTGCGATCGCGGCCCTTGAACCGTCATATTTGCCGCACAAGCCGCAGCCCGGCGGTCGAGCTGACTGGCACGCGACATGCTTAGGCGGAAACCGGAGCGTCCGCCCGCACAGCGGGCGCTCGGGGGGTCGGGCCGGCGCCCTGCTCGCCGGTGGATCGGCGTCTCGGATGCGGCGGGAACATCACCCGCCGGACGCCGCGATCCAACGGCAGGGCAGGCTCTCAACGACGCCGGTTCCGCACAGGTTTCGTCAGGACACGGATCCTCAAGGCACGAGAGACTCGGAATGACCAAGTTTAAGCTCGAGTACATCTGGCTCGACGGCTACACGCCCACACCGAACCTGCGCGGCAAGACGCAGATCAAAGAGTACGACAGCTTCCCGACCTTCGAGCAGCTCCCGCTCTGGGGCTTCGACGGCAGCTCGACGCAGCAGGCCGAGGGTTCCTCCTCCGACTGCGTGCTGAAGCCCGTGCGCCACTTCCCCGACCCGGCCCGCACCAACGGCGTGCTCGTGCTGTGCGAAGTGATGATGCCGGACGGCAAGACCCCGCACCCGTCGAACAAGCGCGCGACCGTGCTCGACGATGCCGGCGCGTGGTTCGGCTTCGAGCAGGAGTACTTCCTCTACAAGAACGGCCGCCCGCTCGGCTTCCCCGAGACCGGCTACCCCGCCCCGCAGGGCCCGTATTATTGCGGCGTCGGCGCCTCGAATGTCGGCCCCGTGGCCCGCAGAATCGTCGAGGAGCATCTCGACCTCTGCCTTGCCGCCGGCATCAACCACGAGGGCATCAACGCCGAGGTGGCCAAGGGCCAGTGGGAATTCCAGATCTTCGGCAAGGGCTCCAAGAAGGCCGCCGACGAGATGTGGATGGCCCGCTACCTGCTCCAGCGCCTGTGCGAGACCTACGAGATCGACATCGAGTACCATTGCAAGCCGCTCGGCGATACCGACTGGAACGGTTCGGGCATGCACTGCAACTTCTCGACGACGTTCATGCGCGAGACCGGCGGCAAGGAGTATTTCGAGGCCATGATGGCCGGCTTCGAGAAGAACCTCGACGACCACATCGCCGTCTACGGCCCCGACAACCACATGCGCCTGACCGGCAAGCACGAGACGGCGCCGTGGAACAAGTTCTCCTACGGCGTGGCCGACCGCGGCGCCTCGGTGCGCGTACCCCACTCCTTCGTCAACAACGGCTACAAGGGCTACCTTGAGGACCGCCGCCCGAACTCCATGGGCGACCCCTACCAGATCGCCTCGCAGGTTCTGAAGACGATCTCCGAGGTTCCGCTCCCGGGCGAAGCCGCGCAGAAGGCCGTCGCATAAGGATCTTCGAGGCCGATTCCAGGCTTGAAACAGACCGCCTCCGTCGAAGGACGGGGGCGGTTTTTGTTTGTTGTGAGCCAGACGATGCCGCCCTTTACCCCTGTCCCCGCACGCGCGGAGAGGGATGTGCACGAAACGACGCGGTTATCCTGCAGCGGGCGCCTCACACCCCGAAAATCGACCACCCGGTCCGTTTCACCAGCATCTCCAGGGCGATGCGACCGAGATGCGAGTTACCGGCGGCATCCAGCCCCGGCGACCAGACGCAGATCGAGGCACGCCCCGGCGCGACGGCCAGAATACCGCCGCCGACGCCGCTCTTGCCCGGCAGGCCGACGCGGTAGGCAAAATCGCCCGAGCCATCGTAGTGGCCGCAGGTGAGCATGATGGCGTTGATGCGCCGCGCGCGCTCGCCCGAGATCACCGAATGCCCGGCGAGCGGGTGGTGCCCGGAATAGGCCAGGAACAGCCCGGCATTGGCGAGCTGACGGCAGGTCATCGCGATGGCGCAGTGATGGAAATAGACGCCCAGCGTATAATCGACCGGATTCTCGATCACGTCGAAGGAGCGCATGTAGTTAGCGAGCGCCGCGTTGCGGAAGCCCGTGCGCTTCTCGGAGGCCGCCACACGCTCGTCGATGGTGATGCCGTCGTCCTGTGCCAGGAACTGCATGAAGCGCAGGATCTCGCCCAGCGCCTCCCTTGGCTGATGCCCCGACAGGATCACGTCGGTGACGGCGATGGCGCCGGCATTGATGAAGGGATTGCGCGGGATGCCGTTCTCGCGCTCCAACTGGACGATGGAGTTGAACGGGCTGCCCGACGGCTCGCGGCCGACGCGGCGCCAGAGCCGGTCGCCGACCATGCCGAGCGCCAGCGTCAGGGTGAAGACCTTGGAGATGCTCTGGATCGAGAAGGGGGTGTCGGCGTCGCCACCGGCCGCGACCCGGCCGTCGCCGTCGATCACGACGAGGCCGAAACCCTGGGCGTCGACACGGGCCAGTTCGGGGATGTAGCTCGCCACCGTGCCGCGATCAGGCCGGGCCCGCATCTCCGCGGCGATGTCTTTGACGATTGCATCGAGATCGGGCACGGCGTCGCTCGGCTACGGCGCTTCATGTGAAGCGCGGACGCGGCCGGCCCTTCACGAAGCGGGCCAGGACAGCGGGGTCGCCCGGATCAGATCGCGTCGGTGCCGGTCTCGCCGGTGCGGATGCGGATGGCTTCCTCGATGGTCGAGACGAAGATCTTGCCGTCGCCGATGCGGCCGGTCTGAGCCGATTTGCGGATCGCCTCTACGGCGCCTTCCACGAGGGCGTCCGAGAGCACGATCTCCAGCTTCACCTTGGGCAGGAAATCCACGACATACTCGGCGCCGCGGTAGAGTTCGGTATGGCCCTTCTGCCGGCCGAAGCCCTTCGCCTCGATCACGGTGATGCCCTGAAGGCCGACCTCTTGGAGGGCTTCCTTCACCTCGTCGAGCTTGAACGGCTTGATGATCGCCTCGATCTTCTTCATCCGGAAAAGCCCGATCCGTCTCGTCCCTCAGTCAGCCAATTATGTACCATCGCCGCCGCGCGACCGCCACGGCGATTTGGATGACGGGACCGGGAAGTTGCGCACGAAATATGCAAACAAAGCGGAATATGTAGGCAATTCTGCTTAAAACGATGAATTTACAGGCATAGGCTGAGCCAGTTGCATGCATGAGCCGGTGAAATCCCTCCAAGCCTCGCATCGGCTGCTCACCGTTGAGGCGATGCGCCGGGTCGATGCTGCGGCCATCGCCGCCGGCACGCCGGGCATCACACTGATGGAGGCGGCGGGCGCCGCGGTCGCTGAGCGCGCCCGTGCCCTCGCGCCCGAGGGCGGGCGGGTGCTCGTGC
This sequence comes from Methylorubrum extorquens, assembly GCF_024169925.1. Taxonomy (NCBI): domain Bacteria; kingdom Pseudomonadati; phylum Pseudomonadota; class Alphaproteobacteria; order Hyphomicrobiales; family Methylobacteriaceae; genus Methylorubrum; species Methylorubrum extorquens. The sequence continues at coordinate 3,685,434 of NZ_JALJXF010000001.1, forward strand.
TGTGCGGCCCCGGCAACAATGGCGGCGACGGGTTCGTGGCCGCCCGCCTGCTGGACGAGGTCGGCTACCGGGTCGATCTGCGCCTGCTCGGCGAACGCGCCGCGCTCAAGGGCGATGCGGCGCTTGCCGCCGAGGCCTGGACCGGCCCGGTGGGTACCGTCGAGGCCGCGATTCCGACGGCCGATCTCATTATCGACGCCGTGTTCGGCGCCGGCCTCTGCCGCGATCTGGAAGGGACGGCCCGCGCCCTGGTGGAAGCGGTGAACCGGTCGGGCATCCCCGTGCTCGCCGTGGACGTGCCGAGCGGCATCGACGGCGACAGCGGCGCGGTGCGCGGGCTCGCGGTGGAGGCGACCGAGACGGTGACCTTCGTCGCGCTCAAGTCCGGCCACCTGCTCCAGCCTGGCCGGAGCCATTGCGGCGCGCTCCACGTCGCCGAGATCGGTACGAGTGAGGCCGCCTTCGCCGCCGGGATCGCCGGAGAGACCCGCGCGCTGTCTCGCAACGCGCCCGGCCTGTGGGCGCTGCCGCAGCTCACCGCCGGCAGCCACAAATACACCCGCGGCCACGCTCTGGTGCTGTCGGGCCCCGCCACACGCACCGGCGCGGCGCGGCTGGCCGCCCGCGGGGCGCTGCGGGTCGGTGCGGGGCTCGTTACCATGGCCTCGCCCGCCTCGGCGCTGGCGGAGAACGCCGCCCATCTCACCGCGATCATGTTGCGCCCCTGCGAGAGTTCCGACGACCTCGACGACATGCTCGCCGACGAGCGGCTGAATGCGCTGCTGCTCGGGCCGGGCCTCGGCACCGGTCCGGCGACCTGCGACCTCGTCGCGGTGGCGGCAGGTGCCGGGCGCGCCCTGGTGCTCGACGCCGACGCACTCACGAGTTTCCGCAGCGAGGTACGCACGCTCGCCCGCCATATCCGCGACGGCGAGGCGCAAGCGGTGCTCACGCCGCACGAGGGCGAGTTCACGCGGCTGTTCTCCGGTACGGAGGCCGTGGCGGAGGGTCTGACGAAGGTCGAGCGGGCCGCGCGGGCGGCGGAGATCGCCGGGGCGGTCGTGGTGCTGAAGGGGGCCGACACGGTGATCGCGGCCCCGGACGGACGCGCAGCGATCAACGACCACGGCACGCCGCATCTCGGCACCGCCGGCTCCGGCGACGTGCTCGGCGGTCTCGTCGCCGGGTTGCTGGCGCAGGGGATGGAGCCGTTCGAGGCCGCCTGCGCCGCCGTGTGGCTGCACGGCGATGCCGGCCTGCGCTTCGGGCCTGGACTGATCTCCGAGGATCTTCCGGAGATGATCCCGGCGGTTCTGCGTGACCTCTCCGGTCGCGCCTGACCCGCTCCGGCTATCCCGCCGCGACCGCCGCGTTCCTGCGGCCGTAGAGGGCGTAGAATACCAGTCCGAGGACGTTCCAGACGGCGAACCAGAGCTGGGTCGTCGCGGGCAGGCTGAAGAACAGATAGCCGCAGCCCAGAATCGTGATCGCCCCGATCAACCACGGGGCCGGGGCGCGGAAGGTGCGGGGGGCTTCCGGCGCACGGACGCGCATCACCAGCATACAGGCCGCGACGGCCATGAACGCCGCGAGCGTGCCGGCATTGGCGAGTGCGGCGAGTTCCCCCAGCGGAACGAGCCCTGCGAGCACGGTCACGACGGCCGCGGTGAAGAGGGTGATCCGAACCGGCGTTCCGGTCGAGGAGAGTTTCGCCAGGCTCTGCGGCAGCATCCCGTCGCGGGCCATGGTGAAGAAGATCCGGCTCTGGCCGTAGAAGAAGGCGAGGATGACGGTGGGCAGGGCGATCACGGCGGAAGCCGCGAGATACTGCGCCACCAGCGGCCGGCCGAGTTCGCGCAGGATCAGCGCCAGCGGCTCCGGGCTGTCGGCAAAGCGCGTGTAGGACACGGCCCCCACCGCGGCGACCGCGACCGCGACGTAGATCAGGACGCAAGCCGCCATCGATCCGACGATGCCGATGATCAGGTCGCGGCCGGGGTTGCGCGTTTCCTCCGCCGCGGTGGCGATGGCGTCGAAGCCGTAGAAGGCGAAGAAGATGATCGCCGCCGCCGCCATGATGCCGCGCTCGACCCCGTCGGGGCCCACGCTCTTCACGAAGCCGAACGGGTTGAACGGTTCGAGATGGGCAGCCTCAAAAGCCGGCAGCGCGAAGGCCACGAAGACGATCAAGGCGGCGATCTTCACCAGCACCAGCACGGCGTTGACCGTGGCGCTCTCGCGCGTGCCGCGCAGGAGTAGCACGGCGACGACGACGATGATTGCAACGGCCGGAAGGTTGACGATCCCGCCCGCATCCGGCCCCTGCATCAGCGCCTTGGGAAAACCGATCAGGCTTTCCAGCAGCGGCGCGGCGTAGCCGGACCAACCGACCGCCACCGCGCTGACGACGAGCGAGTATTCGAGAATCAGGCTCCAGCCGATGATCCAGGCGAGGATCTCGCCGAGCACGACGTAGCTGTAGGTATAGGCGCTGCCCGAGACCGGGATCATCGTCGCCATCTCGGCATAGGCGAGCGCCGCACAGGCGCAGATCGCGCCGGCGATGGCGAAGGACAGGATCACCGCGGGCCCGGCCTTGGCCGCCCCGACGCCGATCAGCGTGAGGATGCCGGTCCCGACGATCGCACCGACGCCGAGGGCCATGAGATGCGGCCAGCCGAGCGTTCGTGCCAGCCGACGCTCCTCACCGGGCTCCAGTTGCAAGGGCTTGCGGCGAAGAAGGCTGGACGTCATTCGGGCTCCTGTCACGCGGTTGTACGAAAGCCTACGGTTGCGTGACAGTCACATCCTCGCGCAAGCGTCGCCGGATGCGCCAGCCCCCTGCCCCGCTTCTTCGGTTCAAACACGCCGGCCGTTCGGGAATCGCAGGTGGCTAAACCATCGTCCTCTCCCGAAGGCCGGCAACCAGCTTTCGGGACGATGCTTTAAGGCGAGAGGTTCACCCGGTCCGCCGCCAGCGCCTCGGCGCGCTTGCGCTCGTCCGGGTTGAGGCCGGCGGTCGCCCCGTCGAGGCCGGCATCGGCGCGGCCCTGCGAAGCCGCGGTGAGGTTCCAGGCCGCCGCCTCGATCAGGTTCTTCGGCACGCCGCGGCCGGCGACGTAGAGCTTGGCGATCCGGTTCTGAGCGATGGCGTTGCCGCGCTGAGCCGCGTGCAGGAAGTAGCGGGCGGCGCGGGTCTCGTCCTTGGAAACGCCGTCGCCGTTGAACAGCCGGATCGCGAACTCGACCTCGGCGCCGAGATCGCCGTTGTCGGCGGCGCGGCGGAACCACTGCGCGGCCTGGGTCGTGTCCTTCGCGACACCTTTACCTTGGAGGTAGAGCACGCCGAGCGCGTATTGCGCAGCCGGAATCTCGGCCTCGGCCGCGGCCCGGAAATTGGCCAGGGCCGCAGCCAGATCCGCCGGTTTGTCGCTCGCGAGCTGGATCAGCGCGAGATTGTAGCACGCGCTGGGCTGTCCCTTGCGGGCCGCCTGTTCGAGCCAGACCCGGCCGGCCTTCTCGTCCTTGGGCTGCCCGCGCCCGTCCATCGCCATCAGACCGAGGGAGGCCATGGCGTTGGGGTCGCTCTGCACGGCCGCCAGCCGGTACCATTCGTGGGCGCGTTTGGGATCCGGCTTGACCCCGAGTCCCTGGTTGTAAAGCTCGCCGAGCAGCGTCATCGCCGCGGCGTCCTTCGGATTCGCTTCGATCCGCTTGGTCGCCTCGCGGAAGGCGGTGACGTAGCGACCGCGCTGATAGGCTCCGTAGGCGGCATCCGCATTCGGGTTCGCCGTCGCGGGCTGCGCCCCTTGAACATTGGCCGAGTAGGGTGAGGGCAGCTCACGCTTGAGGTCGAGCAGGTTCGGCTTGGCCGGTGTCTGCGCGACAGGCTCCTTCGTGGCCGGCTGCTTCGGGGCGGCGTGAAGAGCGCCGACGTCGAGCGCGAGGACGGCGCAGGCGCCCAGGGCCGTGAGGGACAAGAGGCCAGTTCGGAGTGCAGCCTTCCCCGTGCGCCGACGCGCCCTTCCCTGCCCTCTCAGATGGGGGTGAGCTTTGGAGGGCACCACCACGGTCCTTCCATCAAAAAAAATCATTGTGCCCTGTCGAGCTGCGCCTGTGCGGCCCGAACTCCCTCGGGGTCATCGAGCCACAGGGCACTTTCCAGCCCAACGAATTCGGAACCCGTCAGCACAAGCGCCGCGACATCCTCGGCGGAGGTCGCCACCGCGATGCAGGGCGTCTCGAAGATCTCCGCCCACCACGCCGCGCGCTCGCGCACGTCCTCGGCATCGGGGGCGACGCCGTCGGGGAAGAGGCCGCCGACCATCAGGTAATCGACACCGGTCTCGCCCGCGACCATCGCCGCGTCCCGCGAGCCGAGCACGCCGCCCGTCCCGAGGATGCGGCCATCACGCAGACGCCCGCGCAGATCGCGCAAAGCCTCTTCGTCGGCGCGGTCGAGATGCACCCCGTCGGCTCCGCCGCGGGCCGCGACGGAGACGACGTCGCCGGCATAGCCCGGCACGGAGACGAGCACCGCGGCACCGCGCTCCTGCGCTGCCGGCGTCAGACGCTTGACGAGGGCGACGAGGCTGCGCTCGTCGGACGGCGCCAGCCGCAGGATCACCGCCGCCACGTCACCTGCGGCGCAGGCGGCGTCGAGCGCCCGGGCGGTCGCCTCGGCCTCGGGCGCGCCGAGACCGTAGGGGGTGAGGAGGGCGAGGCGGGGCCGGACCGCGGCCGACTCAGAGGCTGCCATGGCGGATCAGGCGTCGATCTTCGGGTCGAGCGAGCCGTTGGCGTAGCGCTTCGCCATCTCGGCCACCGAGATCGGGCGGATCTTCGAGCCCTGACCGGCGGTGTTGAACTCCTCGAACCGCTGCCGGCAGAGCTTGGTCATCGCCTCCATGGCGGGCTTGAGGTACTTGCGCGGATCGAACTCGGAGGGGTTCTCCGTCAGCACCTTCCGGATCTGGCCGGTCATCGCCATGCGGTTGTCCGTGTCGATGTTGATCTTGCGCACGCCGTGCTTGATGCCGCGCTGGATCTCCTCAACCGGCACACCCCAGGTCGGCTTCATCTCGCCGCCGTATTGGTTGATGATGTCCTGAAGGTCCTGCGGCACCGAGGAGGAGCCGTGCATGACGAGGTGGGTCGTCGGCAGGCGGCGGTGGATCTCCTCGATCACGCCCATCGCAAGCACGTCGCCGTCCGGCTGCCTCGTGAACTTGTAGGCGCCGTGGCTGGTGCCCATCGCCACCGCCAGCGCATCGACCTTGGTGGCGGCCACGAACTTCACCGCCTCGTCCGGATCGGTCAGGAGCTGGTCATGCGAGAGCACGCCCTCCGCGCCGTGGCCGTCCTCGGCCTCGCCCTGGCCGCTCTCCAGCGAGCCGAGCACACCGAGTTCGCCCTCGACCGACACGCCGGCCCAGTGGGCCATCTTGGTGACGTTGTGGGTGATCTCGACGTTATAGTTGTAGTCAGCCGGGGTCTTGCCATCGGCCTTCAGCGAGCCGTCCATCATCACCGAGGTGAAGCCGTACTGGATCGCGGTGGCGCAGGTGGCTTCGTTGTTGCCGTGGTCGAGATGCATGCAGACGGGGATGTGCGGGTAGATCTCGACGAGGCCGTCGATGAGCTTGGCCAGCACCACGTCGTTGGCATAGGCGCGGGCACCCCGGCTCGCCTGGAGGATCACCGGCGAATTGGTGGCATCCGCCGCCGCCATGATCGCGAGCCCCTGCTCCATGTTGTTCAGGTTGAACGCGGGCACGCCGTAGCCGTACTCGGCGGCGTGATCGAGGAGCTGCCGGAGGGTGATGCGTGCCATGGTTCGATCCTCGTGCGATGCGGCCTCAGCCGGGCCTGTCCCTTGCTGCGGCCTATATAGGTGCGCCGGTGCCGCCAGCCTGCGGCCCGGCGCTGAAAAATGCGCTCGTTTGTCGGCGTCGCCGCCCGCGTTGCGGGGCGGCCGATCCGGCCTCAGCCCTGCGCGCGCAATGCCTCGACGCCGGGCAGTTCCTTGCCCTCCAGCCATTCGAGGAAGGCGCCGCCGGCCGTGGAGACGTAGGAGAAGTCCTCGCCCACGCCCGCATGGTTGAGGGCCGCCACCGTGTCGCCGCCGCCCGCCACGCTGACGAGCTGGCCAGCCTTGGTGCGCCGGGCGGCGTGCTGGGCGACCGCGACCGTGCCGGTGTCGAACGGCGTCAGCTCGAAGGCGCCGAGCGGACCGTTCCAGACCAGCGTCCGCGCCTCCTCGATGGCGCCGTCGATCGTGGCGATCGAGGAGGCGCCGACATCGAGGATCATCGCGTCGGAGGGTACCGCATCGACCGGCACGGTCTCGTTCTCGGCATTGGCCTTGAACTCGCGGGCGACCAGCGCATCGACCGGCAGGATGATGGTGCAGTTCTTCTCCTTGGCCGCGGCCAGGATTCGCTTGGCGGTCTCGGCGAGATCCTTCTCGCACAGCGACTTGCCGATATCCTTGCCCTGCGCGTGCAGGAAGGTGTTGGCCATGCCGCCGCCGATCACCAGCATGTCGACCTTGGCGACGAGGTTTTCGAGCAGGTCGATCTTGGTCGAGACCTTGGCGCCGCCGACGATGGCGATGACCGGGCGGGCCGGAGATTCGAGGCCCTTGGTGAGCGCATCGAGTTCGGCCTGCATCAGGCGCCCGGCATAGGCCGGCAGCAGGCGGGCGAGCCCTTCGGTCGAAGCATGCGCGCGGTGGGCGGCGGAGAACGCCTCGTTGACGTAGATGTCGCCGTTGGCAGCCAGCGCTTCGGCAAACTCGGAAGAATTCTTCTCCTCACCCGCGTGGTAGCGGGTGTTTTCGAGGAGCAGCACGTCGCCGTCCTTGAGCGCGGCGACGGCCGAGGCGGCGGCCTCACCGACGCAATCCTCACCGAACGCCACCGGCCGCCCAAGCTTCTCCGAGAGCGTCGAGAGGATCGGCTTCAACGAATCCTTCGGGTCCGGCTTGCCCTTGGGGCGGCCGAAATGCGCCAGCAGGATCACCCGCCCGCCGCCATCGGCGATCTCGCGGATCGTCGGCACGACACGCTCGATCCGGGTTGCGTCAGTGACGCGTCCGCTCTCCATCGGCACGTTGAGATCGACGCGCAGCAGCACGCGCTTACCCTTGAGCGGGCCGGCATCGTCGAGGGTGCGGAAATCCGTCATGGCGGCGTCTGCTTCTTACGGGTTGGAGGCAGGGGGATTGGACGACGGAGTGGCGGACGTCGTCTGGCTCTGACCGCCGAGGCTGTGCGGCAGCATCCGGTCGAGGTTCAGCCGCTGCACGGCGACCATCAGCGCGACGGTGAGCACGGCGGTGATGATCGCGGTCAACACGAGGGCGCCGGTGCCGGGCAGGCGGCCGACCCGGTCGGACAGCGTGCGGACTTCGCTGCGCAGCGACGAGAGATCGACCTGCCGGGCAGCGTCGTTCATCCGGGTCGAGGCCGACTCGATCTTCTCCTCGACGCGCGAGAGCAGCGCCTCGGAGCGGGCATACTTGTCCTCGATCCGCGCCGTCTTGTCCTCAATGCGGGCGAGCTGGTCGGCGTGGTTGACGGCGCCGGAGGCCGGCAGCTCGGCCTTGCCGACGCTCGGCGGCGGGGCCGCGGGCGTCACGGTGGCAGGCGGCGCGGAGGAGGACGAGGGGGCGGGAATGAAGTCGGTCCCGGAAGGCTTGGCCGGCGAGGTCTCGGTCATCGCGTACGCACCTTGCAGCTTCGGCGAGCCGGGCTCGCCCCAGGGAACTCGATCGACAATTGGGGGCGGCCGGCTCGGAGGCCGGCCGCCCTTCGTCAGGCGTAGCTAGAGCGTCAGATCAGCTTGGCCATGGCCACGGCGGTGTCGGCCATGCGGTTCGAGAAGCCCCACTCGTTGTCGTACCAGGACAGGATGCGCACGAAGGTGCCGTCCATGACCTTGGTCTGGTCGAGGTGGAAGGTGGACGAGTGCGGATCGTGATTGAAGTCGATCGACACGTTCGGCCGGTCGGTGACGCCGAGCACACCCTTGAGCGGGCCGGCGGCGGCGGCCTTGATCGCGTCGTTGATCTCCTGGACCGAGGTCTCGCGCTTGGCCGTGAACACGAGATCGACCGCCGAGACGTTCGGGGTCGGCACGCGGATCGCGGTGCCGTCGAGCTTGCCCTTCAACTCCGGCAGGACGAGGCCGACAGCCTTGGCCGCGCCGGTCGAGGTCGGGATCATCGAGAGCGCCGCGGCGCGGGCCCGGTAGAGATCCTTGTGCATCTGATCCAGCGAGGGCTGGTCGTTGGTGTAGGAGTGGATCGTGGTCATGAAGCCGCGCTCGATGCCCACGGTCTCGTCGAGGATCTTGGCGACCGGCGCGAGGCAGTTCGTGGTGCAGGAGGCGTTCGAGACCACGAGGTGCTCGGCGGTGAGCCGGTCGTGGTTCACGCCGTAGACGACCGTGAGGTCGGCCCCGTCGGCGGGCGCCGAGACGAGGACGCGCTTGGCGCCGGCGTCGAGATGGGCCTTCGCCTTGTCCTTCGAGGTGAAGATGCCGGTGCATTCCAGCGCGATGTCGACCCCGAGGTCGCGGTGGGGCAGCTCGGCCGGGTTGCGCACGGCGGTGACGCGGATGCGCTTGCCGTTAATGACGATGTCGTCGCCCTCGACCGCGACCTCGGCCGGGAAGCGGCCATGCACGGAATCGTAGCGCAGCAGGTGGGCGTTGGTCTCGACCGGGCCGAGATCGTTGATCGCGACGACCTCGATGTCGGTGCGGCCGGCTTCGACGATGGCGCGCAGCACGTTACGGCCGATGCGCCCGAACCCGTTGATGGCAACCTTGACGGTCACGGCGTGACTCCTTCGAAATGGGGCGCACCCGCGCGCCGATGGGGAACCGGTCGGGCCGGCCGGCGGCGTTCGCGCGCGGCACCCGATGAACGTGGGACCGCTCCAAGCGGGGCGGCACTGAACGGGGGATGAACCGTGAGGCGGCCCGCAGCCGTCCGGTCGGCGGACGGTCTGAGCGGGGAGCCGGGAAGAGTCACGGTTTCAGAAATCCGTAGGGCGGCCCCGCGCCGGGGGATCGGGGCCGGGCGCCGGCTCTCTAACATGGCGCCCGAGGCTGTCAAAGATCGGGGGCAAGCCTGTGAATTGTCTGGAATTTCGAATGCGCTTGGCTGAAACCTGTTCGCAGCGGGGGTTCGGAGTACCGCGAAAGTCCTTCCGCCGCCGGCCGTTTACGTTCTGGTCGCCGTGGCGCGGGGCGCGTTTCGTGGCAGACTCCGATGACGCGGCAACCGACGGGTGGAGATGGCGCGAGATATGGCGCGAGCGGAGACGAAGGCAGCGCAAGGAAGGGGGCAGGACGGTGGCGGGCTGGAAGAGGCCCTGCACCGGCTCGACGCCGCGCTGGCGCTGCTCGAGACGGCGGTGGCCCGCAAGCTCGAATCCGAGCGCAGCCGCGGCGACCGGGAGACGGAGTTCGCCCTGCTAGAGGAGGACCGGGTGCGGCTCGCCGCCGAACTCGACGCGGCGGGGGCGCGGCTCGCCCGGATGAATTCCACCACCGGTGAGGTCAACCGCCGCCTCGATCGCGCCATCGAGACGGTGGAAGACGTGCTGTCCGGCCCCACCGGGCGCTGAGTTGGCGCTGAGTTCGAGTCAGGTTCACACGCGGATGCCGCACGTCAACGTCACCATCGCGGGCAAGAGCTACCGGATGGCCTGCGGCCCCGGCGAGGAGGATCACCTCGCGGCCCTGGCCAAGAGCTTCGACGACCGCGTCAGCGAAATGCGCGGCACCTTCGGCGAGATCGGCGACATGCGCCTGCACGTCATGGCCTCGCTGACCCTGGCCGACGAACTGCTCGAAGCCCGCCGCCGCATCGCCGACCTGGAACAGCACGCGACCCAGGGCGCGGCCGATCAGGCCCGGCTCGCGAGCGGTGTCGGCATCGCCGCCGAGCGGATCGACCGACTGGCGCGGGCGCTGTCGGGGCAGCCGGGCGGCGCTTCCGCCGGCAAGGGCGAGGCCGGCCGCGGCGGCTGAGCGGGGCGGGAGCACGCACAGCCGGCTTCGAATTTCTGAGGCGTGACACGATCGCCCCCTGGCGTCCGAGCCCCGGCGCGTCTATCTCTGGCGGGCGGGGCTGCAGAGTTCGTCAGGAGAACTTTCCCCGGGGCCTTATCGACTCCCCAGGGAGCTGTCACTGGCCTCGTCCGTGGACTTGGCCAACACGGCGCCCACCTACACTGTAGGTTTCCCGGGATCGACACTCCAACGGCTCAAGTGGCTCCGCACTCATCCTCCGAACGCTCGCTGAAGGCGAGCCTCCGCGCCGAGGCGCTGGCCCGCCGCGACGCGCTCTCGCCCGAGGCCCGCCTCGCCGGCGCGCTGCGCGCCGCGGACATCATCGCGGCCATCCCCGAACTGGCCGAAGCGCCGCTTGTCGGCGCCTTCTGGCCGATCCGCTCCGAGATCGACCCGCGCCCGCTGATCGAGCGCTTTTTCGCCCGCGGCCAGCGTGTCGCATTACCGAAGGTGACCAAGCAGGGCCTCGTCTTCCGTGAGTGGCGCGCGGGCGAGGAACTGGTGAAGGGCGGCTTCGGCCTCAGTGAGCCCCGCGACGACCTTCCCCCGCTCGACCCCACCGCCCTGATCGTGCCGCTCGCCGCCTTCGACCGGGCGGGCCAGCGCATCGGCTACGGCGCCGGCTACTACGATCAGGCGATCGAGCGGCTCTCGAAGAACGGACCGGTGCTGACGGTCGGCATCGCTTTCTCCGTCCAGGAGATCGCACAGGTGCCGGCCGAGCCGCACGACCGCCCGCTCGACCATCTCGTGACCGAGGCCGGTCTCGTGCCGCTCCGGCAAAACTGATTCGACGCGATGCGCATCCTCTTCCTCGGCGACATCGTCGGACGTCCCGGCCGCTATGCCGTCACCGAACGCCTGCCGGCCCTGCGTGAGCGCTGGCGCCTCGATTGCGTGGTCATCAACGGCGAGAACGCGGCCGGCGGCTTCGGCATCACCGAATCGATCTGCGACGAAATCCTCCAGGCCGGCGCCGACGCCGTGACGCTCGGCAACCACTCCTTCGACCAGCGCGAAGCGCTCGTCTTCATCGCCCGCCAGCCGCGGCTGATCCGCCCGGCGAACTACCCGCCGGGCACGCCGGGCCGCGGCGCCACGGTGATCGAGACGCCCCGCGGCGCGCGCGTCCTCGTCGTCAACGTGATGGGCCGGATCTATCTCGACCCGCTCGACGATCCCTTCGCCGCGGCCGACCGCGAACTCGACGCCTGCCCGCTCGGCGCGGCGGCGGATGCGGTAATCGTCGACATGCACGCCGAGGCCACCAGCGAGAAGCAGGCCATGGGGCATTTCCTCGACGGCCGCGCCAGCCTCGTCGTCGGCACCCACACCCATGCGCCGACCGCCGATCACCGCATCCTGCCCCACGGCACCGCCTACCTGTCGGATGCCGGGATGTGCGGCGACTACGATTCCGTGCTCGGGATGCAGAAGGACGAGCCGGTGCGCCGCTTCCTTCAGAAGACGCCGGGCTCGCGTCTCGAAGCGGCCACCGGCGAGGGCACCCTGTGCGGCATCGCGGTCGAGACCGACGACGCGACGGGTCTGGCCAAGCGCGTCTGGGCCGTACGCCTCGGGCCGCATCTCGAGGAGACCTGGCCGCGCGAGTGGGATTGAGTCCACCTCTGCGCCTCAAGGCTCGTTGAACGATAGCGCACCGTGACTTGATCGCGGCAGGCCGAGCCGCCAGAGTGCCGCCGGTTTCGACACAGCGGTGCCGCCGGTCCCGGCGTCAGGCCCAACACGAGTATGGACCCGATGGCGGCCCGTTCCGCGTCCCTCGACACGCCTCCCCTCGCCAAGCCCGGCATGACGCTGGTGCGGATGCTGGTGTTCCTTGCGCTCGCGGGCTTCCTTGCCTTCGTCCTCTACAAGCAGATCACCCCGGCCTTCCTCGCCAATCCGGGCCTCAACGGGCTGATCCTCGGCGTGCTCCTGATCGCGGTGCTGCTTGCCTTCGGGCAGGTGACGCGGCTGTTTCGCGAGGTGCGCTACGTCAACGCGGTCGCCGCCGGGCAGAACCCGAAGGACCGGCCGTCGCTTCTCGCGCCGCTGCTGCCGGCCATCGCGGCGCGCCGCGAGGGGATGACGCTCTCATCCACCCGCGCGCATCTCGACACCACGGCGGTGCGGCTCGACGAGGGCCGCGAGATCCTGCGCTACATCGCCGGCATCCTGATCCTGCTTGGCCTGCTCGGCACCTTCTGGGGCCTGATCGAGACGCTCTCGGCGGTGGGCTCTGTGATTGGCGGCATGCGCGGCGGTGGGGATGCGGCGGTGATGTTCGACGAACTCAAGAGCGGGCTAGCCGTGCCCCTGTCCGGCATCGGCCTCGCCTTCTCCGCCTCGCTGTTCGGCCTCGCCTCCTCGTTGATCGTCGGCTTCCTCGACCTTCAGGCAGGGCAGGCCCATTCCCGCTTCCACAACGAGTTGGAGGACTGGCTCGTCTCCGGCGAGGAGCAGGCGGTCGCCACCACCGCCGTCGCGGCGCGCCCGGCGCCCGAGCACGATCCCGCCATCGCCCGCGAGTTGCAGGCGGCGGTCGATCGGCTGAGCGGCGTCATCGCCGAGGGCGCCGGGGGCCGGGGTGCGACCCAGGCGATGACCAACCTCGCCGAGGGCATCCAGGGCCTCGTGCAGCACATGCGCGCCGAGCAGCAGATGATCCGCGACTGGGTCGAGGCCCAGGCCGCCCGGGAGCGTGAATTGAAGCAGGTGCTCGAACGGCTGGCGCGCGAGAAGGTCAACTGAGAGCATGGCGTCGATCCGCGCGCGTTCGCAGCGCAGCCTGAATGTCTGGCCGGGCTATGTCGATGCGCTGGCGACGCTTCTGCTCGCCGTCGTGTTCCTGCTCACCGTCTTCGTGGTGGGGCAGTTCTTCCTCTCGCAGGAGCTGACCGGGCGCGACGCGGTGCTGGTCCGCCTCAACCGCCAGATCGCTGACCTCACCGACCTGCTGGCGCTGGAGCGCTCCAGCCGCCGCGCCCAGGAGGAGGCGGCCTCCGGCCTGCGCAACACCCTGACCGCCACGGAAGCCGAACGCGACCGGCTCCGGGCACTGACCGATGCCAGCGAAGCGGCCCAGGGCAAGAGCGCCGACGTCGATGCCCAGCTCGCGGCCGAGCGCGGCGCGACGCAACGGGCCCAGAACCAAGTCGAGCTTCTGAACGAGCAGATCCGGGCCTTGCGCCGACAGCTCGCAGCGCTCGAAGACGCACTGGCGGCCTCCGAATCCCGCGACCGGGAGAGCCAGGCCCGCATCGCCGAACTCGGCAGCCGCCTCAATGTGGCCCTCGCCCAGCGGGTGCAGGAACTGGCCCGCTACCGCTCCGACTTCTTCGGGCGCCTGCGCCAAGTCATCGGCAGCCGCACGGATGTCCGCATCGTCGGCGACCGCTTCGTGCTGCAATCCGAGGTGCTGTTCGCAGCCGGCTCTGCCGCGCTGAAGCCCGAAGCCGGGCCGGAACTCGATCGGATCGCGGGGGCGATCCTCGACATCGCGCGGGAAATCCCCGCCGACATCCCCTGGGTGCTGCGCGTCGATGGCCACACCGATGCGCGCCCGATCCAGTCGGCCCAGTTCCCGTCGAACTGGGCGCTGTCGGCGTCGCGTGCCATCGCCGTGGTGCAGTACCTGCGGAGCAAGGGCCTGCCGCCGCAGCGGCTCCTGGCCGGCGCCTTCGGCGAGTACCAGCCGCTCGATTCGGGAACGAGCGAGGAGGCTTATTCACGAAATCGCCGCATCGAGATGAAGTTGACCGAGCGGTGAGAATGAATCCCTCTCCCCTCCGCGGGAGAAGGTGGCCCTCGAAGGGGGTCGGGTGAGCGGCCGGCTCCGCATTGTCCGGAAGCGTCGCTCCCCTCTCCGGCCTCGCATGCGCGAGGCACCCTCCCCCGCAGAGGGGTGAGGGTTCGCACCACTAAAACTCGCCCCGATACGCGAACAACCCCGGCACGCCGCCGGTCATCACGAACAGCACCGCCGCGCCGCGCTCGTACAGGCCGGCGCGCACGTCGTGGAGCAGCCCGGCGAACGCCTTGCCGCTGTAGACGGGGTCGAGCAGCAGCCCTTCGGTCCGAGCCATCAGCCGCACCGCTTCGCGCATGCCCTCGGTCGGGATGCCGTAGCCCGGCCCTCGATGGGCGCCGTCCACGCGGATGGCATCATCGGAGAGCGTCTGGCTACCATCGATCAGCGTGAGGGTGTCTCGGGCCCTGGCCAGCGTCGCGGCCGTCGCCTCGGGCTCGGGGGCGAGCACCGTGTAGGATTGGGCGAGATGAGGGTCGCGGCCGGCGGCGGTGAGGCCGGCGGCAAGCCCGGCATGGGTGCCCGAACTGCCGTTCGGCACGACGATGCGGGCAAAGGCGAGGCCGAGATTGGCCGTCTGCTCCAGGATCTCGGCGGCGCAAGCCGCGTAGCCGAGACAGCCGAGCGGGCTCGACCCGCCGGAGGGGAAGACGTAGACGCGCCGCCCCTCCGCCCTCAATTCCTCCGCCCGCGCCTCGGCCTGCGCCAGAGAATCCGCCTCGCCCGGCAGCAGATGGACACGGGCACCGAACAGGTCCTGCAACAGCCGGTTGCCGTTGGCGGTATAATCGGCGTCCTCCCGCGGAACGCTGCGGGTGAGGAACAGCTCGCAGGCCAGCCCCATCCGCGCGGCGGAGGCGGCGGTGAGCCGGGCGTGGTTCGATTGCAGCGCGCCGACGGTGATCACCGTGTCGGCCCGCTCCGCCAGCGCCTGACCCAGCAGAAATTCGAGCTTGCGCAGCTTGTTGCCGCCCAATCCCACGGGGCCGATGTCGTCGCGTTTCACGAACAGGCGGACGCCGTTCAGCTCGGGCCCGAGATGGGTCGAGAGACGGTCGAGGGAGCGGATCGGCGTCGGCCCGTCGGTGAGTGCGACACGGGGGAAGCGGGTGAGATCCATCGATCGCCTTCGTCTGCGTCAGCGCTTCATCTTTGTCCGAAAGCCGGCGTCCGCCTTTCGGGATGATGCTCTATTCCGCCGCGTGTTTCGGGCGCGGGTCGCGCGCCCGGGCACTGTCGTCGAAGCTGTCGGCGAATTGCAGGCTCGCGAGTTGCGCGTAGAGGGCGCCGCGCGCGAGCAGGCTCTCATGCGTTCCCTCCTCGACGATCTTGCCGCCGTCGAAGACGAGGATGCGGTCGGCCGCGCGGATGGTCGCGAGCCGGTGGGCGATTACCAGCGTGGTGCGGCCCTGCATCAGCCGGTCGAGGGCGTTCTGCACCGCGCGCTCGCTCTCGGCATCGAGCGCCGAGGTCGCCTCGTCGAGGAGCAGGACCGGCGCGTCCTTCAGGATGGCGCGGGCGATGGCGATGCGCTGGCGCTGCCCGCCCGAGAGGGTAGTGCCGCGCTCGCCGAGCAGCGTTGCGTAGCCCTGCGGCAGGGCGCGGATGAAGCCGTCGGCGTTGGCGAGGCGTGCCGCCTCCTCGACCTCCGCCTCGCGGGCGCCGGGGCGACCGTAGCGGATGTTTTCGAGAACCGTGCCGGAGAACACCACCGGATCCTGCGGCACCAGGGAGAGGCGGGCGCGCAGGGCGTCGAGATCGGCCTGCGGCAACGGCACGCCGTCGATCGTCACGCGCCCCTCGTCCGGGTCGTAGAAGCGCAGCAGCAATTGCAACACCGTGGTCTTGCCGGCCCCCGACGGGCCGACGAGGGCGATCCGCTCGCCGGGCGCTGCGGTAAAGGAGATGCCGTCCAGCGCCGCGTGTTCGGGCCGGGTCGGGTAGCGGAAGCGCACCGCCTCGAACGCGACCGCGCCGCGGGCCGGGCTCGGCAGGGCGGCGGGGTGCTCGGGAGACTTGATCGCCGGCTCGGCGGCAAGGATTTCGCCGAGCCGTTCGGCGGCGCCTGCGGCCTGGGCGAGTTCGCCGTAGACCTCGGAGAGCTGGCCGAGTGCGCTCGCGCCGAACACGGCGTAGAGCACGAATTGCGAGAGCTGGCCGGCGCTCGTGGTGCCCGCGAGCACGCCCTTGGCGCCGTACCACATCACGCCGACGACCGAGGCCGAGATCAGGAAGATCGCCACGCCTGTGAGCAGGGCGCGCGCGGTGATCGAGACGCGCGCCGCTCGGTAGGCGTTCTCGGACGCCTCGGCGAAGCGCTCGGCGGTGGCGCGGCCCATGCCGAAGGCCTGCATGGTGCGGACGGCCCCGACCGCTTCCGCCGCGTAGGCCGAGGCGTCGGCGAGCCGGTCCTGCGCCGCGCGCGAGCGGCGGCGCACGCCGCGTCCCGACAGGATCAGCGGAAACACGATGAGCGGAATCGCGGCGAGCACGAGGATCGACAGGCCGGGGCTCGTCCAGACCATCATCGCCACGGCGCCGACGAACAGGAACAGGTTGCGCAGCAGGATCGAGATCGAGACCCCGAACACCGCCTTGACCTGCGTGGCGTCCGCCGTGAGCCGCGAGACGATCTCGCCGGATTGCGATTTGTCGAAGAAGGTCGGGTCGAGGCTCGTCAGCCGCGCGAACACGGCCGAGCGCAGATCCGCGACGACGCGCTCGCCCAGCGTCACCACCGAGTAGTAGCGGCCCGCGCTCGACACCGCGAGCACCGCGACCACCACCAGCAGCGCCAGGAAGTAGGAGTTGATGAGCGCCTGCCCCTCCGGCGAGAAGCCGTGGTCGATCACGCGACGAATCGCGATCGGCACGACCAGCGTCGCGCCCGACGCGGCGATCAGCGAGATCAGCGCCGCGAGGATGCGGCCCCGGTAGCGGCTCGCGAAGGGAATCAGCGGTCTGAGCGCCCCAAGCGGCGCCCGCCCCCGGAGCGCCGCCTGCGGATCGATTTCTGCGCCGGACGACGCATCACGCTTGCGGGCCATCATTCCTCGACATCGTTTCGTCCCGTTCCGTGCCGTTTCTGTCGTGTCGTCTTTGCTTGAAACCATCGCATACGCAGCGACCGCCCCGATTTCCAGTTCGCGCCGGAGCCCTAAGCCCGTCGCGGCCGATATCCCTGTCATCGTTTCGCGGAAAACCGGCGATGCGCCCGCGCTCTCTTGTTCCTCGTCCGAGGCTGAGGTATAGGCGCGCCTTCATCGGAATGCGCGCGATGTTTTGCCCCTGGCTCCTCCCCTGAGTGGCGGGGCCGGTCGGCGTGCTACCTCAGGAATTCGTCATGGCAAAGAACGAGGCCGGCAAGGCCAAGGGGACTGAGCACCCCGACTACCACTTCATCAAGGTCGTGATGACCGATGGCTCCGACTACAAGACCCGCTCGACCTACGGCAAGGAAGGCGACGTCCTCAACCTGGACATCGACCCGTCCACGCACCCGGCCTGGACCGGCGGCGAGCAGAAGATGCTCGATCGCGGCGGGCGCGTCTCGCGCTTCAACTCGCGCTTCGGCGGCCTCGGCTTCGGCAAGAAGTGACTCTTTCAGGGTTTGGGCGCGAGCCTGAATCGACCAGACGGCGCCGCTCGCGGCGCCGTTTTCGTTTGTGCGGACGATCTGACAACAAAGCCCACACGAGCGGTGTCTGCGGGACGGACAGTAGGACGGACTACATTCGCACCACCGGGCGGCGAAGCGCAGCCTTCGGATTGCGTCTCCGTCGTGAGCAAAACGGCAATACGGTTCGGCCGAGACGATCCGCCTAGAGCATCATCCCGAAAAGTGGCTGCCGGCTTTCGGAAAAAATGATGCAAAGACAATAGGCTAGAGCATCGTCCTGGATCCGATATCCAGGACGATGCGGGCCGGGGCATCAGCCCGCGCCCCCTACGCCGAGCATGCCGCGCGCTCCGGATCCACCCCGGAATCCGGGTCGGATCGGGGCAAGGACGGTCGGAATCACTCTCCGCCGAACGCGGCGCGCAGACGGCCGAACTGGGCCGTCACCGGGCTTTCCCGCGGCACCGGAGCGGGACGATCCTCGCTGATGAGCGCATCGAGGTGGAGGATGCGCGTGTGCAGCCGGCGCGAGCGGCGCACGAGATCCTGAAGCCGCAGCGGCAGGGCGGTGAAGGCATCGCCGGAGTCGGGCAGGGCGCGCTCCGGTTCGGCGAGCTTGACGCGGGTCTTTTCCTCCTGCGCCTGAACCAACGAGATCTCACCCTCGGACACTGCGCGCTGCACCAGCAACCACGAGGCGATCTGCATCAGCCGGGTCGTGAGGCGCATGCTCTCGCTGGCATAGGCGAGCGTGGCATCGCGGGAGATCAGACGCGATTCGGAGCGCCCCTCCCCATCGAGATAGGCCGCCGTCTCCTCGACCAGCAGCATGCCCTCGCGGAACAGGGTCTTGAAGCCTTCCGAGGTCACGTAGGACTCGCCGAAGCTCACCCACTCGCGATCGTCCCGGAACGTGACGTCGAACTCGGTCATCCTGCCTCCTGTACCGCCAGCGAACCATCTGCCCCGGATCGGGACGATGCCGGTGCGAATGCGGCCAGTGGGGCAAGTGTAGCGCCGAACGCGAGCCGAAAGGAGGTTCACGTCTTTTTAACGTTAACGGTGCCGGCCGGCACGAGACCCGGCGCCAGGCACACGGCGTGCGGCGAAAGGCAAAAAAGAAGCCGCCCCAGGAGGAGCGGCTTTCGTGAGTCTTACAGGGAGGCATCAATCAGACTGGAAAGAGATCCCAATCAGGATCCAGACAATCTGGATGTGTCTCTTCGTAGAACGGAAAGGTTAACGCTCCGTTAAGGGCCGGCCCGTGGCCGCAGGTTTCGGCGGCACAGGCTTCGCAAAGACCCAAATCGGGACTCGGGCGACCGCACCATTGCGGTCCGATAGCCACCGCCGCCGGCCGAATCGGCCCCGAAATCGCCCAAGGCGTCGCAGCGGCGGGCGGTGCCGTCATGGGCCGGCGCCGACATTGACTTGCGGCGCCCCCTCCGCCATAAGCCGCGCCACTGCGAAGCGGCGCCCCGTTCCGGGCGCCCTTCGCGTTTGCAGATCCCATTTCGAGGTTCACGCACGGTCCGCGCGCTCATCGGCAGCGCCACCGGGTCGATACCTCGGCCGCCGGAGACCGACCATGAAGAGAACCTATCAGCCCAGCAAGCTCGTTCGGAAGCGCCGCCACGGCTTCCGCGCCCGCATGGCCACCGCCGGCGGCCGCAAGGTCATCGCGGCCCGCCGCGCGCACGGCCGCAAGCGCCTCTCGGCCTGATACGTCCCGCGGCGCCGCCTTCGCGCGACGCCGCCTCTTGCAACACGAGCCCGCGAATCGGGATCGGAGCGCCCGTGCCGACGATCGGACGTCTCCGGCGGCGCCCGGATTTCCTGGCAGCCGCCCAGGGCCGGCGCTTTCATACGGACCGCATGAGCGCCCAAGGGCGCCTGCGCGATCCGGGCGAGATGCGCGACGGCGCGACTGCCGAGGGCCTCTTCCTCGGCTTCACCATCACCAAGCGCGTAGGGCATGCGACCGAACGCAACCGGATACGGCGACGCCTGCGTAGCGCCGTTGCCGCCGTGGCGGCGGATGCGCCTGCGATCGGAGCGGATGTCGTGGTGATCGCCCGACGCCCCTCCCTCGACGCCTCGTTCGACAGCCTCGTCGCGGATCTGCGCCGCGCGCTCCATTCCGTGACGCGCCCGGCCACGCCGCGCTCCGGCGACACCGCCCGGCCGACCACGCCGCGACGCGGCGGCTCCCGCTCCGGGCGCGGTGCGGCGGCTGGCGGCACTCCGACCTTTCCCCCCACATCGAAAGCGCCTGACGGATCGACCGATGGGTAACGACAAGACGAACATGTTCGTCGCCATCGCCTTGTCGCTGGTGGTCCTGCTTGGCTGGCATTACTTCGTCACCGGGCCGGCCAGCGAGCGGCAGCGACAGGCGGCGCAGAGCCAGACCGCACAGACGGGCGCACCGCAGACGGCCGACGGCATCCCGTCGCCGAGTCCGCGCGAGGGCAGCCCCAACGCGCCCGCTCCCGGCACCCTGCCGGGCGCCGCTGCGCAAGGCCCCATCTCCCGCGAGGATGCGCTGGCCCGCTCCGCGCGCGTCCGCATCGACACGCCGGCCCTCTACGGCTCGATCGGCCTCAAGGGCGCGCGCATCGACGACGTGAGCTTGAAGAACTACCACGAGACCGTCAGCGACGAGAGCCCGCGCATCGTGCTGCTCTCGCCCACCGGCTCCGCCAACCCGTACTACGCCGAGTTCGGCTGGGTCGGCGCCAATGCGGGCCCGCTGCCCAACGCCGACACCCTCTGGAAGGCGGATGGCGACCTGCTGGCGCCCGGCCGGCCGCTGACGCTGACCTGGGACAACGGCCAGGGCCTCGTCTTCAAGCGCCTCGTCGCCGTGGACGACAAGTTCATGTTCACGGTGCGCGACGAGGTGGAGAACACCTCGGCCAACCCCGTCACGCTCTATCCCTACAGCCTCGTCTCGCGCTGGGGTAAGCCGCAGACCCAGGGCTACTACGTCCTGCACGAGGGCCTGATCGGCGTGCTCGGCAATGACGGCCTGCACGAATACACCTACGACAAGGTCGGCAAGGAAGCGGCCTATGGCGGTCCCGCCACGCTCGGCAAGGCGTGGACGAACGTGACCGGCGGCTGGGTCGGCATCACCGACAAGTACTGGGCCGCCGCCGCGATCCCGGAGCAGGGCAAGCCCTTCACCGGCGCCTTCACCGAGCGCACCGACGGCGCGACCAAGATCTACCAGACCTCCGTGCGGGGTGACGCCGTGACCGTGGCGCCGAACGCGTCGTCGGCCACGACCCAGCGCCTGTTCGCGGGTGCCAAAGAGGTCAACCAGATCAACGCCTACGAGCGCGAGCTCGGCATCAAGCAGTTCGACCTGATGATCGACTGGGGCTGGTTCTGGTTCCTGACCAAGCCGATGTTCCGGGCGCTCGACTTCTTCTTCCACCTCCTGGGCAACTTCGGCGTCTCGATCCTGCTCGTGACGCTGATCCTGAAGCTGTTCTTCCTGCCGATCGCCAACCGCTCCTACGTCTCCATGGCCAAGATGAAGGCCGTGCAGCCGGAGATGACCTCCATCCGGGAGCGCTACAAGGACGACCGGACGAAGCAGCAACAGGCGATGATGGAGCTGTACAAGAAGGAGAAGATCAATCCGGTCGCCGGCTGCTGGCCGGTGCTGATCCAGATCCCGGTCTTCTTCGCGCTCTACAAGGTTCTGTTCATCACCATCGAGATGCGGCACGCGCCGTTCTTCGGTTGGATTCAGGACCTCGCCGCGCCCGATCCGACGAGCATCGTCAACCTGTTCGGCCTGCTTCCGTTCACACCGCCCGAGTACATCCCGATCCATCTGGGCGTGTGGCCGATCATCATGGGCATCACGATGTTCATCCAGATGAAGATGAACCCCGCGCCGCCGGACCCGGTCCAGGCGCAGGTCTTCGCCTTCATGCCGATCGTGTTCACCTTCATGCTCGGCTCGTTCCCCGCCGGCCTCGTGATCTACTGGGCCTGGAACAACACCCTCTCGGTGATCCAGCAATACGTCATCATGCGCCGTAACGGCGTGAAGGTGGAGTTGTGGGACAACCTCAAGGGCATGTTCAAACGCGGCAACAAGAGCGCCGCGGCCAAGGGCTGAGTCTAAGAGCTGACGCTCGCCCGTCGAGCGCCGACCTCCTCCCCGAGAGCGTCGTCCTGGATATCGGATCCGGGACGACGCTCTCGGCACTTGTTTTTGCATCATTGTTTTCCGGGGGCGGCCACCGCCTTTCGGGACGATGCTTTAGCGGGGACGAGGCCGATGGCGGTGCGGACCGCATCGCCGAGCATTGGCCGGCATCCCCCCACCCCTCCCCTTGCCTGCAAGGGGGGAAGAAGCGCGCAGCCCCATGACCGACGACCCCACAGACGCCCCCTCCCCCGAACTGCTCGAAGCCGGCCGCCTGCTGTTTGCCGGAGCTGCGGACTTCACCACCGCTGCCCCGGCCCTCGGGGCGTTGCCGCCGATGGAGGGTGTCGAGATTGCCTTTGCCGGCCGTTCCAACGTCGGCAAGTCGAGCCTCGTCAACGCCCTGACCGGGCGCAACACGCTCGCGCGGACCTCGCACACGCCGGGGCGCACCCAGCAGCTCAACTTCTTCCGGATCGGCGAGCGCCTGACCCTCGTCGACATGCCGGGCTACGGCTACGCGGCGGTGGAGAAGGCCAAGGTCGAGGCCTGGACCAAGCTGATCCACGCCTACCTCAAGGGCCGGTCGAACCTCGCCCGCGTCTACCTGCTGATCGATTCCCGGCACGGCCTCAAGGAGATCGACACCGATCTGCTCGACGGGCTCGATAAGGCGGCGGTCTCCTATCAGATCGTGCTGACCAAGGGCGACGCGCTGAAAAAGGCCGAGATCGAACGGCGGATTGCCGGCATCCATACCGCTTTGGCCAAGCGCCCGGCGGCCTATCCCGAAGTGCTGCTGACTTCGAGCCGCGACGACCGCGGCGTGGCCGAACTGCGCGCCAGCATCGCCCGGCTGCTGCAGGAGCGCGGCGCGTGACCGGCCTCGACCGCGTCCTCGCTGCCCTGGCCGCACTCGCCGGCGGGCTCGGCGTCGCGGCGAGTGCCGCGGCCGCCCATACCAGCGGCGGCGAGACGCTGAAGACGGCCGCGCAGTTCCTGCTGTTCCACGCCCCCGCCGTTCTGGCGCTCACGGGCCTTACCGCGACCGGCTTCGTTCGCGGCGGCCTTGCACGGCTTGCGGCGGCGGCCCTGATCGTCGGCCTCGCGCTGTTCTCGGGCGATCTCGCCCTGCGGGCGCTGACGGGCACGCCCCTGTTTCCAATAGCGGCGCCGAGCGGTGGCGTCGTGCTGATGGCCGGCTGGTTGCTCGCGGCGCTTGCAGTGCTGGTGCCGGCGCGGCGTTGAACCTCGGCGCTCAGGCTGAGCCCGCAGGAGGACGCTTGCTCAGATCCTGGCTTCTGCTCGCCGTTTGCCTGGGGGCGTCTCCCGCTCACGCCGCGGAGATCGAGGAGAACGAGCCGCTGGTGATGCGGCTAATCTTCGAGGATTGCCTCGGCTACATCCGCCACGGCCGCACCCCGTTCGAGGGTCTCGCGACGCGGCCCGCCTCGCGGGAGGCGATCGATCAGCTTCCCTCCCGCGTTCCGAACAGGGAACAGGCAATCGAGCTGCTGTCGCCGCGCTACGTCGCCTCGTGGGGGCGGGATGCCGACGGCGGACACTGCCTCATCTTCACCGTCTGGTCGGCCGTGCGCGACGGCCTGCCCATGCGGCTCGGCGTGCGGGCGAAGGATTTCCTCGGGCGCGTCACCGAGCGGGCGCGCGCCGCGGGCCTCGACGAAGCCTTCCCGGCCGACACCTTCTCACCGCTCGCCACGAGCCTCTGGTCGGAGAAGAGCACTGGCCATGACGCGGCCCCCCTGCGCCCCGTGAGCTTCACGATTCTCCCCACCGGCGGCGACGAGGCCAGCGGCCTGATGGATGCCGGCCTGATCGTGGTGGGCGGCCCGCCGCAGGGCCGGCCGTAGAGCACCTCAGCCCGGTATGACCGGCGGGTGGTATTCCAGCGTGAAGGCGAGCGCCCAGAGCAGGAACAGCACCACCGGCAGGTGGACGATGAGCTGAAGAAAGCTGAAGCCGACGATGTCGCGGGCCTTCAAGCCCAGAATTCCGAGCAGCGGCAGCATGAAGAACGGGTTGATGAGGTTCGGCAGCGCCTCGGCCGCGTTGTAGACCTGCACCGCCCAGCCGAGATGCACCTTCAGCTCGTTGGCCGCCTGCATCACGTAGGGCGCCTCCAACAGCCACTTGCCGCCGCCCGAGGGGATGAAGAAGCCGAGCAGCGCCGAGTAGACGCCCATGGCGAGCGGGAAGCTGCCTTGCGTGTTCATCGCCACGAAGGCGTGGGCGATGACGTCCGAGAGGCTGTGGCCGGCGGCGTTCTTGGCGCCCGTGAGGATCGCGGCGATGGCGGCGTAGAACGGAAACTGGATCAGGATGCCGGCGGTGGCCGGCACCGCCTTGGAGAGCGCGGCCAGGAAGCGCTTGGGCCGCCAGTGCAGCACGAAGCCGGCCATCAGGAACAGGAAGTTGTAGGTGTTGAGGTTGGAGATCGCGATCATCCAATCCTGGCGCGCGAACTCCTGGATCAGCCAGCCCGCTGCCAGCAGGCCGATGAGGATCGTCAGGACGGGCGCGTGCTCCAGCCATTCGCCGGGCTGCTTGGGCGGCGCGACGCTGTCTTCCTGTTTGGAGACATCGACGCCGAGGTCCTGCGCCGTCACCGCCGTCTCGCGGCCCGGCGCGGAAGCGAGCGCGATCAGCGCCGACATCACCACGAGGATGGCGGCGATCAGGATCGACTGCCACAGGAAGATCGTCTCGCTGAACGGGATCACGCCTGTGATCGGCAAGAGGCCCGGCGGCAGGCTTTTCGGGTTGGCCTGAAGCTGCGCCGCGGACGAAGACAGACCCATCGCCCAGGTGGCGCCGAGGCCGAGATAGGCAGCCGCGCCCGCCGCGCGGTAATCCATCCGCAACTCGGTGCGCCGCGCCAGCGCGCGGGCGAGCAGGCCGCCGAAGATCAGGCTCAGGCCCCAGCTCAGGAGCGAGGAGAGCATGGTGGCGAGTGCCACGTATCCGATGGCGCCGCGGCCGGTCTTCGGCACCAGTGCCATCCGGTCGATCAGGGCCTGCATCGGGGCGGATGTCGCCACCACGTAGCCGCCGATGGTGACGAAGACCATCTGCATGGTGAAGGGGATCAGGGTCCAGAACCCGTCGCCGAAGCTCTTCGACACCGCCTGGACCGGCGCGCCGTTGATGAGCGCCGCCGACGCCACGATGACCACGGCGATGGCCACGAACACGAAGGCGTCGGGAAACCACTTCTCCGCCCAATCGGTGAAACGGAGCGCGAGGCGGGCCATGGCCCGCTCCTCGGTCCGCTTGCGGGGCTCTGCGGGCGCATCCATCGGCGTCGGCTCCTCATCCGCGGCACGAACGGCCGCGGTTAGGCCCTGTTAGAGAGGGAGCCGACGCCGGGTTCAAGCCGGTCCGGTGACGAAACCTCAACGCTCACAGAAATCGAGATTGGCCGGCCGCCTGGGCATCCGGCTCACGTCGCCCGTCTCGCCGAGCCGGGTCATCGTCACCGGGATCTCACCCCCGACCGCCTCGATCCGGACGTTTCGCGCCCAGACTCGCCCGTAGCCCTTGAGGAAGAACCCATAATGGAGGCTGGCGGCCTGCTCCGGCACGTCGAGGACGATGCTGCGCCGGGTCCAATTCGCGGTTCCCTTGAGCGGACCGTCGGTCTGTCGCTCCATCATGTTGTCGAAGCTTAAGCCGCGCCGCTCGTAGCCATCGACACGCATCCACAACGTGGCAGCGTCCGCATCCTCGACTTTCAGCTCGGCCGTGAGCCTCAGGCGCTGCCCAAGGAAGTCCTGCGCGCCGATGCTCTGCATCAGCACGGCGATCAGCCCCGTCAAATCCTTGCCTTGGCCGCGCGCGACGATGCTTTCGATCAAAGCGGCGCCCGGTCGATCGGGATCGAGGCCGAGCCGGTGCGTGGTATCGCCGACGGAGCCGACGACGAACCAGTCCTTCGGCAGTGTCAGCGGCGTGACGCTCGGCGATTCCCGCTCTTCCAGCCGGGCCGACAGGACGTTCCAGTCGGAAAAGCCGAACTGCCGGGCGACGAGTTCGAGGCAAGTACTGTGGGGGAGATCGATGCGGCGCTCCGACAACGAGGTGCGCAGCGTCCTGGCCATCGATTTGGCGTTCGAGATGTCGAGCATGGTCGAGCCTTCGCTTGGGCGCGTTCGGCGTCAGTGCTCGCGTTACTGACAGGCGGCCCAAACAAGGGGTCGATCCGAGGTCGGCCGTACATTCACCGTTCCCCGAGGGGTGCGAGCGGCGGGCTGTACGGGGCCATGACGAGAAGCTAGGTCGAGTCGGCTCCGGCGGTCAAGCCTGAGCCGAGACCCGCAAGAATTCCACGGCCGGGCCCTGCGCCTGCGAAAAGACGCCCGCCGTCAGCGCGTTGCCATAGACCGCGCCCGTGTCGAGATTGGTGCGGAAGCGACGGCAATCCGGCCCGCCGCGGGTCTGCGGCGTGTGGCCGTGGACGACGTGGCGGCCGAAATCGTGGTCCTCGGACAGGAACGGCTCACGGATCCAGAGCCGGTTGTGGAGGTCCGGGTCCGGCACCTCCCCTTCGGGGCGGAAGCCGGCATGGACGTACCAGCGCTGCGCATCCTCGTGCAGGGTCGGCAGGGCCTCGATCCAGTCGAGCATCTCGCCAGGCAGCTCCTCCGGCCCCGACACGTCGAACGACGTGAGAGTCTCGGCGCCGCCGTTATAGACCCAATGGTCGAGGGCGCCGGGCTCGCGCAGGCTCTTCAGCAACATCTCCTCGTGGTTGCCCATGAGGCAGACCACGTCCTCCGGCTCGCGCCATTGCAGGCGGCGCAGGGTCTCGATCACCCGCGCGCTGTCGGGCCCGCGATCGATGTAATCGCCGAGGAAGACGAGCTTCCTGGCGCAGCCCCCCGCATGGGCCTCGATGCGTTCCAGCAGGCGGTCGAGCAGATCGGCGCAGCCGTGGATGTCGCCGATGGCGTAGGTGATCGTCTCGGCGGTCATCCACTCGTTGTCGATGGGATTTCGCTGCAACGCAAGACGAGGGTATGCCGAGCTGATTACCCGGGGCGGAACACGTCCGGATAGGGGCGTTCGAGGCGCGACTTCTGACGCTGACACCACGCGGCGACCCCCGTCGCCTCGATCTCGGCGCGGATCCGGGCCTTCTCGGCCTTCACGATCCGCATGAAAGGCTCCTTGCCCGCCTGCCGGATGCCGTCCATCAGCACGGTTCCCTGAAGCGTCTCGGTAAAGCCGACATCGATTCCGACATGCGCCGGGCAGCGGTTCTTGAGCGCGGTGAGGAGCGCCGCGTCGCCGGCGACCGACCGCAGCGCGGCCGGATCGTCGGCAGGCTGCGCCTGCGCCGGTACGGCGGCGGCCCAGAGCGTGAGCGCGAGAGCGATCCGCCTCATCGAGTTTCCTTCTCCGGCGCGGTGAAGGGGGCGCTCCGGATCGTTCCGGCGTGGCCCCGGTCGAGGCTGCCCCGGCGCGGTCTCCCGCGCCGGGGCCTGTCGTTCACCCGATCAGTTCAGCAACACGCCTGCCGGCCGGCGCTCGGCCGCGACGTCGCCGATCATCAGTCCGGCCGGGCCGACGCGCACCGGCACGGTCTCGCCGTCGTGGATCACCCCTGAAAGGATCGCTTCGGCCAGCGGATCCTGCACGTTCTTCTGGATCACCCTCTTCAGCGGACGCGCGCCGTAGGCCGGGTCGTAGCCCTTGTCGGCGAGCCAGGTGCGAGCCTCGTCGTCCACGTCGAGGGTGATCTTGCGATCCTCCAGAAGCTTGGCCAGACGCCCGAGCTGGATGTCGACGATCGCGCCCATCTCCGAGCGCGCGAGGCGGTGGAACAGGATGATCTCGTCCACCCGGTTCAGGAACTCGGGCCGGAAGTGGCCCCGCACCACGCCCATCACCTCGTCGCGCACCGCGTCGGTGTCCTGGCCGGCCGGCTGGTTCACCAGATACTCCGAGCCGAGGTTCGAGGTCATGATGAGCAGCGTGTTGCGGAAATCGACCGTGCGGCCCTGTCCATCCGTCAGGCGCCCGTCGTCGAGCACCTGCAGGAGGACGTTGAACACGTCCGGATGCGCCTTCTCGACCTCGTCGAACAGCACGACCTGATAGGGCCGGCGCCGCACGGCTTCGGTCAGCGCACCGCCCTCCTCGTAGCCGACATAGCCCGGAGGCGCGCCGATGAGGCGGGCGACGGCGTGCTTCTCCATGTACTCGGACATGTCGATGCGGACCAACGCGGTGTCGTCGTCGAAGAGGAAGCCGGCCAGCGCCTTGGTCAGCTCGGTCTTGCCGACACCCGTCGGCCCGAGGAACATGAACGAGCCGATCGGCCGGTTTGGATCCTGCAGGCCGGCCCGCGCCCGGCGCACCGCGGTCGAGACCGCCTCCACCGCCTCGCGCTGGCCGACGACGCGCTTGGCGAGCGCCTGCTCCATCGCCAGGAGCTTCTCGCGCTCGCCCTCCAGCATCTTGTCCACCGGCACGCCGGTCCAGCGGGAGACGACGCCGGCGATATGGGCCGGCGTCACCGCCTCCTCGACCATGCCGTCGCGGGCGCTCCCGTTCTCGGCCGCGGCCTCGATCTCGGAGAGCTGCTTCTCCAGGCCGGGGATCACGCCGTAGGCGAGTTCGCCCGCGCGCTGGTACTGGCCCTGGCGCTGCGCCGAGGCGAGGTCGTTGCGCGCCTCGTCGAGCTTCTTCTTGAGTTCGGCGGCAGCACCCAGCTTGTCCTTCTCGGCCTTCCAGCGCGCGGTGATGGTGGCGGATTGCTCTTCGAGGTCGGCGAGCTCCTTCTCCAGGCGCTGGAGCCGGTCGCGGGAGGCGGAATCCGTCTCCTTCTTCAGCGCCTCGCCCTCGATCTTCAGCCGCACGATCTCACGATCGACGTTGTCGAGTTCCTCCGGCTTCGAATCGACCTGCATGCGCAGGCGCGAGCCCGCCTCGTCGACGAGGTCGATCGCCTTGTCGGGCAGGAAGCGGTCGGTGATGTAGCGGTTCGACAGCGTGGCCGCCGCGACGAGCGCCGAATCCTGAATGCGCACGCCGTGGTGCTGCTCGTACTTCTCCTTGATGCCGCGCAGGATCGACACCGTGTCCGCGACGGTGGGCTCGGAGACGAAGACGGGCTGGAAGCGGCGGGCGAGCGCGGCGTCCTTCTCGACATGCTTGCGGTACTCGTCGAGCGTGGTCGCGCCGACGCAATGCAACTCGCCGCGGGCAAGCGCGGGCTTCAAGAGGTTCGATGCGTCCATGGCGCCGTCGGCCTTTCCGGCGCCGACCAGCGTGTGCATCTCGTCGATGAACAGGATGATCTGGCCTTCCGCCGCGGTCACCTCGGAGAGTACGCCCTTCAGCCGCTCCTCGAACTCGCCGCGATACTTCGCGCCGGCGATCAGCGCGCCCATGTCCAGCGCCAGCAGGCTCTTCTCCTTAAGGGATTCCGGCACGTCGCCGTTGACGATGCGCAGCGCCAAGCCCTCGACGATGGCGGTCTTGCCAACGCCGGGCTCGCCGATCAGCACGGGATTGTTCTTCGTGCGCCGCGACAGGACTTGGATCGTACGGCGGATCTCCTCGTCGCGGCCGATCACCGGATCGAGTTTGCCCTCGCGGGCGGCCTCGGTGAGGTCGCGGGCGTACTTCTTCAGCGCGTCGTAGGCGTTCTCGGCCGAGGCGTTGTCGGCGGTGCGGCCCTTGCGCAAGGCGTTGATCGCGCCGTTGAGCGAGGCCGCGGTGACGCCCGCCGCGGTCAGGATGCGGCCGGCCTCCCCGTCCTTCTCGACGGCGAAGGCGAGAAGCAGGCGTTCGACGGTGACGTAGGAATCACCTGCCTTCTCGGCGGCCTGCTCGGCGGTGTCGAACAGGCGCACGAGTTCGCGCGTCGCCTGCGGCTGCGCGGAGTTGCCCGAGACCTTCGGCTGCTTGGCCAGCCATTGCTCGACCTGCGCATGCGCGACCCGCGACTGGCCGCCGGCCCGGTCGATGAGACCGGCGCAGAGCCCTTCGGGATCGTCGAGCAGGACCTTGAGGAGATGGCCGGGCGCGAGTTGCGGGTTGCCCTCGCGGACGGCGAGATTCTGCGCGGCCTGGACGAAGCCGCGGGCGCGCTCGGTGTATTTCTCGAAATTCATTTCGTGTTGCCCTTCCCCGGATCGGATCGGTCTTCCGCCCGCTTCACGCGGCACGGAGCCTCCGATGCGTCGCCCCGCGGGGTCAGCCCCGCCGGGACACCGGCGCTCTCTTCTGAGCCGCCGGCAGGGATGAATTGGGTGTTGCGTTTACGTGACACAAGAGGGCGAGGGCGCCCAAAACGCATCCCAGTTGGGCATTCGGATCAGGCCTGTTGGAGTCGGTCGCCGACCGCCACGGCGCCATCGGTGAGCACTTCGAGGTAGATGCCGAGATCGACGTGGTCGAAATGGCGTTTCAGCGCCTTGGGCAGGTTGGTGTCGCGCCGAGCCGTCTCCGGATTCACATCGACGGCAGCGCAGCGCGGCGTGCGGGCGAGCCCCCGCAGACGTAAGCTCCCGATCGTCACCTCCCGGCCGACCCACTCCATCTCCGCCCACGGCTCCAGCCCATCGACGTAGATGTTGGCGCGGAAGCGCAACGGGTGGATCGCGCTGCCCGTCCGCTCCTCCAGGGCACGGACCGAGGCGAGGTTGATGAGCGAGACCGCGCGCATGAAAGCCGGCGAGATCACGCTGCCATCGGTGAACTTGTGGTCGGCCGCCCGCACGAGGCGCGGCCGACCCTTGGCCGCCGGGCCGACATAAGCCTCGAAGAAGCGTTCGACCGCCTCGCGGCCCTCGGGCTCGGTCAGATCCTCGGTGAGCATCGTCTCGCCGTCGCGGGTGATCGTGAACTGCCCGGTTTCGGGGTCGAACCGCGTCGCGAGTGCAGCCAGCACCTCGTTGCTGCGCAGCATCAGGAAGCAGCCCTTGTCGAGCGGCTTGGGTTTCAGCGAATCGAAGGCCGTGGTGCCGAGCGCGAGGGCGTATTCGCGGTCGAAGGCGAGGCCGGATGCGCGGGCCAGCGTCAACGCCGGAAGCGGCTCGGCCGAGAGACCCTTGACCGGATAGCGATAGAGCGCGGTGACCTCGGCCATCTGTCCTCATCCTCCTGACGCGAGGGGGCAGGCTGGCCGAGACCGCGGCGGCGGACCATGCGGAATTCTCCGTAGACGGCGCGTGCGCCTGCCGGCCCGGTTGCAAATCGGGCGCTCCCGGATTTAGCGAAGGCGGATGAGCCAGAGCCCCGACCTCCGCATCGCCGCCCTCTACCGCTACCCGGTCAAAGGCCTCTCGCCCGAGGCGCTGGAGACGGCCGAGCTGGAAACCAGCGGCTACTTTCCCGGCGACCGGCTCTACGCCATCGAAAACGGCCCCTCCGGCTTCAACGAGACCGTGCCGCGCCACCGGCCGAAGGTCGCCTACCTGATGCTGATGCGCAACGAGGCGCTGGCGCGGCTGCGCACCCGGTTCGACGACGCCACGCATCGCCTCACGGTCGAGGAGAATGGGGTACAGGCGGTGGACGCGAACTTGAGCACGGCGGAGGGGCGCGCGGCGCTCGCCGAATTCATGAAAGGGTTCCTGCCGAACGAACTGCGCGGTGCGCCGCGGGTACTGACGGCGCCGCCCGGTTACCGCTTCACCGATTCGCCCACCGGCTACGTCTCACTCATCAACCGCGCGAGCGTGGCGGCGACCGAGGATCTCGTCGGCGCCCCCGTGGATCCCCTGCGCTTCCGCGGCAACCTCTATCTCGACGGGCTGGAGCCTTGGGCCGAACTCGACATGGTCGGCCGGGTGCTGGAAGCGGGCGACGTCCGGCTGAAGATCACGAGCCGGACCGAGCGGTGCGCAGCCACCAATGTCGATCCGCAGACGGGCCAGCGCGACCTGTCGATCCCGAGAACCCTCATGCAGGGGGTCGGCCACGCCGATTGCGGTGTCTACGCCGAGGTGCTGTCCGGCGGCGTGCTGCGGACGGGCGACGGCTTGCGGGTGATCGGCTGACGCGGGATCGGCGCGTGCCGAATCAGCGCTTGCGAGCCTGGGCGCGGGCCGTGAGCCAGAGCGGCTCGGGCTCGGCGCAGGGCAGGAGCGCAGCCACGGCGTCGAGATCGACCGCGTAGTTCTCGGTGAGCTGACGCCAGATGTCGGCGGAAGAGCCTGCGCCCTGGCCGAGACGCTCGACGATGCGAGCAAGCAGGCCGGGATGCGTGAGACTCGGACGCGGCATCGCCAGATCGGCATTCAGCATGGTCGCCCCCCTTCGTTCAACCAGGGGATGATTGATCGTGATGGTTAACCATCGTTTAAGCACCGGATCGAAATCGGCTGAAACGACGACCCGAATACAGCTCAACGACCACAAGCATCAGAGTTCGACCCGCCGAACCTGAGTTTCCTCGTCTCCGTCCCTCGACCCCGCGATCGGCCGAGCCGCGTTTCAAGAGTGACACGAAGCGGCGCTATGGCATCGTTCCAAGGGGTGGCCACCGGCGTCCGACGTGTCGGCGCCGATCGGATGTCGTGAAAGCGCTCTTCGAAAGCGCTCTTCGCACGGCACCCATCGCAGGATCGCGAGCACGCGGACTCTTCGCGTCGCACAAAGCCTGCGCTAGAAGCCGTGCCGAATCCGCCTCCGACTCGAGAGAGAGCCAGGACGACCGCGATGACCGATCCGTTGCCGAACGTGCATGTGCGTGCCGAGATCCTGACCCAGGCGCTGCCGCATATGCAGCGCTACGATCAGGAAATCGTCGTCATCAAGTATGGCGGCCACGCCATGGGCGACCCGGCGGCGGCGGAGGACTTCGCCGAGGATATCGTGCTGCTCGAACAATCCGGCCTGAAGCCGATCGTCGTGCATGGCGGCGGGCCGCAGATCGGCAAGATGCTGGCCCGGCTGGGCATCGAATCGGAGTTCCGCGGCGGCTTGCGCGTCACCGACGAGGCCACTGTCGAGGTGGTCGAGATGGTTCTGGCCGGTTCGATCAACAAGCAGATCGTCGGCTGGATCGCCGCCGAGGGCGGCCGGGCGATCGGCCTGTGCGGCAAGGACGGCAACATGGTTCGCGCCAAGCGGGCGATGCGGACGGTCAAGGACCCCGACAGCAACATCGAGCAGGCGATCGATCTCGGCCTCGTCGGCGAGCCCGAGCATGTCGAGCGCGGCGTGCTCGACGCGGTGCTGAAGGCCGAGCTGATCCCGGTCCTCGCCCCCGTGGCCTACGGCGAGGACGGCAAGACCTACAACGTCAACGCCGACACCTTCGCCGGCGCCATCGCCGGGGCATTGCGGGCCAAGCGCCTGCTGCTGCTCACCGACGTGCCCGGCGTGCTCGACAAGGACAAGAACCTGATCCAGGAATTGACCATCGAGGATTGCCGCCGCCTGATCGCCGACGGCACCATCACCGGCGGCATGATCCCGAAGGTCGAGACCTGCATCTACGCCCTCGAACAGGGCGTGGAGGCGGTGGTCATCCTCAACGGCAAGGTGGCGCACGCGGCGCTGCTCGAGCTGTTCACCGATTTCGGTGCGGGCACCCTGATCCGGCGCACCTGACGGCAGCGCTTCCCTGAGCGACGCGCCTCCCTACATACGGGACGGGACATTCCCGTCCCGTTTCCCCTCACAAGCGTTATCCTCCCCTTGCTGCTTCCCGGCGAGAGCCACTTCACCACCCCCGACGCCCGCGGGTTCTCCCACGTCGATACCTGGGTGTTCGACCTCGACAACACGCTCTACCCGAGCGACGCGCGGGTCTGGCCGCAGGTGGACGAGCGGATCACGCTCTACGTCATGCGGCTCTATGGGCTCGACGCGATCTCGGCGCGCGCCCTGCAGAAGCATTTCTACCATCGCTACGGCACCACCCTGAAGGCGCTGATGGTGGAGGAAGGGGTCGATCCGCACGACTTCCTCGACTTCGCCCACGACATCGACCACTCGACGATCAAGCTCGACGAAGCCCTCGGCACGGCGATCGAGCATCTGCCGGGGCGCAAGCTGATCCTCACCAACGGCTCGCGCCGCCACGCGGAACGGGTCGCGGGCAAGCTCGGCATCCTCGACCATTTCGAGGACGTGTTCGACATCGCCGACGCCGACTTCATCCCCAAGCCCGACCGCGGCACCTACGAGCGCTTCCTCCTTCGCCACGAGGTCGATCCCCGGCGCTCGGCCCTGTTCGAGGACATCGCCCGCAACCTCGTGGTGCCGCACGACCTCGGCATGGCGACCGTGCTGGTGGTGCCGCCGACGCTCGATCCGTTCCGCGAGCTCTTCGAGCAGGAGGCGGTGCAGGAGCCGCATATCGACCACATCACCAGCGATCTGGCGTCCTTCCTGGTCCGCTGCGTGCTGCCGGTCGTCCCACCCGAGCCCGCCGCGCCGTGAGCGACGCGGCTGCGGGCCACTGGGCCGGGGCCAAGGCTCCGAGTTTGGTCGAGATCGAGGCTCTCGCCGATGCCGCCTTCGCCGCCCTGCCGGAGGAATTCCGGGTGCTCTGCGCGGGCGTGCGCATCCACGTCGATGACTTTCCCGACGACGAGACTCTGACCGAGATGGGCTGCGAGTCGGAGTTCGACCTGCTCGGCCTGTTCCGCGGCGTCGGCCTGGCGCAGGCGGGCGAGGTCGCCACGGGGCAGATGCCCAACGCCGTCTGGCTCTACCGCCGGCCGCTGCTCGATTACTGGGCCGAGCATGACGAGACGCTGGACCACCTCGTCACCCACGTCCTCGTTCACGAGATCGGCCACCATTTCGGCCTCTCCGACGACGACATGGCCGGCATTGAGGCGGCGGCCGACGTGATCGAGACGTCTGAAGCCTGAGCCCGGTCTCGGTCCGCTCGCTTTCCGCGTCCCCCCGTCATCGCGAGGCGAGGCCGACGCGAGAAATCTCGAACGCGTCGGAAAGGACGAGCCTTCCGTCTACCCCCGCGCAGGCAGGCGCGGGATCAGCCCGACCTTGGGCCGGCGGGAGCGGAACTGCCCGCGCTCGATCGCCACGAAGGTCAGGATCGCCAGGGCGAGCGTGGTGAGCCACCAGATCGTGGTGAGGCCGACGCCGACGCAGCCGATGGCAAAGGCGGTCGCGAAGGCCGCCATGGCGCAAGGCGCCAACACCGTAGCATCGCGGCCCGCGCGGAAAATCGCGCCGTAGAGGGCGAACGCGGCGGCGAAGGCGCCGACGATGCCGAGTTCGTACCAGAACTCGAACAGCATCGTGGTCGGCGCATTGATCGGCAGGATGCCGAAGATCTTTCCGCGCAGGGTCGTCTCGAGGCCATGGCCGGTCACGAGCCGCACCGGCTCCAGGGTGACGACCTTCTGCCACGCCTTGAGCGCCAGCACGCCGGGCGCCACGGGCCCGAACAGGGCGATGCCGATGGGGCGCGCGAGGAACGGCAGCAGCGGCGCGACCACGAGCAGGCCGGCGGCAATCAGCGCGGTGACGCGCACGCCGAGCGACAGGCGCCAATGCGTCAGCGCGAAGGCCAGCGCCCCCACCGCCAGCGCGAACAGGGCGGTGACGCCCGGCGCTAGCAGCAGCGCGCCCGCGACGAGCACGACCACGACGAGCGAGCCCATGTCGCGGCGGCGCGAGCGCAGCCACGCCACGGCGGGCCAAGCGAGCAGCGCCAGCAGCACCGCGCCGCGTTCCAAGGCGCTGTCACCGTCCGGGTTGTCCTTCAGCATCGCGTCGCCGACGAGGTTGATCAGGATCGCGACGATGGCCGCTGCACCGACGCCGAGCGGCAGCAAGTAGAGGTTGGCCGAACGCATCCGGTCGGGCAGCGCGAGATAGGCAAGCAGCGTCATCACCACGGTGGCGACGAGGTTGGCCAGCCGCTCGCTCGCGGGCCCGGGAAACGGCGTCCAGACCAGCGACAGCCCTGACCAGAACACCACCAGCATGCCGGCGAGGAAGGACGGCGCGGTCAGCAGCCGCTTCAGGGCCGGGCCGACGGCGCGCTGGTGCTGGTCGATGGCGCTTGCGGTGATCAGCAGGACGACGGCGATGGGCGCGAGCACCACGGTGGCGCGGCGCGAGACCTGCGCGGCCACCGGCAGCACCACGAACAGGCCGAAGAAGCCGATACGGCGCAGCAGGGCCGCCGCGTCGAGGGCGGGATCGACGGTCGTGGTCGGGGGACGCGGCATGATCGAGGGAGGACCGGATCCGGCGCCCCTGCGGATTGCGGGCGCTTAGCCTACACCTAGTGCAGTGGGGTGGGCCGGGCTGTAGAGGCGCTGCAACACCTCAGCCCGTGCAGCAGCGCGAAATTTGCATCAAACTGCCGTGGTCTCTGGCCGCGCGCGGCGACGGCGGCGGGCGAGGTGGCGTCCGACATCGCTGGTGACGCGCCAGCCGCCCCAGGCGGCGAGGAAGCCGAGCAGCCCGGCGACGAGGCCGTCCGCCGTGGTCGGCACCGCCGGCTGATAGTCGCGATAGGCGGCGCGGGCGATGCTCATGTCGGGGTCGCGCGCCATCACGCCGAGGCGTCCGAGCGGGCTCGCCGCCGTGTCGAGGGCGAGCTTCTGCGCTTCCAGCCGCTTCAGCCGCTCGACATCGGCCCGGGCCGACTCGCCGCGCCGGGCGATGAAGGCATCCGGGTTGGTCCGCAGCAGCGCCAGCGCCTCGTCCCGGCTGCGGCCGGTGGCCTGGGCGTCGGCATCGAGGGAAGCGATGGAGCGGCGCAGCTCGTCCAGGGCCCCGCCGAGGCGCTGGGTGTATTGCTGGGCGAATTCCGGTGCCTGCGCGGCGATGACCGCCGCGAGCAGTCCGAAGGCAAGGCCGAGCGTTCGGACGACACGGAACATCGACATTTCCTTTGCGGGGGCCACCCGGTTTGTAGGGCGATCCGCGTCCCTCGGGGAGGGCCGCGGCTCAATCTTGGCAGAGGGCGGCCGCTACATCCGCCTCGGTGAGGGCGTCGAGGGCGCCGGTGATCTTCACCGCCCGCGCCTTCTCGCCGGGCGGGAACAGCAGAACCACGGTCTCGGTGCCGGGACAGGCCGGATCGGTGCAGACGATCTCGCTCACGCTCATCGCCGTATCGAGGCCGTAGCCGCCCGCCTTCCGCAGCCAAGCCTCCACCCGCCGCCGGGCGGCGGCATCGGGCTTTGGTGCGCGTCCGAACAGGGCCACGGCGCGGGCGTCAGGCCGGCAGGGTCAGCAGGCCGGCCTGCCCGTCGGCGCAGCCGAAGGCGAGGCGGGCGCCGGCCGGGTCCCAGGCGAGCGCCGAGATCGCGCTGCCCTTCACGGCCGGGCGCACCAGCAGCTCCGAAGCGTCGGAGAAGCGCACCAGCAGCACGCAGCCATCCTCGTAGCCGATCGCCAGGACCGGTGCCTTCGGGTGGAACGCGACCTGCGAGACCCGCGCCGGCCGCACGCCGCATTCCCGCGGCGCCTTGCCGGTGGGGCCCTCCTTCGAGTCGAACGGCCAGACGATGGCCGCCTCGGCACCGCTGGTGGCGAGCCACTTGCCATCCGACGACCATGAAAGCGAACGCACCTTGGCGGGATAGCCCGACATCCGCATGTGGCCGCGGTCGGGCTGGAGGCGCCAACCATGCAGCGCGTTCTCCTGCATGGTCGAGACGACGAAGCGGCCGTCGGACGACCACGTCACGTCGAGATGCGAGCCCTTCCACTCGATGAATTCGGGCGGCGTCTCGAGGTTCGGATACCAGAGGCTGACGCCGTTGTAGTGCGCCACCGCCAGCCGGTAGCCCTTCGGCGCGAAGGCAAGGCCACGGCCGGTGGTGGGCGCGGTGAAACTCTTTTCGCGGCCCTTGGCGTCGCGGGCGATGATGGTGCGTCCCGAGGCGAAGGCGAACGAGCCGTCGCCGTGAAGCGCCAGCGCATCGATCCAGCCGCCGTTCTTGGCTCGCGCCAGCTCGCTCGACCGGCCGTCCGCTTCCGTCGCGACCACGCGGCCGTCATCGCCCCCGCTCACCAGCCGGACGCCGTTGCTCGCCGCCACGAGGATGCCGCTGTCCGAGTGGGCGGCAACGGTCTCGGTCGCGCCGTCACGGGCCAGCAGCACGCCGCCATCGGCGAGCGCCAGCGCCAATGTCCCCTTGAGCCAGTGGGCGGCGGTGACGTGAGCGCCGGCGGCGATGTCCGCGACGTGCTCGGTGAGAGAGGGAGCGGAGACGCTCATGCCGGAGGGGTCTTCCTTCAGATCTTGGTCAGCGGCACCGGCGCGCGCCGGTAGGACAGGGTGAACAGCGTTGCGGCCAGACATAGCCCGGCCGCGACGCAGGCGGGAATCGCCAGGGCCACGATTCCGAGATGCGCATGGGCGAGCGTGCCCGCAACCGCCCCGACGAGGAGCGAGAGCCAGACCGAGCCGTCGCCGACCCAGCCCAGCCGGGGCCCTCGCCCGGCGAGCGCCAGCGCCGCCTTCTGGCCGAACGCGAACAGCGCGCCCGTGACGAAGGTGGTGCCAGCGCGAAAGCCCTGGACATGGGCGAGCACCGCATTCTGCCCGCCCATGGCGAGCGCCAGGAACAGCGAGGCCACGCCGACATGGGCGTGCTCGGCGGCCAGGGCGACCGCCGCCGTCAAGGCGACGGCTTCCAGGCCGAGCACCGCGGGCGTGACCCAGCGCGGCGGGCACAGGGCGGCGATGGCGCCCCCCGAGACCGCGCCGACGAGGAAGGCGCCGATCAGCAGCGCCGGCAGCACGGCGCCGAGCGGCTCACCATGGCCCAGCGAGACGGCGAGCTGCGTCGTGTTCCCGCTCATGAGCGAGGTGTAGAGGCCGCCGAGCCGGATGAAGCCGAGCGCGTCCACGAATCCGGCGAGCGCCGTGAGCACGACGCCGAAGCCGATCTGCCAGGGTCGGGTCACGGGGCGGGCACGATCGTTAAGGCGCTCTTCGAAAGACGGGCGGGGGCGGGGGCGAAAGACGGCCTCATCCGACAAGGGTTTAGGCGTGTCATCGCGTCGGGCGCGACTGAGACCAGTTCCTGCACCGTGCCGTCAAGGTTAACTGATCGGTTACCAAATGCGCGCAAATCGAAGCAATCACGGTGAACGAGGCCCTTCACGGCCCCGTTGGTCCGGCGATCCGCAAGCTCGGCTGTTGCCCGAGCACGGGTGAGTTGGAGTTCTGCCATGATCCCCTTCGCCTGCGTCCCCGCTGCCCTGCCGCCGTTCTCCCTGGCGCCGCATGCCGACACGATCCTCGTGGTCGAGGACGAGTTCTTCGTCTGCGAGCTGGCCGCCGAGGCCCTGCTCGACGAAGGCTACCGGGTGCTGACCGCGGCCGACGCGGAGGAGGCTGAGGCGATCCTGTCGAGCGAGCACGTGGACCTGCTCTTCACCGATATCGATCTGGCCCGCAACACGAACGGCATCGCGCTGGCCCGCAGCGCCCGTCGCAGCCTGCCGCGCCTGCCGGTGGTCTACACCTCCGGCGGCCGCGACGGCCTCTCCGCCGCCGAGGCCGTGAACGAATCGGTGTTCATGCCCAAACCCTACCGCGCGTCGCAGCTCGTGGCCGTGACCAACGACCTGCTGCGCCACCGCGACTGAGTTTCCCCGCCCTCAACCCATACGAGACGTGACCATGCGTCGCCTGATTACCTGCGCCTTCCTGATGCTCGCCGCGATTCCGGCCGCCCGAGCCGAATGCAATGTCGAGGATACCGGGCTCGAACCGACGATCGCGGCGAAGAAGGAACTTCAGGAGGTCAAGAACGCCCAGATCGTGCGCGACCTGCGGACTCTGCGCGATGCCGCGATCGTGCTCGAATCCTACGGCTTCCCGGACGAGTGCAAGCGCCTTGTCGCCATCGTGAAGGGTCTGGCCGCCAAGCCCGACGACACGATCAAGCGCAGCAGCGACACCGACGAGGAGAAGGCCGAGGAGATCCAGGAATCCCGCGAGCCGAAGGCGCCCCGCGCACGCTGAGGCTTCAATCCAGCGCGGCGAGCCCAACCGGAAAATCCCCGCCGCGCCTCAGGCAGACGACCGGTACGGAAACATAGCGCGCGATCTGCCCGGCCACGGTTTCAGGGGGGATCGGTGCCCCCTCGCTCTCGCTGACGACGATGCCGACGAGTGGGATGCCATGCGCCCTCAGCGTCTCGACGGCCGTCAGCGCGTGGCTGATGGCGCCGAGATAGCTGCCGGATACGAGCAGCGACGGAATTCCCTGCGATCTCAGCCAGTCGAGGCCGGTGGCGCCCTCGGTGATCGGGCTCATCAAACCGCCGACGCCCTCGATCACCACGGTCTCACCGTCATCGGCCTCGGCCAGACGCGCGCCGCACCACGCGACAAGCTCAGGCAGCCCGAGGCTGCGCCCCTCGCGGGCGGCGGCGAGGTCGGGTGCCAGCGGCGCGGCGAAGCGCCAGGGCGAACAGGCCTCGACCGTTTCCGGCGTGACGGCGAGCCCCTGCGCCGCGAGCAGGCGCCCGGTGTCGCTCTCGGCGAAGTCGGGATGGTCGAGCGGGGGAACGCCGCTCGCGAGCGGCTTCAGCGCCCGCACCCGCCGGTCCTGCCCGCGCAGACGGCGGACGAGTGCGGCGGTGGTGTAGGTCTTGCCGATCTCGGTGCCGGCGCCGACGACGAACAAGGCGGGCGGAGGCATGGTGTGCGGATCGCTCGGTTAGGAAAACGGCGTTGTCCCACCCGCGCCCTCATCCTGAGATGCCCGCGCCAGCGCGACTCGAAGAATCATCCGGTTCGCGCACGGATCCCCGGAGCATTCTTCGAGGCTGCCGCGCAGCACCTCAGGGTGAGGCGGTGCGGTGGAGCGGCCGAGCCAGCCGCTCGCTACGGAGGACCTACTTCTCGACGAAGGCCTTCTCGATCACGTAGTGGGCCGCCTCGCCGTGGTTGCCCTCCTCGTAGCCGAGGCTCGTCAGCAGCTCGCGGGTGTCCTTGATCATCTCAGGACTGCCGCACAGCATGAAGCGGTCGTTCTCGATCGACATCGGCGGCAGGCCGATATCCTCGAACAGCTTGCCCGAGGTCATCAGGTCGGTGATCCGGCCGCGGTTGCGGAACGGCTCGCGGGTGACCGTCGGGTAGTAGATCAGCTGGTTGGCGATCATCTCGCCGAGGAACTCGTGCTTCGGCAGCGTCTCGGTGATGGTCTCGCCGTAGGCCAGTTCCTGCACCTGACGGCAGCCGTGGATCAGCACGACCTTCTCGAAGCGGTCGTAGGTCTCCGGATCCTTGATGATCGACAGGAAGGGGGCGAGCCCCGTGCCGGTGCCGAGCAGGTAGAGGTTCTTGCCGGGCAGCAGGTTGTCGAGCACCAGCGTGCCGGTCGGCTTCTTGCCGATCATGATCGGATCGCCGACCTTGAGGTGCTGGAGCTTCGAGGTGAGCGGACCGTTCGGCACCTTAATTGAGAAGAACTCCAGCTCCTCCTCGTAATTGGCCGAGACCACCGAGTACGCACGCAGCAGCGGCCGACCCTCGACCTCGATGCCGATCATCGTGAACTCGCCGTTGCGGAAACGGAACGAAGGATCGCGCGTCGTGCGGAAGGAGAAGAGCGTGTCGGTCCAGTGGTGGACGGAGAGGACGCGCTCCTCGTTGTACTTGCTCATCGGCCGCAGGTTTCCCGATTCTGGAAGCGTCGAAACGGGGCTCTTCTCGCAGTCGCAGCATCCGCGTCAAGACGCAGCGCTGCCACAGCGGTTGGAATGTGACTTTGCCTGGAACTGTTCTTGATTCCGGCGCATGCCTGCCCCGGCGGGAGCGCAATCCAGGCAAGCTTACAGCGGCTTCAGCCCTGCTTCGATCTCCGCCCGGCGCGGTTCGAGGAACGGCGGCAGTGCGAGACGCTCGCCAAGTGATTCCATCGTCTCGTCGGTGGCGAAGCCCGGCCCGTCGGTGGCGATCTCGAACAGGATGCCGTTCGGCTCACGGAAGTACAGGCTGCGGAAGTAGTAGCGGTCCACGGGGCCGCTAGAGGGGACGCGGCGCTGCTTCAGGCGATCGGCCCAGGCGTCGTAATCGGCATCCGGGATGCGGAAGGCGACGTGGTGGACGGCGCCCGCGCCCTGGCGGGCCGGCGCGCCTGTCCCCTTGAGAAGCTGGACCTCCGCGGCGGGACCGCCCTCGCCGGTCTCGAACACCGTCACCTCGCCCTCGGGCAGCTCGAAGGTCCGGGCGCGGCGAAAACCGAGAACCTGCGTCAGCACCGCTTCGGTGCGCTCGGGCTGCGAGACGGTAAGGCGGATCGGCCCTAGCCCCCGGATCTGATGCTCGGCCGGCACCGGGCTGCCCGCCCAGGGATGCGCTTCTCCCACGCCGCCATCATCTACGAGGCTGAGGCGCTGGCCCTCGCCGTCCTCGAAATCGAGGGTGAGACGCCCGTCCCGCTCGATCGCCGACCCGTGGTTCACGCCTTGGCGGGCGAGATGCTCGCGCCACCAGTCGAAGCTTCCCGCACCGCCGACGCGCAGCAGCGTGCGCGAGATGCTGTCGGTGCCGCGGTGCTCAGCGGGCGCCGGCCAGTCGAAGAAGGTGATGTCGGTGCCGGGCGAGGCGCGGCCGTCGGCGTAGAACAGGTGGTAGGCCGACACATCGTCCTGATTGACGGTCTTCTTGACCAGCCGGAGCCCCAGCACGCGGGAGTAGAAGGCGAGGTTGTCGGCCGCCTGCGCCGTGATGGCGGTGACGTGGTGGAGTCCGGTGAGCTGCATCGCTTGAGGCCTCGCGCGGGAAGCGGTTTCAGCCTTCACCAGATAGGAGGTTCGGGCGCAAGCCCAAGGCGCCGGCCTCAATGGGGCACCACGCCGCGAACCAAAGCCTTGGGCAGCAAACAAAAAGGCCGGCAACGCGCTTACCGCGTGCCGGCCTCATCAAGCCCGTATCGAGCAGAAACGCTTACAGCCCCGTGGGCCGTCCCGCGGCGACGACCAGCATCTTGCCGTCGCCGAGCGTGCGCGCGCCGGCCCGGCGGATGTCGGCCTGGGTCACGCTCGCCACGAGGTCGTTCCGACGGGCGATGTAGTCCATGCCGAGCCCCTCGAAGGCGATCTGCACCAGTTGGTTGGCGATCTTGGTGGAGGTGTCGAAGCCGAGGGCGTAGGAGCCCGTGAGGTAGTCCTTGGCCTTCTGCAACTCCTCGTCGGAGGGGCCTTCGGTGATGAGGCGCTGGATCTCGTCGCCGATCACGTCGAGGGCTTCGACCACGCGCTCGTTCTTGGTGGCGGTGTAGCCCCAGGTCATGGCGACCGCGCGATGCGAGGTCAGCGAGGTGCCGACCGAGTAGGCCAGGCCGCGCTTCTCGCGCACTTCCTGGAACAGGCGCGAGGTGAAGGCGCCGCCGCCCAGGATGTGGTTCAGCACATAGGCCGGGATGAAGTCGGGGTCGCGCCACGCCACGCCCGGCATGCCGAAGCGGATCACCGATTGCGGCACGTCGAGATCGACGACGATG
Source organism: Methylorubrum extorquens (assembly GCF_024169925.1). NCBI lineage: Bacteria > Pseudomonadati > Pseudomonadota > Alphaproteobacteria > Hyphomicrobiales > Methylobacteriaceae > Methylorubrum > Methylorubrum extorquens. The sequence continues at coordinate 3,728,567 of NZ_JALJXF010000001.1, forward strand.
CGGCGGCCGAGTTCGTTGATCGCGGTCGGCGGAATGGATTTGAGCGGGCCTGCCTCGGGCAGAGCGCCGAAGGCGCGGGCGATCATGCCGGTGATCGTCGCCTCGTCGAAGGCACCCACAGCCGCGACCTTCAGGCTGCCGCGGCCGATCACGGCCCGATGCAGGGCCACGAGGTCGTCGCGAGTGATCGCCGACAGGGTCTCGATGGTGCCCGCCGAGGAGCGGCCGTAGGCGTGCCCCGGGAAGGCCTCGCGGAAGTAGCGCCGGGAGGCGAGCACGCCGGGATCGTTCTGCTGGTAGCGCAGGCTGGCGATCATCTGCGCCCGCACGCGCTCGATTGCGGGCTGATCGAAGCGCGGCTCGGCCAGCGACAGGGCCAGCAGGCGGATCGCCTCATCGGCGTGGGTGAGCAGCGTCTTGAGCGACCCGCCGATGGAATCGGGGCCGGTGTGGAAGCTCAGCTCGATTGCGCGGGCCGCGAGCGCCTCTTGGAAGGCGTCCGAGTCGAGGTCGCCCGCGCCCTCGTCGAGCAGCCGCGCCATCATCTGCGCGGTGCCCGCCTTGCCCTCCACGTCCTGCGCAGCGCCGCCCTCGAAGGTGAAGGAGAGCGCGATCATCGGCACCACCGGCGAGGCGACGTGCCAAGCCTCGATGCCGGGGGCGGCCGCAAGCGGCAGCGCCTGGGTCGGCGACGTCGCGGCGCGGGTGCCGGTCTCGGCGAGATTCATCGGAAGTTCCTTAAAGCGTCTTTTCGCAAACGGCGCCGCCAAAGTGGGCAGCGCGAAGAATCAGGTGGTCTCAGGCGATCGTCACGTCCGTGTCGCGCGCCTTGGTGAGGTAGCCGGTCACCGAGCGGGCGGGCACGAGGTAGCGGGCGGCGACCGCGACGAGCCGGTCATGGGTGACCGCATCGATCTCGACCGGCCAGCGGCGCACCTCCTCGACGGTCTCGCCGATGGCAAGCGCCGAGCCGTAGATGCGCGCGAGCGAACTCTGCGAATCGGAGGAATAGACCGTCTCGGCCACGAGCCGGATCTTGGCCCGCTCGATCGCCTCGGCGCCGAGCGCCTCGGGGACGCGGCGCAGCACGCGATCGATATGCTCTTCGAGCGCCTCCAGGGTCACGCCCTCGGCCGGCACGGCGTAGACGGCAAAGCGCGTGTCATCCATGGCCGAGCCCATGTACCAAGCCCCGGCATTCACCGCGACGCCCATCTCCAGCACCAGCTTGCGGTAGAGGAACGAGGTCGCGCCGCCGCCGATGACCTCGGCGAGCAGTTCGAGCGCGTAGCCCTCGCCGTCGCGGGCGGTCATGCAGGAGGGGGTGAGGTAGAGGCGCTGCAGGGTCGGCTGCTCGACCTTCGGGTCGGCCACCGCGATCCGGCGCATCGCCCGCGGCTCCGGCTCGCGCGGGCGCAGCCGCTGGGGCCGCGCGCCCTGCGGCGTCACACGGCCGTAGGTGTCCTCGGCCAGACGCCGCACCTCGTCCGGCGTCACGTCGCCGGCCACCACGAGGATCGCGTTCTCGGGGGTGTAGAAGCGCTTGTAGTAGTCGATGGCGTGGCTGCGGTTCAGCTCCTCGATCTCGTGCATCCAGCCGATGATCGGGATGCCGTAGGGATGGTGCACGAACAGCGAGGCGGCCATCGCCTCGGAGAGCTGCGCCGAGGGATCGGTCTCGACCCGCATCCGGCGCTCTTCCAGCACCACGTCGCGCTCCGGCGCCACCACGGCGTCGTCGAGGACGAGGCCGCTCATCCGGTCGGCCTCGAAGGCCATCATCGTCGAGAGGTGATCGCGGGCGACGCGCTGGAAATAGGCGGTGTAGTCGTAGCTGGTGAAGGCGTTCTCCTGACCGCCGAGCGACGAGACCGCCTTCGAGAAGGCGCCCGCCGGATGCGCTTCGGTGCCCTTGAACATCAGGTGTTCGAGGAAGTGGGCGATGCCAGACTGGCCGATCGGATCATCGGCGGAGCCGTTGCGGTACCAGACCATGTGCGTGGCGACCGGCGCCCGGTGATCGGGCACCACCACCACGTCGAGCCCGTTGTCGAGCACGAAGGCGGAAACCTCCGGGCCGCCGGCCTCGGAGCGCCCGAACGGGGCGGCGTCCACGCGGCCGGCGTGATTCAGGCCTCGCTGCGGTCCTACGGGCGCGATGGCCTTCCGGTAGAGGTGCATCCCACTTTCCTTATGCGGGGGCTCTTCCGCCCTCCGCGCTTTCCGTCCCACGAATCCCGGCATTGTCCCGAGATCGGTTGCCGGTGGCAAATCCCATACCGCGCGGCGTGTCCGCGCGGTGACGGTCCGCCCGAGTGCTTCGCGCCTTCGCCGGCCCGCCGTAAGCGGCGCAACCGGGCGAAGGTCCGCTCTCAGCGCCCGGACGAGTTTCTCATATAGGCACGCGGGTCGGCCTCTTCACGGTCGCTGATCGGACCGCCGACCGGGCCGCCCTGCGGCTTGGCGACCTTGATCGGCGCCTTGCGGTAGCCGTTGGGCGGATCGGTCAGCGTATCGCGGTCGGGCTCGACCAGCGACGGCTCGGTCTTGTCCGGCGTGCCCTTGAGCAGTTCGAACGGGTTGAGCCAGGTCGAATCGCGGGTATCGCCCTGGCCGGGTGCGTTCGCCGGCCCGGTGAGCGCGCCGGCGCCCGCGCGGCGGCCGGCATCCATTTCGTAGACCGAGAGCGTCTCGTTGTTGTCGTTCATGCGCCCTTGCGCACCGCGCACGATCGGCTTCTTCGCCTCGATGGCGGCGCGCTCGCGCTGGACCACCTCCGGATCCTTCGGCCAGGCCGGATCGGCCTGACGGGCGCGGGGCGCGGGCAGGCCGGCGGTCAGATCCTCCCGGCCGCCGAGCTTGGGCGGCATGGCCAGCGGCGCGCGCTCGCGATAGGTGATGGCGGGGCGGTCCGGCTCGATCAGGCCGAGATTGCTCAGCGTGTCGCGCATGAACTCACCCTCGGCGTGGGCTGCGCCGACGGAAAGGCCGGGCAGCAGGGCTGCACCCAAGGCCAGAGGGCGGATCGATCCGAAAGCCCGCGAGACGCTGCGCCGCCCGTTCATGCGATGTTCCCCAAGGTTTCAAGGATCGGCTCCGCCCGCTTTTCATCCGGGGCAGTCAGCCGAACTGCGATTCAACGTGAATCGCGGACCGAGACCTTCGTGAACGAGGTGAGCCGGGTTTCGGGCGAAGGTATGGCGCCTTGACGCGGGCGGGATGAGCTTCGTTTCAAGCCTGGGGACGGCCGCCGTTCCCGGCGACGTCCGTGGCCGGCGCGCGCTGGGCCGGCCGCAGGCTGTCGAGGATCAGGCAGATGACGCCCGCGACGATGGCCGCATCCGCCACGTTGAACACGTACCAGGACCAGCCGCCCGCGTGCAGGTGAACGAAGTCGAACACCGCCCCGTAGGCCGCCCGGTCGATGGCGTTGCCCAGCGCGCCGCCGACGATGAGGCCGAGCGCCACCGCAAGCAGCCGCGAGCCGGCCCGGCGCATCCACACCGACAGGCCGATGGCGGCGGCAAGCGAGATCGCCACCAGCAGCCAGCGCCCGAGACCGCCCTCCTGCTGGAACAGGCCGTAGGAGACTCCCCGATTCCAGACCACGACGAAATCCGCGAACGGCGCCAGCCGCCAGGGCTGCGTCATCACGAGGTCGGTGCCGAAATAGAGCCAGAGCTTGGAGGCCTGATCGAGCACCAGCGTGGCCAGCAAAGCGATCAGGCCGGCGCGAAAGGGGGTCACGCCGCCTCCGGATGGACGGCGTCCCACTCCCGCAGGGCCCGCGCGTCGCGGGGCGTCACGTCGGGATAAGCAGGATCGCTGCCGACCTCGGGTGTCACACGCCAGGAACGGGCGCATTTGATGCCCTCGGCCCGCTCGGGCACCACGGCCACGCCCTTCACCTCGTCGAGGCGGAACGCGTCGGCCGGGCCCTCACCGGCGCGAACCGTGATCGCCGAGGTGATGCAGGTGTCGGCGAAGTCCACGCCGTCGAGCGCGGCCAGAAGATCGGAATCCGACACGTAGACGGTCGGTGCGGCTTCCAGGCTGGCGCCGATGCGCTTGGCCGCGCGCTCGATCTCGAGCGCGCCGGTGACGACGCGGCGGACCTTGCGGATCTTCTGCCAGCGGGCGGCGAGGCCGTCGTCGCGCCATTCGGCGGGCGTCTCCGGCAGGGTCTGGAGATGCACCGAGCTGTCCTGCGACGGGTAGCGGTCGAGCCACGCTTCCTCGGCCGTGAAAGCGAGGACAGGCGCGAGCCAGATCACGACCCGGCGGAACGCCTCGTCGATGACCTGAAGTGCGGCCCGGCGGGTCACTGAGGAGATCGGATCGCAGTAGAGCGCGTCCTTGCGCACGTCGAAGTAGAAGGCCGAGAGGTCGCCGGTCATGAAGCCGTTGAGCAGCGCGACGATCCGCTTGGTGTCGAAGGCCGCGTAAGCGTCGCGGATCTCGCCGTCGAGTTGGGCGAGGCGATGCAGGATGAAGCGCTCCAGCTCCGGCATCTCGGTGAAGGGCACGTCGTCGCCGGGAACCCGGTGGGCGAGCGAGCCGAGCATCCAGCGCAGAGAGTTGCGCAGCTTGCGGTAGGTCTCGGCGAAGGTCTTCACGATCTCCGGACCGATGCGCAGGTCGTCGGAATAATCGGCCGCGGCGACCCAGAGGCGGAGGATGTCGGCGCCCGATTCCTTGATGACGTTCTGCGGCGCGACGACGTTGCCGCGCGACTTCGACATCTTCTCGCCCTTGGCATCGAGGACGAAGCCGTGGGTGAGCACCACGTCGTAGGGGGCGTGGCCGCGCGTGCCGCAGGATTCGAGCAGCGAGGACTGGAACCAGCCACGATGCTGGTCGGAGCCTTCGAGATACATCACCGTATCCGGCCCGCCATCGACGGCGCGGCGGATGCCGGCAAGGCCGGGGAAGGCTTGTGCGTCGTCCAGCACGAAGGCGTGGGTCGAGCCGGAATCGAACCACACGTCGAGGACGTCGGTCACCTTCTCGTAGTTCGCCGGATCGTAACCGGGCGCCAGGAAGCGCTCGGTGGCGCCCTCCGCGAACCACGCATCCGCGCCTTCCGCCGCAAAGGCTTCGGCGACGCGGGCGTTCACCGCAGCGTCGCGCAGCACCGCCCCGGTCTCGCGCTCGACGAAGACGGTGATCGGCACACCCCAAGCGCGCTGGCGCGAGACCACCCAATCCGGCCGGCCGGCGACCATGCCGTTGATGCGGTTCTTGCCCTGCGGCGGAACCCACTGCGTCTGCTCGATGGCGTGGAGCGCCGTCTCGCGGAGCGTGCGGTTGCCGAGCGCATCCACCGGCCGGTCCATGGCGATGAACCATTGCGGCGTGTTGCGGAACAGGACCGGCTTCTTCGAGCGCCAGGAATGCGGGTACTGGTGGCGCAGGACCCCGCGGGCGACCAGCGCGCCGACCTCGGTGAGCGCGGCGATGAGCGCCTTGTTCGCGTCGCCCTTCTCACCCTTGGCGGTGAAGACGAAGCGGCCGGTGAAGCCCGGCGCCTCCGCGGTCAGCCGGCCGTCGGCATCGACGGTGTAGGGGATGCGGGTGTCGATGCCGGCTTCCGTGAGGCGGCGGCCATTGGCCATCCAGACCTCGAAATCCTCGCGACCGTGGCTCGGCGCCGTGTGGACGAAACCGGTGCCGGCCTCGTCGGTGACGTGCTCGCCCTCCAGCATCGGCACCGGAAAGCCGTAGCCGGGATCGAAGGTGCCAAGCGGATGCGACAGGATGAGCCCGGCGAGATTCGCCGCCGGCACATCGGCCACGCGCTCGTAGGCCTCGACGCGAGCGGCCTTGAACACGCCTTCGGCCAGCGCGTCGGCGAGCAGGTAGCTTTCGCCGACCTTGGCCCAGTTGTCGTCCGCCGCTTCCGTGACGCGGTAGAGCCCGTAGGCGACGCGTTTCGAGTAGGCGACGGCGCGGTTGGCCGGCAGCGTCCAGGGCGTGGTCGTCCAGATCACGACACGTGCGCCAGTCAGTTCCGCCGGAGCGCCCTCGCGGATCGGGAACGCCACGAACACCGTGTCGCTGACATGCTCCTCGTACTCGACCTCGGCCTCGGCGAGCGCGGTCTTCTCCACCACCGACCACATCACCGGCTTCGAGCCGCGATAGAGCTGGCCGGAGGCGGCGAACTTCATCAGCTCCGCGGCGATGCGCGCCTCGGCCGGATAAGCCATGGTCGAGTAGGGACGATCCCAGTCGCCGGTGACGCCGAGCCGCTTGAACTCGTCTCTCTGTGTGTTCAGCCAGTCCGCCGCAAAAGCCCGGCATTGCTGGCGGAATTCCAGCACCGGCACCTCGTCCTTGTTCTTGCCCTTGGCGCGATACTGCTCCTCGATCTTCCACTCGATCGGCAGGCCGTGGCAGTCCCAGCCCGGCACGTAATCCGCGTCGCGGCCGAGCGCGCCCTGCGAGCGGACGATGACGTCCTTCAGGATCTTGTTGAGCGCGTGCCCGATATGGATGTTGCCGTTGGCGTAGGGCGGGCCATCATGCAGCACGAAGCGCGGACGGCCCTTCGCGGCGGCGCGGATCTTTTCGTAGAGGCCGATATCCTTCCAGCGCTCGAGCAGGAGCGGCTCGCGGGTCGGCAGCCCCGCGCGCATCGGAAAATCGGTCTTCGGCAGGAACAGGGTCCGCGAATAATCGCGGGCAGCCACGGGGGCGGCGTCGGTCTGGTCGCTCATGGCAGGGTTCGGCAGGGCTCTCGTCGCGGGGACGGTCGAAGAAAAACGGGCGGAAGCGCTTCACCCGGCATCCGGCGCGGCCGCTGAACGCGGCGCCTACGCGGAGGCCGGGCCCGTAATTCGCGGCGGAACGAGGATGAGGCCGAACATGGAGCGCTTCTAGAGCGCCCGCCCGCCAAGGGGAAGCCGCTTCGTCGCGGGGACGGAGGACAACGCCGAGGACTAGTCCCGACGCAGTGGACAGCGGAGGAAGGACGGCTTGCACCGGCCCCGCTTCCTTGCCATCAGCCCGGCCCGAAGGTCGCCCCGGCAACCGTGACGCGATGCCCGGGCAAGACATGCGGGCGAGACATGCGGCCAAGATGCCCGGCCAAGTCGAAAGACTCATTAGTTACAAACGCCGCGCCGACTACCGGGGTGCGATTGAGCACCGCGATCAAACGGAATAGCGTCCGCCCAAAGCCGCCCGGGCGAGGCCGCGCAACACGGTATCGGTGAGGAAACATGGCCCATTCCGCAACGCATGATGCGGGCGCGCCCGGCACGCCCAGCGCGCATACACCGTGGTACCGGGTGCTCTACATCCAGGTGCTGATCGCCATCGTGCTGGGCGTCCTGCTCGGCTGGCTCAGCCCGGAATGGGGCAAGTCGTTCAAATGGATGGGCGACGCCTTCATCGCGCTGATCAAGATGCTGATCGCGCCGATCATCTTCTGCACCATCGTCCACGGCATCGCCTCGATCGGCGACCTGAAGAAGGTCGGCCGCGTCGGCCTCAAGGCCTTGATCTACTTCGAGGTCGTCTCCTCCCTCGCGCTCCTTATCGGCATCATCGTCGGCGAGGTGATCCAGCCGGGCGCGGGCTTCGGCGCCGACGTGTCGAAGCTCGACGCCAAGGCGGTCGAGGGCTACGCCAGCAAGGCGGCCGCCGACTCCACGATCGCCCACCTTATGGCGATCATCCCAAAGAGCTTCTTCGACGCCTTCGCCACCGGCGACCTGCTTCAGGTGCTGCTGATCTCGATCCTGACCGGCGTCGTGCTCACCGGCATGGGCAAGAAGGGCGAGAGCATCACCCACGGCATCGATGCGGCGGGTCAGGTCTTCTTCCGCATCATCGGCCTCGTGGTGAAGCTCGCCCCCCTCGGCGCCTTCGGCGCCATGGCCTTCACGGTGGGCCAGTACGGCATCGGCAAGGTCATCGACCTCGCTTGGCTGGTGGGCACCTTCTACACCACCTCGCTGCTGTTCATCTTCGTCGTGCTCGGCGGCATTGCGGCGTTTGCCGGCTTCTCGATCTTCAAGTTCCTCGCCTACATCAAGGACGAGTTGCTGATCGTGCTCGGCACCTCCTCCTCCGAGACCGTGCTGCCGCACATGATGACCAAGATGAAGCGCCTCGGCGCGTCTGACTCGGTCGTCGGCCTCGTGATCCCGACGGGCTACTCGTTCAACCTCGACGGCACCAACATCTACATGACGCTCACCACCCTGTTCCTGGCGCAGGCGGTGGGGGCCGACCTCACGGTCGGGCAGTACGCGACGATCTTCATCGTCGCCATGCTGACCTCGAAGGGCGCCTCGGGCGTCACCGGCGCCGGCTTCATCACGCTGGCCGCGACCCTGGCCGCCATCCCCGGCGCCCCGGTGCCGGTGGCGGCGATGACCCTGGTGCTCGGCGTCGACAAGTTCATGTCGGAGTGCCGCGCGCTCACCAACCTCATCGGCAACGGTGTCGCCACCATCGTCGTCTCCCGCTGGGAGGGCGAGCTCGACAAGAAGAAGCTCGCCGAGGTGATGGCGCATCCGTTCTCCATCGGCACCGAGATCTCGGACGAGGCGCCGGAAGGCCCCGGCGAGGATGTGCCGGCGACCGCTCCGAAGGTCGTGGCGGCGCAGTAAGCCCGCCTTGGTCTCCGACGGGTTGCGGATTGGGATCGATCTCGGCGGCACCAAGATCGCCGGGATCGCGCTTGATGCCGACGGGGCGACGCGGGCGGAGACCCGCGTGCCGACCCCGCGGAACGACTATGCCGGCACCCTCGACGCCATCGCCGGCGTCGTCGCCGCTTTGGAACGGCAGGCCGGCGCGACCGGAGCAAGCGTCGGCGTCGGCATGCCCGGTGCGGTCTCCCGTGCCACCGGCCTGATCAAGAACGCCAACTCGGTCTGGCTGAACGGCCGGCCATTCGCGGGAGATCTCGCGGCCTGCCTCGACCGCCCGGTGCGGGTCGAGAACGACGCAAACTGCCTTGCCGTGTCGGAGTCGGTGGATGGCGCCGGGGCGGGCGAGACCCTCGTTTGGGCGATCATTCTCGGCACCGGCGTCGGCTCCGGAATCGCGCTGCGGGGGCAGGCGCTGACGGGCCGCAACGCGATCAGTGGGGAGTGGGGGCACAACCCGCTGCCCCAACCCCGCGACGACGAGCGCCCCGGCCCCGCCTGCTATTGCGGCCGCCACGGCTGCATCGAGACCTGGCTCTCCGGTCCCGGACTCGCCGCGGATTTCTTTCGGTGTACGAACCAAAATCTGACCGGCGAGGCAATCGTCGCTCGGGCGCAGGCCGGGGATGCGGACGCCGCCGCGGCGATGGCGCGCTATCGCGACCGGCTCGGGCGCAGCATTGCCCATGTGGTCAATATTCTCGACCCCGACGTCATCGTGCTCGGTGGCGGCCTCTCGCGCGTCGAGGGCCTCGTCGCCGCTCTCCCAGGCACAATCGCGCCTCACGTCTTCTCCGACCGCTTCGACACGCCGGTGCGGGCAAGCCTGCACGGCGACGCCTCGGGCGTGCGCGGCGCGGCGTGGCTGTGGGGGACGACATGATCGATTGGCTCCGCCGCCTGTTCGGCCGGAATCGCCCGCCCGCGCCGGCCCCGTCCTTGACGGCCTGGGAGTCGCCGCCGCCGCAACGGCCCGGCGCGGCGGAGATCGTCGCCCCGTCCGGCGCGGCCCGGGAGCCGCAGCCGCCGCACCAGCGCAGCGCGGCGGAGGTCGATGCCGTGGAGGCGGCCCTCGACGGCCTCATCGCCGCCGGCCTCCGGCTCGGCCCGCACTACGCGGGGATGGACCGGCGCGCCGCCGCGCGGGCGATGGCGGAGCATCACGAATTCGCCGTCGGCGACGACAACGCGACCCGGCCGCTGACGCAGCGCGGCCCGCAGGCGCTGTCGATCGACATCCTGTGGAGCTACCGCGCCCTTGCCGACGGGATCGAGGACGAATTCTCCAACGCCGCGATCTTCGAAGATCACTGCTACGACGGGGCCGACGACGACAGCTATCGCGCGCTGTTCGCCCGGTTGATCGCGGTCGCCGGGGTCTGGACCGGCCGCGGCGTCACCGTCGCCCGCGTGCCGGGGCTCGGCCCCTACGGCCACGGCTTCCGCGTCGCGTTCGACACCGAGCCGCCGATCCCGCCGCTGACCTTCCCCGCCGACAAGAACTTCGATTGGAGCCTGCTCGAACGGCTCGACGCGAGCCGGCCGGCGGGTGAGACGCGGCGCTTCCGGATCGCCGCCGATGGCGGGGCGGGACTGGTGCTGTTCCTCGACGACGCCGAAGCAAGCGCGATCGCCGCGCGCCTCGGCTGGGGACCGGACGATCTCTGAGGGGCTGCTGTTGTCTTTCGGTGTGATGAGTCAGCATTGACTTCGCCCGCCCGCCTTCCGAAAACCCGCCGTCCCCTCCGCGGGGCACGCTTGGCAAAAAACACGGTCCCATCATGCCCATCCTGACCTTCCCCGACGGCAACACCCGCGCGTACGACGCCGCGGTGACCGGCCGGACCGTGGTGGAGGGCATCGCCAAGTCGCTCGCCAAGCGCACGGTCGCCATGGCGCTCGACGGGACGGTCTGCGATCTCGACGAGACGATCGAGCGGGATGCCGCGATCGAGTTCATTTCGCGCGACGATGCGCGGGCGCTCGAACTGATCCGCCACGACTGCGCGCACGTGCTGGCGGAAGCCGTGCAGGCTTTGTGGCCCGGCACGCAGGTCACGATCGGCCCCGTCATCGAGAACGGCTTCTACTACGACTTCGCCAAGGATGAGCCGTTCACGCCGGAGGACTTCCCGAAGATCGAGGCGAAGATGCGCGAGATCATTGCGCGCGACGCGCCCTTCACCCGGGAAGTCTGGAAGCGCGACGACGTGAAGGCGCTCTTTGCCGAGCGGGGCGAGCGCTACAAGGTCGAGCTGGTCGATGCGATCCCGCCGGGCGAGGATCTGAAGATCTATCGCCAGGGCGAGTGGTTCGACCTCTGCCGCGGCCCGCACATGACCTCAACGGGCAAGGTCGGCGTGGCCTTCAAGCTGATGAAGGTCGCGGGCGCCTATTGGCGGGGCGATTCCAACAACCCGATGCTGACCCGCATCTACGGCACGGCCTGGGCGACGAAGGAGGATCTCGACGCCTACCTGCACCGGCTGGAGGAGGCGGAGCGCCGCGACCACCGCCGCCTCGGACGTGAGATGGACCTGTTCCACTTCCAGGAGGAGGGGCCGGGCGTCGTGTTCTGGCACGCCAAGGGCTGGACGATCTTCCAGGAGCTGATCGCCTATATGCGCCGCCGCCTGAAGGGCGACTACGCCGAGGTGAACGCGCCGCAGATCCTCGACAAGTCGCTCTGGGAGACCTCCGGCCACTGGGGCTGGTACCGCGAGAACATGTTCGCGGCCCAATCCGCCGGCGAGGAGGCCGAGGACAAGCGCTGGTTTGCCTTGAAGCCGATGAACTGCCCCGGCCACGTCCAGATCTTCAAGCACGGGCTGAAGTCGTATCGCGACCTGCCCCTGCGCATGGCCGAGTTCGGCGTGGTCCACCGCTACGAGCCGTCGGGCGCGATGCACGGCCTGATGCGGGTGCGCGGCTTCACCCAGGACGACGCGCACATCTTCTGCACCGAGGACCAGCTCGCTGCCGAGTGCCTGAAGATCAACGACCTGATCCTCTCGACCTACGCGGATTTCGGCTTCGACCAGATCCTGGTGAAACTCTCGACGCGGCCCGAGAAGCGCGTCGGCTCCGACGCCCTGTGGGATCACGCCGAAGCGGTGATGACGCAGGTGCTGGCGCAGATCGAGGAGCAGTCCGGCGGGCGGATCAAGACCGCCGTCAATCCCGGCGAGGGCGCGTTCTACGGGCCGAAATTCGAGTACGTGCTGCGCGACGCCATCGGCCGCGATTGGCAGTGCGGCACGACGCAGGTGGACTTCAACCTGCCGGAGCGGTTCGACGCGAGCTACATCGACGCCGACAGCCAGAAGAAGCCGCCGGTGATGATCCACCGCGCCATCTGCGGCTCGATGGAGCGCTTCACCGGCATCCTGATCGAGCATTTCGCCGGGCACTTCCCGCTTTGGCTCGCGCCGGTGCAGGTGGTGGTGGCGACGATCACCAGCGACGCCGACCCTTACGCCCGCGAGGTCGTGCGGGTTCTGGAGCGCGCCGGGCTCCGGGTGGAAGCGGATCTCCGCAACGAGAAGATCAACTACAAGGTCCGCGAGCATTCGCTGGCCAAGGTGCCGGTTCTGCTGGCGCTCGGACGCCGGGAGGCGGAGGAGCGCACGGTCTCGGTGCGCCGCATGGGTAGCCAGAAGACCACGACGATGGCACTCGACGCGGCGCTCGCCGCCTTCCTCGAGGAGGCGACCTCCCCGGATCGCCGCCGGGCCGACGCCGCTGCGGAGAGCCGTCCGAGTACCGATACGGTGCTCGATGGTCAGCACGTCGAGCTTCCGGCGCCTTAAGGCGAGGCGGGGTGGGGCCTTCGCGCCTTACCCCTCCATCGCCCGCGCGAGTTCGGAGAAAACCCGCGGGTCGGCGCATTGCGCTACGTTGAAACGCATCGAGCCGGCGGCGCCCTGGCTCAACGAGAACACGTTGCCCGGCGCCAGCACCACGCCGCGGGCGAGGGCCCGGCGGGAAATGTCAGCTGCGTCGAGGCCGTCCGGCAGGCGCGCCCAGAGGAACATGCCCCCCTTCGGCACGAAGGGCACGGTGAGGCCGACCTCCGCCAGCCGTCGCACCACCGTACCGCGAGCCTCCGCGAGCCGGGTACGCATGGCATCGACGTGGTGGCGGTAGCTGCCGTCATCGAGGAAGCGGTGGAGGGTCGCCGCGGTGAGGTGGTTGTCGCTCAACGACACGGCGAGCTTGAGATCGACGAGGCGCTCGACCCAGTCGTCGCGGATCGCGATCACGCCGACGCGGGCGCCGGTGGAGATCGTCTTCGAGAAGCCGCCGACATGGATCACCCGGTCGAGCCCGTCGAAGCCGGCGAGACGCGGGCCCGGCTCCGCCTCGAAATCGGCATAGGCGTCGTCCTCAACGATGAGCGTGCCGTGCATCTCGGCGAGCCGCAGGATGCGGTGGACGGCCACCGGACTCAAGGTCGCGCCAATCGGGTTCTGGAGGCCGGAATTGGTGATGTAGAAGCGGGGCTTATGTTCGATCAGCGCCGCCTCGAACGCGGCGAGATCCGGCCCCTCGGGCCCGAACGGCACCCCGACCATCTGCAAGCGGTGAGCGCGGGCGAGGGCCTGGAACGAGAAGTAGCAGGGATCGTCGAGCAGCACCGTATCGCCGGGCTCGGCGAGAAAGCGGATGATCAGGTCGAGGCCGTGGGTGACGGAATCGGTCAGCACGAGCTGATCGGGATGGGCGCGGATGCCACGCTCGGTCAGCCGCAAAGCGAGGTGCTGGCGCAAGGGGGCGTGGCCCTGCGGCGTGTCGTAGAACATCACCGCCTCGCTCTGGCGGGCGACTTGGCGCAGCGCCCGGCGCAGCTCGGCTTCCGGTAGCCAATCCGGCGGGAGCCAACCGCAACCGGGCCTCAGGGAGTCCGGGCGGGCTTCGAGCGATTGCCGGGTGATCCAGACCGGATCGACCGCCCGGTCGAGCCGCGGGCCGATCGCGGTGAGGCAGAGCGGTTCCGGGCGGGCGGAGACGAAGAAGCCCGAGCCCGGCCGCGAGACGATGGCGCCGCGCGCCGCCAGCCGGTCATAGGCCTCGACCACGGTCGATTTCGAGACCTGCATGCTGTCGGCGAGGCCCCGAACCGAGGGTAACCGGGCGCCGGGGCCGAGCGCGCGACCCTCGATCCGCGCCTCGATGGCCCGCATCACCGTCTCGACCCGTGAGAGGACCGGCTCCGCGACCGTAACCGTCATGGCTGTCCCTCCGAACTGTACCGTCACTCGTCCCGGACAGTTCTTCGAAATCGTACCGCAACCGTCTCTGTCGGGAAAGCGATGGCGCCGTCATATCGAGGCCATCGAAAGACAGGAGACGAAAGATGACGTTTTTGGAAGACACCCACGCGCAGCATCCCGGCGCTCATGCCTGGATCGGCCGGCGCCTGCGCGACGCGATCGTTCTGGCCGCGGGCGCCCTGCTCGCTCTGCCGCTGATCGTGCCGTTCGCCTGAGCGCCCTTTCGACGGCTTTTCCCAGGATCTCACCTCATCCCGAGGTGCCGCGGAGCGGCCTCGAAGGAGGGCTCCAGGGATCGCGGCGTCTTCGGGAGGCCTCCGCTTCGCTCCGCTACTTCAGGATGAGGGAATTGGCCGGGCGAGCGGATCCGATCCACGAACCGGCTGACCTCGTTCGCCAGACAGACGCTCAGCCGGCGGTGCAGTTCGCTTCGAACAGGGACTTCGCCCGCTCCATGGCCCGGAAGGCCGCCATCGAACCCGGGCTGCGCAGTTCCGGCCCCTCGGGCAGACGCCCGAGGAATTTCTCGGAGAGGTCGGCGACGAACGGCCGGGGGCCGGTATAGGCGCCCATGCGGTTACGCACATCGACCGTGCCGCACAGGGCCCCGGCCCGGCCGATCCGCAGGTCGGCGACCTTCGCCTCGGGGTCGCGCATCTGCCGCTCGATCAGACTCAACGCGGTGCGCACCGCCTCCGCCCCGACGCCGGACTCCGAGCCGTCCACGACGATCTGAGCACCCGCCGCGCTCGCGCCGGACAGGATCAGGAGGGCCGCGAAGGCGGTCTTGCACAGGCTCATCGGGCTCAGCTTCCTTTCGCCACCACTTCGATGTCGCGGTCCATGCCGCTCTCCACCTTAAACTCGCGGGTGAAGACCTGGCCGTCGTGGCGGGCGATCAGCACGTAGTCACCCTCCGCCAGCGTCACCGACGGAAAAGCGCCGATCGCCTCGCGGATCGTGTCGCCGCCCGGCGTCAGCACGCTGAAGGCGGTGCCGGCGAAGGCCTCGGAGCCGGGGGCGGCCACGAGCTTCAGGGTTACGGTGGCGGCGCGGTGGTTCATGGTCGCGTCGGTGACCCGGCCGTTCTCAACCCGGAGGTCGGCACGCTGAATCGCGTTCGAATCGCCGTAGCTCGACACGACGTGATAGGTGCCCTCGGGCAGCCGCACGATCTCGCCGGCCTTGATGCCGCTGCGCACGAGGCGCCCTTCCGAGTTCGTCCCGATCGGCACGTAGACCGAGAAGCCGAGCTGGTTGCCCGGGATCTTCTGGTCGCCGACCGCGCCGGACAGCTTGAGCGCCCCCGCGGCCACGCGGAGCTGATCCGTGCTGGCGGTGCCCGCCATGGTGATCCGCTTCGAGGCGCTGGCATAACCGTAGGTGACGGTGGCGACATAGGCGCCGGCCGCGAGCTTGAAGGTCGGGGCGGGCTCGTTCGAGCGGGCGACGATCGTCGGGCGGGCGCCGTCGCCATTCTCGCCGTAGACGCGCCAGGTCAGGCCGGAGCGGATCGGCCCGTTCGCGCCGACGAAGACTGCCGAGAGCGTGAGGTCCGCCTCGCCCTCCGCCGCAGGCGGGGGCAGCATCGGCCCGGTCACGCCCGGCGAGGGCAGGCCCGGTCCGAACGGCGTCGGCGCCTGCGCGGCGGCCGGGATCGCGAGGAGTGCGGCCAGAGCGACGACCGAGGCGACGATACGGCAGCCTGCGGACCCGCGTCCCATCGTCCCTCGATCCTTCTGCCCGCGCCGTCCGGGGCCATCTTGGCCCTCGATGCGCCCTGATGCACCCACGCGCTCTTGAAACCCGACCGTGGCGGCGGCATGGCGGTCGGCAGTTCAGCGTCACCCATCCTTCAGCCCCCGCAACCGGATTGTCCATGACCGAGCTTCGAGATGCCGCTGGAGATCGCACCCTCGACCTGCTGCGCACCCGCCGCTCGGTGCCGCCGATGTTGCTCGACGGGCCCGGCCCCGCGCCGGAAGAACTCGAGATCTGGCTGACGGTCGCGGCGCGGGTGCCCGACCACGGCAAGCTCAGCCCCTGGCGCTTCCTCGTGATCGAGGGGGAAGCGCGCGAGCGCGTCGGCGCGATCATCGAGCGCACCTTCCTCGCCGACTTTCCGGAGGCCGAGGAGAAGCGGCGCGCGCAGGAGCGGCAGCGCCTGACCCATGCGCCGACGGTGGTGGGCGTGGTCTCCCGCGCCGGGCCCCACGTCAAAATCCCGGAATGGGAGCAGGTGCTCTCGGCGGGCGCCGTCTGCATGAACCTCGTGGTCGCCGCCAACGCGGCGGGCTACGCCACCTCCTGGCTCACCGAATGGTTCGCCTACGACCGCCGGGTGCTCGATGCCCTCGGTCTCGACCCGGCCGAGCGGATCGCCGGCTTCATCCACATAGGCCGCGCCCGCGAGGTGCCGTCGGACCGGCCGCGGCCGGACCTCGTCCAGATCGTCACCCGGCTCTGAGGGATTCCCCATGCATTACGAGGCCGAGACGCCCAGCCTGCCGCATAACCCGCTGAAAGCCATCGTCGCCCCGCGCCCGATTGGCTGGATTAGCGCCATGGACCGGGCGGGCCGGGTGAACCTTGCGCCCTACTCGTTCTTCAACGCGGTGGGCGGCGAACCCGACATGGTGATGTTCTCCTCCTCGGGCCGCAAGGACGCGATGACCTTTGCCGAAGAGGGCGGCGAGTTCGTGTGCAGCCTCGCTACCTTCGATCTGCGCGAGGCGGTCAACGCGACCTCGGCGCCGCTGGCACGGGGCGAGAGCGAGTTCGGCTTTGCCGGGTTGACCCCCGCACCCTCGCGCCGCGTGCGCCCGCCCCGCGTCGCGGAATCGCCCGCGGCGATCGAGTGCAAGTGGCTTCAGACCGTGCCGCTGGTGCCGCTCGGCGGCGGAGAGCCAGCGAATTTCATGGTGATCGGGCAGGTGGTCTCGATCTACGTCGACGACCGCTTCGTGCGGGACGGCCGGGTCGATACCGGCGCCATGCGCCCGATCCTGCGCGGCGGCTATTTCGACTACTTCACCACCGAGTCCGAGAACCGGTTCGAGTTGCACCGGCCGAAGGGCGCTTGAGCGCGCGGGGTGAGATCCCACCCCGCGTGACCGCTGTCCGATCCGCTGAGTGCGGCAAGCGGACTGCGATGTGACTCCCGCGCGCTCCGGAACATGGCCAAGCGCCTGCGGTTGGTCACGCGGACGGCACCGACGACTTGCCGCATTTGGGAGCGAACGCATGATGGGATTGTCTGGACGCGGAATTCTCCTCGGCGCTTCGCTTCTCGCCGGTCTCTCCGGCAGTGCTGCGGCGGCCGAAGACAAGCGGACTGCGTCCCCACCCCCGGCCCAGGACCGGAATGAGGCCGGCCCCTCCACGGGCAGCGTGGGCGCAGGGGGCCTGACTGGCTCGGGCGCCACGAAGGACGGCGCCCGCACCGGTGCCCCGGATGCGCCCCGTCCCGCCGGATCCTCGGCTCCGGCCACCGGGACCGCCCGTTAGGCGGCGCGATCCCGGTGGCCCCGATCCCCTACTGCGCGCGTCGTCCGAACGACACCGCATAGGCCTGGACGCGGGCGTCGATCAGCGGATCGTCCGACACCTCGATGCCGTCGGTGAGTGCGTTCGGCATGAACAGGAGTGCCTTCTCGGCCTCCGCGCTGTCCGCCACCACCTTCGTGACCGTCAGCGTGCCGAGGTCGAGGGTCTTCCGGCTCTCCGGCCACGGCTTCGTGGCGTCGTTGGTGGGATCACCCGCCTCGGCGAGCTGAGCCAGCACCCGAAACTTCGCCGGCTCCCTCGCGAGGCGCGGGCCGATCTCGTCCATGAGGTAGTTCGGCCCCTGCTTGGCCGCCTCCTCGGCGGGCAAAATCTCCTCGCCCTGCGCCGGCACGAAGCGGAAGCGGAACGGCTGCCGCTTGCCGTCCTTGTCCACGAACACGAAGGCGTTGACGCCGTTATAGGTCTGCCGGGCGAAGCTCGACGGGGTCTTGGCCGTGGAACCCGCCGTAGCAGCGGCGGGGTGCGTGGCGACGAAGCGTTCCAGTGCGGTCGGCTTCTTCGCGTCCGGCCCGCTCTCAGACACCGCCTTCAGGAGGTCGCGAAATTCCTCGCCGGTGGCGACCGGGAAATAGGCGAGCGAGTTCACGACAACGTCCATGTCCGCGCCGTCGCTGAGTTTGAACTTGAGCGACATGCCGTGCGGATTGGCGTTGGCGGCACCATCCGCGATCGTCGGCACGCCTGTCGCGTCCGAGAAGCGGATCGTCACCGGCACGGCCGGTCCGGCGAACAGGGACGCCTTGCTGACCTTCGCCGCCTCGGCGGAGGGGGTGAAGCTGCCCTCGGCGACCACGCCCTTGGCGTGGTTGGCGCGCTTGCCGGCATGCTTGCCGAACAGGGTGTTCATGACGTCGATCGTCTGCTCGGCCGTCGAGCTGTCCTGCGCTCGGGCCGGAAGCCCGCCGATAAGCGCCAGCGCGACGCCCGCAGCCAGGGCACGTCCGTATGTTGAGACCAACATTCATTCCTCTCATACCAAATCCGTTTGATCCCTTCGGGATGGCGGATTCGGATTTCGCTCAAGCGCCGCGCGGGCTTGCTGATACGGTCCCCGCTTGGATCAAGCGGCAACCGTATCAGGGGGCGCGACATGGGACAGGGGCCGCCCCTGCGAAATGGAACGATTTTAATCCGAAGCAAGCTTCGGTGATTTGGCGACGAAAGCGCGTGGTGGTTCGGCAAGCCGCCGGAGCCTCGATGCCGATGGCCCGCTTTGAGGACGAAAGCTCTAACCCACGATCCCGAGCCCGGCCTCGACGCGAGCGATCCAGGCCCGCAAGGCCGGATAGGGCGTGAGATCGAAACCGCCCTCATGGGCGAGGCGGGTATAGGCCACGAGCGCCACATCGGCGAGGCTCTAGGCCGAGCCGACGAGGAACGGCCGATCCGCCAGGGCGCCCTCCATCAGGGCGAGCGCGGCGTGACCCCGCTCGAACAGCTTCGGTTCCAGCTCCGCCTCGTCCCGGCCGAGATAGAGAAGCTGGAAGCGGCGCACGGCGATGGTGGGCTCGTGGCTGTACTGCTCCCAGAACAGCCATTGCCGCATCTTCGCCTGCGCGAAGGCATCCGCCGGGATCAGCGCGGAATCGCGGGCGAGATAGCCGATGATCGCGTTCGACTCGGCGAGGCTGCGCCCGTCCTCCAGCACGAGGGTCGGCACGCGCCCGTCCGGGTTGAGGGCAAGGAAATCGGGCGTGCGCGTCTCACCCTTCAGGATATCGACCTCGCGCCAGTCCAGGTCGATCCCGAGATGCGCGGCGACCCAGGCCACCTTCAGGCAATTGCCCGACTTGGCGTCGCCGTAGACGGTGAGCATGAGAACCTCTTCTGTCCCGCTTGCGGCCGAGGGGTGCCTCACCCGGCCCCGCCGCGCGTCCGGGCCGCGACGCGTGCCGGAGCACGCAGCACGACCCATTCGAAACCGTCCTGCCGCGCCACCGCAAGCCGTTCGGGTGAGTCATCCTCGTCCGCTGTCAGCATCTCGAAGGCGGTGACACCCGCTGCCGCCGCGGCAAGGCGAATGAGGCTGTGGGCCTGGGCGAGCGGGGCCGCCTCTCGCAGACCTGCCGCAAGCGTCGTCCCGTCGAGGCCGAGGCCGGCAAGCCGCGGGCTCGCTCCGGCAAAGCTGCGGGCGTCGAGCACGCCGAGGGGATGGGCGATCGCGGCGAGGATCACCGTTGCCCCGTCGGGCAGGCCGGCCTGCGCTTCGCAGACGGCGAGCCGGCCCCCGAGGGCGGCGACATCCCGGCCGGAGCGCGCATCGCGCAGCAGCACGCCGTCCGGCCCTTGCGCCATGAGCGCATCGAGGCCGGACGCGTCGGGGCCGTCGAGAGCGGCGTAGAGCGTCAGACTCGGCCGGTGCGCCCGCAGAGCCGCCACGAGCCGTGGCGGAAGCGCAGCCTCGAACACCAGGGCGTCGGCGCCCGCCGCCAGAGCCGCATCGGCCGACGCCGCATCCACGATGGTGACGGCGCGGCGCAGCGCATCAGGCTCAAGGCGAGGAGAGGCGGGGGTCATGCGGCCTTCAAGGGATCGGGGCGGATTCGGCCGGCGCCTCTCCGCTCAAGCCGGCGGAAAACCTACGCTTTCTCGCAAAGCGACGCGTCGGAAGCCGCCATATTCAAGCTTCCTTTACCATAGGTGCAGGAATGTCAGGGCTCGCGGGGCCGAGTGACGGTCCCGGCGGGACACGTCATGTTCCTGTTCACCAATGCTCCCACCGCCACCCGCGAGACCGCCGCCCCGGCGCGGGCCGCCGCGGCGAGCGGCGAGGTCGTCGATGCGATCCGCGAGGGCGCGCAAACGAGCGGCGTAGGCTTCGACTACCTGCTCGCCACGGCCCAGCGCGAATCGAGCCTCAACCCCTCAGCCAAGGCGAGCACCTCCACGGCGACCGGCCTGTTCCAGTTCATCGAGCAGACCTGGCTCGGCGTCATGAAGAATGCCGGGCCCAAGCTCGGCCTCTCCTCCTACGCCGATGCCATCACCGCCGGCACGGATGGCCGCTACACCGTGGCGGATCCGGCGGCGCGGCAGGCGATCCTCGATCTGCGCCGCGATCCCAAAGTCTCGGCGGCGATGGCGGGCGCGCTGACGCAGCGCAACGGCGAAGCGCTGAGCACGGCGCTCGGGCGCGAGCCGAATGCGGGCGATCTCTATGCCGCCCATGTCCTCGGGGCGAAGGGCGCGAGCGCCCTGATCGCGTCGGCGCAGGCGAACCCGTCGCGGCCCGCCGCCCTCGACATGCCGGAGGCGGCCGCCGCCAACCGCAGCCTGTTCTACGACCGCGCCGGGCGCCCGCGCAGCGCCTCCGAACTCTACGGCCTGTTGAGCCAAACGACGTCCGGCGTGGCGACCCCGGTCGCGACCGCCGCGGCCGAGGCGAACCCGCCGACCGCCTACGCCTCGCTGGAAGGCGGCCTGCGCTCGCTGTTCCAGACCGACCGGCGCCAGGGCGCGGTTTCGGAAGGGGTGGCCAAGCTCTGGCAGAACCGCGCCGCTGCCAGCAGCGCGGACCGCACCGGCCCGACTTACTTTCCGCGCTCCGATGCCTGGAACGAGACCGAGAGCACGACCACTCCGAGCGCCGCCACGAGCATTGGCACGGCCGTGGCGGAAACTGCGGCAGCCTCGGAGCCCATCGTCGTGCCGCTTCCCCCGCGCCGGCCCGCCGGACTGACGGCAATGGCTGCCACGACCACCACCTTCATGGCCGGCCCGACGACGGACCGGCCGACCGCCACGCAAGCGAAAAATTCGCTGTTCGATCCCTCCGCCTTCCGGCTCAGGAGCGGCTCATGATCCTCCGCCAGTTCCTCACCCTCACCCAGAACGCATCCCCCGAGCGGCGCGCCGAGGCCGCGGGCGCGCTGACGCGCAGCTACCTCCAGGGTACGCTGGGGCCGGAGGCAGCCTGGGAGGCCAAGACCGCCCTGCTCGCCCTGCTCGACGACCCCGCCGCGGCGGTGCGCCGGGCGCTGGCGCAAGCCTGCGCCGACTCGGATCAGGCACCGCGCCCTCTGATCGTGGCATTGGCCTCCGACCAGCCGGACATCGCCTGCCTCGTGCTGGCGCGCTCGCCCGTGCTGATGGATGCCGACCTCGTCGATTGCGTCGCCATGGGCTGCGAGGAAACCCGCACCGCCGTGGCCGGGCGAGCCGACCTGTCGAAGCCGGTGGCCGCGGCGCTGGCGGAGGTGGGCGACGCTCCCTCGCTCATCGCCCTGGCAAACAACCCCTTCGCCGCGATCGGCACCGCCGCGCTGCTGCGGATGGTCGAGCGGCACGGCGACGACGCGGCCCTGCGCCAAGCCCTGCTCGCACGCACCGATCTCGCCATCGAGGTGCGCCACGCCATCGTCACCCTGATCGCCGAGCAGCTCTCGCGCTTCGGCCAGGATGCCGGCTGGATCAGCTCCGAGCGCGGCGCCCGCACCGCCCGCGAGGCCCGCGACGCCGCCGCCCTCGCGCTGAGCGACGAGGCCGGGGAAGCGGGCCTCGCCCGGCTCGTCGCGCATCTGCGGGTGCAGGAACAGCTGACCGCCGGGCTGATGCTGCGGGCGGTTCTCTCCCTGCGCCTGCCCTTCGCGGAGATGGCGCTGGCCGAGTTGAGCGGACTGAGCCGCGCCCGCGTCGCCGGGCTGATGCGCGAGCCGCACGGGGCGGGCTTTTCCGCCCTGCACCGCCGCGCCGGATTGCCCGACCTGCTGCTGCCGGCGGTGCGCGCGGCGCTGACCGTGTGGCGCGATTCCAACGACGGCCGCAACGGCATCGACGGGCCGCGCCTCGCCCGTTCGATGATCGAGGCGGCGCTGACCGCCTGCGAGACTCTGCCCTTCGCAGAGGCCCGCGGCCTGATGGCGCTGCTCGCCCGCTTCGAGGCCGAGGCCGCCCGTGACGAGGCCCGCATTCTCGCACACGAACAGGCCGAGGCGCAGGCGAAGGAAACGGGCGGAGCCGCCATCCTGCTCACCGCACCGGTGCCGGTGGACGTCGTCGTCGCGAGGGCGCCGTCCGAGATCCTCGTCCTGTCCCCGGCCTCCGCCGCGCCGGAGCCGAACATGCCCGACGCCTCCACCGCGTGGCCGCTGGCACCGCGGCCGGAAGACCGGATCGGCGCAGCAGTGGTCTCGGCCGGGCCGGACGCGGCGATCGTGCCGGATTCGGCCGAGATCGTGCTTGCCGGCCTCGCCGACGCGATCATCGCGCAGTTCATGGCCGACCGTGCCGCGGCATCAGCACCGATCGTGGCGCGCTCGCCGGAGCCGCTGCTCGAAGTCGTTCCGGACATCGTGCCCGAAACCATCCCGGAGATCTCGGTCGAGCCGAAGCGCATCGCACGCCCGCGCGCGATCGCCGTCGCGGTGGCCGCGGGCATGATCCCGGAGCACCTGATCCTCAGCTACCGCGCGGACCGGGAGCGCCTCGCGGCGTAAAACGGCACTGGTGCGGAGACAGCTTGCCCCCGCCTCGGCCGGCGTCCAGGCCCGCATCGCCTGCGGCCCGACGATGTCGAGCGACTCGAGGAAACCGCTGCGGCGACCATCATCGCTGCGGACCCGGCGCGAGGGGCGCAGCGGCACCCGTGACAAGTTGCGGGCGCAGGCCACGTCGAGCGCGATGGCACCGGCCAGCGCCATGAACGCGTTCATCGCGTTGCCCCCGCGGGTTGGCCTCTTCCAGGGCCGGCAGCACCGTGGCGATGGAGCCAGGATTTCGTTTCATGCCGCCAGGGCGTTGGCCCGCCGCAGATCATCTACGAAAGCTTGATAGGCCGCCGACTTCGCCGCCTCGTCGGGCAGGCGTAGCAGGTAGGAGGGGTGGACCGTGATGAAGCCCGCGAACGGCCGCCCGAAATCGGCGGGGCCGCGGGCGCGGGTGACCGGGATTGGCTTGCCCGTCAGCGACAGCACCGCGGTGGCCCCCAGCGCCACGACGAGTTTGGGGGCAACAAACTCGAGTTCCCTCTCGAGCCACCAGCGGTAATGGCTCACCTCGCCCGCCGTCGGCTTCTCGTGGATGCGGCGTTTGCCGCGCAGATTGAATTTGAAGTGCTTGACCGCATTCGTGAGGTAGGCCTCACGCCGGTCGATCCCCGCCTCTTCGAGCGCGCGGGAGAGAAGCTGCCCCGCCGGGCCGACGAAGGGCCGGCCCTGGCGATCCTCCTGATCACCCGGCTGCTCGCCGACGAAGGCGATCCGGGCGCCGACCGGTCCTTCGCCGAGCACGGCCTGGGTGGCGCCGGGCACAAGCGGTTCGGAGCGAGTGATGATCGCGTTGAGGGCTTCCAGCGAGTCCGGTTCGTCCTGGGCCATCTTCGCCACGGCGCGGACGGGGTCACGCTTGACCGGCATCGTCGGCGCCTTCTCGATCATCGCCTGCGCACGGGCGCTCGCGGCCCGGACGAGGGCGGGAATCGCCGCCGTCTCCGGCATGTTCCGCCAGTACTTGCGGGGCATCTCGGCGCGCATGGCATCGAGGTTGAGCCGGGCCGGATTGAACGTGCTCTCGTAATAGTCGCGCCAGCCGGCCTCGAAGCCGTCGCCCTCCGGCACGTCCTCACGGCGGCCGGGCGGGCCGAAGCGGAGCGAACCGTCCCAGTGGGCCGAGCCCTCCGGCGTCAGGATCGACCATGTCAGCGCGCGGAAGCGATCGACGAAGAAGGGTGCGGCGGCTTCCAGGATGTGATGGTCGGGCTCGAACCACGCGACGAAGCGCTCGGCCCCCTCCCCCGGCATCCGCCGAAAGCGCAGGAAGGCGTGCATCTTGTGCAGGTCGCGCCCGATCGCCTTTCGCATCCGGTGCAGCCGGTGGACGAGCGGATCGCTCAGGACCTCCATCAGTGCCCGCTCACCGTGCAGGACGCGCCAGAGCAGGGCGTAGAGCAAGCCGTAACGCTCGGGGTCGCGGTGGGGCACCACCATCGGGATCAGTTCGGTCACCGCGCGGGGGAGCCGCAGCGGCAGGCCGTCCACGGGGGCGGTCTCGGCGCCGAACAGGCTCGGGGCTTCACTCTGCCAGGCGGTGTTTTCAGGCGGTATCTCGGCCGCGATCAAGCGGCGAGCCGCCGCGCGAAAGCCTGAAAGATCCGCACCGGGGGCGAGGCTGACGACGTGAATGCCGCCGAAATCCCCTGCCCGCTCCGTGAGGGGAAGGTCACGCGACGGCTTGCCCATCAGAACAGGCTCAACTGCTCGGCAGGCTCGGCGAGCTTCGCTCGCAGATCGAGCCGGTCGGTCAGTGTCGTCGGCCGGAAATCCTCGGCGATGAGGAAGGGCCGCGCCCGCTTCAGCCCCGAACTCAGGCGGGCCACGTCGTCGAGGCGCAGGCGGCCGTGGCGGCGGGCCTTGATGATGGCATCGACCGCCCGCGCCCCGATCCCCGGCACCCGCAGCAGCATCTCCCGGTCGGCGCGGTTCACATCGACGGGAAAGCGGTGGCGGTTCTTCAGCGCCCAGGCGAGCTTGGGGTCGATGTCGAGGGCGAGCATGCCGTCCTCAGACGCTCCGGCCACGTCGTCGGCGGAGAACTCGTAGTACCGGATCAGCCAATCGGCCTGATACAGCCGGTGCTCGCGCCGCAGGGGCGGCGCCTGCGGCGGAAGGGCGGCGGAGGCGTCGGGGATCGGGCTGAAGGCCGAGTAGTAGACGCGCTTGAGCCCGTAGGTGCCGTAGAGCAAAGCGGATTTGCGGATCATCGCCTCGTCGGTGGTGGCGTCCGCCCCGACGATCACCTGCGTCGATTGCCCGGCCGGCGAGAAGCGGCGGCGCTCCTCCTTGGCCTCGATGATGCGCTCGCCGATCTGGCCCATCGCGCTTTCGATCGCCGCGCCGTCCTTCTCCGGGGCGAGTCGGTTCAGGCTCTCTTCCGTCGGCAGTTCGAGGTTGATCGAGAGCCGGTCGGCGTAGAGCCCCGCCTCCTCGATCAGCCAGGGGCTCGCCTCGGGGATCGACTTCAGATGGATGTAGCCGCGAAATCCGTGCTCGCGCCGGAGCTTCTTGGCGACGCGGGTCAGCATCTCCATCGTATAATCGGGCGAGCGGATGATGCCCGACGAGAGGAACAATCCCTCGATGTAGTTGCGCTTGTAGAACTCGATCGTGAGCGTCACGACCTCCTCGACCGAGAAGCGCGCGCGGGCGACGTTCGAGGAGCGCCGGTTCACGCAGTAGACGCAGTCGAACAGGCAATAATTCGTCAGCAGAATCTTCAGCAGCGAAACGCAACGCCCGTCCGGCGTGTAGGCGTGGCAGATGCCCGCCCCGGTGGTCGAGCCGAGTTCCCCCGCGCCGGCCTTGCGCTTCGGGGCGCCCGACGAGGAACAGGAGGCGTCGTATTTGGCGGCATCCGCGAGGATGCGCAGCTTGCGCGCGAGCTTGTCGTCCATCGAACGGAAGATGAACGTGCGGGCGCCCGGATCAATGTGGCGCATTGGCCTGCGCACCGGAAAAGTGCCCTCCCGCCGCGCAAACGCGGCGCGACGGAAGGGCCGGGACGCGTCAGCCCTGGGCGAGCGTCTTGTCGAGGGTGATCTCGGCGTTGAGCAGCTTCGAGATCGGGCAGCCCTTCTCGGCGTTGCCTGCGAGTTCGGCGAACTTCGCCTCGTCGATGCCAGGGATCACCGCCTTGAGGGTGAGGGCCGACTTCGTGACCTTGAAGCCGTCGCCGTCTTGCACGAGCGTGACGACCGCCTTGGTGTCGAGCGAGGTCGCCTTGAGGCCGGCCGACTGGAGCTGGAAGGCCAGCGCCATGGTGAAGCAGCTCGCATGTGCGGCAGCGATCAGCTCTTCCGGGTTGGTGCCGGGCTCGTTTTCGAAGCGGGTGTTGAAACCGTAGGGGTTGTCCGAGAGCACACCGGATTGCGTCGTGATCGTGCCCTTGCCGGTCTTGCCGTCGCCTTCCCAGTGGGCGCTCGCATGGCGGTCGGTCATGTACGTCGTCCTCGTCGTCTTGAAGCGGAAGCGATCCGCGTGGCCTCCGACGTGGAGCGGTGAGCGAGCCTGTCGAGGGGCAGACCTCACTCTTGGTTGACGGATGTCGCGTCTTCATCTGCCTCGCCGGCGAGCACGGCCTTGGCGAGCGCGTAGGAGAAGCCGGCCCGCGCCATGGCGGCGAGGTCGCGGTCGCGGTGGGCCTCGCGGGTTTCCGGCCGGCGATAGGGGCCGAGGCGGCGGCGGCGGGCATAAGCGAGGGCTGCCTTTTCCTCGGTATCGGCCTCGCCACCTTGCGTCCCGGCCGCCTCGTCCTCCTCGGCGAGGGTCGCCGCGATCGTCTCCCGGTCGATCCCCTTGGCGGCAAGCCGCGCCTGCGCCTGCCGGGTCGACGTGCCGCGCCGCCTCAGACCCCGCAAGCGGGCGGCGGCAAAGCGCGCATCGTCCACGAGCCCGGCCCGCTGCGCACGGGCGACCGTCTCCTCGATCAACCCGGCATGCGCGCTCGCATCCTCGTCGCGGGAGCGGCAGCGGCGCTCGACACGGCGAGCGAGCACCCGGCGCAGCATCTCGGACGAGGCGCCGTAGCGGTCGAGATAATGCGTCGTCACCCGTTCCAGCCACGCAGGCGTGACCGGCGGCTCGGGCCTTGCTTCGGGTCTGCCTTCACTTCGGCTTGAAACGGTTCGGGCGATCATTCGTTCTTCACGATCCGGACAGGTTTTCGATTCATGAATCTCGGATGGATCGCACGCGATTTCGAGGGCTCCGCCGCCGCATGGTGGCCACGCTCATGAGGCGCGAATGGCTCTACGTGCTGCTGGCCCTCGGCTTCGCGGCGGTAGCCGGCCTCGTCGTCACCCTATCACGTCCCACACTGCTCACGGTGGCGGTCGGCCCGCGCGACGGGGTCGAAGCGGGGCTGATCGAGACCTATGCGCGGGCGCTGACCCGCAATCACGAGGACGTGCGCCTGAAGGTCGCGCCCTTTGACGACGTGCGCGACAGTGCTGCCGCCCTGGAGCAGGGCCGCGCCGACCTCGCCGTGGTGCGGCCCGATGTGAAGCTACCGGATAATGGCCTGACGCTGGCCATCCTCCACGACGAGGCGCTGATCGTCGCCGCCCCGGAAACCAGCGGGATCGAGAGTTTTTCGGATCTCTCGACCCGGCGCCTCGGGGTCGTCACGCGCCACGAGGCCGACCTGCCGGTGCTGACGAGCCTGCTCGACTTCTACGACTTCAAGGCGGCCCCGGAGGCCGAGGCGCTCGGCAGCGACGCCCTCGCGGCCGGTCGCATCGGCCTCGTGCCGCTGAAAGCCTCCGAGATCACCGGAGCGCTGGAAGCCAAGCGGGTCGATGCGGTGGCGATCATCGCCTCGCCCACCGCCAAACCGGCGCAGGCGATGCTGCGGGCGGTCGAGGCGGCCGCGCCGGAGCGCAAGGTCACCCTCGTCAGCGTGCCCGACGGCAAGGCGATCGTGCAGCGCATGCCGACGCTCCAGGCCGTCACGCTCTCGGCAGGCACCTTCGGCGGACGACCCAAGCGCCCGGAGGAGGATGTCGAGACGGTGGGCGTCTCCTACCGGCTGATGGCCCGCGGCGCGGTGAGCCGCGTCGCCGTCGCCTCCGTGGTGCAGCACCTGTTCGAGTGGCGCTCGCGCCTCGCGGCCTCCGCCCCGATCGCCCACCAGATGAAGCCGCCGGACTACGACACCACCGTCACGGCCACGAGTGCCCAGCTTCCCAACCATCCCGGCGCGGTGGACTATTTCGAGCGCGAGCAGCAGACCTTCCTCGATCGCTACGAGGATTGGATCTACCTGTTCGCCTTCTTCGGCGGCACGCTGGGCTCGGGCGTCGCATGGCTCGGCCAGCGCCTCGCCCGCAAACGGCGCGAGCGTATCGACATCGTCCTCGACCGCCTGCTCGACATCCTGGCCGAGGCCCGCGAAGCGCAATCGTCGGCCGCCCTCGACGCGCTCACCCGCGAGACCGACGCGCTGATCGCCGACGTGGTGCGCCAAGCCCGCGAGCGCAGCATCGATTCGCGGATGATCTCCGCGCTGATCCTCGCCATCGACGCGGTGAACGGCGCCCTCGATGACGGCCGCCGTGCGTTCGAGCCCGGCGCCGACCCGAACACCGGCAGCCGCTCGCGCACGGCGCGGCTGCTGTCGCTGAGCCTGCCGGCGGCGGAGTAGGCGCGAGCCTCATCTCGAAAGGGTGTCGCCGGTCCTCGGAAAACTCCGATGCGCTATCCCACCCCCACCGGGTGCTTCACCACATGGGGCGTCCGCATCGTCACCAGTTCCTCGCCCAGCGTCGGGTGCACGGCGATGGTGCGGTCGAAATCGGCCTTGGTCGCGCCCATGGTGACGGCGATGCCGATGGCCTGGATGATCTCGCCGGCATCCGTCCCGAGGACGTGGACGCCGACCACCCGGTCGCTGGCGCGGTCCACCAGAACCTTCATGATCACCCGCTCGTCGCGGCCCGAGAGCGTCGCCTTCATCGGACGGAAGCTCGCCTTGTAGACGTCGATGTCGCCGTAGCAGCGCCGGGCGACGTCCTCGTTGTGGCCGATCACGCCGACCTCCGGCGTCGAGAACACGGCGGTGGCGATCAGGCGGTGATCGACGCACCAGGGTTTTTGCCCGAACACCGTGTCGGCGAAGGCGTGGCCCTCGCGAATCGCCACGGGGGTGAGTGCGGCGCGGCCGTTCACGTCGCCGACGGCGTAGATCGAGGGCACCTTCGTGCGCGAGTCCGCCTCGACCGGGATCGCGCCGCGTTCGTCGAGGTCGATCCCGACCCGCTCCAGCCCGAGCCCGGCGACGTTGGGGCGCCGGCCGGTGGCCACCAGCACGCAATCGACGGTGAGGCTCTCGCCCCCGTTCAGGGTGGCGCGGATCGCCGATCCGTCGCGCTCCAGGCGCTCGACGGTCTGATTCAGGCGCAGGTCCATCCGCTTGGCATAGGCCTCGCCGAGCGCGTCTGCGATCTCGGGGTCGAAGCCGCGCAGCAGGCTCGTTCCGCGATGGAGCAGCGTGGTCTTCGATCCGAGGCTGGCGAAGACGCCCGCGAATTCCACGGCGATGTAGCCGCCGCCGACCACGAGGATGCGCTCCGGTTGGGTCTCCAGCTCGAACACGCCGTTCGAATCGATCGCGAATTCCGCACCCGGAATCAGCGGCTCGCGCACGGGCGTGGCGCCGGTCGCGATCAGGATGAACTTTGCGCGCACGCGCCGGCCCGAATTGACGAGGCGCACCGTGTGCGGGTCCTCGATCACCGCGCGGTCGGCCACCACCTCGACGCCGGCACCCGCGAGGTTGCGGCCGTAGATGCCTTCCAGCCGCGCCACCTCGGCATCGCGGGAGCGCTTCAGCGCGGCCCAGTCGAAGCGCGGTGGCTCGAGGTGCCAGCCGAAGCCGGCGGCGTCCTCGAACTCGTCGGTGAAGCGGCCGGCATAGACCATCAGCTTCTTCGGCACGCAGCCGCGGATCACGCAGGTGCCGCCGACGCGATACTCCTCGGCCAGCATCACCCGCGCGCCGTGGCCTGCGGCGATGCGGGCCGCCCGCACCCCGCCCGAACCGCCGCCGATCACGAACAGATCGACGTCGCAAGACTGGCCCATCTCGGTCTCGCCCTTCTTGGACTCGCTCATCTCGGTCTCGCTCATGAGCGCGCGGCTTCGCTCTCGCGTGCGGGCTCGTATGGGGATTTGGCGCAAGCCGCCGCCCGCAGCCATGTGATGGCGGCCGCGAGGCCCGCCGTCCACCATCCCTGCCACGCGCCGTGCTCGACGAACATCACCGCCACCGCCGCGCCCAGTAAGCCGAGTGCCGTTGCGAACAGCAGGCGCGGCAGCGTCGCCGCCGCCCTTAGGACCAGGAAGGCGACCAGCGCCGCGAGCGCCGCGCCGACGAGGCCGAGTTCGGCCCAGATCTGAAGGAAGCTGTTATGCGGGTGGCCGACGGCCAGCATCGCCCGCATTTCCGGTTCGAGCGCTTGGGCCGCCGGCACCTCGGCGAAACGCAGGCCCATGCCGTAACCGGAGCCGATCCACGGGGCCTGGGCCACCGCGGCGCCGAAGCTCTGGGCGATGGCGACCCGCGCCCGCGACGAAGACTGGGTCAGCCGCTCATGCGCCGCCTCCGGCATCAGCCGGTGGAGGATGTCGCCCTCGACCGGGGCCAGGGCGAAGGCAAGCCCGAGGACCAGCGCCGCAAGCGCCAGGGCCATGGATCTCGGGAACAGGCGCCCGACCCCAAACATCGCAGCGCCCGCGAGCAGTCCGAGGATAGCCGCGCCGCTGATCGAGCGCAGGATGGCGAGGCTCGCCACCGCGAGCAGGACCCCGGCGGCGAGGCGATGGCCGCGCAGGGCGAGGAAGGCGGCGAGCGGCCCGGCGAGCAGCAGCACCGTCAGCAGCGGGCGGTTGAACATGAACAGGGCCACGCGCTGCCCGAGCCACGCCTGCGGCGCCAGCCCGAGGGCGAGGCTTCCCGCGATAAAAAGGCAGGCGGCAGCGAGCAGGCCGGCACCGAGGGGCAGCGCCCAGGCCGGAAGCCGGGCCGGCGCGAGCCGGGCCAGGATCGCCGCGGCGGCGAGCGTCGGTAGGAACTCGGACAGCACGCGCCCCCAGAGCGCGGGAAACGGGCTCCAGGCCAGCGAGACGAGGCACCAGCCGAGGAAGGCCAGCGCGGCAAGGCCAAGTGGGGCGCGCAGGGGGCTGATCACGTCGGAGGCGGCGCGCCCGCCGCGCTCGGCAACGGCGCCGGCGAGGAACAGCAGCGCCGCGATACCGACGACGAGCGGGCTCGACCGGTTGGCGAGCGCCATCATCGGCGCCACCAGCGCCAGGGCGACGGCACCGGCCGCGTAGAGCCGCGGGGCCGCGGCGGTGCCGAGGGTCACTGGAGCTGGTGGCCGCGCTTGCCCATCTCGGCGCGGGTGCGAACCATGATGTATTCCGAGACTTCCTGGGTCCAATCCTGCATGGCGCCGACCATGTCATCGAGGATCTGCGGCTGGGTCTCGACGTAGCGCTTGCCCGCGGGCGAGCGGAAGAAGGCGACGATGTCCTTCAGCTCGGCCTCGTTCAGGCGCTTGGCGTAGATGCGCGCGGCGATAGTGATGAGCCGCTGCTTCTGCAGTTCCATCTCGGAATCGAGACCTTTCAGCACCTCGTCCAGATCCTTGGCGAGGTCGGGCCGCGTCACCGCGTTCTTGCGGATCTGCTCGGCCATGGTCGGGATGATCGAGTCGAAGGAGCGGGCGATGCCGGAACTCAGCATCACCTCGCGGGCGAGTGCGAGGTGGGCGGCGCTGAGATCCGGCTCCGGCGCGGGGGCCGGCGGCGGGGCCGTTCCGGGCTTCGCCGTCGGCTTGGGGGAGGCGGCCGGGGGCTTGGCGGCCGGCTGTTGCGCGTGCGCCGCCGGCACGAGAACGGCCTGCGACAGAAGGGCCGCGAGGCAGGGGCCGCCCAGGGCGGCAAGACGGAGAACCATGCGGGAGAAGCTCCGAAAAAAGGGAGGGCGGCGGCCGGGCGTCAGAGGCGGCCGAGAACGCTGACAACGGCCGCATCACCCTCGGCCGCAGCGAGGATGGCCGCGTCGGCAATGCCGAGGAACAGGCCGTGCTCGACCACGCCCGGCACCGCCCAGAGCCGGGCCGACAGAGCCTCCGGATCGGGAATGCGGCCGAGCCGCAGATCGAGGATGGCGTGGCCGCCGTCGGTCAGCAGCGGCGCGCCGGACGCGTCGTGGCGGCGCACGATCTCGCCCGTGCAGCCGGCTCCCGCCACCGCCGCCTCGACGGCGCGGGTGGTGGCGCCGATGCCGAACAGGTTCACCTCCACCGGCAGCGGAAAGGCGCCCAGGGTCTCGACTTGCTTCCCGGCGTCGGCGATCACCACCATGCGGCGGCTCGCGACCGCGACGATCTTCTCGCGCAACAGGGCGGCACCGCCCCCCTTGATGAGGCGCAAGCTTCCATCGACCTCGTCGGCCCCGTCGATGGTGAGATCGAGTTCGGGCAGTTCTTCGAGGGTGGCGAGCGGGATACCCTCGCGCTCGCAGGCGAGGCGGGTCGCCTCCGAGGTCGGCACGCCGGTCAGTTTGAGGCCCGCACGCACGCGCTCGCCCAAAAGCGTGATGAAGGCCGCGGCCGTGCTGCCCGTGCCGATGCCGAGGCGCATCCCGTCCTCGACCAGGGGGATCGCGCGCTCGGCCGCCGCCCGCTTCAGATCCGGCGCGCTCACGAAACGACCTCGGGAAGCGAATTCATCGGCTGCATCGGGGGCTGCATCGAACCGTCGAATCTGGGGTGGAATGGGAGGCAGGCCCTAGCACGCCTCCCAGCGACCGCAAAAGACGGACGCAAAGAAGCATGGATGCCTCCCAAGGGGCGTCCGACGCTTCGTCTGCGGTCAGGGCCGTGTTCCCTGCGGCGGCGTGGCGCTCGGGCCGGCGCGGCCGGGGGCCGGTCCGGTTGCGGCGGCACCCGCCCCGCTCGCGGTGCCGGCGGGCGGTGGACCGGCCTGCTCGGTGCAGACGACGAGTTCCTGACGGATCTGGACGTAGCAGGCGCTGGTCTCTCCGGTGCGGTAGTTGACCCGGTAGATTCCCGACTCGCGGGCGTGGCGCGAGGCGATCAGGCCGTACTCGCCCGGACTCTGCGGGCCGGCGCCCTCGCCGGCGGCAAAGCACAGGGTGACGCCGACGCTGTCGTCGCGCAGGCCGTACTGGCAGGAGGTGACCTCGCCGTTGGCGCGGTCGATCCGGTAGATCCGGTTCAGATCGACCGCGGGCGCGGCCACGAACTCATAGGGCCCGGCCGCCTCGGCCGCCACCGGCAGGCAGGCCAGGGCCACGGCGAGCAGGCCGGCGGACGACCGGGGAAGAGAAAGACGCGAAGGGACACGCATGGGGCGGGACATCGTCTTGTTGCGGAAGAGCGAAAACGGCGAATCATCGGTGGCGCGATCAAGCACCCGCTCCGTGGCGGAGCTTGGGCAGAGAGGCAACACTGAGGGTCCGCGCTAACCGGGCATCAACCGCCAGGGTTGATCGTAGGAGAGACGACCGCTAGCCAGCTTGACAATGGAACGCACCGGGACGCCGATGAACGCGCACAGCTCCCCGATCGTCGTGTTCGATCTCGACGGTACCCTCGCCGAGACCGCGGGCGACCTGATCGGCACCCTCAACGTCATCCTCGCCCGGGACGGCCACGCGCCGCTCCCCCTCGAACAGGCCCGCGACCTGCTCGGCGCAGGCGCGCGTGCCCTGATCCAGCGCGGCTTTACGGTCGCGGGTGCGAGCCTGACACCGGAGCGGCTCGAAACGCTGTTCCAGGACTTCCTCGCCTATTACGGCGAGCATCTCACCGACAATTCCTATCTCTTCCCCGGCGTGGTCGAGTCGCTGGACCGGCTGGAGGCGGCGGGATTTCGCCTCGCGATCTGCACCAACAAGGTCGAGTCGCACGCCGTGGCGTTGCTCGATGCGCTGGGCATCGGCCATCGCTTCCACACGATCGTCGGCAAGGAGACCTTCGCCTTCTCGAAGCCGGATCCGCGCCACATCACCGCGACCATCGAGCGCGCCGGGGGCGATCTCCACCGCGCCGTGATGGTGGGAGATTCCAAGGCCGACGTCGCCGCGGCCAAGGCCGCCGGCATCCCAGTCGTCGGCGTGACCTTCGGCTATACCCCAGTGCCGATGCGCGAACTTGCGCCCGACTGGGTCATCGAGCATTTCGACGCCCTGCCCGAGGCGGTCGACGCCCTGCTCGCCCGCGAGACCGTGAAACCGGCCGCCTAACAAGACAGCGCACGGCTTGCACCCGCGCGGGCGCTGGGCCACTGAGCGTTGCGACGGGGCCCTCCACCGCCCCGCGGGGCGCGAGAGGCAGACCGGCGACATGAGCGAGACGGACACCTTCGACCTGACGCTGGAGCGCATCGCGCTGATCCGGCGGATGGTCGTGGCCTGGAACGGAGCGGAGACCGGCGCGCCGATGATCCATCCGGACGCGCCCTACGGCAGCACCGACCGCGACGGCGACATCTTCAACGTCACCGGCGACGACGAGGGCGCGGACGAGGAGCACCGGGCGATGGGCGACGCGCTCGCCGTGTTCCTGCAGAACGCGACGCTGAAGCCCGGCCGCTACCAGTATCACAACCCGCTCGCCAAGCTCGCGACGGGGGATGTCTTCGACGTGTTCCGCGACGAGGCCACCGGCGAGACGCCCGAGCACATCACCTTCGAAGTCACCGACGAGCACCTTCGGCTGCTGCGGGCGTTCAGCCTCGAATGGGACGAAGAGTACGACGTGCCGAGCGTCGATCCGAAGCGGCCCTACGGCCACATGACGTGGTACACGGTGGAGATGGCGGTCCATCTCGGCGAACCGCCCGAGAAGGACGCGGAAGGCCGCGCCATCCTGACCGACGAACAGGAGGCCCGCCTGGAGCGCCTGCACCGCGAAATGCAGCCGGCGATGCAGATCTTCCTGCGCTACGGCGATCTCGGGCCGGGCCCGTTCCGGCAGCTCGAGGGCACGATCGGCTGGGAGCCGGCCTGAGCGCATCCTTCCCCCCTTTGCGAATCGCTGTGCCGCCCGCCTATCAGCGGTGCAGCGTTTGCAAGAGGGAGCGGCCGGATGAAGCGAGGATGGATCACGGGAACGGTGCCGGGCGCCCTCATTCTGGCGCTGGCATCCGTGACCTTACCCGTCCGGGCGAACGACAGCGCCGCCACCCTCGACGCGGGCGGCCTCGTTCTGGTGCGCGATGCCGAGATCGAACTGGCGAGCGAGGATCTTCGCATCGGCATCGACCGCATCGACGTCGATTACGTCTTCCGCAACCGCTCGAAGGCGCCGCGCACCCTGCGCCTCGCCTTCCCGCTCCCGCCCATCGACGGGGCCGAACTCTCGTTCAGCGCCCTCTCGCTGCCGGTTCGGGGAAGCGCCAACTTCGTCGGCTTCACGGTCAAGGCCGACGGCCGAACGATCGAGCCGGCCCTGGAGGAGCGCGCGTTCCACGGTACGCAGGAGATCACGGAACGCCTCAAACAGCAGGGGCTTCCGCTCAACCCGCTGCGGCGCGAAGAGTTGGAAACGGCGCTCAAGCGGCTCTCGCCGGCCGACCTCCAGGCCTTGCACAAGGCCGACCTGCTGTCCGATGCGACGCCGGACGCCGGCGCGCAGTGGCGCAGCGAGGCCAAGTTCCATTGGGAGCAGGTGTTTCCGGCGGACGCCGAGCTGCGCATCGCCCATAGCTATGCGCCGATCGCCGGCAACTGGTTCCTCTCGCCCAAGGACGCCGCGGCGCGCGATTTCCGCGCGCGCTACTGCCTCGACGATGCCGGCCTCTCCGGAATCCGACGTCTCGCCGCGGCGAAGCCCGAGGGCTACACCCGCGCCTTCGAGGTGCCCTACATCGTCACCACGGCCCGCAACTGGGCCGGGCGCATCGGCCGCTTCACCCTGACGGTGGACAAGGGCCGTGCGGACGCCCTCGTCAGCTTCTGCCGCCAGGGCGTGCGCAAGACGGGTCCGACCACCTTCGTCTGGGAAGCCCGCGACTACGTCCCGGATTCCGACCTGCGCGTGCTCCTCGTCTCGAACGATCCCGCCTTCCTAGGGGATCGCTGAAGCGCGGGGCTCAGCCCTCGCGTTTCTTGCGCTGCGCCAGGGTACGCAGGCGCAGGGCGTTGAGCTTGATGAAGCCGGCCGCGTCGCGGTGGTCGTAGGCGACGGCGCCCTCCTCGAAGGTGACGAGGTCCTGATCGTAGAGCGAGTGCGGGCTCGTCCGGCCGATGACGTGGACGCCGCCCTTGTAGAGCTTGAGCCGTACCTCGCCGGTCACCTTCTCCTGGCTCTTGTCGATCAGCGCCTGGAGCATCTCGCGCTCGGGCGAGAACCAGAAGCCGTTGTAGATCAGCTCTGCGTATTGCGGCATCAGCTGGTCCTTGAGGTGGGCGGCGCCCCGATCCAGCGTGATCGACTCGATGGCGCGGTGGGCCGGCAGCAGGATCGTGCCGCCGGGAGTCTCGTACATGCCGCGGCTCTTCATGCCGACGAAGCGGTTCTCGACCAGATCGAGCCGGCCGATGCCGTTGGCGTGGCCGAGCTCGTTCAGCTTGGCCAGCAGCGTGGCGGGCGAGAGCGCCTCGCCGTCGATGGAGACGGCGTCGCCCCGCTCGAAGCCGATGGTGACGATGGTGGGCGTGTCCGGCGCGTCCTCGGGAGAGAGGGTACGCGAATAGACGTAATCCGGCACCTCGACCGCCGGATCCTCCAGAACCTTGCCCTCGGAGGAGGCGTGCAGGAGGTTGGCATCGACCGAGAACGGGCTCTCGCCGCGCTTGTCCTTGGCAATCGGGATCTGGTGCTGCTCGGCAAACGCGATGAGCTGCTCGCGCGAGCGCAGGTCCCACTCGCGCCAGGGGGCGATCACCGTCACGTCGGGCTTGAGCGCATAGTAGCCGAGTTCGAACCGGACCTGATCGTTGCCCTTGCCGGTGGCGCCGTGACACACGGCGTCGGCCCCGACGCGCTCGGCGATCTCGATCTGCTTCTTGGCGATCAGCGGCCGGGCGATCGAAGTGCCCAGCAGGTAGATCCCCTCGTAGACCGCGTTGGCCCGGAACATCGGGAACACGTAGTCGCGGACGAATTCCTCGCGCAGGTCTTCGATGAAGATGTTTTCCGGCTTGATGCCGAGCAGCTCGGCCTTGCGGCGCGCCGGCTCCAGCTCTTCGCCCTGGCCGAGATCGGCGGTG
This sequence comes from Methylorubrum extorquens, assembly GCF_024169925.1. Lineage (NCBI taxonomy): Bacteria > Pseudomonadati > Pseudomonadota > Alphaproteobacteria > Hyphomicrobiales > Methylobacteriaceae > Methylorubrum > Methylorubrum extorquens. The sequence continues at coordinate 3,765,804 of NZ_JALJXF010000001.1, forward strand.
AAGGTCACGACCTCGCAGCCATAGGTGGTCTGAAGCCACTTGAGGATGATCGAGGTGTCGAGCCCGCCGGAATAGGCGAGAACGACCTTCTTGACGGATTTGTTGGGGCTGGCGTCGGACATGGTGTTGGGCTCGGGCAACAGGGTGCAGGCGGATTAACAGCGGAGGCGCGCGGCGCGCAACCGGCGGGGCGGCATGCCCGTTGCCTCGTTTCCGATCCAGCCTGCCCCGGAGTGCCGCCGCAGACGTGGTAGGGTCACCGGCAGGACGGACGAGCCGATCCGGAGAATCGACGAATGCCGCGGCGAGCGACCCTGGAATTCTGGTACGAGTTCGCCTCGACCTACTCCTACCTCTCGGCCATGCGCATCGAGGCGCTGGCCAAGACCGCCGATGTCGAGCTGCGCTGGCGACCGTTCCTGCTCGGGCCGATCTTCGCGTCGCAGGGTTGGACCAACTCGCCGTTCAACCTCTACCCGGCCAAGGGGCGCAACATGTGGCGCGACCTTGACCGCGAGGCCGCCCGGCTCGGGCTCCCGCCGGTCACGCGCCCCAATCCCTTCCCGCAGAATTCGCTGAGCGCGGTGCGCGTGGCGACCTACGGCGCCGATCAGGACTGGCTGGTGCCGTTTTCGAAGGCGGTGTTCGAGACGAGTTTTGCCAAGGGCGGCTCCATCGCCGAGCCGGCAGCAGTGGGGCGCATCCTCGATGCACTTGGGCTCGACGGCACCCAGATCCTCAAGGCGGCAGCCTCGGAGGCCAACAAGGGCCGCCTGAAGGTGGCCGGCGAGGAGGCCCGCTCCCGCGGCATCTACGGCGCGCCGAGCTTTCTCACCGAGGACGGCGAACTGTTCTGGGGCAACGACCGCCTGGAACAGGCGCTCGCCTGGGCTGCGGGCGACCGGCCCGATGGCCTGCAGTAAGCGGGCAGAGACGAAGGAACACGGGCAGCGCGAGGCGCCCCGGCCGCTTCAGGCGGAAACCGGGTGCGCCTCCGCCACGCCGCGAAGGCCGCCGAGCAACTCCGACATCGGCTTCGGCATGCCGATCAGATAGCCCTGAACGTAGCGACAGCCGTGGCGGCGCACCGCGCTCAATTGCGCCGTGGTCTCGATCCCCTCGGCGATGCCGTCCAGACCGAGGTTCTGGCACAGATCGAGGATGGTGATCACGACGCTGCGCCCGAGATCGGATTCGACATTGGCCATGAAGCCGCGGTCGATCTTGATCCGGTCCAGCGGCAGGCGGTGGACGTAGTTCAGGCTCGAATACCCCGTCCCGAAATCGTCCAGCGCGATCTTGATACCGAGCGCGCGCAGGAGCGTGATCGCCTTCTGCGCTCCTTCGAAGTCGCGCATCAGCGCGGTCTCCGTCAGTTCCAGCGTGATCCGCCGGGGATCGATCCCGCTCTGCCGGACCGCGGCGAGGATCGCGATGACCGTCTCCGAAGAAGCGAGGTCGTGCGAGGAGAGGTTGAACGACAGGCCGATCTCGGGCGGGAGCCTGCCTGCGTCGGCGAGCGCCTTGCGCAGGAGAAGCAGAGTCACCGAGTGGATCATCCCGCAGCGCTCCGCCACGGCGATGAAGCGGTCGGGCGGCACGCGGCCGAGCTTGGGGCTCGTCCAGCGGGCCAGCGCCTCGACCGTCGTGATGCGATCCGTCAGCGTGTCGAGGATCGGCTGGTAGTGCATCTCGATCTCGGCGGCGAGATCCGCGCTCTGGAGAGCGGTCTCGACCGCGCGCTCGGCCCGGATTGCGTCCTCGTGCTCCTGCGAGAACAGGGTCGTGGTCCCGCGTTTCCGCTCCTTCGAATGGTAGAGCGCATAATCGGCCCGGTCGAACAGCGCGTCCGCGGCGCGTCCGGCGCTGGGATACAGCGCCAAGCCGCCCGAGCATCCCGGCACGACTTGCGTCTCGCCGAGTGAGATCGGCGTGTGCAGCGCCGAACAGATGCGGTTGCAAAGCTCGACCGCGGCGGCCGTGCAGTCGACCGCGTGGATCAGCACGCCGAACTCGTCGCCGCCGAGGCGCGCGACCGTCACGCCGTCCACGGCGAAGGCGCCGAGACGGCGCCCGGTTTCCTCCAGCACCCGGTCTCCGGCGGTGTGGCCGAACGTGTCATTGATCGGCTTGAAGCGGTCGAGGTCGAAGATCGCGAGGGCGAAGGCGGCGTTTTCGGTCGCCGAGGCGGTGATCAAAGCGTCGAGACGCTGGAAGAAATAGCGCCGATTGGGCAACCCGGTGAGGCTGTCGGTATGCGCCAGCCGCTGGTTCTCCGCGCCGAGTCGCTGCGCTTCGGCCTTGGACTCGACCAGTTGCAGGAAGGCCAGGAAGTTGTTGGTGAGGATACGCACCATCACCACCGTGACGAAGGCGGTGTTGAGCGCGATCGCGATGAAGACGCTGTTGCCGCTCGTGAAGCAGTGAATCAGGAAGCTGCCCATGACGATGACGGTCACCATCAGCGCCGCGGCCGGCAGATGCGTCAGGCAGAAGATGCAGGCGATGACGGTGATCGCCACGAAGATCGCGACGTGGCCCTGCTCGAACGGGCCGCCATAGGCGTTGAGCGTCATCGCCCAAGCGACGAAGAGGACCGAGAACAGGACGGTGAGGAAGCTGGTGCCGCGCATCCGTTTGACGGCGGCGGCCCCGGACATCGCCTGCGGCCGAAGACGCCACCAGTGCACGGCCCGTACTGCACACAAGCCGATCATTGCGCCGGGGAGCCCGACGGTCAGCCAAGCCGGCGCAAAAGGGTAATGGGTGAAGGCGAGGGCGCAGGCGTTGACGGAGAGCAGCGCATAGAGCGACGGGATCTGCTTCTGCAACTCCCTGAGCTGGCGGATGCAAGCTTCCGGGTCCGTATAAATTGGCACGATACCGCTCAGAAGTTCTCGGCGGCCGCGAAAGAATCTCATTCTCATCTCACCGGGCCACGAACACGTCGTCGTGCGTCCTCTGACAGAGACACACTAAGTCTTATTTCTCCTAAGGATTCATTGCACCGAAATACTCAGTCTCCGAACCCGCGGACATTGGCGAGACAGCGCTCTCACCGCGAACGCGACGCTTTCCGCCCCCTCTCACCGATCGCCTTGGATGCCCGGGCCCGATCGGGTTCTCTCCGGCTCGCCAAGGCCTACCCCTCGGCGATGACGCGCTGCCGGGATTCACCTCCGCGTCGCTGTGTCGACATGGATATCCCGCCCCCGCGTCTCCGGCAGCAGCAGGGCGGCGAGTGTGCCGACGAGGCTGAAGGCGGCGAGGTAGTAGGCCGGCACCATCCGGTCGCCGGTCGCGGCGATCAGCCAGTTCACGACGTAGTTCGTGCTGCCGCCGAAGATCGAGACCGAGAGCGCGTAGACGATGGACAGCCCGGCGCTGCGCACCGCCCGCGGCAGGGCTTCGGGAATGGCGACGATGATCGCCGCCGCGTTGATCGAGGACAGGGCCGAGAGCAGGAAGGTGACGGCGTAGACGCTGAGCGCGCTCGGCTCTCGCAGCATCCACAGGAAGACCGGCACGGCGAGCACGAGGATCAGGGCCCGCGGCCAGATCAGCACCGGCTTGCGCCCGAACCGGTCGGCAAGCCAACCGCCGAGGAGCGGAAAGATCACCGAGGCCAGCCCCAGGGCGATCGGAACGGCGTTGGCCGCCATCTCCGAGAGACCGAGCGTTGCCCCGGCATAGACCGGCATGTTGGTGCCGATGGCGTTCGAGACGGTCGAGGCGGCGATGATGAGGAAGGTCAGGCCGAGCATCCGTCCGTGCTGGCGCAGCAGGCGGCCGAGCACGGCCCCCGTCGAACCGGCGGCGGCGGGATCGTGACCCTCGCCCGCCGTCTCCGGCAGATGGCTGCGGATCACGAGGCCGACCGGCACGACGAGGAGGCCGAGGCCGAACATCAGCCGCCAGCCCCAATCGGCCATGGCCGCATCGCCGAGCACCAGGGTCAGCACGGTGGCGAACAGGCCGGCGAACAGGGCGGCGCAGCCCTGGCTCGCGATCTGCCAACTCGCGACGAAGCCGCGGTGCCGCGCCGGGGCCGCCTCGATCAGGAAGGCGGTGGAGGGGCCGACCTCGCCGCCGAGCGCCAGGCCCTGGATCAGCCGCCCGGCGATCACGATCACCTGAGCCCAGACGCCGAGGACCGCCGTGCCGGGGCAGGCCGCCAGCATCAGCATGCCGACGGCCATCAGCGCGATGGTGATGAGCATGGCGGGCTTGCGCCCGGCCCGGTCGGCGAAGGCGCCGATCAGCACGCCGCCCACGGGGCGCATCACGTAGCCGATCCCGAACAGGGCGAGCGAGGCGAGCAGGCTGTCGGTCGGGCTGTCCGAGGGGAAGAAGGTCGCGCCGATCGACTTGGCGAAGAAGGCGTAGATCGTGAAATCGTAGAATTCGAGGGCGTTGCCGAGCACGACCGCTCCCACGGCCTTGCGGTCGAGGCGCGTCGGGGCGGCGCTGGCGGGCGAGTGCATCGTGATCCTGTCGTGAGATCCCGGAGGGGTGGGCGCAGCGGAAGGACGGCTGAGGGGCCAAAGGCGTTCGTGAGGGCGGCAGGTAGGTCGCCGCCGCCGCGCCGCCACCCCGGCTCGGCCGTGCTCTCGTCTTGCAGACTGCATTGCCGGCGACGTTTTCCGGCGCGATCGGCTCCCCGCCCCCGGCATGATCGTGCTATCGCGCCCCGTCACCTTGCTTACGGGATCGCTCACGCCCCTTGCGCCTGCTCGTCGTCGCCATCGGACGCCTGAAGAACGGGCCGGAGCGGGATCTCGCCGCCCGCTACCGCGAGCGCGCCGTCGCGCTCGGGAAGGGCCTCGGCGTCACCGCCTGCGACCTCGCCGAAATCCCCGAATCGCGCGCGCGCCGTTCGGCCGACCGCATCGCCGAGGAGGCGGCGGCGATCCTCGCCCTGGTGCCGGGCGACGCGGCAGTGATCGCCTGCGACGAGCGCGGCCGCTCCGACTGGCCGAGCGAGCGCATCGCCGACAAGATCGGGTCATGGCGCGATGCGGGGCGGGGCAGCCTCGTCCTCGTCGTCGGCGGGGCGGATGGCCTTCACGAGAATGTGCGCGGGCGTGCCGACCATATTCTCGCCTTCGGGGCGGCGACACTACCGCACGGCCTGGTGCGCGTGCTCGCCCTTGAGCAGGTCTACCGGGCACTGACCATCCTGGCCGGACACCCCTATCACCGGGGCGATCCCGAGGCATGAGATCCAAGGTGACGGCGCATTTCCGGTCGGCAACGATCCTGACGGCCACGCTGACGGCTCTTGCCTGCCTTGCAGGCGGCCTCGCCCTGCCCGTGCGCGCGCAGACGGTGCCCGATCCGGAGGCGATGCGGCGCACGCAGGAGGAGCGGGATCGCCGCGCCCAAAGCCTCAAGCAGATCGAGGACGCGCTGGCGGCCAGCAGCGGCAACCGGGCAGCACTCGAGTCCGAGATCGCCGCGATCGGCTCCGACCGGACCAAGCTCAGCGCCGCCCTGCTCGATGCCGGGCGGCAAGCCCAGGCGACCGAGGACCGGATGAACCGGCTGGAGGAGCGCCTGCGCGCGCTGACCGACAGCGACGCGGCGATCCGCAAATCGCTGGAGGCGCGCCGCGCGGTCATCGCCGAGATCCTGGCCGCGCTCCAGCGCATGGGCCGGCGCCCGCCGCCGGCCGTGCTGGTGCGCCCCGAGGACGTGCTGGCGGCGATCCGTACCTCGATGATGCTCGGCGCGGTGGTGCCGGAGCTGCGCGGCGAGGCCGACACCCTGGCCGGCGACCTCACCGAACTGGTGCGGGTGCGTGGCCTCATCGCCGCCGACCGCGAGGCGCTGAAGAAAGATCTCGCGGGCTGGGCCGCCGAGCGCCAGCGCCTCGACGCGCTGATCGCGGCCCGCCGCAGCCGGCAGGCGGAGGTCGAGACCAGCCTCACCGCCGAGCGCCAGAAGAGTACCGAGCTCGGCACCCAGGCCAAATCGCTCAAGGAACTCGTGGACCGGATGGAGGGCGAGCTGTCGAGCGCCCGCCGCGCCGCCGACGCCGTCCGCGCCGCCGCCGAACGCGAGCAGCGGGCGATCCAGGACAAGTTCGCGGCAGCCGGCGCGCGCGATCCGGCGCGGCTCGCCCCCAAGGTGAAGTTCACGGAAGCCCGCGGCGATCTGCCCAGGCCGGTGAGCGGCCCCCTGCTGCGCGGCTTCAACCAGCCCGACGGCCAGGGCGGCACCACCCGCGGCATCTCGCTGCGGGCGCGGCCGAAGGCGGTGGTCTCCTCGCCCGCGGACGGATGGGTCTCGTTTGCCGGACCCTTTCGCTCCTACGGGCGTCTCTTGATCATCAATGCGGGCGACGGCTACTATCTGTTGCTCGCGGGGATGGATCAGATCAACGTCGAGGTCGGCCAGTTCGTACTGGCGGGCGAACCGGTAGCCGTGATGGGCGAGGGCAGCGGCACCCCGGCAAGCACGCCGGCGAACGTGACGCAGGCTGCGTCACAGAAGGACGATGATCGGATTGATCCCGTCCTGTACGTCGAATTCAGGAAAGACGGCGGCTCCATCGATCCGGAGCCGTGGTGGGCCAGAAGTTCCAGCGAGAAGGTTCGCGGATAATGCGCAAAGTGTCCCTCGTGTTACTCGGCGCGGTCCTCGGCGTCGGCGCCTCGGCCCTGTCGACCCAGACCCAGCTCTTGTCCGGCACGAGCGCCATCGCGGCCTCGGCGGAGACCTACCGGCAGCTGAGCCTGTTCGGCGACGTGTTCGAGAAGGTGCGGACCGACTACGTCGAGAAGCCCGAGGAGTCGAAGCTGATCGAGTCGGCCGTCAACGGCATGCTGACCTCGCTCGATCCGCATTCGAGCTACATGGACGCGAAATCCTTCCGCGACATGCAGACGACGACGAAGGGCGAGTTCGGCGGCCTCGGCATCGAGGTCACCATGGAGGACGGCCTGATCAAGGTCGTCTCGCCGATCGACGACACGCCCGCCTCCAAGGCCGGCCTGCTCGCCAACGACATCATCACCCAGATCGATGAGGATCAGGTCCAGGGTCTCACCCTGAACCAAGCCGTCGACAAGATGCGCGGCCCCGTGAACTCCACGGTGAAGCTGAAGATCTCCCGCAAGGAGGCCAAGGAGCCGCTCGACGTCTCGCTGACGCGCGACGTCATCAAGATCCGCCCCGTCCGCTCGAAGGTCGAGAGCGGTGATGTCGGCTATGTCCGCCTGACCCAGTTCAACGAGCAGACCTATGACGGCCTGAAGACCGCGATCGACAAGCTCCAGGGCGAGATCGGCGGCGACAAGCTCAAGGGCTACGTGCTCGATCTGCGCAACAACCCCGGCGGCCTGCTCGATCAGGCGGTGATGGTGTCCGACGCCTTCCTCGACCGCGGCGAGATCGTTTCGACCCGCGGCCGCAACCCGGACGAGACGCAGCGCTTCTCCGCCAAGGCCGGGGATCTGGCCAAGGGCAAGCCCATCGTGGTGCTGGTGAACGGCGGCGCGGCCTCGGCCTCCGAGATCGTGGCCGGCGCCCTGCAGGATCACAAGCGCGCGACCATCATGGGCACGCGCTCCTTCGGCAAGGGCTCGGTGCAGTCGATCATCCCGCTCGGCGGCCAGGGCGCCCTGCGCCTGACCACCGCGCGCTACTACACGCCGTCCGGCCGCTCGATCCAGGCGAAGGGCATCGAGCCGGATCAGGAGGTGCTGCAGGAGGTGCCCGACGACCTGAAGGGCAAGGACGAGACCAAGGGCGAGGCCGGCCTGAAGGGCCACCTGAAGCAGAAGGACACCGAGGAGCGCGGTGGTTCCTCGGCCTACATCCCGCCGGATCCGGCCAAGGACAAGCAACTCATCTCTGCGGTCGATTTCCTGCACGGCATCCAGAAGGGTGCGGCCAACGTGACGAAGCCGGCCACGCAGAACTGATTGTGCCGGCCCGCAGCGGGCATCCGCTGCGGTGTTAGGGAAAGATTAACCATGACGGCCCGCAATACCGGTTCAGACCGGGATTGCGGGCCGTTTCTCGTTGGAGGCTGCGCCCGGTTCTCAGAGCATGCGCCAACAGGCAGGACGGCGGGTGAGCGACGCGGCCGACGACATCCTGACGAAGCCTCTCGGTGTCGCGGACAAGGCGGCCCGTCCCCGCTTTGCCCTGCGCCCGTCCGCAGGCGCGGCGGCGGCGGGCGGCGGCGCTATGATTCTGGCGCTGATCGCCGGTGGCATCGCGCTCACAGGCGATCCCCGCGGCGGCGAGCCTCGGGCCCAAGCGCTCATCGAGATCCGCGAGGCCCCGGCCTCCGCCCCCCGCATCGCAGACCCTGCACCGCCCGCCTCGAAGGGACCGGCCCAGTCCGCCAGCGAGGTCGAACAGGCCTCCGGCGTCAGCGTGTTCCGCCCCGACGGTTCGACGGCACCCGATGCACCGGTGATCATCCGCGTCCCGAACGCCGCCCAGGTGAAGCTCGCGCCGGCCCCCGATTCGCGTCTGACCGAGCGCGGGCGCCACGGCCCCCTGCCCCGCCTCGGCGAAGGACGGCTGCGGCCGCTCGACGTCTACGCCCGCCCGGACGAGCCCGGCACCGGGCCGCGCATCGCGATCCTCGTGTCCGGTCTCGGCATCGGCGAGAACGCCACCCTCGGCGCCATCGCCCGGCTTCCGGCGGCAGTGAGCCTCGCGCTCTCGCCCTACGGCAACGATCTCGAAAAGACCGCGACCCGCGCCCGCGAGGCCGGACACGAGATCCTGCTCCAACTGCCGATGGAGCCGTTCGACTATCCCGACAGCGATCCAGGGCCGCAGACGCTCCTGGCCTCGGCCCGCCCCGGCGAGAACCTCGACCGGGCCGCCTGGGCGATGAGCCGGTTCCCCGGCTTCGTCGCGGCCGTGAACTTCATGGGCGCCAAGCTGATGAGCGAGCCCGCCGCCCTCGAACCGGTGCTGAAAGACCTATCCGCCCGCGGGCTCGGCTTCGTCGATGACGGCGCGGCGCCCGGCTCGCAGGTCGCGACCGCCGCGGCGAAGACCAAGCTGCCGACCGCGCGGGCCGAGATCGTGATCGACGCCGTCGCGCGGCCCGACGCCATCGACGCGGAACTCGCACGCCTGGAGACGCTGGCTCGGCAGAAGGGCCTCGTGCTGGCCTCGTCCAGTGCCTCGCCCTTGACGATCGAGCGCCTGTCGCGGTGGTCGCGCGATCTGGAGGCACGCGGCATCCGGCTCGTGCCGGTGAGCGCGATCCTGCGCCGCCCGGGCAACGTCTCCAAGCTGACGAGCGCGGCGCCTTAAACATCGCCCGAACGGCGGTTGCCGATGGTGGGATGGCGGCCATCCAAAATCGGTCATCCGGCCGGATTGGTCAGGAGCCGGCCCGATCGAGCGAGTTCGTCGAGGTGATGCCGTCTGACCCCGGCAAATCTCCGGACGGCACACCGTGACACGCTTGCCCTGCCTTCTTGGCGCATGGGACACGCGCAAATTGCATGAAAATCGACTCATGTCAGTCTTCGGCTCACTACGAAGCATACATCCATTTAATCCTGTCACGCCGCGCAAAATCATTTGAACAATTCGCGATCCGGTAAGTGTTTTCGGGCCAGGATCCCGCCGCTCGCTCAGCAGAATCGCGCGAGCCGTTCCTGTCGGAGTCCTCCGTGTCGCTCCAAACTCTTCCCATTCGCAGCAAGCTCATCGCTTCATTCACGGTTCTGACGATCCTTCTCGTCAGCTTAGGGGTTCTGGGCCTCGTCGGAACGCAGACGATGCGCGACCAAGCACTCGACATCGAGCGCAATTGGCTTCCCAGCGTGCGCCTGCTCGGCGAGATCGACACGGCGGCGGCGCGGATGAACGGCGTGATGCTGCGGCACACGCAAGCGACCGACCCGCAACTGATCGCGTCCATGGACAAGGATTTCGAGCGCTTCGGCAAGCTCATCACCGACAAGCGCGCGGCCTACGAGACCCTGATCACCGATGCCGCGGAGCGGGCGCTCTACGATACCTATGCGCGGGAAACCGCCACCTTCGAGGCCGAGCGGCGGACCGTGATGGATCTCTCGCGTCAGGGCCGGAAGGCGGACGCCTTCTCCCACTACGAGGCGAAAGGCCTCGCCCCGCGCCGGGCGATGTCGAACGCCCTGGAGAAGCTGATCGCCTTCAACAACGAAGGCGCCGCACGCGCGATGGCGAAGGGCGAGACCGTGTTCCAGCAGGTGCGGACGATCGGCCTTGCCGTCCTCGTCTTCGGGCTCGTCCTCGCGATCCTGCTCGCGGTGCTGATCACCCGCGGCGTGACCCGCGGTATCGCCTCCGTGGTCGAGCCGATGCAGGCGCTGGCTGCGGGCGACCTTACGGTGACGATCCCGCATCAGGGTCGGCGGACCGAGATCGGGACGATCGCCGACGCGGTGCAGATCTTCAAGGCGGGGTTGATCCGCATGCGCAACCTCGAGGAGGAGAGCGCCGCGGCCCGCGCCGGGGCGGAAGCGCAGCGCAAGGCGGCGATGCGCGAGATGGCGGAGCGGTTCGAGGGCGCGGTCGGCGGCGTCGTCAGCCTCGTCTCGTCCGCCGCAGCCCAATTGCAGGCCTCGGCGCATGGCATGACCGGCGCCGCGACCCGTACCGCCGGCCAATCGATCAGCGTGGCGGCAGCGGCGGAAGAGGCCGCGACCAACGTCAACACCGTGGCGGCGGCGGCCGAGGAGCTGGGCGCCTCGGTGCAGGAGATCGGTCGGCAGGTCAGCGGCTCCTCGACGCTCGCCCAGGCGGCGGTGGGAGAGGCCGCGCAAACGGCGGCCCATGTCCGGGCTCTCAGCGCGGCCGTCTCCAAGATCGGCGACGTCGTCACCATGATCACCACGATCGCGGGGCAGACCAACCTGCTTGCCCTCAACGCCACCATCGAGGCGGCGCGCGCGGGTGAGGCCGGCCGCGGCTTCGCGGTGGTCGCGGCGGAAGTGAAGGAACTCGCCAACCAGACCGCACGGGCGACGGAGGAGATCTCCGGCCAGATCGGCCGCATTCAAGAGACCACGGGCCACGCGGTCTCGGCCATCGGCAGCATCACCGGGCGCATCGAGGAGATCAGTTCGGTGGCGGCCTCGATCGCGGCAGCGGTGGAGCAGCAGGGCGCGGCGACACAGGAGATCGTGCGCAACGTCGCCCAGGCGGCCATGGGTGCGGGCGAGGTGACGAGCAACATCGCGGGCGTGGCGCAGGCCGCCGAGGAGGCGGGGGCGACCGCCGCCGAAGTGCTCGCCGCCTCCTCCGAGCTGTCGCACCAGTCCCAGCATCTCTCGGCGGAAGTCGGCCGCTTCCTCGCCAACGTGCGCGCCGCCTGAGTTCTACCTCGGGAACGGCAGGGAAAGACGTGGGCTCGGCCGAGGCCGCGCCCACGCTCGTTTTACGGCCTCAGATAGGGGTTAGGTCGGCGTTGCCCGCACCGGTTCGGCCTCCTATGGTCGCGCCGCCAGCACGAGCCCGCCATGACCCGCCCCGACGACGACCTCCTGCGCCTGCCCGAGGGCAGCGCGCTGCCCTACCGCCCCTGCGTGGGGGTAACCCTGTTCCACCGCGACGGCCGCGTCTTCATCGGGCGGCGCAAGCGCGAGGCGGGCCCCGAACATGTCGATGGCGATCTCGCGTGGCAGATGCCGCAGGGCGGGATCGACGAGGGGGAAGAGCCCCTCGCCGCGGCGCTCCGCGAACTCCACGAAGAGACCAACGTGCCGGCCGACGCCGTCACGCTGCTCGGCGAAACCCGCGACTGGCTCGCCTACGATCTGCCGCCCGCGGTGATGAAGCAGGCCTGGAAGGGCCGCTACCGCGGCCAGCGCCAGAAATGGTTCGCCTTCGGCCTCACCGGCGACGCGTCGGTGATCGACGTGGAGGCCCCCGGCGGCGGCCATCACAAGCCCGAATTCGAGGCGTGGCGCTGGGAGCGGCTGGAAACGCTGCCGGACCTCATCGTTCCCTTCAAGCGCCCCGTCTACGAGGGCGTCGTCGCGGCCTTTTCCGGGCTGACGGGCTGGCATGGCGCCGGGGACAATGGGGCCGGGGACAACCCGGCATGATCCATCCGCGCATCCGCGGCTGATCCGATGCGGTGGTGGCTCATTCCCCTTCTCGCGGTGGCGGCTTGGTTCGCCTACACGCTGACGCCGTTCTGGTCGCTCTACGGCTTCGCTGCCGCGGTGCAGGCGGGCGACGCGGCAGCCGTGGAGCAGCGGGTCAACTTCCGCACGCTGCGCCTGTCGCTCGCGCGCCAGATCAGCGCCGCCGTGAAGGCCGACAGCAACGCCCTCGATCCGCGCGAGCGGCAGCGCATCGCCGACGCGGCGGCGGCGGTCGCACTCCCGATCATGGAATCGGCGCTGACGCCGAAGGCCGTGATCGACCTCCTCGACGACGGCTGGCCGCAGGGCGCCGACCTCGCCGCGCCGGCCGGCCGGCACGAGCGGCGCGACGGCCTGCGCATCCCCGATCTCAAGCGGCTGCTGCGCTACTATCTCGCCGCCGACATGCGCGGCTTCCGCTCCGTGCTGGTCGCCGTGCCGCCGGACCGGCCACGCCACGAGCAGTTCCGCATCCGCCTACGCCTGCGCGATTGGGGCTGGCGCCTCGTCGATATCGAGCTGTCCGACGACCTGCGCCGCCGCATCGCCGAGAAGGCGGCGGCCGCCGCCGCTCGGCTGCGCGACGGCCGCCCCAACCCCGACAAGACCGGGCCGGATGCCTCCCCGTCTCGCGAGCCGTAATCGACCCGGCACACAATTACGAAAGACCCTGGCTTTTAATCCGCCGCCCCCATAGGTGAATCGCCACCAACGGCCCCGCCTTTCGGAGCGCAGTCTTGAGCGAGCCCGCTGCCCCCCTCTCCGGAGCGGACGGATCGGTATCCGGGCCGGGCCGCCGCCTTGGCGCCGGCCTGCTGATCGCCACCCTCGGCGTCGTCTACGGCGATATCGGCACGAGCCCGCTCTACGCGCTGAAGGAGGCGGTGCGCGCCGCAAGTCCGGGCGGAAATCCGAGCCCGGTCGCAGTGACCGGCGCCGTCTCGCTGATCCTGTGGGCGCTGATCCTCGTCGTCTCGCTGAAATACGCGATCCTGATCTTGCGCGCCGACAACCGCGGCGAGGGCGGCATCGTCGCCATGCTGGCGCTGCTCGGCGCCCGCCATGCGCAACCCGGCTCGCGGCAGGCACTGCTGCTCGTGGTCGGCCTCGTCGGCGCCGCCCTGCTCTACGGCGACGGCGCGATCACCCCGGCGATCTCGGTGCTCTCGGCGGTGGAGGGCCTGCGGGTCGATGCGCCCGCCCTCGACCGCTTCATCGTCCCGATCACGCTGGTCATCCTCGTCGGCCTGTTCCTCGTGCAGCGCCAGGGGGCGGCCTTCATCGGCCGGATCTTCGGGCCGGTGATGCTGGTCTGGTTCCTTGTGCTGGCCGCCCTCGGCATCGGCGGCATCGTGCAGGCGCCGCAGATCCTGGCGGCGGTCAATCCGCTGCGCGCGGTCGAGTTCACGGCGCATGCCGGCCTGCATGTCGGCTTCACGATGCTGGGCGCGGCCTTCCTCGCCGTCACCGGCGGCGAGGCGATGTATGCCGATCTCGGCCATTTCGGCGCGCGGGCGATCCGCGTCGCGTGGTTCGTTCTCGTACTGCCGGCGCTGGTGATCCACTATTTCGGGCAGGGCGCGATCCTGTTGGTCGATCCGTCCGCGGCCGAGAACCCGTTCTACCGCCTGGCGCCGGGCGTCCTGCATTACCCGCTGATCGGGCTGGCCACGCTGGCCGCCGTCATCGCCTCACAGGCCGTGATCTCGGGGGTGTTCTCGCTGACCCGGCAATCGATCCAGCTCGGCTTCCTGCCGCCGCTGCGCATCGTCCACACCGCGCCCGACGAGAGCGGGCAGATCTATGTGCCGCTGGTGAACTGGTTGCTGGCCGCCGCGACGCTGGCGGCCGTTCTGATCTTCCGTTCCTCCGACGCGCTGGCCGGGGCCTATGGCATCGCCGTCTCGCTGCTGATGGCGATCACAACCCTGCTCGCCGGCCTCGTCGCCCGCAAATGGGGTTTCGGCTGGCCCATCGTGCTTGCGGTCAACGGCTTCTTCCTCGTGATCGACCTGATCTTCCTCTCGGCCAACAGCGTGAAGCTATTCGAGGGTGGCTGGTTTCCGCTGCTGCTGGCGGGTGCGATCGCCTTCCTGATGCTGACATGGCTCAAGGGCAACACCTGCCTGGAACAGGCGCGCACGGGCCTGCGCCCGCCGGAGGCACACTTCCTCGAGAGCCTCCGCCACGAGCCGCCGACGACCCTGCCGGGCTCGGCCGCCTTCCTGTCCTCGGCGACCGAAGGTATCCCGCTGCCGATGCTGCGCTTCGTCGAGCGCCTGGGCGCGCTGCACGCCCGCGTGCTGATCGTGACCGCCCTGTTCGAGGAGACGCCGACGGTGCCGCGCGAGGAGCGCGCCCGCGTCACCGAGATCACCCCCGACATCCGCCGCGTCGTGCTGCATTACGGCTTCATGCAATCGGCCTCGATCCCCGAGGGGTTGGATTGTGCCGTCGGCGCCGGCCTCCTGCCGAAGGAGTTCACCGAGGATCTCACCGTCTTCGTCGGCCACGAGACGATCATCCCCGTTTCCGACCAGCGCGGCATGTCGGACTGGCGCGAGGCGGTCTTCGCAGTGATGCAGAACAACGCCGAGCGCACCGGCGCCCATTTCTGCGTGCCGGCGCGGCAGGTGATCGAGATCGGCACCGAGATCGAGATTTGAGAGGCGGCTACTCGTCCGCCTGTCCCTTGCCCGTCATCCGGAGCTGCGAGGCGACGCATTCGCGGACCGCGTCCTCGATCTTGGCCTTCTGCGCATTGGAATAGCCCGCCACCTCGTCGATGCATTTGACGAAGTAGCCAGCCGTGAAGCTCTCGTTGACCGACACGAACGACTTGCCGAAGCGGGTCGCGAGTTGGAGGCGATCCATGGTCGAGCTCTGCCGCCACGCCTCCAGCGTGTCGGTCATCGACAGGGCGCTGGCGGCACCGGGCGCGAGGATCGCGGCAAGCAGAAGGATGGAGAAGCGGCGCATCATGCTGAAACCTCCCGAATGTCTTTTCTGTTTTTCCCGATCAGATTATCCGAACATTCCGCCCGATCCGACAATCGAGTTGGATGTACCGGCTGATCTCGCCAGATAAACCCTTCGGGACTGCCAGACAGCCGAACACCTGGATCGTTCTTCTTATTTTGTTCTGAGAGTTCGACGGATGCCCGCAGCGATGGCGGCGGGGGCTCATCTCACGGCGTCCAATGCGAAAACCCTGCGACGCGATGGATCAGGCGCCGGCCGCGCGCGGTCTCGCCGAACGGAGCGAGCTCCCAGGTCCAGGCCTGCTCTGGACGTCCGAGCCGCACGCCGTAGAGAAGGTCGTGCCGCGCGTGGACCTGCCCCTGCCGGTCCTCCTCGGTCTCGTCGATGTCGGTGACGAGACAGACACGCGCCGTCAGGCCCGCCAGCGCATCGAGATGGCCCTCGACGATCCGGCGGCCGAAGGCGTCGCCGTCCGCCGAGGTCCAGGCCCCGAGGGGACGGCGCGAGGCCTCCAGCCGTTCGACCGGGCGGATCGGCAGTTGCGAGAGGAGGTTGGCGGAGATGACGAGGCCGGTGCCGGGTTCGGCGCAGACCGGCGGCAGGCGGGGATCGAGATCGCGCGCCGCACCGGTCATCAGCGCCATCGCGCCGCTGAGATCCGCCGTCAGCGTCTCGACATGGGGGAAGGCGCGGATCGCGCGCCGGGTGGGCCGGAGATGCACGGCATCGATCAGCACCACCCGCCGGAAAGTTTTGGCGAGATCCGCCAACGGCACGTCGAGCAGGAGCCCGGAGCCCAGCACCACGGCGGTGTCGCGCCGCTCGGTGGCGGCGATGGCCGCGCGCATCACCGCCCGGCTCGCCTCCAGATGCGGCGCCCAGGCCCGGCGGCAGCGACGCGCCCGCGACATCAGCCAGATGCTGTCGCGCAGGTAGCCGAGCCGGCGCTGGGCCCGCGGCGCGGGCGTGGTGAGGAGATGCAGGAGATCGAGCAGCACGGGCCGGTGGCGTCCGGCACGGGGCCTCGCGTGTCAAGCCGCGTCACGTCTTGGTCGCGAACAGGAGCCAGAAGCTGCTGCCACTTCCGCCCAGACGTGATCCGGCCATGAATTCCCGCCCCGCCCGCCTCGCTGCGGCCCTGATCGCACTTTGCGCCGCCGTGGGTGTGGGGGTCGGCTTCTCCGCCGTGTTCGGCCGGACCGGCTCGATGCCGCTCGCGGCCTGGATCATGGCCGCCTACTTCACGAACCTCACCGGGCTCCTCGTCCTCGCGGTGTTCGGTGGGATCGCCCTGCGGGTGCCGGCCCTGGCCCAGCCCCGGCTCGTCGCCACGACCGTGCTCGCGACCCTGCTCGTCGGCCTCGTGCAGCGGTTGCTGCTCTACGGGGTCAGGACCCTGCGCGGCGGCGACCTCGTCGGCGATGTCCTGCTCCACCAAGCGCTGCCGGTGATGGTGCCGCTGTTCTGGCTCGCCTTCGTGCCGAAGGGGCGCCTTGCGCTGCGCGATCTCGCGCTGTTTGCGAGCTACCCGCTGATCTACCTCGGCTACACGCTCGTGCGCGGCGCCTACGACGCGCGCTATCCCTACCCGTTCCTCGATGTGGGCAAGATCGGCTGGGGGCCGGTGGCGGCCTATGCCGGGGCGATCGCGGCGGCCTTCCTCACGGTCGGATGGACACTGGTGCTCCTCGACCGGCGCCTCGCGCGGCGCAGGGCCGTGGCAGGATAGAGCGCTACCCCTCGAACAAAGTGGCGATCTCGCCGGGCCCCAGGATCCGGAACTCGCCCGCCGGCAAGTCCGCGGGGAGCGCCAGGCCGCCGACGCGGTCGCGGTGGAGGGCATCGACGTGGTTGCCGAGCGCGGCGAACATGCGCCGGACCTGATGGTAGCGGCCCTCGTGCAGGGTCACGGTGCAATGGGTCGGGCCGTCGGTCTCCATCTCCACCGGCAGGAGCGGCTTGTCCTCGTCCTCCAGCATCATCTCGCCCGAGGCGAGGATCGCGGTCTCGTCGCCCTGGAGCGGGCGGGCCAGGGTCACCCGATAGCGCTTGGACACCTTGGCCTTCGGCGCGATGATCCGATGCAGCAGCGCGCCGTCATCGGTCATCAGCAGGAGGCCCGAGGTCTCCTTGTCGAGGCGCCCGACGGTGGAGAGCGCCGGATCGCGCCGCCGCCAGCGCTCGGGCAGCAGGCTGTAGACCAGCGGCCCGACCTCCTTGTGCGAGCAGGTGACGCCGAGCGGCTTGTGCAGCATCAGGCAGAGACCCGGCAGCGGATCGAGCGCCTCGCCCTGCACCCGCATCCGGGCGGAGAGATCGGGCGCGAGCGGGATGCGCTGCGAGGCGTCCCGCAGGGCCTGCCCGTCGAGGCGGACGAGGCCGGCGCGGGCCAGCCCCTCGACCTCCCGGCGCGAGCCGTAGCCGAGATTGGCCAGCAGCCGGTCGAGGCGGAGCGCCTTCATTTACGCGCCTCGAACAGCTTGTAGCCCCCCTCCGTCGCCAGCGTCGTGACGGTACGGAAGGCGGCGCGCAGGGGCGCCTCGTAGGGCAGGTGGGTGTTGGCGACGAGATAGAGCGTTCCACTCGGCCGCAGCACCGCCGCCGCGCGGTTGATGAAGACTTGGCCGAGCGCCTGATCCTCGGAGCCGCCATCGTGGAAGGGCGGGTTGGTGACGACGAAGTCGAGGCCCGACAGGGCCGGCTCGGCGCTGCGCAGATCCGCCCAGTGCAGGGTGGCGCCGGGCTCGCCGACGTTGCGGCGGGCCATCTCGATGGCGCGGCGGTCGATGTCGATCAGGGCGAGCGACGCGACTTTCGGCGATTTCAGCACCGCACGGGCCAGGATGCCGAGGCCGCAGCCGAAATCAGCCCCGCGCCCCGAGAGCACGGGCAGATGCCGCAGCAGCAGGGCGCTGCCGGGATCGAGCCGGTCCCAGGAGAAGATTCCGGGCTGGGTGCAGAGCGCGAGGTTGTCGATGTGGCGCGGGGCGCCGCCCGCCAATGCGGCCTCAAGGCCGGCGGGCACCTCGGGACGCGTCGCCGTGCAGATGCGGTGATGGCGTCGCGGCTCGTCGGTGACGGCGCAGCCGAAGCCGCGCAGCTCCTTGGCGAGCCGGGTGCCACCCTTGTCCTTGGGCGCCATCGCCACCAGTCGCCCGCCGGGCCGCACGGCGCGGATCGCGAGCGCCAGGGCGTAGCGCCGCTCCGCCGTGCCGGGCGGGGCCAGCAACAGGGCTGAGTCGAGGCTCGCCTCGGCGACATCTTCCAGCCGCGCCGATCCGGGGATCAGCGGTGAGACCTGGGCGGCGTCCTCGGGCACCTCCGCGAGGTCTGCGGGAGGGAGGCCGTAGAGGATGGCCCGGATGTCGGAGTCGGTTTGGGGCATGGGGGTTGGCATTCAGGCTGCGGCCATCGGGAGCACGATCCGTCCAGCCCCCGCCCTCATCCTGAGGTGCCGACGCGGAGCGGCGGCCTCGAAGGATCGTCCAGATCCCGCGCGATCCCTGGAGGATCCGTCAAAGCCCGCTCGGGCGGGCACCTCAGGATGAGGGCGAGGATGGGATGGATGAGGGAATAGAGGTCAGCCCGTCGGGAATTCGAGGCCCATCTCGCGATAGCGCGCGGGATCGTCGGCCCAGTTCTCGCGGACCTTCACGTGCAGGAACAGGTGCACCTTGGCCTCGGCCACCTCGGTGATCTCGATGCGGGCCGCCTGCCCGATCGCCTTGATGGTCTGGCCGTTCTTGCCCAGCACGATCGAGCGCTGGCTCTCGCGCTCGACGAAGATCGTCTGCTCGATGCGCACCGATCCGTCGGGCCGCACCTGCCACTGGTCGGTCTCGACGGTGGAGCGGTAGGGCAATTCCTCGTGCAAGCGGTCGTAGATCTTTTCCCGGGTGATCTCGGCGGCCAGCATGCGTAGCGGCGCGTCGGAGATCTGGTCCTCGGGGTAGAGCCATGGGCTCGGCGGCATCCGCGCGGCCAGCGCCTTGCGCAGGTCGGCGACACCGTCGCCCTTGAGCGCCGAGATCAGGAAGGTGTCCTCGAACGGCACCATCGCGTTGAGCTTTGCCACCAATTCGAGCAGGCGCTCGCGGGCGATCAGGTCGATCTTGTTGAGGATCAGGATCTTGGGCCGCTTCACCTCAGGCAGGCGGCGCAGGATGGTCTCGACCTCCTCGTCCGCACCTTTCCGGGCATCGATCAGCAGGCAGATCGCATCGGCATCTGCAGCGCCGCTCCAGGCGGAGTGCACCATGGCCCGGTCGAGGCGGCGCTTCGGGGCGAAGATGCCGGGCGTGTCCACCAGCACGATCTGCGCCTCGCCCTCCATGACGATGCCGCGCACCAGCGCCCGCGTCGTCTGGACCTTTCGCGAGACGATCGAGACCTTGGCGCCGACGAGGGCGTTGAGCAGGGTCGACTTGCCGGCATTCGGCACGCCGATCAGCGCGACGAAGCCCGCACGCGTCCCTTCCTGCGTCGCTTGCTGCACGTCCGGCCGCTGTTCCTGCGGGGCGCCGTCTTCGTCAGCCTCGTGTTCCGGCTCGTGCTCAGACATCCGATTCGACCATCCGCGACCTAAACACCTGATCCATCCTGTCCTTGCGTCCCACCGATGCCCTCGCGGGCGAGCACGGCACGAGCCGCCTCCTGCTCCGCGACGCGCTTCGAGGCGCCCTCGCCATATCCGGGTTCGATGCCTTCGACCCGCGCCGCGATCCGGAAGACCGGGGCGTGGTCGGGCCCGGAGCGCTCCACCACCTCGTAGACCGGGATCGCGAGGCTGCGCGCCATCGCCCATTCCTGCAAGGCCGATTTCGCATCGCGCCCGCGCGGGGCCGCGGTTTCCTCGCCGGGGCGGAAGGCGCGCTGCACGATCGCCCGCGTCGCCTCATAGCCGGCGTCGAGGAACACCGCGCCGAGAATCGCCTCGCAGACATCGGCCAGAATGGTCTGGTTGCGCCGCCCGCCGGTCTGGATCTCGCCGGGGCCGAGATTGAGATGCGGCCCGACCTCCCAGGCCTCGGCCACCACGGCACAGGTCTCGCGCCGCACGAGGCCGGCCAGACGCCGCGACAGCTCGCCCTCCTCCGCGCCCGGCAGGGCCTTGTACAGCGTCTCGGCGACCGCGAGCCCGAGCACCCGGTCGCCCAAGAATTCGAGGCGCTGATAGCTGCCGACCCGGCCGGAGGGACCAGCCTTGCTCACATGGGTGAGCGCCAGCGGCAGCAAGGTGGGATCGGCGAAGACGTGGCCGATGCGCGCCTCCAGCACCGCGAGGCTCGGCCGGGGACGATGCGCGCGCCGGGCGCGGCTGGAGCGAGCGGCGCCTTCGCCGTCCTCGCTCATCGCCCTCTTCCCCAAGGGAGAGGGGCGGATCGTCCCGTCGCTGTCACGTTCGTCAGGAGGTCAGTGAATCGTCGAGAAGATGCGGCCCCAGCGCACGTCCGACGGCCAGCGCCAGATCTGCCAGGCGGGGGTGCGCTCGTCGATGGAGAAGAAGATCATCTCGGCGCGGCCGACGAAGTTCTCGAACGGCACGTAGCCGACGCTGGCGAGGTCGCGCGAATCCGTGGAGTTGTCGCGGTTGTCGCCCATCATGAAGAAGTGACCGGCCGGCACCGTGTAGACCTCGGTGTTGTCCCAGAAGCCGCGGTCGCCATCGCGCTCGATCACCCGGTGCGTCACGCCGCCCGGCAGCGTCTCGTTGTACTGGGCGACCTTCACCGTCTGGTCGAAGGCATCGAGCGTCTCGTAATCGGCGATGCGCTCGCGCTTGACCGGCTTGCCGTTGATGTTGAGCACGCCCTCGATCACTTGGATCTTGTCGCCGGGCAGGCCAATCACGCGCTTGATGTAGTCGGTCGAATTATCCTTCGGCAACTTGAAGACGGCGATGTCGCCGCGCTTCGGCTCGGCGCCCCAGACCCGCCCATTCGCCTGGAACGGCAGGTACTCGGAGAGCGGCAAGGAGTATTTCGAGTAGCCGTAGGTGTATTTCGAGACGAACAGGTAGTCGCCGATCAGCAGCGTCGGGATCAGCGAGCCCGAGGGGATGTTGAACGGCTGGAACAGCAGCGTGCGCACCACGAGCGCGATGAGCAGCGCCTGCACGCCGACTTTCACGGTTTCCCGGATGCTCGCCCAGGTTCCGGGCTCGGCCGGCCGGATCTCCGTCTTGCCCTCGCGATCCAAGCGCGCGCGTCCCATGCTCATGAGTGAAACAGCCTCCGGCCCCGCCGTAAGATCGGCAGCCGCGTCCCACGTGGCGGTGGCTGTCCTGCTGGGCGGCGGGTCTAGACTATGCTGCGCCGCCCCGCAACGCAGGGGATGTGCAGATACAAACCTATGATGTCGCGGTAATCGGCACCGCCTCGATGATCACGAAGGCTTGTGCGAGAGGCGGCTCATCGGTCAGCGTGAGGTGCAGCCGCGCCTCGTAACCCTCCGGAACCATGCGGGCGAGGTGTTCCCGCGCACCGCCGCTCAAATTGAGCGTCGGCTGGCCGCTGGGCAGGTTGACCACCTCCATGTCGCGCCAGAACACGCCCTGGCTCATGCCGGTGCCGAGCGCCTTGGCGCAAGCCTCCTTGGCGGCGAAGCGCCGCGCGTAGGACGGGCCGCGGGCGGCCCGCCGGTCGCATTTCGCCCGCTCGCCGTCGGTGAAGACGCGATGGGTGAAGCGTTCGCCGAAGCGTTCGAGCGAGGACTCGATGCGGCGGATGTCGCAGAGATCGGTGCCGATGCCGAGGATCACGGCTCGGCCTGCCGACGCGCCCGGTCCATCGCCGCGCGCATGTCGTGAACCGCCTGCCGCAGGCCGACGAAGATCGCCTCGGCGATCAGGGCGTGGCCGATGTTCAGCTCGCGGATCTGCGGCAGCGCCGCCACCGGGCCGACGCTCTCCACGGTGAGGCCGTGACCGGCATGGATCTCGAGGCCGAGCCCGGCGCCGTGCGCGCTGGCCCGCACGATGCGGCCGAGTTCGTGCGCGATTCTCGTTTGATCGCCCTCGATCACCGCCTCGCAATAGGAGCCGGTATGCAGCTCGACCACGGGCGCGTGCAGGGCGTGGGCCGCCTCCATCACCGCCTCGTCGGGTTCGACGAACAGCGAGACGCGGATGCCGGCCTCCGACAGCGTGGCGATGCGCGGGGCCAGATGCGCGCGGCCGGAGATGATGTCGAGGCCGCCCTCGGTGGTGCGCTCCTCGCGCTTCTCCGGCACGAGGCAGGCGGCATGCGGCCGGGTGGCGAGCGCGATGCCGACCATCTCGTCGGTCGCCGCCATTTCGAGGTTGAGCGGCACCGGCAGTTTCCTGAGCGCCGCGATGTCGGCGTCGCGGATATGGCGGCGATCCTCGCGCAAATGCGCGGTGATGCCGTCGGCACCCGCCGCCACGGCCTCGTGGGCGGCGCGCACCGGATCGGGCGCGAGCCCGCCGCGGGCGTTGCGGACGGTGGCGACGTGATCGATGTTCACGCCCAGGCGCAGGGACGACACGGCTGGCTTTCCGATACTCGGCGGATCGAAGGGCTGCCGGTGTAGCGGCTGCCGCCGGTGCTTGGAAGGGTCCCGGGTGGCGGCACCGCGCTGCGGCTCGCCGTCGCCGTCCTGGTCCTGCTGCCGGCGACCCTGCTGCTCACCCGGCCGGACGCCCGGCCTTTCGCGGAGATGAGCACGCTCGATCCGATCCTGCGGCGCAAGGGCCACGAGGTCCAACACGCCTGTCCTCGACGTCAGCCGGCGCGGCGACACGCAGATCCGGATGGTCGTGCGGGACGACGGCCACGGCATCCCGCGGGAAAACCTGCGGCGGATCTTCGACCCGTTCTTCACCACCGGACGCGACAAGGACAGCACCTGGCTCGGCCTGCACATCGCCGACAATCTCGTCGTCTCGACCCTGCGCGGGCAGATCGCCATCGAAAGCGAGGAAGGTGTCGGAACACGGGTGACGATCGACCTTCCCGTGACGGTGCCGTGATACTGTCCTGATCCGCATGGATCCGTGCGGCGGTGCGAACAGTTGCGTGCGCCGCTTCAATGCCCAGATTGGCCCCGCCGGCCCGACCGGCGACGAAACGCTCGAGCCCGCATGCACGGCACGCTGTCCCAGCCGGATTCTTCGAAGCCGGTCCCCGCCTCCCGTCTGCCGCTCACCCTCCGGCTGGCCCTGCGCGAGCTGCGCGGCGGGCTCTCGGGCTTTCGGGTGTTCATCGCCTGCATCGCGCTCGGCGTGGCGGCGATCAGCGGCGTCACCTCGATCGCCGCCTCGCTCTCCGGCGGGCTCGGGCGCGAGGGCCGGCGGATTCTCGGCGGCGACATCACCTACAGCCTGATCAACCGCGAGGCGACGCCGGCCGAGCGGGCCGTGCTGGAGGGGCAGGCGCCGGTCTCGGAGGTCGCGAGCCTGCGCGCCATGGCGGTGGCGGGCGATGGCGGCGCGGCCCTGGTCGAGTTGAAGGCGGTCGATCCGAGCTATCCGGCAGTCGGCACGGTCGAGACGGACCCGCAGGCGCCGGTGCAGGATCTCATCGCGGAACGGGACGGCGTTTTCGGCGCGGCGGCCGACCCGGCCTTGCTGACCCGGCTCGGGCTCAAGCCCGGCGACCGGGTGACGCTCGGCGGCTTTCCCATCGAGATCCGCGCCGCCCTCGCCTCGGAACCCGACCGGATCGGCTCCGGCATCGGATTCGGGCCGCGCCTGCTCGTCTCGCTCGCCGCGCTGCGCGCCACCGGCCTGATCCAACCCGGCAGCCTCAACCGCTTCACCTACCGCCTGCAGATGCCCGGCGCCGACGACGCGCGCCTGACGGCGGTCAACGCGGCGGTGCAGAAGGCCCTGCCCGAGGCCGGCTTCGAGATGCGCGCGCGTGACAACGCTGATCCGCGCTTCGCCAAGGGCATCGAGCGCTTCACGCAGTTCCTGACGCTCGTCGGACTCACCGCGCTGATCGTCGGCGGGGTCGGCGTGGCGAATGCCGCGCGCGCTTTCGTCGATGGCAAGCAGGCCTCGATCGCCACCCTCAAGAGCGTCGGCGCGCCGGGCTCGCAGGTGGTCGCGCTCTACCTGATCCAGGTGATGCTGATCGCCGCGATCAGCACCGTGCTCGGCCTCGCCGTCGGCGCGGCCCTACCGTTCCTTCTCGACCTTGCACTCCGCGACCAGCTTCCGCTGCCGCTCAACCCCGAGATCGCCCCGGCCCGCCTCGCTCTGGCGGCGGCCTACGGGCTGCTGACGGCGCTCGCCTTCGCGATCCTGCCGCTCGGCCGCGCCCACGACGTCTCCGTCGCCGGGCTGTTTCGCGATGCCGTCGATCCGTCCGCGCGCCGCCCGCGCTGGCGCTACCTCGCGGTGCTCGCCGCCGCCCTGCTTGCGCTCGCGGGCCTTGCCCTCGTCACCGCTTTCGACCGCAAGGTGGCGCTGATCTTCATGGCGGCCGCCGCGCTTGCCTTCGGGGCCTTACGCCTCGTCGCGGCGGGACTGATGGCCGGGGCCGCCCGTCTGCCGCGGCCGAAGGGCATGGTGCCGCGCATGGCTTTGGCCAACCTGCACCGTCCCGGTGCCCTGACCCCGGCGGTGGTGCTCTCGCTCGGCCTCGGCACGACGCTGCTGGTGACGCTCAGCGCCATCGACAGCAACATCACCCGCGCGCTCGAAAGCTCACTTCCGGGCCGGGCCCCGAGCCTGTTCTTCCTCGACGTGCCCTCGCGTGAGGCGGACGCGTTCTCCGCCTTCCTCGGTGCCCGCGCGCCCGACGCCAAGATCGAGCGGGTGCCGATGATGCGCGGACGGATCACGGCGCTGAACGGCGTACCGGCCGGCCAGATCAAGCCGCCGGAAGACGCCGCCTGGGTGCTCGACGGCGACCGGGGCATCACCTACGCCGAGACCCCGCCGGACGGCTCGTCGATCGTCGAGGGGGCGTGGTGGAGCGCGGACGAGGCGCGCCAGCCGCTCGTCTCCTTCGATCTCGAACTGGCGCGCGCCCTCGGGCTCAAGGTCGGCGGCACGGTGACCGTCAACGTGCTCGGCCGCCCGATCACTGCGCGGGTCGCCAACCTGCGCCAGATCGAGTGGCGCTCGCTCGGCATCAACT
This sequence comes from Methylorubrum extorquens, assembly GCF_024169925.1. NCBI lineage: Bacteria > Pseudomonadati > Pseudomonadota > Alphaproteobacteria > Hyphomicrobiales > Methylobacteriaceae > Methylorubrum > Methylorubrum extorquens. Next base: position 3,791,008 of record NZ_JALJXF010000001.1, read on the forward strand.
TCGTGATGGTGTTCTCCCCCGGCACCTTCCGCGGCGCGCCGCATGCCGACCTCGCGACCCTGACGCTCCCCAACGGGCCTGACCCGAAGCTGGAAGCCGAGGTGGTGCGTGATGCGGCGAAGGCCTTCCCCTCGGTGACGAGCGTGCGGGTGAAGGACGCGCTCGATGCCGTCAACGACCTCGTGCACAAGCTGGTCCTGGCGATCCGCGGCGCCAGCGTCGTCGCGGTGATCGCGAGCCTTCTGGTTCTGGCCGGCGCGCTCGCCGCCGGCCACCGCGCCCGGCTCTACGACGCGGTGGTGCTGAAGGTTCTCGGCGCCACGCGGATGCGCCTGCTCTCGGCTTACGCCCTGGAATACGGCGCCCTCGGGCTCATTACCGCGCTGTTCGGCATCCTGGCCGGATCGGTTGCGGGCTGGGTGATCGTCTCCCGGGTGATGCGCCTCGACTTCGCGCCCGACCCGGCCGGAGCGCTGGCGGTTGCCGGTTTCGCCGTCGTCTTCGCCGTCGTGGTGGGGCTGGCGGGGACGTGGCGCATCCTCGGCCAGCGGCCGGCTCCCTATCTGCGCCAGTTCTGAAAATAGGTCGCCACGATTGAACGGGATTTTTCATCCCGATCGATCGGCAAAAATCTTCGTTATTCCGGGAGGTTGAAAACGCGGCCGCACGCTGAGGGCCCACTTGTTTATGGTTCTTCAAGCGAACATATTCGAGCCTAAGGCGCGTTCGATGCGCCAGGGGTCGCGCGTGGACCCCGTCACAACTCCGCGCCGAGAGGTTTCAAGGGAAACTTTCATGGCATTCGACAACAGCCCGTTCCGCGCCGGCGCCCAGCCGCAGGGGTACGCCGGCTCTCAGGTCGAAGTCGACCAGGGCCTGCGCAGCTTCATGCTGGGCGTCTACAACAACATGGTCGTCGGCCTCGGGATCTCCGGTCTCGTGGCGCTCGCCCTCAACATGGCCGCCGTCGCGCAGACCGGTGCCGGCCGTGTCGCCCTGACTCCGTTCGGGCAGTTCCTCTACAACAGCCCCTTCAAGTGGGTGCTGATGCTGGCGCCGCTCGCCTTCATCTTCGTGTTCTCGTTCCGGATGGACCGCATGTCGGCCTCGTCCGCACGCATGATGTTCTGGGCGTTCGCGGCGGTGATGGGCGCCTCGATGTCCACCCTGTTACTCGTGTTCACGGGTGGCAGCGTGGTGCGGGTGTTCTTCATCACGGCGGCGACCTTCGCGGGCCTGAGCCTCTACGGCTACACCACGAAGCGTAGCCTGTCGGGCATGGGCTCGTTCCTGATCATGGGCCTGATCGGCATCATCATCGCTTCGCTGGTGAACCTCTTCCTGGCCTCTTCCGCGCTTCAGTTCGCGATCTCGGTGCTCGGCGTTCTCATCTTCGCCGGCCTGACCGCCTACGACACGCAGAAGCTCAAGGAGATGTACCTCTACAGCGGCTTCGATGCCGAGGGCGCGGCCAAGATGTCCATCAACGGCGCCCTGACGCTGTATCTGGACTTCATCAACATGTTCCAGTTCCTGCTCTCGCTGCTCGGCGACCGCCGCTAAGCGACGACGCAGATTCCGAAACGAGAGAGCCCCGGCCGAAAGGTCGGGGCTTTTTCGTGCGCGCTATCGCCGGAACGCCCGTCCCGCAGTCCTGCTGGCCGCACGAGCTGTCGGCAGGCCGCGCGGTGGCCGACGAATCTCGGAAAATGAAGGCCGTCAGCGGCCCTCTTCCACCGCCTCGCACACCAAGGGCGGCGGCGCTTCGACACCGCGCCAGCGGCCGTAGGACCAGGGCCGGTGCCATGCGGCCCGCTCCGGCAGATGTTCGGGGACGAGGTCGATGCCGTGTGTGCCGAACGGACCGCAGCGGCAGATGCGGGCAAAGCCGATCCAGCCGCCGGCCCAGAGGCCATGCCGCTGGATCGCCTCATCGGTATAGGCCGAGCAGGATGGCCAGTGCCGACAATGGCGCCCGACCAACCCGGAAAGCGTGAGCTGGTAGGCGCGGATCGCCCCATGCGCCGCCCGGCGAATCATGCGGCTTCGGGCGCGCCGGAGCCTTTGCGGGCGGCGATCTGGTCGAGGGCGTCCACCACGGCGTCGAAGGTCAGGAGTGTGGAGGCGTGACGGGCTCGAAAGTCGCGCACCGGTTCCAGCACGGAAAGATCCGCCCATTCGCCCTCCGGCGCGGGACCGTTCTCCTTCAGCATCGCCCGCATCCGGGCGCGAACCGCACGCAACTCCTCGGCCGTCGCGCCGACGACATGGCGGGCCATCAGCGAGGAGGAGGCCTGCCCGAGGGCGCAGGCCTTCACGTCATGGGCGAAGTCGGCGACCGTGACGCCGTCCGCCTCCAGACTCAGATCGACGGTGACGGTCGAGCCGCACAATTTGGAATGGGCCGTGGCGGTGGCGTCCGGCGCCGCCAGCCGGCCGAGGCGGGGAATGTCGGCGGCCAGTTCCAGGATGCGGCGGTTGTAGATGTCGTCGATCATCGCTGACACGCCTTTCGCGGCGCCTGTTCGAGTGAGGTCGCAGGATTCGTTGCGCCAGATACGCATGCCATGCATTGCGCGACGGCGCGATTGCGACGATATAGGCGCGACACCGCCATTCCGCGAGAATGGTACCGTCGACCCCGGTCACGCCCTGGCCCAGGATTCGGATCGTTCGAGGGCGTCGGCACTTGAGCTTTTAAGACGCCGGGACGGATCGACGATGTACGCCAAGCCCGACAGCACCACCTTGAAGGCGCGTGTGGCGAAGGCCGGAGATGCCATGGATGCCGCTCTCAAATCCCTGTCCTACGGCATGAGCGACGACGAGCGACGCATGAGTTCGGTCGGCCTACAAGGAATGCGCGGCGCCAACGATCCGGGCCGTCCCGACATCGCCCCCGACATCGCGCCCCTGCCCGAATCGGCCCAGCGGGTGCCGAACGAGGTGGCGCTCGGCCGCCCGAGCCGGCAGGAGGCGGAGGCCGCCGTGCGCACGCTCCTGCGTTGGGCCGGCGACGACCCGACCCGCGAGGGGCTGATCGACACCCCCGCCCGGGTGGTGAAGGCCTATGAGCAGATCTTCGGCGGCTACCGCGCCGACGCGGACGCGCTCTTGGAGCGGGTTTTCGAGGAAGTCGAGGGCTACTCCGACGCCGTACTGGTGCGCGACATCCCGTTCTATTCCCACTGCGAGCACCACATGGTGCCGTTCATGGGGCTCGCCCACATCGCCTACTACCCCACGAAGGGCGTGGTCGGCCTCTCCAAGCTCGCCCGCGTGGTCGATGCCTTCGCCCGTCGCCTGCAGACGCAGGAGACCATGACCGCGCAGATCGCCGACACGATCGAGAGCATCCTTCAGCCGCGCGGCTGCGCGGTGATGATCGAGGCCGAGCATCTCTGCATGGCGATGCGCGGCGTGCAGAAGGCCGGCGTCTCCACTATCACCACGCAGTTCCGTGGCATCTACAAGAACGATCCGTCCGAGCAGGTCCGCTTCCTGACTTTCGTCCGGAACCCGAAGGGCTGAGACGTATCAGCCTGCGATCATGACCGACCGATTCGCTTCCCCCGGCACCCGCGCCGAGATCGAGGAAGGCGCGGGGCTCACGCCGCGCTTCGGCCCCGACGGCCTCGTGGCCTGCATCGCCGTCGATGCGGGGGACGGGCGCGTGCTGATGCTCGCACACATGAACGCCGAGGCCCTCGCCCGCACCCTGGAGACCGGCGAGGCATGGTACTGGTCGCGCTCCCGCAGTGAACTCTGGCACAAGGGCGCGACCTCCGGGCAGATCCAGCGGGTCGTGGAGATGCGGGTCGATTGCGATCAGGACGCGATTCTGATCCGGGTGGACGTCGCCGGCGACGGCGGCTGCTGCCATACCGGCCGCCGCTCCTGCTTCTACCGCGCGGTCGAGCGCGATCCTGCCACCGGCACCCCTACCCTCGTCCCTGCCGACCCGGATCGATGATGTTCGAGGCGTCCCGTTCCACCGTGCCCCATTTTCCGGAAGGGGCCGTGGAACCGGTGGCGCCGCGCTTCCGCTCCCCCCGCATCGGTCTGGCACTCGGCGGCGGCTCCGCCCGCGGCTGGTCGCATATCGGCGTGATCGAGGGGTTGGAGGAAGCCGGGATCTTCCCGGAGGTGGTTGCGGGCTGCTCCATCGGTGCCGTGGTCGGCGGGGCCTACGCCGCGGGCCGCATCGGCGCCCTCAAGGCGTTCGCACTCTCGCTCACCCGCCGCCGGGTGGTCGGCCTGCTCGACCCGCGCATCACCGGATCCGGCCTGATCGCGGGCGAGCGCCTGCGCCGCCGTCTCGCACGCGAACTCGACGGTTTCCGCATCGAGGATCTGCGTCTTGCCTTCGCCAGCGTGGCGACCGAACTCGGCACCGGCCACGAGGTGTGGTTGTCCCGCGGCCCCCTGGTCGAGGCGGTGCGGGCTTCCTACGCCATCCCCGGCATCTTCCCGCCGGTCGCGCTCGAAGGGCGCCTGCTGATGGACGGGACGCTGGTGAATCCGGTGCCCGTCCGCTTGGCACGCGAACTCGGCGCCGACCTCGTCATCTGCGTGAATCTCGCGGGCGAGACGCGCGCGCCCGCGACGGTGATCCGTCCCGAGCGGGACGATCCCGTGTACGACCCTCCCGACGAGCCGGTCGAGCGTGCGATCGAGCAGACGCTGGAGGCCACCATGCGCCGCCGGGGCCGCTGGGGGCTGCTGAGCGGCGCGAGCCGCCGCCTCATGGGCCGCCGCAGACCGGCGCCAGCGCCATCCGCCGTCCCGCCGAGCCCCGGCGTCGCGCGGGTCATGCTCGACGCGTTCAACATCACCCAGGATCGGATCTCACGGGCACGGCTCGCGAGCGAACCGCCGGACGTGGCGATCCGGCCGCTTCTTGCCGAGTTCGGACAGTTCGAGTTCCACCGGGCGGCCGACGGAATCGCCCTCGGCCGTCAGGCGGTGCGGACGGCCCTGCCCGAGATCCGGCGCATGATCGAGGGCGCGGCGGCGCGCGGTTAAGGCCGCCGCGAGTGATACGAGCCCCGATTCCCGCCTGTCGTCAGGCCATCGTGATGTAGTCGCGCATCGCCCGATGCTCGGCTTCGACGGTCGCGATACGCCGCTTCACCACGTCACCGATCGAGACGACACCGACCAGACGCCCCTCCTCCACCACCGGCAGGTGGCGGAAGCGGCCTTCCGTCATCGTCTCCATCACGTCCTCGATGCTGGCGCGCCGGGTGCAGGTGACGACCTTCGCGGTCATGTGATGCGAGATCGGGCGGTCGAGGGCCGAGGCGCCTTCGCTGGCCAGCGCCCGCATCACGTCGCGCTCGGACAGGATGCCGATCACGCGGCCCTCGGCATCGCCGACCACGAGGGCACCAATCTGCTTCTCGGCCAGCAGGTGGATCGCCTCGTCGATGGTGCGATGGGGCGGCACCGTGACCACCGAGCCGCCTTTCTCTGCCAGGATACGCGCAACGGTCATGAAGTCTCCTCCCAAGGGTGACCGCACCGTCAGCCCGCGGTGCGGGAGCGGATACGACCGGGTTGGCCCCGGTTCTTCCCTGGCAAGTGTGTGGCGCCTCGGCCGCGCTGGCAAGCGCCGGACGAGGCGCTATTGTTCATGAAAGAGAAAAATCGGAAGAAAAGTTCACTGTCGCCGTGAGGGCCGATGTGTTCTTGCGTGATGCGCGGCTTTGCACGGCACCGGCACCTCGATCACGGACAGCGTGCAATGAAAAAGCCGACCCGGACGGCGGAGCGCCATCGGGGCCGGCTTCGTATCGTGACGCGGTCGGCGCGTGAGTCCTCTCTCAGCGCCCCTCAGCCTGACGGCGGGTGATCAGGGTACGGTTCGGCTCGGCCTCACCCTTGTTCTGCAGGAACGGGACGATGATGCGCAGCCAGCCGCGGGTTTCCTTGCCGCCGTAGTTGCGCTCAGCCACGTCGCGGGTGACGTAGCCCTGCACGTTCATGAAGCCGAAGTTGTAGCCGACGAGGCCGCCCACCGCGATCTGGCCCTGCTGCCGGTAGCCGACGACGTTGGTCGTGAGATCGACCGAGCCGAAGGCCACGGGGCCGACCTGCCACTTGCCGAACTTCTTGGTCAGGGTGACGTCGAGGTTGAGGTAATCGGGATAGAGCACGCCGTTGGGCGAGCGCGGCTCGAGGATGTGGCCGTAGAGCAGGTTGCCGGTGATGGCCCAGTCGTTGGCGGCGTAGGTGAGCGCGAAGCGGTGGCTCAGCGAGGGGGACTGGGTGAGGAAGCGGGTGTCCCAGGGGAGGTAGCCGCCGAGAAGGTAGCTGACGCCGACGCCGCCACCGAGATCCCAGGCGAGCTGGCCCGCGAGCAGGGGCTGACCCCAGCCGCTGTTGTAGGGCGCGCCGCGCACGCTGGAGGCGGCGATGGGCGCGACGAAGACGAACTGCACCTGCCCGCCGAGAACGGAGAAGGGCGTCGCCCACAGCAGGGTCGGCAGGTTGACGTTGCTCTCGGAATCGAGCGGCGAAGTCTCGCGCACGCCGAAGCTCGACAGGTTCACGGCGTAGAAGCCCTTCGGGAACGGCGCACCGAACGGCACACCGACGGTCTGGCCGGGCTGCGCGGCGGAGGCGGCTTGGGCGGCTGTGCCACCGAGGCCCCACGCAGCGGCGGATAGGGCGAGCCCGAGACGGGCGATGACGGCTGCTCGTTGTTTCACCGGGGTCCACTCTCCATCAGGAACAAAGCGATCATTTGCTGGTTTGGTTTTAATCCGCTTTCGTTCAGATAATCGACGGACGAGGCGGCCGTTTTATTGCCACCTCCATTTCAAAAGAAACCGATGTGGCGCCAAAGTCACAGGCCGTTTTGGCAAACCTTGGAAGTGTCTGAAAAAATTCGTCTATATCCAGGCTATCATCTCGGAATGAAGGCCCCGAGAGCGCTTTCGTAACGGATGATTAACCCCGTTGTGACCTGCCGCGGCGCTCCATCAGCGGCAGAAGAAAGAAGCCGGCGGCGAAGCCGCCGAGATGCGCGTCCCAGGCAATCGGCCCCTCGCTGCCCCCGAGCGGCAGGGCCAGGACGCCGAACAGCAGGTTGGTGACGAACCAGACCCCGAGGAACAGCACCGCCGGGCGGTTGCGCAGCAATTCGGGGATCGTCTGCAGCCTCGGCCGCGGCGGCAATTGCCAGGGCGCCCCGGCCACGAAGGGCGGCGGAGGCTGGAACACGAAGCGGGCCGCTGCCGCCATGAGGGCCGAGATGCCGGCCGAGGCGCCGACCAGCGGCATCAGGCTGTAGGGATCGACGAAGAGGTGGACGAGCGCGCCGACCACGACGCCTGCGAGCGCCAGCAGGCCATAGCGCAGGACCCCGTAGCGACGCGCGATCGGGGTGCCGAAGACGGCGAGCCACACCGCGTTGAAGATCAGGTGCACCCACGAGCCGTGCAGCAGGGCGTAGGTCGCGCCGGTCCAGGGCATCGCCGACGGCTCGGCGACGAGATAGCGGGCGAATTCCTGCCGCGCCGTGGCAATGTCGGGCCGGGCCGCTCCCTCCCCTGCCGCCCGGACGATCTCGGCCGCGGATGCGGGATCGAACGCGGCGGTCCAGCGGGCGGGAATGAAGGCGAGGTTGAGGAGCACCGACAGGTCGAGTTCATCCGGCAGGACGCTGCGGACGATGTGGATCACGGCCAGAACCGCGATCGAGACCGTGACGACCCTCGGCAGGTTGAAGACGGGTACGCGGCCCTGGTGCGGCAGGTCGGGAGAAGCATCCATTCGGCACCATGTCGGGGGCAGGCGGGACGCCGCAAGGTCCAATCGGGCACAGGGTCGGCCAATTGCCGCCGAATTCGTAAATGGCCCGTTAAGGTTAAGGATGAGTTGCGCGAGCGTGCCGGGACGGGACGGCATAGGGTGTGCGGAGAGGGACCACGAACGGCGCACGGAGACGCGTTCTGTCCCGTGCCGACCGAGAACCGAGCCCGTTTCGAACCGGGCCGTACCGATGCGGAACATCATGAAGCATCCGACCAGCCGTCAGCTTCACACCTACTGGGACCGGCTGCGCGGAGAACGGTCCGCGCCCGAGCGCGGTGAGATCGAGCCCGGCGAGATCCGCAACCTGCTCGCCGACAGCTTCATTCTGGAAACCGATCCGGCGCGGCAGTCGAGTGCGGTGCGCCTGGCCGGCACCCGCCTGTGCGCCCTGTTCGGCCGCGAGTTGCGGGGCACTTCCTTCGTCGATCTGTGGGGCGATCGGCAGCCGGCCTTCTCCGATCCGTGGCAACTCGTCGAGACCGTCACCGGCGATACGGTGGGCGTGGTGGCGGGGATCACCGGCGTCACCGCGCGGGACGAGACTCTCGATCTCGAACTCCTGCTCCTGCCCCTGCGCCACCGCGGCAAGACCCAGGCGCGCATTCTCGGCTCCCTCAGCCCCCATTGCATTCCGACCTGGCTCGGCAGCCGCCCGATCCTGCGGCTCGAAGCCGTGTCCCTGCGGGTGCTCGAGACGGCCGCGCCGGAGCCCGCGGCGATGCGAACCTTCGTCGACGCCCTGCCCGAGCCCGCCAACGATGCCCGCCCCGTCCGGTTCGGCCACCTGCTGGTTCACGAGGGGGGGCGCAGCAACGCCTGACCGCCTGCGGCGCGGGGCACCGTCCCCAGCGGACGAAGGCGATGGGCGGTGCTTGATACGGACCGCTTTCACCGCCGGATCTCACTTTCGTGACGGCTTGCGAGTCATGTTCGATATGCCTGCAAGTCTTTTGTAACCGCAACGCGGCTAGTGATTCGGCAGGGACATCGAGACCGCCGAGCTGACATGACTGAGCTTTCCCGATCCGGGATGGCCCCCACCCTGTCCGATTACGCCGCCGAGCAGCGCCGGCACCAGCGGGTGCGCGCGACGTTGCTCGGTCGCTACATGTTGGCGGACCGGCGGGAATATCCGTGCCAGACGGTGGACATGTCCCCCGGCGGCGTCCGCCTGACCTGCGCCGTGATCGGCGCGCTCAACGAGCGCGTAGTGTTGTATCTCGAACAGATCGGCCGGCTCGAAGGGGTCATCGTCCGCCACCCGCCGCGGGGCTTCGCCATGCGGATCAACGCGACGCCGCGCAAGCGCGACAAGATCGCGTCCCAGCTCATGTGGCTCGCCAACCGCGAGAGCCTCGGCCTGCCGGAGGGCCGGACCAACGAACGCCTCGTGCCGAACCAGCCCGGCGTCACGCTGCGCCTGGAAAGCGGCCGGTTCATCGCCGCCCGGATCATCGACATCTCGATGTCGGGCGTGGCGCTCGCCACCGCCTCGTCGCCGCCGATCGGCACGCACCTTCTGGTCGGCTCCACGCCCGGTCGGGTGGTGCGCTACTTCGAAGGTGGAATCGGCGCGCAGTTCATGCTGCCGATCTCACCCGACCGCTTCCACGAGGGCATCACGCTCTGACGTGACGGGGCGCCGCATCGGAGCCCTTGCCGGATCGATACCTCATCGCACAGGCTGGCTCCTGAACGGAGCGTTCCGCCGCGCGTGGTCCGAGGCCTGAAGATCGCCGGCCCAGAGGGGTAGTAGCCGATCGCCCGCCCGCTCCCGCCTTCCCAAGCCTCCATCTCCCGGATCTTCCCCGGACACGCCGCCCCGTCCGCAGCAAAGCGGTGGAGCCGGCGAAATGCCCAGCCCCTCGTCGCGCAACCACGGAATGCGGCGGCCGGTGCGCCCGCGATCTCATGGGGCCGACCGGCGGCGCTTCAGGGTTTCCCGGTCCCTAACGCGATCCCCCGCATTTGCCGCAGATCCGTGAGCCGCAATTCGCCCTCACGCAGAAGCGGATCGTCGCCGGGGCGAATCGATAAAATTGCGCGGATCGGCTTCAGCGCGGCGGAGGAGGTGCGGCGACATCCTGGCCTCGTTCGAAGGAAACGCCACGATGCGCACCACCGGGACGGGTCATCTCAAGTCGGGTCTCCAGATGGGGATGCTGGCGCTGCTGGCCCTCTGCGTCGGCTTCATCGGCAGCGCCGAGGCGCAGACGGCCTCGCAGATGGCAGCCCTGCCCGCGGCGAGCGCCGGCCTCACCCCCGGTGCCGCGGCCAAGCCGATCCTGGCCTGGACCGAGTTCTGCCAGTCCTATCCGGCCGAATGCGCCTTCGACCGGGCCGAGCCCACCCGGATCACCCTGACCCCGGCCGTCTGGTCGAGCATCGTCTCGGTCAACCGGCGCGTGAACCGGACGATCGAGCCCATCACCGATCAGGAGCATTGGGGCCGCCCCGACCGCTGGGACCTCGCCGAGGACGGTGCGGGCGATTGCGAGGACTTCCAGCTCCTCAAGCGCCGGATGCTCGCCGAGGCCGGCCTGCCGCGCCGGGCGATGCGGATGACCGTCGTGATCGACGAGAAGGGCGAGGGCCATGCCGTGCTCACCCTCGTCACCGACCGCGGCGACTACATTCTCGACAACAAGACCAACGCCGTGATGCCCTGGCACGAGACCGGCTACGTCTTCATCAAGCGCGAGGGGCAGGACACCCTGGCATGGGTTTCGCTCGGTGGGGCCAGCTCGCCCGTCACCACGGCGAACCGGTGATCCGCGGCCCGGTTCGCTGCTCGCTCCCGCACGGCTGAAGCCGTTCGCGCGGGCAAGTGTGACCGGATTGCCAGCCTGATCGGGGTTGTCTCGCCATGGCACAGATAAGCGGCCATCCGCCTTCACCCTTCCGTCACTTTCGTATTGAGCCGGGCGCCGGCCCGTGCAAGCTTTGCCGGGAAACAGGGGCGGCAGGACGGTCGGCCATGCGGTACGCGGTGCTTCGGAGCGTCGGCGACGGATCGGCGTTCCCCCGCGGGAACGTGAGGCGGCGCCTCCGCCGGGCGGCCCATCTGTCCCTCGTCGGCGCCACCCTGTTGCTCGGCGGCGCCGCGGCACCGGTCCAGCCGAGCCAAGCCCGCACCGTCGCCGGCCTGCCCGAAGCGGGCACCGCCGCCGATGCAGGCGCGCCGGCCCGGCCCGTGGCGGCCTGGAACGATTTCTGCGCCCGATACCCGTCCGAATGCGCCGTCGATACCTCGGAGCCGGCACTCGTCGCCCTGACGCCCGCGCTCTGGCACACGCTCACGACGGTGAACCGCCGGGTCAACGCCCGCATCAAGCCGATCACCGACATGGCCCATTGGGGTGTCGTCGATCGCTGGGATTTTCCCGATGACGGCTTCGGCGATTGCGAGGACATCCAGCTCCTCAAGCGCCGGATGCTGGTGGAGCGGCGCCTGCCGCGCCGGGCCCTGCGCATGACGGTGGTGATTGACGAGATCGGCGAGGGCCACGCGGTGTTGATGGTGCGCACCGACCGGGGCGACCTCATCCTCGACAACAAGACCAACGCGGTGCTGCCCTGGCAGCGCACCGGCTACAGCTTCATCAAGCGCGAGGGACAGGACGGCAAGGCCTGGGTCGGCCTCGAGAACGGCACTTCGCCCGTCACCACCGCCAACCGCTGATCCGGATCGACTTTCGAGCGTTGACGGCCATGCTGCTGCCGCGCTCCGGACCATCCATGAGACGTCCCCTCGCCCGCCGAGCCTCGTCGCCTGCCACAAACGCCCTCGCCCTTACCGGCGGCGCCCCATGATGTTGTCCGGCGCCGCTGCATCACCCACCCCGGAAGGGGGAGCCGGGACGGGGTTCCTCGCCCTGCTCCCGTTGCCCGCACTCATGCTGGAAGTATTGGAGGCCGGGCCGACGATCACGGGCGTCAACCCCGCCCTGCTGGCGCTGACCGGCTTCGACGAGGCCGCCTTGGTCGGCAGCGGGATCGAGGCGCTTGCCTGCCGCCAAAGCGATCATGCCGGCTGGACGCCCTTGCGCGCGGCGCTGACCCGCGGCGAGGCCGGCAGCGCCGAGCTGCTGTTCGGCCGCAGCGGCGGCGCCTCGTTCTGGGGTGAGATCCACCTCACGGCCCTGCCCGGCGAGGGCGCCCCCCGCGTCCTCGGCCAGATCGTGGACGTGACGCGGCGGCGGGATGCCGAGGATGCGCTGGCCCTATCGCGGCAACGGGAGGCGCTCGGCCTCCTCACCAACAGCGTCGCACACGAGTTCAACAACTTCCTGCAGATCCTGATCGGCTATATCGACGGGCTCAAGCGGCGCCTCGGCGACCGGCCCGAGCCGTTCATTCAGCGAGCCATCACCCGCTCCACCGAGGCGTCCGAGCGGGCCGCCGTGCTCACCCGCCAGCTCCTTGCCCATTCCCGGCGGATCGCGCCCGACCTGCGCCCGGTCGATCTCGCCGCGGCGGTGCGGTTCGGTCTCGACCGGCTGCGCCCCACTCTGCCGGCCGGGATCCGGCTCGACTTGTCGATCCCGGAGGATCTACCGCCGGCCCTGTGCAACCCGATCCAGCTCGAACTAGCACTGGGCCACATCCTTGCCAATGCCTGCGAGGCGATGGCCGGGCAGGGCCGCATCCGCGTCGCACTGTTCGCCATCGAGCCGGGCGACCGCTCGCTCCAGCGCCCGGAGGCCGGGGCCGTCGGCCTCACGGTTTCGGATACCGGGCACGGCCTGTCGCCGGAGATGCTGTCGCGGGCGCTCGCGCCGTTCGCCACCACCCGTGAATCCGGACGCGGTGCGGGGCTCGCCATCGTGCACGGGCTGATGAAGCGCCAGAACGGCACGATCTCCATCGAGAGCCGGCCCGGCGAGGGCGCGACCGTACGGCTGGTTTTCCCGGCTGCCCGGTGACGCCCGAGCCCGCAAGGGCGCGGCTTGGCGCCGTCCGCCGCCCCCCAAGATGGGTTCGGGCCGCAGCGTGGCGGTTCGTGAGACACTCTTAACCGTTCGAAACTCACCCCTGGATCGGGACTAAAAATCCCGCTCGGACGCCACCATCTTAAAGGGGCGATTGTTCCCTTTCACGCTCACCACGAGGTTTTGACCCATGGCATCCTCCCCCGCGCGCCGTCGGCGCGTCGTGACCCTCCTTGCGCTTGCGGCTTCGCTCGCCCTTGCGGCGCCCGCCGTCGATGCGCGGCCGGGCGGCGGTGGCGGCATGGGCTCGCGTGGCTCGAAGACCTTCAGCGCGCCGCCCTCCACCGCGACCTCGCCGGGCGCGATGGGACCGATCCAGCGCTCGCAGACGAGCCCGAGCCCCGGCTTCAACAATCCCGGCATGGCAGGCCAGAGCCAGGGCCGGCGCTTCGGCGGCGGCTTTCTCGGCGGCATGCTCGGCGCCGGACTTCTCGGTGCCCTGCTGGGTGCCGGCTTCTCCGGCGGCCTCGGCGGCATCGGCTCGTTCATCGGCCTGATCTTCCAGATCGGTCTGATCGCCTTCCTCGTGATGCTGGCGGTGCGCTTCTTCCGCCGTCGTCAGGAGGGCCAGCCCGCCATGGCCGGCAACGCGCCCCATGCCCGCTCCGGCCTGCCGCCGCAGGGTGGCATGAATCCCGGCGTTAATCCGATGGGTGGCGGTCTGGGCGGCAATGCCCGTCCGCAGCCCGTCCAGCCGGTTCAGGTCCAGCCGGACGACTTCCAGGCCTTCGAGCGCTCGCTTCAGGAGATCCAGGACGCCTATGGCCGCGAGGACGTGGCCGCCCTGCGCCGAGTCGCGACCCCGGAGATGGTGAACTACTTCGAGGAAGACCTGCGCGCCAACGCCGCCCGCGGCGTGGTCAACCGGATCTCGGACGTGAAGCTTCTCCAGGGCGACCTGTCCGAGGCGTGGCGTGAGGGCCCGATGGAGTTCGCCACCGTCGCCATGCGCTTCTCGCTGCGTGACGAGGTGTTCGAGCGGGCCACCAACCGCCATGTCGAGAACGGCCCGCAGGAGGCCAAGGAGTTCTGGACCTTCGTGCGCGAGCCCGGCGGCCCGTGGCTGCTCTCGGCGATCCAGCAGGGACGCTAACCGTCCTCAATCGTCCAACGAAAAGGGCGCCCCGCGAAAGCCGGGCGCCCTTTTTCATGTTCGCTCTCTCACAGCATCGACGGCGCGTCGCCGACCGATCAATCCGTCAGGGAACGGGCCTCTTCCGGCAGCATGATCGGGATTCCGTCGCGGATCGGGTAGGCGAGCTTGGCGGAGCGGCTGATCAGCTCCTCGCGGGCGGCGTCGTATTCCAGCGCCTCCTTGGTCAGCGGACAAACCAGGAGTTCGAGCAGCCGGGGATCGACCCGGGTCGCTTCGACGGTGGGGGCAGGCGTATCGGCCATGATGTTTGCGTCCTGTGGGCGGGCTCCCCGACCGCCAGCGGTCGGAAGCCCTTGATTACTGCAGCGTCGGCTCGGAGCCGCTGGCGCGCACCAGCTCCATTTCGGTGACGGCGACAAGGACCTCGGCGCGCGTCTTCAGGTCGGACGCTTCGAGCATCGCCTGCTTCTCGCGGACGCCGAACGGACTCATCATGCAGAGCGCGTTGACCAGAGCCTCGTTCGACGCCTCGTCGATTCCGGCCCAATCGACCTGAAGCTCGTTGGCATCGACGAAGTTGCGCAGGGTCTGGAGCACGCTCTCGCGATCGACCGCTTCCTCGCCAGCCCGCGCCTCGAAATCCTGGGCGAAGGCGTCGTAGGAGACTTGGCAGCGGCGATAGGCGGTGGTGACGGACAATTCGCTCTCGACCCGGAAGCGACTGACGCCGGTGAGCGAGACCAGATAGCGGCCGTCGCCGGTCTCGGCGAACTGGCTGATCCGCCCGGCGCAGCCGACCCGGTAGAGCCGGGGGCTGAGCGGCGAGCCGGCCCCGTCCGCGTCCGGCTGGATCATGCCGATGATCCGGTCGGAGCGCAGCGCGTCGTCCACCATGGCGAGATAGCGCGGCTCGAAGATGTTGAGCGGCATCTGTCCCCGCGGCAGGAGCAGCGCCCCCGGCAGCGGGAAGATCGGGATGACGGCGGGGCAATCCGCCGGCGACTTGCAGCTCGGCTGCGGGCTCATGCGCGGCTTTCCTGCTGTGGGACCGGACGGGGGGCGCCGCATCCGGCCGCTTCGGTCGCCCCGGCGTTCTCGCGGAGAGTGTGGCTCACGAGAACAGCAGCGTCGAGAGCTGGCGGCGTCCCCGGATCGCGGCCGGATCCATCAGGCCCCAGGCCTCGAAGAACTGGAGCAGTTGCTTGCGCGCCGCGTCCTCGTTCCAGCTCCGGTCGGCGCGGGCGATGGCCACGAGCTGATCGACCGCCTCCTCGCGCTTGCCCGCCGCGTTGAGGCCGAGCGCGAGATCGAACCGGGCCTGGAAGTCGCTTCCGTCGGCCTCGATGCGCCTCTGCAGCGCGGCGAGGTCGCCCAGGCTTCCGGCTTGGTCGGCGAGTTCGAGGGCGGCGCGTACGCCCGCCAGCAGCGGGTCGTCGGACTTGTCCGCGGGCACCATGGCGAGAACCTGCTTGGCGTTCTCGGCCTCACCGAGTTCGAGCTGGGTCTTGGCGAGGCCGGCGATGGCCTTCAGGTTCTCCGGCTCCTCGCGCAGGACCGCGGCGTAGAGTTCGGAGGCGGCAGCGAGATCGCCGGCGGAGGCGACCGCGGCGGCCTCCTCCAGCACCTGATCGATCTCGGAGGGGCCGGCGAGCCGATCGACGAAAGCGCGCACCTCGGATTCCGGCACGGCGCCCATGAAGGCATCCACCGGACGGCCGCGGTCGATCGCGATCACGGCTGGGATCGATTGCAGGCCGAGCTGCTGGCCGATCTGCTGCCAGACGCCGGGATGCTCGTCGATGTTGAGCTTGGCGAGCTTCACCCGCCCGCCCGACGCCCGCACCACCTTCTCGAGGACCGGCGTGAGCTGCTTGCACGGGCCGCACCAGGGCGCCCAGAAATCGACGATCACCGGCTGGTTCATCGACTCGGCGATGACATCCTGCCGGAACCCCGCCGTGGTGGTGTCCTTGATGAGGCCGTCGACGGGGGCGCCGGCGGCGGCGTTGGCTTCGAGCATGGAGCCCTCGGAGATTCACAAAACGCACGTCGATGCGGGCAGCGCGGGTTCGTGCGGCGCATCTTCGCGTTACATGGGGCTTGGCGGCGCGGCTGACCAGACGTTTTCGCAATCACCAAAGCGCTCTTGCGCAGGACCGGGGCCGGTTCGGCGAACGAGCGCGTGACATCACGAAGCCGACGTCTCGTGGCCGGTCAGCGCACAGCCGGCACGAGCATCAGGCCATAGCGGGCTCAAGGCTTCGGCGGATTGGCCGAACCGTCCTTCGGGAGATCCTTTGCCCCCTCCTTGCCCGGTTCGGCGCCGGCCTTGGTCTCGGTGACGAATACGCCCGCATAGGTCTTGCCCTGCGAGGTCGCCTCGCAGGCGATCCGGGTCTTGCCGGGCTCCGGCTTCGAGAACTTGCAGGCGCCGACCGCGGGGGCCGGGCTGCGGGCGATGCCCTCGCTGTTCCTCATGCCCGGCACGACGAGGCTGATCGGCTGGAGCTGCTCAGTCTCCTCGGTCTGCTCGTGCTGAGTGCCCGCACCGCTGAAGCTGAGGGACTGTCCGTCCCAGGCGGCGAAATCGAAGGTGGTGCGCCCGCGCGCGACCGTGTTGACGAGCTGTTCCTTGCAGTTCTGGGTGATGTCGAGGCCGCCGATCACCAGCCGCTCGCACTGGCCGGTCATCTTCACCTCGGCCTGCTGAGCCGAGGCCGGGCCGGCGGCAACCAGACCCAGTAGGGCGAGAAGCGGGGCGCGCGAGCGGATCGTCATGGCGTGGTGTTCCTCCTGGTCGGCATTCGCTGCCGGTTGTCGCCGGGGATATTTCCTGCGGGGCGCCCCGGTTCAACCGCCGAAGCGCAGGGCGCGATCGTTGGGCGCAGTGAAATCGAGTTCGGGGCCGAGCGGCACGATCCCGGTCGGGTTGATACCGGGATGGCTGCCGTAATAGTGGCGCTTGATCTGATCGAGGTTCACCGTCTCCGCCACGCCCGGCAGGGCGTAGAGGTCGCGCAGGTAGTTCGAGAGGTTGGGGTAGTCGGCGATCCGGCGCCGGTTGCACTTGAAGTGCCCGACATAGACCGCATCGAACCGCACCAGCGTGGTGAACAGGCGGATATCGGCCTCGGTGAGCACCGATCCGCAGAGGTAGCGCTGCCGGCCGAGCCGGTCTTCGAGCGCGTCGAGTTCCGCGAACAGGGCGGTGAAGGCGTCCTCGTAGGCGTCCTGCTTGGTGGCGAAGCCCGCCTTGTAGACGCCGTTGTTGACCCGGTCGTAGACGCGCTCGTTGATTGCATCGATTTCAGGCCGAAGGGCCTCCGGGTAGAGGTCCGGCCCGCCTGCGCCGAAGGCGCCGTTCAGCATGCGGATGATCTCGGCCGATTCGTTCGAGACTATGGTCTCGCGCTCCTTGTCCCACAGCACCGGCACGGTGACGCGGCCGGAATAGTCGGATTTCGCCCGCACGTAGATCTCGTAGAGCCGCTTGGCCCCGAACAGCGGATCGGCGGTCGAGCCCGGCACCCCGCCCTCCTCCTCGGCCCGGAAGACCCAGCCCTCCTCGCGCATGTACGGCGAGACCACGGAGACGGTGATGGCCTTCAGCCCCTTCAGTCGGCGGACGATCAGCGTGCGGTGAGCCCAGGGGCAGGCGAGCGCGACGATGAGATGGTAGCGCTCCGCCTCGCCGACGAACCCGCCCTCCCCCGAAGGACCGGGGGTGCCGTCGGGCGTCACCCAGTTGCGGAAGGCGGCGGCCGAGCGCTCGAAGCGCCCGCCGGACTTGGCGGTGTCGTAGCCCTTGTCGTGCCACGTCCCCTCGACCAGCAATCCCATCCCGAACGGTCCTTCCGTTTTTCGCACAGAATGAGATGGAGGAACTCGCCGCCGGGGGAAGCCCGCGGCGAGGATCTCGTGTGCCCCTTGCGCGGTTCCGGGCTGGCGGCCGTGGGCAGCTTATCCCAGATAGGCCGCCAATCGCCGCCACCGCGACCGGAGCCTGCCGATGTCCGCCCGCCTGTTCGAGCCCCTGCGCCTGGACGACTTGGAACTCGAGAACCGCATCATCATCGCGCCGATGTGCCAGTACTCGGCGCTGGCCGGCGCGGCGACGGATTGGCACCTGTTGCATCTCGGCCAGCTCGCGCAGTCGGGCGCCGGGCTCCTCACCCTGGAGGCGACGGCGGTCTCGCCCGAGGCGCGGATCTCGCCGGGTGATCTCGGCCTCTACGACGACGCCACCGAGCGGGCGCTCGCCCGCGTGCTCGACGCGGTGCGCGGCTACGCTCCCATTCCGGTGGCGATCCAGATCAACCATGCCGGCCGCAAGGCGTCGAGCCGCGCGCCCTGGGAGGGCGGCGCCCAGATCGCCCCGGACGCCCCCGACGGCTGGCGGACCGAGGCGCCCTCGGCGGTGCCCCACGCGGAAGGCGAGGTGCCGCCGCACGCCCTCGACGCGGACGGGTTGAAGCGGGTGCGCGACGGTTTCGTCGCGACGGCCAAGCGCGCCCTGCGCCTCGGCATCGACGCCGTCGAGCTGCACGGCGCCCACGGCTACCTGCTGCACCAGTTCCTCTCGCCGCTCTCCAACTGCCGGGACGACCAGTACGGCGGCAGCCTGGAGAACCGGATGCGGTTTCCGCTCGAATGCTTCGAGGCTGTGCGCGAAGTCGTGCCCGCGGGCAAGCCGGTCTGGATGCGCGTCTCGGCGACCGATTGGGTCGAGGAGGGCTGGACCCTCGACGAGACGGTGGAACTCGCCCGGGCCCTCAAGCGCCGGGGTGCGGCCGCCATCCACGTCTCCACCGGCGGCCTCTCGACGGCCCAGAAGATCCCCGTGGGGCCGGGCTATCAGGTGCCCTTCGCCGAGCGGATCAAGGCGGAGACCGGGCTCACCACCATCGCCGTCGGCCTCATCACCGAGCCGCGCCAAGCGGAAGCCATCCTGGCGGAGGGCAAGGCCGATGTGGTCTCGCTCGCCCGCGCCATGCTCTACGATCCCCGCTGGCCCTGGCACGCTGCGGCCGAACTCGGCGCGCAGGTACGGGCACCGAAGCAGTACTGGCGCAGCCAGCCGCACCAGTTCAAGGATCTGTTCAAGAGCACGGCCTTCGGGCAGCGATAGCGCCTCCCGCCCGCAACTGACTCCCACTCTCGAACCTCATCCTGAGGTGCGCAGCGCAAGCGCAGCCTCGAAGGATCCTCCAGACCCCGCGAGATCCCTGGAGGATCCTTCGAGGCCCGCTGGCGCGGGCACCTCAGGATGAGGGCGTGATTGGGAAGGCGTGGTGCTCCGACTGCCCGTCTACTTTCCCACCGCCCCCACCAGCGGCCCGAGCGGCCGGCTCAGGTCGGAGCGGCCGAGGCCGGGCGCGTAGAGGCTCGATACGCTGCCGTCGAGGAACAGGGCGTTGCGGCAACCGAAGCTGTCCTTGAACAGGCGGGCGAAGGCGCCGAAGGTCACTGGGCGCTCCGAGATCGCGAACACCGCGACGTGCCCGCCATCGCGCACGCCGACGCCGTTGCGGATCTTCTGGCTCGGGCCGTCCGCCGAGATCTTGGGGTGGATCTTGCCGTCGATCACCAGCATCGGCCCCGATTGCGTGGCAAAATCCGGTGCCGGCTTGGCGCGCAGGTAGCGTCCGGTGTCGAGCACGCCGGCGCGGTCGCCCTTCACGAAGAAGACGCCGTTCGGCTTGAGGTGGAAGTTGCCCGGCCCGTTGGCGATGGAGGCGCCCTTCAGCTCGCGCCCGTCCTCGACATAGAGCCCGACCGGGGCCTGCCCCTTGTCGTACATTCCGGCATTCATCGCGAAGCTGAGGCGCGGGCCCTGCCGGTCGGCGAGGCTCGACAGCGAGCCGTAGGGCAAGCCGTCCGTTCCGAGCCAGAACAGCCGCACGCGCTCGCGCCGCAGATCGACGGTGCAGACCGTGTAGGGCTGCCCCTCGAACTCGACCGCTTGGCACGGCCCCTTGGCGACGGGCGCCGCCTGCGCCTGGACGGGCGCGGGGGCGAGCGGCCCGACAACGAAGCCGGCGACCAGGGCAGCAGCGAGAGCGGGAACGGCGAGGCAGCGGCGCATCACGGGCGAGCGGTTCCTGAAGGGGCGGCCCCTGCGGGGCAGGCATGGCCGTATCCGCCCTCCTCGCGCGAAAGCATGGCAGCATTCAAGCGGCCTGCCCGACGCGCCGTTTGGTGCATCGCGTGATCACAAGATGTTTGGGACCAGAGGTCGCAGGGACCGTTTTTTCCCGTCACACGTTCAAAACCAGCAGGGGAGCAATTTCTCTCTCGGGTGGAGACGATCTGATGAAACGGGTTGTTCTGGCATCGGCGCTGATGGCGAGCGCGCTGATGATGATCCCGGCCACCGCCGATGCCCGTCCGGGCTTCGGTGGCTTCCGTGGCGGCGGGTTCGGTGGCGGTGGTTTCCGTGGTGGTGGATTTGGCGGTCCGCGCTTCGGCGGCGGGTTCGGTGGGTTCCGAGGCGGCGGCTTCGGCGGCCCGCGTTTCGGCGGCGGATTTGCCGGCCGGGGCGGTTTCTATCGCGGGGCCGGCTTCGGCGGCTGGCGCGGCGGATATGGCGGTTGGCGGGGCGGCGGCTGGGGTTACCGGCGCGGCATCGGTCTCGGCGGCGTCGGCCTCGGACTGGGTCTCGGCCTCGCCGCGGGCGGCCTCTACGGCGGTTATGGTGGCTGGGGCGGTGGCTATGGCGGCTGGGGTGGTCCCTACGGCTACTCGAACGTCGGCTACGATCCGTACTTCGGCGGCGGTGGCGGTTGCTACACCGTCCCGCGCCTGACCTGGACGCCCTACGGCTACCGCCGCGTTCTCGTCGAACGCTGCTACTGATCGAACCGAAGTTGATGAAGGGGCCGCTCGCGGCCCCTTTTTCTTGCGCGGGTCAGCGCCGCTTCGCCTCGTCCTGCCGCATCGGCATGGCGTCGATGGTGGAAAACAGGCGCTGCGGCGGAATCGGCTCTGCCGAGGTGAGCTTGGCCCCGCCGTCCTTGCCGACGAGCACCGCCCGGAAAGCATCGTCCGAAAGACCGAGATGCCGACGCAGGGCGGAGGCCTCCGCCCCCTTCCCCACCGCCTCGATCGTGACGAGATCACGCTCGGACGCACCCGTCCGCGCCGATGCCAGCGCCTGCCGCTGCGCCTTCAGCCGCGCGTCATCGGCATCCGGCGCGGCCAGCACCAGCACCCGCGATGTCCCGCGATAGCCCGACAGCGGATCAGCCCCCGCCGCTCCGGCGGTGCCGCACACCGCCAGCATCGCCGCCGTCACAGCTGCCGTCTTCCACGCCATCGCGAACCTCCGCTGTTGTGCCGCCATGCATTGCAAGAACATGCATTGCCGGAACCAGCGCGCGACCCATCTGCCCGGTTCCACCCCGAACGAACCCCGGAGGGCTCCATGGCAGTCGTCAACCGTCGGATCGTGCTGGCTGCGCGCCCGCACGGCGAGCCGAAGCCCGAACATTTCCGCCTGGAAGAGGGGCGAACCCCGACGCCTCAACAGGGCGAGGTGCTGCTGCGGACCCGCTGGCTCTCCCTCGACCCCTACATGCGCGGGCGGATGAGCGCGGCGAAATCCTATGCCAAGCCCGTCGAAATCGGCGAGACCATGGTCGGTCAGACGGTGAGCGAGGTGGTCGCCTCGGAGAATCCGGCATTCACCGAGGGCGATCTCGTGCTGGCCAATTCCGGCTGGCAGGAATTCGCCGTCTCGGACGGCCAGAATCTGCAGCGCATCGACCCCGCCGACGGGCCGCCGAGCCAGTTCCTCGGCATCCTCGGCATGCCCGGCATGACCGCCTATACCGGGCTTCTGGAGATCGGCCGGCCACAGCCGAAGGAAACCGTGGTGGTGGCCGCCGCCGCGGGGCCGGTCGGTTCCCTCGTCGGCCAGATCGCCCGCATCAAGGGCGCGCGGGCCGTTGGCATCGCAGGGGGCGCGGAGAAATGCGCCTACCTGACCGAGACGCTCGGCTTCGACGCGGCGGTCGACCACCGCGCCGCCGATTTCCCCGATGCGCTGGCCCGCGCCTGCCCCGACGGGATCGACGTGTATTTCGAGAATGTCGGCGGAGCGGTGTTCGACGCGGTGCTGCCGCTCCTCAACGATTTCGCGCGGGTGCCGGTCTGCGGCCTCGTCGCGAGCTACAACTTGAGCGAACTCCCCGCCGGGCCCGACCGCTCGCCGGTGCTGATGCGTGCCATCCTCACCAAGCGGCTGACGCTGCGCGGCTTCATCGTCTGGGATTTTGCCGCGATGCACGGCGATTTCGTGCGCGACGTCGGCGGCTGGCTGCGCGCCGGACGGGTCCAGGCGCGCGAGGACGTGGTCGAGGGCCTGGAGAGCGCACCGGCCGCTTTCGCCGGAATGCTGCGGGGCGCCAATTTCGGCAAGCTCGTCGTGAAGGTCGCCTGACTGGGACCGCGCGTCGACGAGCGTGATGCGGCTTGTCGAGCAACGAGAACGGAGATAGAACATTCGCGGCGGCTACGACACGCGGTGGTTAGCGGGCACAACGGTCGCGGATGGCTTGCCCGGACGGGGCGGCACCCTCAAGAGTCGCGGCCATCGCGGGCGTGGCGTACAATGCCCTGTGAGATCGGACCGGATGGAGAGATGAGATGGCGGGCAGCGTCAATAAGGTGATTCTGGTCGGCAATCTCGGGCGCGATCCCGAGACCCGGCGTCTGTCCTCGGGCGATCCCGTGGTGAATCTGCGCATCGCGACGTCGGAGTCCTGGAAGGACAAGGCGTCGGGCGAGCGCAAGGAAAAGACCGAGTGGCACTCGGTCGTGATCTACAACGACAACCTCGCCAAGGTCGCGGAGCAGTATCTGCGCAAGGGCTCGAAGGTCTACATCGAGGGCCAGCTCCAGACCCGCAAGTGGACCGACCAATCGGGCGCAGAGAAGTACACCACCGAGGTGGTGCTGCAGCGCTTCCGCGGCGAGATGACGATTCTCGACGGCCGGGGCGGTGGCGGCGGCGGCGACTTCGCGGGCGAGGACGAGGGCGGCGGCCAGATCAGCCGCGGCGGCGACCGGGGTGGTGATCGCGGCGGCGACCGCGGCGGGCGGGACGATTACGGCTCGAGCCGCTCCGGCGGCGGCGACCGCCGGCCCTCCTCGGGCGGCGGCGGCGGCGGCGGCGGCGGCGGCGGCAAGCCGAACTACGACCTCGACGACGACATTCCGTTCTAGAACATCGTCCCGGAAGGCAGTGGCCGGCTTTCGGGAAAAGACGATGCAAAACAAAAGCCGAGAGCATCGTCCCGGATCCGATATCCGGGACGATGCTCCAGGATTTCAATCGAGAAACGGCCTTGGGAAGGGTCGGCGCGAACAGCGCGGGCCCTTTTGTCGTATCGGATGGTGAAGTGTCTGCCGGTGGCAGGATGTTTTGACGAATCGTGAATGCGGGCACGGATCGCCGTGACAGCCTGCACGAACGCGAAACGCGTTTACGTCGCACCGAGCCTGCCCGGAATGTCGGCATCACGGGCGAACGCGGGGCGGAACAGAGGCTTCATCGCAGCCACGTGCCGATGTTCAGCATCGGCGAAATGACAGTTGCAGCGGGCCACATGACGTCCCGCAGCGGCCGCTCCCGGTGGCGGTGGCGAAATCCTGCGCCATAATCATTTCGCGCCGCAACGGCGAAAGGAGCAGCCAGGGATCCATGCTGAACACTGCGTCGAACGCGCCCGTCGCGGAGGAGCGTCCCCTGGAAAAGGCGCTCGGCCACCAAGTCCGCCTGCTGCGACGGGAGCGCGACCTGTCGGTGGCCGACCTCGGCAGTGCGGCCGGCATCTCGCCGGGCATGATCTCCAAGATCGAGAACGGGGCAATCTCGCCCTCGCTCGCTTCGATCAACGCGATCGCCTCGGCCCTCAACGTGCCGATCACCGCCCTCTTCGCCGCCTTCGAGGAGACCCGTGACTGCAGCTACGTGAAGCGCGGCCAGGGCGTGCCGATCGAGCGGCGCGGCACCAAGGTCGGGCATCTCTACGAGCTTCTGGGCGCCGGAATCCGCGGCGACGTGGTGGTGGAGCCCTATCTCATCACCCTGCAGGACGAAGCCGAGGCCTATACGAGTTTCCGCCATGTCGGGACGGAATTCATCTACATGCTGACCGGCGAGGTGATCTATCACCACTCGGGCCAGGACTATCACTTGGCGCCCGGCGATGCGCTGATGTTCGATTCGAACGGCCTGCACGGCCCGGCCAAGCTCATCGAGACGCCGATGACCTATCTCTCCGTCATCGTCTATCCGCGGGCGTGAAGGCGCCGCGCGATAACGATCCGTTCACCATAAGCTGCAAGGCATCGTGCGACGGAGCGGGAGAGTGATGGCGATGACGGCCGGTCGGCAGCGGGTGCTCTGCGCTCTCCTCGTCCTTTGCGGTCTCTTCTCCGGTCCCTTCGCCGCCCTCCTCGGCAGCCACGCATTCGCGGCCGACCTGCCGGTGTTCGAGCCCGGCACGCCCGCTGGGGCGCCCTCGGCCCCGCGCTTCTTCCCTCGGGGCGACGGGGATTCTGAGGGCGACCGGCCGCCCCGCCCCCTGCCCCGTCGTCTCGTCGGCTGCGCCCCCCGCATCGTCCCGGTGCCGACCAACGCGCCGTACGATCCGAGTTATGTCGGCTCGGAATACGGGTTGGGCAAGCCGAGCTATTACGGCTTCCGTCCCGGGCCCGGCTACGACGACCCGTTCGACCGGCCCCTGCGCTATTGCCCGTGAAGGGGGGCCGCCCCGCTGGAATCCGGCGGCGGCGGCGCTTACCTGTGCCGCGCGTTTCCCTGCACCGAGCCGTCCCATGTCCGACACGACCGTTCGCTTCGACACCCTTGAGGCTCTGCGTGCGCAGGTCGATGCATGGCGGTCTGGCGGCGACCGCATCGTGCTGGTGCCGACCATGGGCGCGCTTCATACGGGCCACCTCGCCCTCGTCGCGCACGCCAAGGCGATCGGCCGGCGGGCCATCGTCAGCATCTTCGTGAACCCGACCCAGTTCGGCCCGAACGAGGATTTTTCGCGCTACCCGCGCGACACCGAGGCCGACCTCGCGCTGCTCTCTCAGGCCGGCGCAGACGCCGCTTGGCTCCCCTCCGTCGAGATCATGTACCCGGCCGGTTTCTCGACGCGCATCGAGCCCGGCCCCGCGGCGGAGGGCCTGTGCGGCACTTTCCGGCCCGGCCATTTCTCCGGCGTCGCCACCGTCGTCACCAAGCTCATCCATCAGGTGCGGCCCGACATCGCCCTGTTCGGCGAGAAGGATTTCCAGCAATTGCAGGTGATCCGCTCGGTCACCCGCGACCTCGACATGGCGGTCACCATCGAGGGCGTTCCGACCTTGCGCGAGGCGGACGGCCTCGCGCTCTCCTCGCGCAACCGCTACCTCGACCCGCGTGAGCGGCACATCGCGCCACGCCTGCACGCGGTGCTCGCCGACATCGCCGAGCGTCTGGCCCGCGGCGCCGAGGCGGCTCCGCTCGTCACCGAGGGCATCGCGGCTCTGGAGGCGGCGGGGTTCGGTCCGGTGCAGTATCTCGAGGTGCGCGATGCGCAGACGCTCCGGCCCGTCGCGCGGGCCGTGCACGAGGCGCGGGTACTGGTGGCGGCCTATCTCGGCAAGACGCGGCTCATCGACAACGTGGCAGTGCCGGCCTGACGCCTGCTGGCTGTGGACGACACCCTGTCCGCTTGATTGCTTCGGAATGGCGGATCCGGGTTTCGGCGACCGCCTGTCCGACTCTGGCGCAGCGCCTCTTCGGGACGATTTACACCACGAAACGGTGACATTCAGCAAATGCGGAACTTGACTGCTCTTACATCCATGCAATTCAATACATTTTTGAAAAATACTTCATGAACTACAGCGTTAAATCGTCGACTTGGAAAAGTTATAAAAGATATTATTTGATTTAGACGTCAAACCATCAAATGACAGTCCGGACTCAACCAAGGAAGAGACCGGGCCGATGCGGATTTCCTGCGTGATCGTGCAGCATCGCTGCACGGCAGCCACGCTGTTGTTGCTGCTGTCGACCACGAGTTTCCTGGCCTCAGACCGCACCGCCCAGGCTCAGGAGCAGGGAGCCGGCGTCACACTCGACGAACTCACCGTGACCGGCGACGGCACCGCCGCGATCGGCTACCAGCCGCGGCGCAGCAGCTTCGGGACCGGCACCGAGACGCCGCTGCTCGACACGCCGGCCAACATCGCCGTCGTCTCCCAGGCCGTCCTGCGGGACCAGCGGGTGCTGAGCCTGGACGAGGCCCTTCGCAACGTCAGCGGCATTGCCCAGACCAACAGCCTCGGCGGCACGCAGGAGGGTGTGGTCCGCCGCGGCTTCGGCACTACCCGCGACAGCTCGATCCTGCGCGACGGGCGCCGCACGGTCCTTCAGCAGAACTTCAGCCACAGCATCGAGCGGGTCGAAGTGCTCAAGGGGCCGGCCTCGCTGCTCTACGGCATCTCGGAGCCCGGCGGCCTGATCAACCTGGTGTCGAAGCGGCCGCTCTTCACCCGGCAGAACAGCCTCGACGTCACGGCGACGAGCTTCGGCGGCGCGATCATCCAGCCGGATCTGACCGGCCCCATCGAGGGGACCAACCTCGCCTACCGGATCGTGGGCGACGTGCAGGACTACGATTACTGGCGCAACTTCGGCACGATCCAGCGACAGGTCGCGGCGCCCTCGCTGACATGGCGGGGCGACGATACCACCGTCACGGTCGGCTACGAGTTCGCCCACTACAACATCCCGTTCGACCGGGGCACGACCTTCGATCCCCGCACCGGCCGTCCCCTGCGGGTCCCGCGGGAGCGGCGCTTCGACGAGGCCCTGAGCCGGGTCGAGGCGATGAGCCATCTCGGCAGCCTCGATGTCGAGCACCGTTTCAACGACGCCTGGAAGATGCAGGTCGGCTTCACCGCCAGCAACCTCACCTACGACGACAACCAGATCCGTCCGGTCTCCTACAACGCGGCCACCGGCTTCCTCACCCGCCGGGCCGACGCGACCCGCGGCGCCGACTTCAACTCCCAGGTCGCCCGGGTAGACCTCGTCGGCCGGTTCGAGGCGCTGGGCCTGCACCACGACCTGCTGGTCGGGGCGATGCACGAGCGCGTCGATTATTATCGCCGGGAGAGCTATCGCGGCGCCAACCAGGGCGACTTCAATGTCTTCGATCCGGTCTACGGCCGGATCGCCGCCTCGAACCGCCTGTCGCTGCCGGCGAGCAACAACCGCGACCGGCTCATCAACACCAGCCTCTACCTTCAGGACTCGATCCATCTGACCGACCAGCTCATCTTCGTGGCCGGGGCGAGCGCGCAGTTCTACGATCAGCTCGCCTTTGCGGGAGTCCCGGCGATCGTCTCGACGGATATCGACGGGATCAAGCCGCTGCCGCGGGCGGGTCTCGTCTACCGGATCGCCCCTCACCTCTCGGTCTATGGCAGCTACACCCAGTCCTTCCGTCCCAACGTGACCGACCTCGACCGCACCGGAGCGCTGCTGCCCGAAGAGGGCGACGCCTGGGAAGTCGGCGTCAAGGCGGAGCTGGGGGCCGGCCTGCTCGTGACCGGCGCAGTGTTCGACACCGAAAAGACCAACGTGCTCGTCACGCAGGTCGTGAACGGCATCCGCACGGCGGCGACCGCCGGAAAGGCGCGCTCGCGCGGCTTCGAACTCGACGTGGCCGGGCAGATCCTGCCGGATTGGTCGGTGATCGGGAGCTACGGGTTCACCGATGCCATCGTCACCGAGGATCCGTTGCTGGCCGGAAACCAGTTGCTCAACACGCCGCGGACGACCGCAACGCTGTTCGTCACGCATCAGGTCGGGCTCGTCGCCCCGGCCACGACCGTAGGCTCGCTGCAACTCGGCGACGGCTTCCTCGAAGTGGGGCTGGGCTCGCGCTACGTCGGCGAGCGACCGGGCGATGCGGCCAACACTTTCACCCTGCCCGACTACGTCGTGTGCGATGCCTTCCTGAGCTACCGGACCCACGTGAACGGCTTCCCGGCCGCGCTCCAGCTCAATCTCAAGAACTTCCTCGACGAGACCTATTACCCGTCCTCGGGGGCCAGCAACGTGCTGGTGGCGGTCGGCGAACCCTTCCAGGCGCTGATGACGGCCCGGGTCTCGTGGTGAGGCTGCGCCTCGGGGACGGCGCGGGAGCACCGGACCGTCCCCGATCGTCGAACATCGTCCCGAACCGTGGCTGCCGGCTTATCAAAAACCGGCATTGCGGAGACGAGAGGCGCGCGTGGCCGGTCAGGCGGCCCGCAGCGGCCCCGTTCGCTCGTGGAAGTCCGGACCGTTGCTGGTCTTCGCGACGAAGCCGGCGCGGATCACGAAATCCCCAAAGTGCTCGCCGGGCTGCCGATCCTTGGCATAGGCGGCGAACAGCGGATCCAGGGTGCCCTTGATCTCGGAGGCGGTGACGTCCTCGCGGTAGAGCTTGCTCAGCCGGGAGCCGTCGAAGGCGGCGCCGAGATAGAGGTGGTAGCGCTCGGGGCCGCGGCCGACGAGGCCGATCTCCGAGATGAAGGGTCGGGCGCAGCCATTGGGGCAGCCGGTCGAGCGGATGGTGATCGGCTCGTCCTGCAACCCGTGCCGGGCGAGGCTTTCCTCCAGCTCCGACAGGAGGTCGGGCAGGTAGCGTTCGCTCTCGGCCAGCGCCAGACCGCAGGTCGGCAAGGCGACGCAGGCCATGGAGTTGCGGCGCAGGGCTCCCGCTCCCCGGGTCAGGCCGTACTCGTCGACGAGCGCGTCGATCTCCGCGCGCTTGCCGGCCGGCACGTTGGCGATGATGACGTTCTGGTTGCCGGTGAGGCGGAAATCGCCCTCGTGCACCTCGGCGATGCGGCGCAGGCCCGAGAGGAATTGCGGCCCGCCGTCGATGTCCTTGATCCGGCCCGACGGCACGTAGAGCGTGAGGTGGTGGCGCCCGTCGTCGCCCTCGACCCAGCCGTAGCGGTCGCCGTTGCCGTCGAAGGTGAAGGGCTTCGGCTCGCCGAGCGGCTTGCCGATGCGCTTTCCGACCTCTTCGCGGAACGCGTCGAGGCCGAAGCGCTCGATCGTGTACTTGAGGCGGGCGTTCTTGCGGTTCTTGCGGTTGCCCCAGTCACGCTGGACCGTCATCACGGCTTCCGCCGCCTTCAGGGCGTCCTCGGGCTTCACGAAGCCCAGCACGTCGGCGGTGCGCGGAAACGTGTCGGTCTCGCCATGGGTCATGCCCATGCCGCCGCCGACGGTGACGTTCCAGCCCGTGACCTGGTTCTTCTTGTCGAGGATGGCGATGAAGCCGAGGTCATGGGCGAAGATGTCGACCTCGTTGGAGGGCGGCACCGCGACCACGGTCTTGAACTTCCGCGGCAGGTAGGTCTTGCCGTAGACCGGCTCGACCTCCGCCGCGTCCTCGCCGCCGACCACGCGCTCGCCGTCTAGCCAGATCTCGCGCCACGCGCCGGTCTTCGGCAGCAGGGTGTCGGAGATGTCCTTGGCGAGCTGGAGCGCGACCTTGTGGGCACCGGCCTGGGCCGGGTTGGTCGCGGCCATGACGTTGCGGTTGACGTCGCCGCAGGCGGCGATGGTGTCGAGCAGCGCCGAGTCGATCGCCGCCATGGTGCGCTTGAGGTTCGACTTGATGACGCCGTGATACTGGAACGTCTGCCGGGTGGTCGCCCGCAGGGCGCTGCCGGCATAGGTCGTGGCGATGTTGTCGAGGATCAGCCACTGCTTCGGCGTGATGACGCCGCCCGCGATGCGCAGGCGGATCATGAAGCTGAAGGCTTTTTCGAGCTTTTTCTTGGTGCGCTCCGCCCGGATGTCCCGGTCGTCCTGCATGTACATGCCGTGGAACTTGACGAGCTGGCCGTCATCCTCGGAGATCGCGCCGGTGGCGTGCTTGAGCAGCCCGTCGGCGAGCCCGCCGCGGAGATAGCCGCTGGCGATCTTCAGGTGCTCGTTATGGGCGAGCCCGGCGGCGCGTGCGGCCTCGGCCTCCGTGATCGGAAGCTCGGTCGGCGGCGTCTCGTAGCGGCGCGCGCCGATGCCGGGCGTGTCCACGGCGGGGCCGTCAGGGGTTTCGATCGGCTTGTGGTCGTCCATGGCGGTGATCTCTGCAATGATCGAGTTCGGCCGCTCATCCCCGCTCACCACCTCGTCCTGAGGTGACGGAGCGAAGCGGAGACCTCGAAGGAGGGCTCCCGTTCTCGCGGCGATCCCTGGAGCCTTCCAGCGAAGCGCGCTGGCGCGAGCGTCTCAGGATGAAGTCCAGATCGGGAAGGAACGCCGTCCTTCCTCAGTCAACGTCGTGTCTCAGTAAACGTCCTGCTGGTAGCGCCGGGCGCGCTCCAGCGAAGCCACATGCGCCTCGGCATCGGCGCTGCTGAGGCCCTTCACGCTCTCGAAGGCGCGCACCACGGCGGCGCGCACGTCCTTGGCCATGTTCTTGGCGTCACCACAGACGTAGAAATGGGCGCCGCCGTCGAGCCATTCCACCACCTCGGCGGCATGTGCGTCGATCCGATCCTGCACGTAGATCTTCTCCGGCTGATCGCGGGAGAAGGCGACGTCGATCTTGGCCAGCGAGCCGTCCTCCAGCGCGTCCTGCCATTCGAGCTGGTACAGGAAGTCGTGGGTGAAGTGGCGGTCGCCGAAAAACAGCCAGGAGCGGCCGGGGGCTTCCGTGGCGCGGCGCTCCTGCACGAAGGCGCGGAACGGGGCGACGCCGGTGCCGGGGCCGACCATGATGATGTCGGTCGACGGGTCGGAGGGCAGGCGGAAATGCTTGTTGGGCTTCACCCGAACCCGCAGCTTGGCGCCGTTCTTGATGCGGTCGGCCACATGCACCGAGGCGACGCCGGAGCGGGCGCGGCCGTGGGTCTCGTAGCGCACGGCGGCGATGGTGAGATGCACCTCGTCGCCGACTTCCCGACGCGAGGAGGCGATGGAATAGGCTCGCGGCGGCAGCGGCCGGGTCACGGTGTTGAGATGCTCGGCCGTCAGTTCAGCGGGGAAGCGCTCGATCAGGTCGATCAGGTGCCGCCCCTCGATCCAGGCCTTCACTTCGCCACTCTCGACGAATTTCTGCGCATCGGCATGGCCCGTGG
This sequence comes from Methylorubrum extorquens, assembly GCF_024169925.1. Taxonomy (NCBI): domain Bacteria; kingdom Pseudomonadati; phylum Pseudomonadota; class Alphaproteobacteria; order Hyphomicrobiales; family Methylobacteriaceae; genus Methylorubrum; species Methylorubrum extorquens. The sequence goes on from NZ_JALJXF010000001.1 coordinate 3,822,070, forward strand.
CCTTGGCGAAGCGCTCGACCGTGGTGGGCGAGAGCGTGGTGATGTCACGCTCGGCCAGCAGCGCCTTGCGCAAGGCCTCGTCACCGGAGAGTCCTGTGGCGCGCAAAATCTCGTCCACGAGCTGCGGGTCGTTCTCCGGGAAGATCTCCAGCGAATCGCCGGGCTCGTAGGCCGGCGCCCCATCCTCGAATTCGAGGGCGAGGTGGATCGTCTCCTTATCGGAGCGCGAGGAGTTGAGGTTCACATGGTCGATCACCTCGACCACCGCCGGCTCGCGGCTGACCTCGCCATCCTCGTCCTCGGCTCCGGCGCGGAAATCGACCGCCACAACGTTGTCGGCCGCACTCTCGGCCGGCGCGAGCGCCTTCAGCGTCCCCTTGATCCACTCGGCGGCCGGCTTCTCGAAGTCGAGGTCGAGGTCCGCGCGGTCGTAGGCGCGCTTGGCGCCAAGCGCCTCGAAGCGCGTGTCGAGCGCCTTCCCGATCGCACAGAACTCCGCGTAGCTCGTGTCGCCGAGCGCCAGCACGCCGAACTGCACGCCTTCCAGGCGGGGGGCCGCGTCGCCCATCAACTCGCCATAGGCTCGCACCGCGCGGGCCGGCGGCTCGCCCTCGCCCCAGGTTGCGGCGATGGCGATGAGCTTGCCGGCCTTGGGCAGGGTGGCCAGATCGAGATCGGCGAAATCCACGATCTTCGGCTTGAAGCCCTGCTTGCGCGCCAGCTTGCTCACGTCGCTCGCGAGCTTTTCGGAATTGCCCGATTCGGAGGCGAACAGGATCGTCAGCGGCTCGGCCGCCTTCGGGGGCGCGGCCGGGGCGGCGGCTGCGGTCGCGGGCTGGCCGGCGGCCGCATCGAGGCCGGCGAGGAAGCCCGTCAGCCACGCACGCTGGATCGGCGTCGCCGCGCCGAGCGCCGCGTCGAGATGGGCCCGCTCCTGATCTCCGAAGGGAGCCGTGCGGGGGAGAAGTGCTTGCCTGGACATTGTGGGTGCCATGTCGTCCGCCGGAGCGCCGCTGTCAACGTCGAAACGTCCGTTTTAAAGAACGCCCCGCAGAGAGAAGAGATTGTTCGTTGCTGCGCCGCAATAAGGAATTTTATTCTCCGACCACCGCCAGCCGGGGCTCGGCGCGTCCCCGCGGGGGCGGCGCCGGCAACGGCAGGGCGGTCGTCGACTTCACCTTCTCCATGGCGAAGCGCGAGGTCACGTTCTTAAGAGGAAGCGTGGCGATCAGGTTCTTATAGAACGTGTCGTAGGCCGCCATATCGGCCACGACGACGCGGAGCATGTAATCGACGTCGCCGGCCATGCGGTAGAATTCGAGCACCTCCGGCATCGCCGCGATGCGGTCGGCGAATTGCTCCAGCCAGTCCTTGGAATGGTCGGCGGTCTCGATGGAGACGAAGACGGTGAGGCCGAGCCCGAGCTTCACAGGGTCGAGCACGGCCACGCGCCGGTCGATCACGCCGTCGGCTTCGAGGCGCTGGATGCGCTTCCAGCACGGGGTCTGCGACAGCCCGACCTGCTCGCCGATGGCGGCGATGGAGAGCGTGGCGTCCTTCTGCAGCAGCGCGAGGATCTTGAGGTCGATCGAGTCCAAGGGCGGCCTCTCCGGATTGGGTGGCGAGGATGGTCTCTCGAAGGCGTCGCCCGACACTTGAGCGACAGGCCCGACTGGGCGCCTCGTTGAGAAGATTATTTTCTAACTGGGCAACGATCCGCCGCGGTGACCGTTGCAGGCTCGCTCGCGGCGCAGCGGGGAATTGCGTGCGCGACAGCACCACAAGGGTCCCGACGCCTTGACAGCGTTCGTTATAGCGAACATTTCAGAACTCCGACAAGCAGGCAATCCGATTTTACTCACATGACCGCTGCTCTCGTCCGAGCGGCCGGGGACCTCGCCAGCCAGATGGCGGGGTTGGACCTCCGGGGGCGCATCCGCCTCGTCGAGGACCGCATCCCGGGCCGTCTCGTCTTCACCACCAGCCTCGGCATCGAGGATCAGGCGCTCACGCACGCGCTCGCCTTGAACAAGGGCCGCACCGAGATCGTCACCCTCGATACCGGCCGGCTCTACCCCGAGACCTACGACGTCTGGACCGAGACGGAGGCCGCCTACGGCATCCGCATCCGCGCCTACGCGCCGGAGCGAATCGCGGAGGAGGATTTCGTTGCACGCGAGGGCATCAACGGCTTCCGGCACTCGGTCGCCGCGCGGCAGGCCTGCTGCGGGTTCCGCAAGGTCGAGCCGCTCGGGCGGGCGCTGGACGGCGCGGCGGCGTGGTTCACCGGCCTGCGCGCCGGGCAATCCGCCAACCGCGCGGACACGCCGCTGGCGGAGGCCGACGAGGGCCGCGGGCTGATCAAGGTCAACCCGCTCGCCGACTGGTCGCGCGGGGACGTCGATCGCTTCGTGCGCGACAACTTCATTCCCTACAACACGCTGCACGATCGCGGCTTCCCCTCGATCGGCTGCGCGCCCTGCACCCGCGCCATCAAGATCGGCGAGGACGAGCGCGCCGGCCGCTGGTGGTGGGAGCAGGAATCCAAGAAAGAGTGCGGCCTGCACCTGCACGGGCCGGAAGGCGACGTAGCGCCCGGACAGGAGGCTGCCGCCTTCGAAGAGCCGGCCAGCGCTGCGACCTCACGCGAACACAGAAGGGAACTGGTCTGATGAGCGCCGCCGTTGCCGCGCCCGCGCGCACCCGCCTGACGCATCTGCAGCGTCTGGAGGCCGAGAGCATCCACATCTTCCGGGAAGCGGTCGCCGAGGCCGAGAATCCGGTAATGCTCTACTCGATCGGCAAGGACTCGTCCGTCCTGTTGCATCTGGCGCTGAAGGCCTTCGCGCCTGGGCGCCTGCCGTTCCCGCTGCTGCATATCGACACGACTTGGAAGTTCCGCGAGATGATCGCCTTCCGCGATCGGCGCGCCGAGGAACTCGGTCTCGAACTCATCGTGCACACCAATCAGGACGGGCTCGCCAAGGGCATCGGCCCGGTCAGCCACGGTTCGGAAGTGCACACTGACGTGATGAAGACGCAGGCCCTGCGGCAGGCGCTCGACAAGTACAAGTACGACGTGGCCTTCGGCGGCGCCCGCCGGGACGAGGAGGCAAGCCGCGCCAAGGAGCGCATCGTGTCCTTGCGCAACGCCCAGCACCGCTGGGACCCGAAGCGCCAGCGCGCCGAGCCGTGGCACCTCTACAATTTCAAGAAGCGGCGTGGCGAGAGCTTCCGCGTGTTCCCGCTCTCGAACTGGACCGAGCTCGATATCTGGCTCTACATCGAGCAGGAAAACATTCCGATCGTCCCGCTCTACTTCGCCGCCGAGCGGCCGGTGGTGGAGCGCGACGGCCAACTCATCATGATCGATGACGACCGCTTTCCGCTCGAGCCGGGCGAGACTCCGCAACAGCGGCAGGTCCGGTTCCGCACGCTCGGCTGCTACCCGCTGACCGGGGCTGTCGAGAGCCCGGCCGCGACCCTGCCGGAGATCATCGGCGAGACGTTGGCCGCCCGCACCTCGGAACGCCAGGGCCGGGTCATCGACAAGGATGGCGCCGGCGCCATGGAGCGCAAGAAGCAGGAGGGCTACTTCTGATGACCATCCATCAGTCTCCGGAAACGTTCGGCTACGACACCTTCCTGCGCCAGCACCAGAGCAAGGAGGTGTTGCGCTTCATTACCTGCGGCTCGGTCGATGACGGCAAGTCCACCCTGATCGGGCGGCTCCTGCACGACACCAAGCAGATCTTCGACGATCAGGTGACGGCGCTCCAGCGCGATTCGCGCAAGCACGGCACGCAAGGGGGCGAGGTCGATCTCGCGCTGCTGGTCGACGGCCTTCAGGCCGAGCGCGAGCAGGGCATCACCATCGATGTCGCCTACCGCTTCTTCTCGACCGACCGGCGCTCGTTCATCGTCGCCGACACCCCCGGCCACGAGCAGTACACCCGCAACATGGCGACCGGCGCCTCGACCGCCGACGTCGCCGTGATCCTGGTGGACGCCCGCCACGGGCTGACCCGCCAGACCCGGCGCCACGCGCTCCTCGTCTCCCTGCTCGGCATTCACCGGGTGGCGCTCGCCATCAACAAGATGGATCTCGTCGGCTGGTCGCAGGACAAGTTCGACGCGATCGTCTCCGGCTTCCAGGCATTCGCCGCGCCGCTGAACTTCACCGAGGTGCGAGCGATCCCGCTCTCGGCCAAGAACGGCGACAACGTCGTGCTGCCGGGCACCGCCGCGACGTGGTACGCGGGCGTTCCGCTGCTGCGCTACCTCGAAGAGGTGCCGGTGAAGTCGGAGGAGCGCGCCGCCGCCTTCCGTATGCCGGTGCAGTGGGTGAACCGCCCGAACTCGGATTTCCGCGGCTTCTCGGGGCTGATCGCCTCGGGCTCCGTCGCGCCGGGTGACGCCGTCACTGTCGCGCCCTCCGGCAAGACCTCGACGATCGCCCGCATCTTCACCGCCGACGGTGATCTGGAGCGGGCGAGCGAGGGCCAGTCGGTGACGCTCGTGCTGGCCGACGAAGTCGATGCCTCCCGCGGCGCGGTGATTGCGACCTCGGACGCGCCGCTGACGCTGACCGACAGCCTCGACGTGCGTCTGTTCTGGGCCGCCGAATCCGATCTCGTCCCCGGCGCCAGCCTGTGGGCCAAGGTCGGCACGCAGACCGTCAACGCCGTGGTGAAGGCGGTGCACCGCCGGATCGACCCAGAGACCGGACAGGCGGGACCTGCCGAGAAACTCGCGGTCAACGACATCGGCGACGTGACCCTGACCCTCGACCGTCAGATCGCCGTCGATCCCTATGTCGAGAACCGCGATACCGGCAGCCTGATCCTGATCGACCGTGAGACCACCGACACGGCCGCCCTCGGCCTCGTCCAGACGGTCGTGGCCTCGGCGCAGGCCGCCGCCCCGGCCCCATCCGCGACGACGGCGCAAGAGCCCGCCAGCAGCGGCGGCTTGCTCGCCGGCATCAAGCGGCTGTTCGGCGGATAGATCCGAACTGAAGCCCCCTCTCCCCTCCGCGGGGGGAGGGTTTTTCTGGCCGGCAGTCCGGCCAGCCGCTAGAACCGGCGCATGATCTCCGCCCCCGACCCGGCCGCCGATGTGTACGAGGGCCGGGACGGCTGGCTGTTCCTGATCCGCGGCAACAACCGGGTGCTGGCGCAGTATGGCCGGCCGGGCGTCGCGCGGGGGACGCTGTGGCGCTGGCGGCGGATCATCGAGACCCGCGCGCGGCGCTGCGCCCGGCTCGGCGCGACCTACGTCCACGCTCTCGCCCCGGAAAAGCTCACCGTCTATCCCGACCGGGCCGAAGGTCTCGCCTTCGATCCGGCCCGCGCCCCGGCGCTCCGGCTCGCCCGCTGGCTCACCGCCTCGCCGGGCGCCCGCGCCTGGGTCGATCTCGCGGGCGCCTTCCGCGCGGCGGTTGACGGCCCGCCGCTCTATCTACGCACCGATACCCACTGGACGCATCAAGGCTGCACGCTGGCCTACCGCACGATCCTGGCGCGGATGGGCGTGCCCCCGCGCGACGACATCGAGGCCCGGCGCGAACGCACCGCCCTCCCCTTCGCGGGCGATCTCGGCCTCAAATTCACGCCCCACAGGTCAGAGCTTGCGGAGAGCAGCGCGATCGCGAGCGCGGCGCGGCGCATCCACGCCAACGATCTCCTGCTGGAGATGGAAGCGTTAGGCCGCGGCGGCGACGCCCATCTCGGCGCGCACGCGGTGTTCCGCAACGACGATCCCGGGGCCGATCCGCGCCGCCTCGTCATCTTCGGCGATTCCTACGCGCAGCACACCGCCCACAGTCCGGTCGCGACGCTCACCGCGCTCTTCGCCGACACGTTCCGCGAGGTGCATTTCCTGTGGTCGACGGGGATCGACTGGCACTATCTCGAAGCCGTCCGCCCCGATTTCGTCCTGGGCGAGATGGCCGAGCGCTTCGTGATCGACCTGCCGCCGTCCGGCATCCGGATCGAGCGGCTCGCGGAACTGGCCCGCGAGCGCAAACTCATGGGATCGATCACGGCAGCGGATTCGCGCTCACCCGCGACGCCTCCGCCTGACGCGCCCGCATCCGCGCCTGAAGCCGCTGGCGCCGCGCCGCGATGACGGTGCCGTTCACCTCGCCGCCGAACAGGAACATCGCCGCGAGCCAGTAAAGGAACACAAGGAAGATCATCGCCGTGGCGAGGCCCCCGTAGGTCGAGGCGTAGGCGTTCGAGAAGCGGTCGAGGTAGAAGCCGAAGCCGAGGCCGGCGAGGAACCACAGGCCCAGCGTCACGGCGATGCCCGGCAGCACCGACAGCACCGGCCGCCGCCCGGCCGCGACGAACTTGTGGGCGATCACCAGCACCAGCGCGATCAGGAAGGCGGTGACGCCGATGCGGCCGATGGCGACGGTGAGCGCCAGCGGCTCCAGGCCCGGCGCGACGAAGACGAGCTGGCGCCAGATCAGCGGCCCGAGCACGACGAGCAGCGCGAAGGCCAGCATCGAGAAGGCGCCGCAGACGACGTAGCCGATCGATTCGAGCCGGGTGAGCCACCACGGCCGCATCTCCCGGATGCCGTAGGCGCGGTTGAGCCCGACCCGCAGGGATTCCACGCCCGACGACGAGAAGTAGAGCGCAAGCACGGCCCCGATTGTCAGCACCCCGCCGCGCTGCTCGGTGAGCAAGCGGTGCACCTCGCCGACGATGGGTTTGGCGACCTCCCGCGGCACCGCGTCGAAGATCAGCGTGCCGGCCTCGTCGGCCAGCGACTTGGTGCCGATCAGGCCGGCGAGTGCCGCGAGCAGGATCAGGAACGGGAACAGCGAGGTCAGCATCGACAGCGCGATGTGGCTGGCGATCGCCCAGCCGTCATGGGCGACGAAGCGCTGCGCGGCGATGCCCGTCACGTCGAGGATCTTCTTGAATCGGCTCAAGGGGGGAGACGGCTTCTTCGGCTGAGTCGAGGCGGGCTGCTCCATACGGGCTATCGGATGCCGCGCGTCAATCTCGGGTTCGCTCCGGTGCGGGGGGAGCATGGCCGCCCTCAGGTTTTCCCGGTTGCCTTGAGGTCGGTTGCGTGGTGCCTGCCCGGCGCCATGTCGAGCGTATCCTCCAGCCTGATCCCGGCCGCCTTCGTGTTGATCTGGGCGAGCGGCTTCGTCGCCGCGCGCTACGTGGCGCCCTATGCCGAGCCGCTGGCCTTCGTCGCCCTGCGGTTGGCCCTGGTCGCGCTCGTCCTGGCCGGGATCGCCTTCGTCCTGCGCGCCCGCTGGCCGCGAAGCGCCGCCGGCTGGCGCGACGGGATGGTCGCGGGCGTGCTGATGCAGGGCATCTACGTCGCCGGGGTGTTCTGGTCGGTGCATCGCGGCCTGCCCGCCGGTATCGCGGCGCTGGTCGGGAGCCTCCAGCCGCTCCTCACCGCAGCCGCCTCGCAGCCTCTGCTCGGTGAGCGGGTCGCGCCGCGGCGCTGGGCCGGCATCGGGCTCGGCTTCCTCGGCGCAGGGTTGGTGCTCGCGCCGAAGCTCGGAGCGGTCGACGCCGCCGGCATCCCGCCGGACGCGCTCGCGGTGTGCCTTGCGGCGATGCTGGCCATGACCGCCGGCACGCTGTGGCAGAAGCGCAAGGGTGCCGGCGCCGACCTCGTCACCAACGCCTGCCTGCAATTCATCGGCGGCACCGCCTTCGCGGTCCCGCTCGCACTGATCGCCGGCGAGACGCATCTCACCCTCAGCCTGCCGCTCGGCCTCGGCATGGCGTGGTCGGTCCTCGTCAACTCGGTCGGCGGCATCCTCCTGCTGCTGGCGCTGATCCGGCGCGGCGCGGTGGCCGGCGTCGCCTCGCTGCTCTTCCTCGTACCGCCGGTTTCGGCGGCCATCGCCTACGTGATGTTCGGCGAGGCGCTGACCCCGGTGCAGATCGCCGGCATGGTGGTGGCCGCCGCCGGCGTCGGCTTGGCCAGCTGACCTCAGACGCGCGCAACACGGTGAACCGTATGATGAATTCAGCCTAAAGACGGGGGATGCGGCGATGAGAAACCACTATTGTGCCGGCGATCCGACCTATAAAGGAAGCATCTGACCGTTTTCCCGAGAACCGCGCTCGGTCACGCCGAACCCGTATCCGCTTCGGCTCGGAGCGCCTTCATCGATAGAGAGGCCCCCATGGCAGCTTCCCCCGCCGTCCAGCCCGCCAACGACCCGACCGATTTCGTCGCCCTGGCCAAGGACGCCGCCGTGGGCGCCAGGGCTCTCGTCGCCGAGGCGACCGCCCGCGTGAAGGCGCGGGTGACGGGCCCCGAGGGCAAGCTCGATGCGGGCGCGCTGGAGCGCGAGCAGCACGCCGCCCACGGCCTGTCCTGGCTCGCCACCTACGGCGAGGCGGTGCGCGAACTCGCCGACTACGCCGAACGCCTCCAGGGCGAGGGCAGCTTCGGCGAGACCGAGGCGCTGCTCGTGAAGATCGGCGTCGGCGAATATCTCGACCAGATGTTCGGCGGCATCCCCATGAGCCAGGGCGAAATGGTCCGCCCGACCGCGCTCGGCTTCACCGCCGCCGAACTCGCGGGCCTGCGCACGCCGGCCATCGACGCCATGGTGGCGGAGGGCAACACGCCCGCCAACCGCGCCGCGCTGGTCGCCAGAATCCGCGAGGCCACCAGCGCGGGTGCAGCCACCATCGGTGCCTCGGGCCTCGACGAGGACATGGAGGCGATCCGCTCCGAGATGCGCCGCTTCGGCAAGGCCGAGGTGGTGGAGCAGGCCCACGAGTGGCACCTCGAGAACGCCTACATCCCGATGTCGATCATCGAGAAGATGGCCGAACTCGGTGTGTTCGGCCTCACCATCCCCGAGGAATACGGCGGCATGGGCATGCCCAAGGCCGCGATGTGCGTGGTCTCGGAGGAATTGTCCCGCGCCTATATCGGCGTCGGCTCGCTGGGCACCCGCTCGGAGATCGCCGCCGAGCTGATCCTGTGCGGCGGCACCGAGGAGCAGAAGCAGCGCTTCCTGCCGGGCATCGCCTCGGGCGACATCCTGCCCACCGCCGTCTTCACCGAGCCGAACACCGGCTCCGACCTCGCCTCGCTCCGCACCAAGGCCGTCAAGGACGGCGACCAGTGGAAGATCTCGGGCAACAAGACCTGGATCACCCACCCCGTGCGCGCCGACATCATGACCGTGCTCGTGCGCACGAAGCCCGAGGAGAAGGGCCACCGCGGCCTCTCGATGCTCATCGCCGAGAAGCCCCGCGGCACGGACGAGGAGCCCTTCCCGGTCCAGGGCCTGTCGGGCGGGGAGATCGAGGTGCTCGGCTACCGCGGCATGAAGGAGTACGAACTCTCCTTCGAAGACTTTGCGGTGCCCGCCGGCAACCTGCTCGGCGAGATCGAGGGCAAGGGCTTCGCTCAGCTGATGCAGACCTTCGAATCGGCCCGCATCCAGACCGCGGCCCGCGCCATCGGCGTGGCGCAATCGGCCCTCGACATCGGCCTGCGCTACGCCGAGGAGCGGGTGCAGTTCGGCAAGGCGCTGGTCGAGTTCCCGCGGGTGGCCGACAAGCTCGCGATGATGGCCGTCGAGATCAACATCGCCCGCCAGCTCACCTACTTCTCCGCCCGCGAGAAGGACGAGGGTAAGCGCTGCGACCTCGAAGCCGGCATGGCCAAGCTGCTCGGCGCCCGCGTCGCCTGGGCCGCGGCGGACAACGCCCTGCAGATCCACGGCGGCAACGGCTTCGCGCTGGAATACAAGATCAGCCGCGTGCTCTGCGACGCGCGCATCCTCTCGATCTTCGAGGGTGCCGCCGAGATCCAGGCCCAGGTCATCGCCCGGCGCCTGCTGGAACAGTAGTCAAGACAAAACCGGTCCCTGGCCGGTCTTGTACTGGCCGAGGACGGATCATGCCCTCGATCCGGCCTGAATAGCCGGCTCATATACTTCCCCTCAACGAATGAGGGCCTAGCCGTGCTTCGATCCTCTCGGAGCACGGCCTTCGCTTGCCCATCCCGACATCAGACGCGCACGCCGCCGCGCTGGTCCAGCACTGGCGCAGTTGCCGGCCCCGGCCCGGGGCGATGCCGGGTTACGAAGCCGTCGTCCTGGGCCGGCTCGGCCGCCTGGCCGACCGCTGCGCCCTGGTCGCTACCCGCGAAGGCCGGGCCGAGCGCATCCTCTGGGGTGGCCCGGGATTTCGCGACTGGTTCGAGGACGAGATCCGCGACCGGAGGCTCGTGCAGATGCCCGACGAGATTCGCCGTCCGATCGAGGAGATCGGGGTCGCCGCCCTGCGCACCGGCGAGCCGGCCGGGGCCCGCTGCGACCGCATCACCGACAGCGTCGTCACCACCTGGAATCTCGTCGGCGTCCCGCTCGCCAACGGCAGCGGAACACCCCTCCTCCTCGTCCACGTCGACAGCGAGGGCGTGCGCACCGAACTGATGAAGGCGATGTTCGGCGCGACCGGCCAGGGCCTGATGGCGCTCGGCGCGGTCCGCGATGCGGATGGTGCGGTCGCGGACTTCAAGATCGTCGCCCTCAATCAGGGCGCCGCGGAGATACTCGGGCGGCCGGTCGCAGGCCTGCAATGGCAGCGCCTGGGCGATCTCGTCCCGGTCCGGCTCGGTGTGACGCAACGGCTGTCGGGTGTTCTGGGATGCGCCGACCGGGCGACATTCGAGCTCGCCGTGCCGCGCACCGAGGGGACGACGCTGCACCTGAAGGTGGAGGCGCAGGCCATCGGCGATCTCGTCGCCGTCGCCATGACCGATGTCGGGGACATCAAGGCGCGCGAGGCCTCGTTCCGCTTCCTGTTCGAGAGTAATCCGCTGCCGATGTGGCTGGTCGATGGGGACTCGTCCCGCTTCGTCGCCGTGAACGAGGCGGCCATCGCCCATTACGGCTACAGCCGCGAGGCCTTCCTGGCCCGGAGCCTGCCGGACCTGTCGGAAGCCGGATCGTGCGGTTTCGCCCGCGACGGCCGCCTGCACCGTCATCGCCGGGCCGATGGCTCGCTGATCGAGGTGACGCTGTTCGAGCGCAGCCTCGCCTTCGAGGGCCGCCCGGCCGTGCTCGGCGCGGCCATCGACGTCACCGAGCAGCGCCGCGCCGAGGCGCGCATCACCCACATGGCCCACCACGATGCGCTGACGGGCCTGCCGAACCGGGCGCTGTTCACGACCCGCCTCGCGGAGGCGATCGCCGAGCAGGCCCGCACCGGCGCGGGCGCCGCCCTGCTCTGCCTCGACCTCGACAAGTTCAAGCTCGTCAACGACAGCCTCGGCCACCCGGCGGGCGACGCTCTGCTCCGGACGGTGGCGGACCGGATCACGGCCTGCCTGCGCGGGGAGGATCTGGTCGCACGCCTCGGCGGCGACGAGTTCGCGGTGCTGTTGCGCAACCCCGACGCCGCGACCGTGTCCGCCGTCGCCGGCCGGATTATCGAGGCGTTGTCACGCCCGGTCAGGCTCGGCGACCGGGAGTGCCAGGTCGGCGTGAGCGTCGGCATTGCGTGCCTACCCGAGCACGGGACGGATTCCGATACCCTGCTGCGCCACGCCGACCTCGCCCTCTACCGGGCAAAGGCGGATGGCGGCAGCGTTGCCCATTGTTTCGAGGCGGCGATGGACAGTTGGGACCGGTCCCGGCGCCGACGGGAGGCCGACCTGCATGAGGCCTTCGCCCGGGGCGATCTCACGCTCGCCTATCAGCCGGTCGTCGGCGTCCGCTCGCGGGAGATCGTCGGGTTCGAGGCGCTGCTGCGCTGGCACCACCCCGTCGAGGGCGCGATCCCGCCATCCGAATTCGTGCCGCTCGCAGAGGACATCGGCCTGATCGTCCCGATCGGCGCCTGGGTCCTGCGGCAAGCCTGCGCCGAGGCGAGCCTTTGGGCCGATCCGGTTCGGGTCGCGGTGAACCTCTCGCCGGTGCAATTCCGCGATCCGGGCCTCGTCGCGACGGTGCGTGAGGCGCTCGCCCTCTCCGGGCTCGCACCGCACCGCCTCGAACTGGAGGTCACGGAGTCGGTGCTGCTGGCCGCGAGCGAAGCCAACGTGGCGACGCTGCATGCCCTGCGGGATCTCGGCGTACGGATCGCCATGGACGATTTCGGAACGGGCTACTGCTCGCTGAGCTACCTGCAGAAATTTCCCTTCGACAAGATCAAGATCGACCGCTCCTTCGTGAGCCGGCTCGGCGAAAATCCGCACTCGACCGCGATCGTGCGGGCGGTGATCGGCCTCGGCGCGAGCCTCGGCATCGTCACCGTGGCCGAGGGCGTCGAGACCGAAGCCCAGTTCGCCCATCTGCGGGCCGATGGCTGCGGGGAGGTACAGGGCTACCTATTCGGTCGGCCGAGCCCTGCCGCGCAGGCCGTCGGACTGATCCGACGGGAGCCGGACCTCGCCGCCTGAGGCGGAAGGGCGGGCGGATCGCCCGCCCGGCCCCTTACTTCGTGATCTTCACGGACACCGGATCGCTCGACGGAAAGGTCTCCTCCAGCGCCTCGTCGAGGCGCTCGTCCTTCTCCTCCTTCGAGTTCTCGGGGATGGACTTGTCGCCCTGGCCGTCCTGCTGGAAGCCCTTGGGCTTGGTCTCGTCGGTCGGTTGGGTCTTGTCGGACACGGGGTACCTCGGGGTCTGTCGTCATGCGCCGCAATGCGGCTCCGATGCGGACCAACGCGAGCGCGGCCTTCCTGTTTCGTGCCGTTCTGCGAACCGTCACGGTCCCGCAGGGGCCGCACCGCGCAGGCCCGGCCGTTCCGTCGGGTGCAGAGCGGGGCGGACCTCGCGCATCACCAAGCCGTAGACCTGCTCCAGCCGGTCGAGATGCGCGTCGACGCTGAGCGGCGCCGACCAGTAGCGCTCGTAGGCGCGCTCGGCCATGCGGGCGGCCAGCGCGTCGTCCGACAGCCGGGTCAGGTGGGCGGCGAGCGCGCCGGCATCGCCGGAGCGGAACCAGAACCCGTTCTCGCCGTCCTCCACCGCCTCGCGCCCGGCGCAGGCATCGGAGACGATGACCGGGCAGCCGCAGGCGAGCGCCTCGTAGACGGTGAGCGGCTGGCCCTCGTACCAGATGCTCGGGAAGACGAGCGCCCGGGCCCGCCGCATCAGGGCCTGCACCTCGGGCCCGGTCTTCCAGCCCAGCATCACCGCCTCGGGATAGCGCGCCTTCAGCTCCGCCGCGTTCGGCCCGTCGCCGACGAAGACCGGGCGGATGCCGGCCCGCCGCGCGGCCTCGGCGAAGACCGGCGCGCCCTTCTCCGTCGAGATGCGACCGACGAACAGGACATCACCGCGTCCCTCGTGCCCGGGCGGTTGCCGCTCGACCGAGATCGGGTTGTCGATCCGGTGGAACACCGTGCGCGGGGGCAGAAGCGACGCGATCACCCGCTCTTGGAGCGCGCTGATGGTGACCACGTGGCGGAACAGGTTGGGCAGGCCGGCGACGTGCTCCAGGCCGAGATGGCGCACCACCCGAAGGAGCTTGCGCGGGTAGGAGCGTGCGTCGCAATTCGTGGTGAGGCAGGCCGCCGACATCGGGGTGCGGTGGCAGATCCGGTCGGCCGGATATTCGTAGAAGCCGCCATTTGGGCAGACGAGGAAGAACTCGTGCATCGTGTAGAGACACGGCAGCCCCGACCGCCGGATCGCCGTGCCGATCGAGGGCGAGAGCGCCTTGGCGAAGGCGTGGACATGCACCAGCGTGTCCCGGGGATCGCACAGCCTCAGTTCCGCGGCGAGGCGGGCAGTGGCGCGGGCGTTCCAGATCGCCTGGGCGGCAAAGGCGAGCTTGTTCGTGGTGGAGGCGATGTCGTCCTGCCCAAGGCAGACCACCCGCGCTCCGCTCTCGGCGAGCCGGGGATCGACCGGGCCGACCGCAGCGAACACCGTGACCCGGTGGCCGCGCCGGCGCAGGCCCACGGCGGAGTCGAGTGCGACCTTGGCTTGGCCGCCATTGATGTGGGCATGGTCGAGAACGAGGACGACGTGCACGGCGATTCCCGGTTCTTTCCCGCAGATCGTCCCGGAAGCCGGTAACCGGCTTACCTTCGACGCTCTGCGAACAGTTCGCCAACGTTTACCAGCCGGCAGTTGATCTCCCGTAAACCTTGAGAGCGGACGTTCGCCGCGCCGTCGCGACGTCTTCTCCGGAGCGTCGTTCTTGTCCGAGAATTGGGTCACCTGTCGGGATGACGCACCCGCCTCTGGCCGGGATGCCTCCATGCATGTCGTGATTCTCGCTGAATTCGCCGCCGCCAGCGGGGGCGCCGAGAAGGTCGCGGTGGAATCCGCCCGCGCCCTGACCGAGGCTGGCGCGGCGGTGACCTACATTCAGGCCATCACCGGCCCCGTCGATCCGCTGCTCGACCATCCGCGCCTGCACCGCATCGACCTCGGCCTGCCGGACGTGTGGTCGCTGCCGGCATGGCGTGGCGCAACGTCGGGGATCTGGAACGGCGAGGCCGCCGCGCGGCTCGCGAGCGCGCTCGACAGCCTGCCGGTGGCGCCCGACTGTCTTCACCTGCATCAGTGGACCCGCGCGCTCTCGCCCGCCGTGCTGCCGGTGCTGCTCGGCCGCGGCGTTCCCCTGGTGCTGACGCTGCACGACTATGCCCTCACCTGTCCGAACGGTGTCGATTACCGTTTCGATCGGGCCGAGCCCTGCGCACTCGTCCCGCTGTCCGGCGCCTGCCTGGCAGCCGCCTGCGATCCGAAGAGCCGGCTGCACAAGCTGGTGCGGGTCGGCCGCGCTGCCGCGCTGCGGGTCGCGGCGCGAGGAGCCGATCTCGACGTCGTCCATGTCTGCGACGGCAGCCGTGCGCGGGTGGCGGGTCGGTCCGGGAGCCTGCGCCTGCGCCATCACCGCATCGACAACCCGGTGCGGGTGGAGAAGCGCGCGCCGGCCATGCCGGCTTCGGGCGATGCGATCGTCTATGTCGGGCGCCTGACTCCGGAGAAGGGCGCGGATCTCGTCGCCGAGGCCGCGCGACGGGCCGGACTGCCCGCGCTCTTCATCGGGGCCGGTCCGCTCGAAGCGCGTCTGCGGGCGGAGGGCGCCGAGGTGCTTGGCTGGAGAAGCCCGGAGGCCGTCGAGGCGATCCTGCGCCGCCGAGCGCGTGCACTCTGCGCGCCCTCGCGCTGGGTCGAGACCGGGCCGCTCACCGTTTACGAGGCACTGGCTCAAGGCATCCCCGTCGTGGCGTCGCTTCGCTCCGGCGCCGCGGAGAAGGTTGCGGACGGTGAGACCGGGTTCGTCGTCGAGCCGGAGGTGGCGGCGCTGGCCGGCGCCTTCGAGGCGCTCAAGGGCGACGCGCTGACCGCCCGTCTCGGCCGGGCGGCCTATGACCGGTACTGGCAAGCGCCGCTGACGCTCGCCGCCCACGCTCTTTCCCTGCTGGCACTGTATCGGCGGATCGGGGACGAATTCAGGATGCGGCAGTGCGATATGAGTGAGGCTGCGGCGGAGCTATCGGTGTCCATTCCATAGGCAACACCCTTGGCAAAGGGCACTTTCCACCATTATAGTGCATAATGGTACGTCTGCCTGCCGAGCGGCGGTGTAGCGGAATCACAGCTCTTAACAGAAGCTTAGTTCAATGTGGCGCCCTGCTGGACAGTGCTGTCCAAGTGCTCGAAACTGTCCTTGACTTTCATGTTGCACCGCAACATATGAGGTGCGGGCCGGTTAGCTGCGGGGATGCTCTACACGCTCCCCGATACCGAATTCTCCCGGTCCGTCTGACAGGAGAGACAGATGAGCACCCAGAGCTTCGAGATCCCCGCAGAGTTCCGCGACTTCGCCGACAAGAGCGTCGATCAAGCTCGCAACGCCTTCGGTACGTTGCTGAACGGTGCGGTGAAGACCTCCGAGCAGCTCCGGAACTCGGCCTCGACCGTCCAGTCGACGCTGAACGCGGCGGTGCTCAAGAGCCTCGACCACGCCAAGACCAACGCCGACAGCACCTTCGACTACGTGCAGCGCGTCGTGCGCGCGAAGGACCCGCGCGAGGCCTTCGAGATCCAGTCCGAGTTCCTGAAGACCCAGTTCGCCGCGTTCCAGGCCCAGGCCAAGGAATACGGTGCCCTCGCTCAGAGCGCCGCTGGCCGCTAATCCGGTCCGGCTGCGGGCCCCGGCCCGCCTGGGGAGCATGGGAGGCCGAATCCGCGACGAGCGGGCTCGGCACGCCCGTGCTCCGACGCTATGCTCCGTCGCAGCGCTCCGGGCTCGGCTCGGACCCACGCTGAGGCAGAGGGTTTCGAACGAGGAGAAGGCCCATGTCGTCGAGCCGCCGCAGGGGACGCCCACCCGGAGCGCCCGCCACTACCCAGCCGCCGACCGTCACCGCAACGCCGTCCGAGGTCGCCGACGCCCTGTTGGCCGAGACGCCGGCCGACGCGAGCCTGGAGCCTAAGACGGACGAGACCGAGACCGCCGAGGCTCAGCCCGTTGAGGCTCAAGCCGTGGAGGCCACCACCGAGCATTCCGCAGAGAGCGGTGCAGCCGAGGCCGTCGAACCGCCCGGCGAGTCCGCCCCGGTCGAGGCGCAGTCCGCCGCGGATGACCAGCCGGTCGCGCAGGCGGTCGAGGCACGCGAGGAGACGGTTACCGCCGCGTCGGATCAAGTGCCTGCCGTGACGGCCGAACCGGAAGTCGTCGCGTCCGAAGTGGCCGAAACCGTCGAGGCGGTGACCGAGACGCACGCCTGGACCACGCTGCTTCCGACGCTAGCCGAGGCCAATCCCGAAGCCAGGACGTCCGAGGATGCCCGGTCGAAGCCGCAAAGCGTACGCATCGGCGCGAACTTCGCTTTCGCGCCGACGCTCGCGCCGCTCACCGAGATCAACGCGAAGCTGTTCGCCTTCGCGCGTGGAGAGGGCGAGGCGGTCATCGCCCATTTCCAGGCCCTGGCCCGGGCCAAGTCCCCGGCGGAGGCGATCCGCCTCCAGGTGACGGAGATGCAGCGTGCCGCCGACGCCTCGCTGAGCTGCTTCAGCGACATCGTCCGCAGCGCCAACCGCCTGAACGACAACGCCCGCCGGCACTGAAAGCCAGCACCGGCCGGGACACGAGGTCGGGGCAGTCGCCATCGGGCGGCTGCCCTTTTTCGTCGGTCCACACGGTCGTCCGGAGGTGAAACTCACCCCACAGCGAAACCCGAGCAGAGCCGAAGCCGACCAAGGACAAGACTTGCCTGGGGCGGGCGCCGACGCTTGGGGCGGGCCTGACAGCAAGACGCTCGCGGTCGGCATCGCATGCCGGCCGACGATGCATGACGCGGACGCTGCACCAGCCCCTCGCGCGCTGCGGTCGCAGGGGCTACATAGCCCGCCACCGCTCCAGCGACCTCCGGAGACCTCGCATGCCCTCCTCGCCGCTCCTGCCGGCCTGCCTCGTATCCGTGCTTCTCGCCGCCGCGCCCGCGAGCGCGCAGATGGCGAACACCCCCGGAAAGCCCGCCGCGGAGAAGGCCTCCCCGGACAAGGCGGTGCCTCTGTCGAAGGGCGAGATCCAGCTCTCCTTCGCACCCGTGGTGAAGCGGGCCGCGCCCTCCGTGGTCAACGTCTATGCCTCCCATGTCGAGAAGCGCTCCGCCCGGTCCAACGCCATGGAGGAGTTCATGCGCCGCTTCTTCGGCGAGGACCGCCCGGGCCGCGGCCCCAGCGGCATGCCCGGCGAGCGGGCACAGCGCTCCCTGGGCTCGGGCGTGATCGTCGACGGCTCGGGCCTCGTCATCACCAACAACCACGTCATCGAGAACATGAACGAGGTGAAGGTGGCGCTCGCCGACAAGCGCGAGTTCGAGGCGCAGATCGTGCTGCGCGACCCCCGCACCGACCTCGCCGTGCTCAGGATCAAGGGTCCGGCCGACATCGCCTCGATGCCGATCGGTGATTCCGACCACTTGGAGGTCGGCGACTTCGTGATGGCGATCGGCAACCCCTTCGGCGTGGGACAAACCGTGACGCAGGGCATCGTCTCGGCGCTCGCCCGCACCCAGGTCGGATCGTCGGACTACCAGTTCTTCATCCAGACCGACGCGGCAATCAATCCGGGCAATTCGGGCGGCGCGCTGGTGGACCTGAAGGGGCATCTCGTCGGCATCAACACAGCGATCTATTCGCAGTCCGGCGGCAGCCACGGTATCGGCTTTGCCATCCCCGCGAGCATGGTCCGCGCCGTGGTCGAGACCGCCAAGAGCGGCGGCAGCCTCGTGCGCCGGCCCTGGCTCGGAGCACGGGTGCAGGGCGTGACCCCGGATATCGCCGAGAGCGTCGGGCTCGACCGGCCGACCGGTGTGCTGGTGGCGAGCATGCAGGCCAAGAGTCCGGCCGAGGAAGCCGGCCTCAAGCGCGGCGACGTGATCCTCACGATCGACGGACAGACCGTCGAAGATCCGGAAGCCTTCGGCTACCGCTACGCCCTCAAGGGCATTTCCGGCACGGCCGATTTCGGCATTCTGCGCGGCACCAAACGGCAGACGATTTCCGTCAAGCTCGGACCGGCGCCGGAGACGCGGCCCCGCGACAGCCTCAAGGTCCGCTCCCGCACGCCGTTCGCAGGCGCAACCTTCGTCAACACCTCGCCGGCGGTGGGCGAGGAGCTTCAGGCGGACCTGCCGGACGAGGGCGTGGCGGTGACCACCGTCGAGGACGGCTCGCTCGCCGGCCGGGCGGGGTTCCGCAAGGGTGACGTGATCGTGGCGATCAACGGCATGCCGATCACCTCGACCAAGGATCTGGAGCGGGTGACGCAGCGCAATCTCGGCCTGTGGGAGGTCGCGATCAACCGGGGCGGCGAGGTTCTGACTTCGGTGTTCGGCGGGTAGACCCCGGCCTCCTCCTGACGGGCCCCTCCCGGAACCTCGGCCGGCGCGATGCCGGGTGCGCTGGCGCTCATCCGCAGGGGCGTGGCGGCCCTAAGGTGGCGCTCGGGCTGGCGGGCCGCCCGTTCGTTTTCCGATGTTTCGTCGATCCTGCGCGACGCAATCCGGTAACCGTACGAGGCAATCCGCCGGCAACCAGGGGGCGGTAGAACCGCCCCACGCGAGAGCCGAAGGCTCCGGTCTGGAGGGGCGGACATCATGCGGGACCTGATCAAGATCGCGGCGGCCGGAACGGTGATGGCCGCCTATGCGCTTCTCGCGCCGTCCCTCGTCGAAGCGGTGCCGAGCCCGGCCGGCTCGGCGAAGGCCTTCACCCAGCGCCTGCCACAGGCGGGTGGCGCGGTTCCGGTGAGTGCCCGGATCGACGACGGGGCGCCGGTTCCGGGCCAGTTCGTAGTGACCCGCCGGCCGCTTCTGGTCGGCATCTCGGCGGGTGCAGCCTCCCGGTGACCACCGCGGACACATCGCTGCTCGCGGCGGCGTTCCTGCTCGGCCTCGGAGCGGCCGTTCTACTCAACGCCCTGTTGACCTGAGTGACTCTATCGGGCCTCGGCGGGCGTTGCGGAGGCGCTTCAGGCGGCCACGCCGGCCAGGGCGTGGCGGTTGCCGTTCAAGCCCGCGCAGAGATCGTCGATCTCGGTCACGTCGAGGGCCTCGCCGCTGCCGGCGGCGATGGTGTCGATCAAGTCGTCCTTGCGAGGATCGAACGGATGTCCCTGCATCCGGTAGAATTGATAGTAGCGCAACGCCGCCAGAAGCGTGTCGCGTTCGCGGGCGGTCACATTGAGGTTCTGCGTGGTCATGGGCTTCCCCTTGGCTTGCAACGAACGCCGAGGCGAGACCGCGCGAGACTCGCCTAGCTTGACCGTTGTAGCCGCTGAGTCGCAGCCTCGTCTATGACATGTGGGGGTTCATGCGGGGCATCGCCCGTCGCGGTGACCGATCGGAGCCGCCCCTTCCCTCCCCGCCTCGGGCGAAACGGTCGAGAGGGCGGCAGGGTCGAGCCCGTAGTAATCTTCCAGAATCCGTGGATAGACAGTCGGCCGGAACGGCGCGCGGGCGGCCCAGAGCGCGTCGATGGGAAGCGCGAGCAGGGCCGCGTTTAGCCGCTGCGGGTCGTCGGCCAAGGCCGGATCGAGGCGATGGCCCGCCCCGCTCTCGCGCAGGCGCTCGGCCTGGGCGCCGAGGTCGAAGGTCACCGGCGGCACCCCCGCCGCCAGCGCGAGCGAGAGCGTGTAGCAGTAGGTCTCCGGCCAGATCGAGGGGAGCAGGACGAGATCCGGATCGAGCCGGGCGATCTCGGCGAGCGCCGCCGCGTCGCTGCCGTAGAGGCCAGTCTCGCGCACACCCGCCGCCTCCATGGCGCGCGGCTCGGCAGAGTGCCCGACGATCGTGAACACGATCGGCAATTGCCGCAGCCGGGCGTCGAGGGCGAGATTGTGGACCACGTCGTAGCCCTTGTGCGCGCCGATCGATCCGATGACCGCGACCCGCAACGGCCCCTCCCGGCGCTGGCGCGCCTTAGGTTCCACGCCGGCCAGCGTCTCCTCGTGCGGGCGCAAAGCGATGCGGTCGAGGTGCAGCGCGTGGCCGATGCGATCCGCGAGATCGGCCGAGGGGGCGAACACCGCCCGGGCGCGGTCGAGGAACCCGGCCCAGTCCCGCCGCCGCTCGGCGGGATCGGGCAGGACGATCCCGTCGGCGTCGCGGTCGAGGCGGATGCAGTCGCGGCAGGTGGCGGGCTCCGCCAGCCCGCAATAGACGCCGTCGGGCCGCACGAGGTTGTTGCGGTGGCAGACCGAGGCGTAGTCGTGCAGCGTCACGTCGTAGCCGCTGCCCGCCGCCTCGATCAGCCGCATCGCCGCGCGGGTCGAGGGCGCATCGAGTCCCGCCAGCGAGTGGACATGCACCATCGCCGGGCCAAGCCAGCCGATGAGTTCGGCGAGGAGATCCGCATCCCGGTCGAGGGAAAGCGGATCGAGGATCGAGACGGGAAAATCGATTCCGCCCGCTCCGGGCAGGCCGAGCCTGAACCCGCCGGGCTCGTCGGTGCGCAGGTAGACGACGGCGAGGCCGGCCTCGGCGAGCCGGAGGCTCAGCGCCTCGATATGGGTCTCGACGCCACCACCGAAATCGTGGGTCACGATCAGGGCGATACCGCGCCCGGCACTCGCGGCGGCGCGCCGGGCGAAGCGGTAGAGGTCGAGGCGGCGCCGGGCAAAGCGAGCGGGATCCACCTCAATGTGGTTGTGGACCCGGCGCTGGTAGTCGGGGTGCTTGGTCAGGATCGCGCGGAAGATGTCCGCGCCCTTGGTCGCGAGCAGCGCGCCGAAGGAGACGCTGCCGGAGTGGAACACGAAGATGTCGTGGGCCAGCACGTTGGTGAAGCCCGCCTTGAGGGCGCGCATGCAGAAGTCGTTCTCCTCGCCGTAGCCGCGCCCGAAGGTCTCGGCATCGAGAAGGCCCACCGCCGTGATCGCCTCCCGGCGCATCGCCATGCAGAAGCCGACGCCGGTCGGCACCGGCGAACTCGTGCGGGCGTTGCAGGCGCGGGTGAAGGCGTCGATCTCGGCGGGCGTGATTTCGAGCCGGGCTTGGTTGTCGACGTTCGGCCGCGGGTAGCTGCAGATCGTGGCGTTGTTGGAAAACGGCGTGACCGTCGCGACGCGGAGATCGGCGTCGAGGTGCCAGAGCAGGCGGTCGAGCCAGTCGCCGTAGACGACGACGTCGGCATTGAGGAGCACGACGTCCTTGCCCGCGGCCCGTTCCAGGCCGCGGTTGCAGGTTCGCACGAAGCCGAGATTCGCCTCGTTGACGAGGTGGGCGAACAGGCCCCGGCCGCCGAGGTCGGCGAGCGCCGCGCTCAGGCGCGGATCGGGGCTGCAATCGTCGATGACGAGGAGGGCGAAGGGCGTGGCCTGCGGCGCGCTCAGCACCGCGTGGATCGCCCGCAGGGTGTCGTCGTAGCCCTTGTAGACGGGCATGATCAGCACGGCCCGCGCCGAAGCGAGGTCGGCGGCGGGCTGTGCCTGCTCCCACTCGGCCGGGCTCGGCGCGACCTGCGCCGGCCATGTGCCGAGGCCGAACGGCGTCGGCCGGAAGCCGCGCCCCCGGCCCACCGCGAGGTAGTGGAAGAACGGGTTCACCCCCGCCCCGATCTCCCGCCGGTAATGCTTGCGGTAGAACCGCACCGAGAAGTCGGGGCTCGGGTCGCGGTCCTCGCGGGCACCGAAATCGAGGAAATGGCGGACCGGATCGACGCCGGAGCGGCGGATGTCGGGATTGGTGTCGAGGTAGTGCTCCCGGTCAAAGGCCGCTGCCACCGTTTCGTAGATCTGCGCGTCGGTGGCCTCGGCCGGATCGACGGGAAGTACGGCTGCCTGCGGCTTGGTGCGCCGCGCGGGCGGGGCGGCGGCCTCCGAGGCCTGAAGCCGCCGCGTCGCGGCAAAATGATAGAGCGGGCTGACGCCGAGGCGCCGCATATGCGCGTGGCGCTGCAGGTAGGCATCACCCGAGAAGGCGTCGTTCGGGTCGAGTCCGCGTCGCCAGCCCTTGCTCAGGTAGTGGGCGAGCGGATCCTCGCCTCCTTCGAGACCGGCGAGGCGGGCATAGTACGGCGCATCGAAATAGGGCTCGACCACGCCGGCCTGGAGCGCGGAGAAATCCGGACCCGGCTGCGTCGCGACCCGCAGGCGCTCCGCCGGTGAGAGCCCCGCGTAGTGAACAAGCGGGTTGATCGGCGCCCGGTCGGCGAGGTGGCGGTCGGCGTAGAACAGCGTCGAGAACACCGCGGACGGGTCGCGGCCCTCCAGCCAGCCATGGTCGAGGTAGTGCCGGAGCGGGTCGCCGCCGCCCGCGGCCACGTCGGGATAGGCCGAGCGGTAGAAGGCGGGATCGAAGAAGGGGGCGGCCATCGCGGCATCGCGGCGCTTGGGCCGAAACAGCTTCGGCAGCTTGATCACGGCCACATTCCTCGACAACGCCAATACCGGGCCCCGCACCGGGATCGGCCCTTCGAAATGCATGGAAACGAAGTGTGGCGCGGCCGGGGCGACACCCTCCCCATACAGCATCGTCCCGGATGGTGGCGGCCGGCTTCAACGAAAATGACGATGCGCGCCGATCGGATGACGCAGGCGCGGTCGCCCACGCGAGAATGCGCCCGAACCTCTTCCCCCATGGCGGGGTTCGGCTCTAAGAGTGCCTCACAACACTCCCGATCACCGTACGGTTGCTTTCCGGGCGCGACGGCGCAGCGGGAGTTTTGTGAGAGACACTCAAGCATCGGTGCCGCCTCAGGGGCGGTCAGCAGTGCGGCTTGGCCCCGGGAGGGCACGATTTCGGACGGTCTCTGGTCTTCGGCGCTCGGCCTCATTGCGGTCGTCGCGCTCGTCTTCGCCAACGGCTTCTTCGTCGCGGCGGAATTCTCCCTCGTCGCGGTGCGGCGCAGCCGGGTCGCCGAACTGGTTAACGAGGGTCGGCTCAATGCCAGGGCGCTTCAGCGCGCCACCGACCGGCTCGATGCGCATCTCGCCGCGACGCAGCTCGGCATCACCCTCTCCTCGCTGGCACTCGGCTGGGTCGGCGAGCCGGCCCTGGCCCACCTGATCGAACCGCTGCTCTACTGGCTGCCGGAGACCGCCGCCGGCCCCACCGCGCACACGCTGGCCGTGGCTTTGGCCTTTGCCGTCATCACCACCTTGCACATCGTGCTGGGCGAGCTGGCGCCGAAAAGCCTCGCGCTCCAGCGCAGCGAGCGCACGGCGCTCGTGATCGTGCGGCCGCTGACCCTGTTCCTGTTGGTGTTCGGCCCGGCGATCCACCTCCTCAACAGCCTCGGCAACGGGGTGCTGCGGCTCCTCGGCCTCAGGCCGGGCGAGGGTGAAGGAAACCTCCCCTCGCCGAAGGAACTCAGCCTGCTCGTCACCGCGAGCCACGAGGCGGGCCTGCTGCACGAGGCGCAGGAGGATGCGGTGGCGCGCATCCTCGCCATCGGCGAGCGGCGCATCCGCGAGATCATGACGCCGCGCAACGAGGTGGATTGGGTCGATCTCGACGATTCGCAGGAGGAGATCATCGAGGCGGTGCGCACCTGCCGCCACGAGCAGCTCGTCGTGAGCCGGGCGCAGATCGACGACGTCGTCGGCGTGCTGCGCAAGCAGGATCTGCTCGACCAGTTCCTCGACGGCAAGCCGCTCGACGTGAAGGGGGCGACCCGCGAACCCATCGTCGTCCACGAGGGGTTGGCGATCCTCAAGGTGCTGGAGATGTTCCAGACCAAGCCGGTGCGCATGGCGATCGTCGTCGACGAGTACGGAAGCCTGGAGGGCATCGTCACCCAGACCGACCTGCTGGAGGCGATGGCCGGCGAGATCCCCGAGCCCGGCGAGGAGCGGATGGTGGTCGAGCGCGAGGACGGCTCGCTGCTCATCGACGGCATGATATCGGCGACCGATGCGTTCGATCGCCTCGGCTTTCCGGAGCGCCCGCGCTCGGACGACTTTTCCACGCTCGCGGGCTTCTTCATCGTCCAGCTCGGACGCATCCCGACGGAGGGCGATGCGATCGAGACCCAGGGCTGGCGGATCGAGGTCGTCGACATGGACGGGCGGCGCATCGACAAGGTGCTCGCCACCCGCCTGCCGGACGCTTGAGCCGCGCGATGTCCAACATCTTCGTTCTGACGG
This sequence comes from Methylorubrum extorquens, assembly GCF_024169925.1. Classification (NCBI taxonomy): domain Bacteria; kingdom Pseudomonadati; phylum Pseudomonadota; class Alphaproteobacteria; order Hyphomicrobiales; family Methylobacteriaceae; genus Methylorubrum; species Methylorubrum extorquens. Next base: position 3,846,648 of record NZ_JALJXF010000001.1, read on the forward strand.
GTGCCGGGATCTCCGCCGAAAGCGGACTCGGCACGTTCCGCGACACGGACGGCGCGTGGGCCCGGTTCGATCCGATGCGCCTCGCGACGCCGGAAGGCTTCGCCGCCGATCCGGTGCTGGTCCACGACTTCTACAACCATCGCCGCCGCGACGCCCGCGCTGCCGCCTCGAACCCTGCCCACATGGCGCTGGCCCGGCTGGAAGCGGGCTTGGCGGAGCGCGGCGGCCGGCTGTTCCTGTGCACGCAGAACATCGACGATCTGCACGAGCGGGCCGGCTCGCGCCACGTGGTGCACATGCACGGTGAGCTGCTGAAGGCCCGCTGCACCTCCTGCGCAACGGACACCGTCTGGCACGAGGATCTCACCGTCGAGACCCCCTGCCCGCATTGCGGCCATAGCGGCGACATGCGGCCCGACGTGGTGTGGTTCGGCGAGATGCCCCACCACCTCGAAGCGATCGACGAGGCGCTCGCCGAGGCCGACCTGTTCGTGGCGATCGGCACCTCCGGCGCGGTCTACCCGGCGGCGGGCTACGTCGCGCAGGCCCGCGCTTTCGGCATCCCGACGCTCGCCCTCACGCTCGAGGCCGCCGACAATGCCGGTCTGTTCGAGGCGACCCGGCTCGGGCGCGCGAGCGAGACGGTGCCGGCGTTCGTCGAAGAGGTGCTGAGTCGATCGGCGTGATGCCGCCGCCGTCATCGCGAGACGGGGCGGGAGCGATCCGATGCGCGCCCCTTCCGGACAGGACGCCCCCTGGACTGCTTCGCTCGCGAGTGATGGCAGCGGCTACCGCTGCGGCCCGTAGGGTGGGCGCGGAATTGCGCGGTGAGCCGCGCGGAGCGCCGCCGACCAGCGCTCGCGCAGATCGTGGAAGTAGCTCTCGCCGGCCTCGATGCGATGGCTCACTTCGAGGTCGAGGGCGCCGCGGCGCTGCACGGCGATGTCGATCGGCAGTCCGACGCCGAGATTCGAGCGCATGGTGGAATCCATCGAGACGAGGCCCACCTTCAGCGCGTCGTAGAGGTCGGTCTCGAAGGTGACGGCCCGGTCGAGGATCGGCTTGCCGTATTTGTGCTCGCCGATCTGAAGGAAGGGCGCCTCGCGGCTGCACTCGATGAAGTTGCCGGCCGAGTAGATCATGAACAGCCGCATCGGCTCGGTGCCGATCTGGCCGCCGAACAGGAACGAGACCTCCATGCGCAGGTTGGCCGCCTCGAACCCGGCCGACTCGATCTCGCGCACCCGGCGAATCGCCCGGCCGACGAGCTGAGCCGCCTTGAACATCGTGGCCGCGTCTTCGAGCTTCGGCGGCGTCTCGCCCTCGATGTCGTCCACGCCCTCGCGAAGCATGCTGAGCACCGACTGCGTCATGGAGAGGTTGCCGGCGGAGGCCAGCATCATCACGCGCTCATTGGGCGTGTTGAACATGTGCAGCTTGCGGAAGGTCGAGATGTTGTCGAGCCCCGCATTGGTGCGGGTGTCGGCGATCATCACCAGCCCGTCCTCGACGAGCACTCCGACGCAGTAGGTCATGGCGGTCGCCGCCTCAGGCAGGGGCCCGTGCGCCGGGCAGGTTCGGGCGGCCCGCATCGCATGCTCCGAGCCGACCCGGCAAGACACCTTTTGTTAAAAGCCGGGCTCCAAGGCCCGGCCCGGCTCAGCCTTGGCCCAAGCTCTGGCTTTGACTCTGGCTCTGCTGACCACGGCCTTGAGACTGCGATTGGGATTGCACCTGCTCGACTCGCAAGGCCACGTCGAGGGTTTCGGTGCCTCCGCCGACGCGGCTGCCGCGGATCGGCGCGGCGCCGAGATAGTCGAGGCCGACGGCGACGCGCACATGCGCCTCGGTCGCCGAGATGCCGTTGGCCGGGTCGAACCCGATCCAGCCGAGACCCGGCACCAATGATTCCGCCCAGGCATGCCCCGCCTCTTGGTCGTCGGCGCCGTCGTCGCGGCGGAAATAGCCGGAGACGTAGCGCGACGGGATCTCCAGGTGCCGGGCGGCGGCGAGGAAGATGTGGGTGAGATCCTGGCACACGCCCTTCCCCCCCTCGAAGGATTGGGCGGCGGTGGTGCTGGCGCTGGTCGGGCCCGGCTCGAAGGTCACGGTGTCGTGAACGGCGGCGAGCAAGCGGTGCAGCAACGGCAGCGCATCACGCTCCCCCCTGCCCGCAACCTTCTCCGCGAAGGCCTTGAGTTCCGGGCTTGCCTCGGTGAGCGGGGTGTCGCGCAGGTAGAACAGGTCAGGCAGGCGCTCCACCGCGCCGCGCACGACACCGCTCGTCTCGAAGGTCTCGATCTCGCCGGTCACCCGCACGGTGAGCGTGTCGGTGGGATCGTCGGCGGTGAACCAGTGGACGAGATTACCGAACCCGTCCTCGCGGGCGGTGAGCCGTCCGTTGACGGAGGGCTCGATCCGCCACTCGCGCACGTGCTGACCGTCATGGTCGCGGGGCGTGAGCCGCAGGATCTGAATCAGGCCCCGCGCGGGCTGCTGGTAGGTATAGACCGTATCGTGGACGATCCGGATGCGCATGCCTTGATCCTGCCGGGATGAGTCCCGGCAAGCTAGGACACGCAACCCGGTTTGGAAATCGGCGGCCCTGCTCAAAGCGTTGGCAGAGCGGAATTTCCCAGCCGCTCGTCCGGTGCGCTCCTCCCCGGCGCGCGGATTCGCGGGCGTCTTCCCCGTTCACCACGCTTTGGAAGGAACCGGTCCGAAGACGGCGGCTCCCTGCCCTGCGCTCACAGTATCTGGCGATGCGCGGCGGCGACCGGCCCCGGACCACCCGTCGAAGCGGCGTTGAGGCTCTGGACGAGGTCGTGCGCCTCCTGCTCGCTGGCGGCCGCCGGTGGCGAGCCCCACATGCTGGTGCCGTTGGGTTCGCGGATGAGCAGGATCGAGACCACGCCGATCACGCCCGCGATCATCAGATAATAGGCGGGCCAGTTGAGGTCGCCAGTATAGGCGACGAGCGATCCGACGACGACCGACGTCGTTCCGGCGAAGAGCGAGACGGACACGTTGAAGGAGATCGAGAGCCCGCTCGCCCGCAGGTTCGTGGGGAAGAGGGCCGGCAGGGTCGAGGGCATCGTGGCGCTGAAGCAGATCAGCAGCATCCCCATGATCAGCAGGCCGAGGAAGACCGCGGCCTCGCTCTGAGAGCGGATCAGCAGGATCATCGGCAGGGCCAGGACGACGAGGCCGACCGCCCCGGCCAGAGCGAAGGGTTTCCGTCCGAACCGGTCGGACAGGCGGCCGATGAACGGGATCGACAGGAGCGCGAGCACCATCACCGCGATCTGCAGAACCTGAGACTCGGTGGGCGAGATGCCGCCCGCATGCTGCATCATCGGCAGGGTCTGCGTGACGTAGGTCGGCATGTAGGAGGTCAGCATGTAGTTCGGCACGTTCCAGGCGAGCGCCAACCCCATGCAGACGAGGACGTAGGGCCAGAGGGCCAGGATATCCTTCGCGGTCTGTCCCGCGCGCAGGCGCTTCTCGCGATCCTCCGTCTCCTGCTCGAGCGCGGCGAAAGCGGGCGTCTCGGCGAGTTGCGAACGCAGGTAGACGCCGACGAGGCCGAGCGGCAGGGCCAGGAAGAAGGGTAGACGCCAGCCCCAGTCGAGCAATTGCTGCTCGGTCAGGGCGAGACCCGCCACGGTCACGACGATCGCGCCGAGCAGGTATCCGGTGAAGGTGCCGAACTCCAGCCAACTGCCGAGATAGCCGCGCCGCCGGTCGGGGGCGTACTCGGCGATGAAGGTCATGGCGCTGCCATACTCACCACCGGTGGAGAAGCCCTGGACCAGGCGGGCGACCAGCAGGAGAAGGGGTGCGGCAATGCCGATGCTGTCCTGACTGGGAATACAGCCGATCGCGAAGGTGCCGACGGCCATCAGGATCATCGTGGCCGCGAGAACCTTGTTGCGGCCGATCCGGTCGGCCAGAGGGCCGAAGAACATGCCGCCGAGCGGCCGGATCAGGAAGGCGACGGCAAACAGCCCGAAGGTCGCGATCTCCCCCATCGTGTGGGAGAGATTCGAGAAGAACACCTTCTGAATCGTCGGCTCGAAGAACGCATAGACGCCGAAATCATACCATTCGGCGACGTTCCCGATCGAAGCCGCGGAGATCGCACGCCGGATCGTCGAAGGCTCGGTGACGGTACAGTCCGAGGCCTTCCAGTCCGTCTCGGCATCAACATGCATCGACAGCATCGTGAACGGATCTCCAAAGGGCCGGCCGAGCAGGACGAGATGGGGACAGAAGATTTGCTGCGCGTATGCGCCGCCCGCTCACCACGCGCCGCAGCGGTCGAACGGGATCGGTTTCAGCCGGAGGACGGCTGGCGATCATCTCCCCAAAATGCGCGATCGATTATTTTCATTCTTCGGGGCCGTGCCGAGCACCCGCTCAGGCTACGACCTGCGACAATTTTGATGGAGTATCGGCGCCGGACTTGCGATGAACCGACACATTTTTTCCAAATCGATGCGTCGAGAGGTGTTTTACTCGACAAACCCGATGTGCAGCGCAGCAATGTCGGCCGGCATATTCAGCCCTGCATGCATGGAAACGGGTGTCACGCATCATCGCGCGATTACGGGGCGTGGATAGCCGAATCGCCCGTGCATCGGCGGCAGCCTCGAACCCCGTTCGCCGGGATGATTTTGTGAGGCTTGCCGTTCCTCATGCCGAGGCGCCACGCGATGGCCTTAGGCCAGCTTTCGAGTGCTCTCCCAAATCCGTTCGATGCCTTCGGGAGGGCGGATTTGGACCTCGCGCGAGCACTGCGCATTTGCTGATACGGCGCCCGCTTGATCGAAGCGGACGCCGTATCAGCCGGTTTCCCTCACACCAGATATTGATCGCTGATGGCCGCGCCGAGACTGTTGTTCTCGACGATGAAGCCCTGGATGAACTCGTGCAGGCCGGAGGCGAAGATGCGCTCGATGTCGGCGCTGCGGAGCTTGGCCCGCAGGTTGCTCGCCAGACGCTGGCTCTCGCCGCGGCGACCGTAGGCGTCGGCGATCAGATCGAGGTGCTCCACCAGCATCCGGTAGCAGCTCGCGAGCGAACGCGGCATCTCGGGGTTGAGGATCAGCAGGTCGGCGACGAGCACCGGCTTGATGCTCTCGCGGTAGACCCAGTGATAGGCGTTGAAGGCCGAGACCTCGCGCAGGATCGTCGTCCACTGGAAGTAGTCGAGCGAGCCGCCGACCCGCTCCGAGGCCGGCAGCAGGATCTGGTACTTCACGTCGAGGATACGCGCGGTGTTGTCCGCCCGCTCGATCGCCGTGCCGGTACGGGTGAACCAGTAGGCGTCGTTGCGCAGCATCGTCCGGTAGGCCGAGCCGTCGAAGGTCAGCGAGACCCGCTTCACCCAGTCGAGGAATTGCGTGAACTCGTCGCGCGAGAGGTCGCGCCCCTCGTAGGAACGCAGTTCGAGATAGGCGCCGTTGATCGTGTCCCACATCTCGGTGGTGAGCGCCGTGCGGATCGAGCGGGCGTTCTCCCGCGCCGTGGCGATGCAGGAGCGGATCGAGGACGGGTTGTGGGGCGAGAAGGCGAGGAAGTTGCAGACCGTGTGTTCGTTGACCGAATCGTAGAGGGTCTTGAACAGCTCGGGATCGCCCGCCGAGGACAGGGCGGAGGCCCACTCGTTCGAGGTGCGCCCGCCGTAGCTCGACGGCAGGGCGGCGAGCCGCAGGGCCGCGTCGAGGATGCGGGCCAGAAAATCCGCTCGCTCGGCGTAGCGCGAGAGCCAGTAGAGGTTGTCGGCAGTCCGGGACAGCATGGCGTCAGCTCGCGGGCGCGTTGGCGACCGGGACGGCAGATGCGCGGTGTTTCATCACCGACGCTGCCCGGCCCGCCTGAAGATTGTTTAAGAATCGGGCGAAGCGCTCAGGCATCGAGCACCCAGGTATCCTTGGTGCCGCCACCCTGGCTCGAATTGACAACGAGCGAGCCCTCTTTCAGCGCAACCCGCGTCAGGCCACCGGGCACGATGCGGATCTCGTCGGCGCCGGCCAGCACGAAGGGGCGCAGATCGACGTGGCGCGGGGCGACGCCGGAGGCGACGAAGGTCGGGCAAGTGGAGAGCGAGAGCGTTGGCTGAGCGATGAAGTTGTCGGGCGCGTGCCGCAGCTTCTTGGCGAACTCGTCGATCTCGCGCCGCGTCGCGTGCGGGCCCACCAGCATGCCGTAGCCGCCCGAGCCGTTGACCTCCTTCACCACGAGGTCCTTCAAGTTGTCCATGACGTAGGAGAAGGCGTCCTTCTCCCGGCAGCGATGGGTCGGCACGTTGTGCAGGATCGGGTCTTCGCCGGTGAAGAATTTCACGATTTCCGGCATGTAGCTGTAGACGGCCTTGTCGTCCGAGATGCCGGTGCCGACCGCGTTCGACAGCGTGACATTGCCCCGCTCGTACGCGTTCATCAGCCCCGGCACGCCGAGCACCGAATCCGGCCGGAACACCAGCGGATCGAGGAAATCGTCGTCGAGGCGGCGGTAGATCACGTCGACGCGCCGTGGCCCCTCGGTCGTGCGCATGTAGACGACCTCGTCCTTCGTGAAGAGGTCGCCCGCCTCCACCAGCTCGACGCCGAGTTTGTCGGCCAGGAACGAGTGCTCGTAGAAAGCCGAGTTGTAGCGGCCGGGTGTCAGCAGCACGACCGTCGGGTCGCGCGTCGCGGAAGCCGGAGCCAAGCTGCGCAGGGTCGCGAGCAGGGCGTCGGGATAGTTCTCGACCGGGGCGACGCGGTGACGCGAGAACAGCTCGGGGAAGAGCCGCATCATCACCTCGCGGTTCTCCAGCATGTAGGAGACGCCGGACGGCGTGCGGGCGTTGTCTTCCAGCACGAAGAAGTCGTTCTCGCCGGTCCGCACGATGTCGATGCCGGCGATGTGGACGTAGAGGTCGTGCGGCACGTCGAAGGCACGCATCTCCATGCGGTAATGCGGGTTGCGGTAGACGAGGTCGGGCGGGATGATCCCGGCCTTGATGCATTCCTCGGCGCCGTAAATGTCGTTGATGAAGGCGTTCAGCGCCGTCACCCGCTGCTTGAGGCCGCGCTCCAGGAAGTCCCACTCGGGCTTCGTCAGCACCCGCGGGATGATGTCGAACGGGATCAGCCGCTCGGTCGATTCGTTGGCGCCGTAGACCGCGAAGGTGATGCCGATGCGTCGGAACAGCATCTCGGCCTGGCTGCGGCGGGTGTTGAAATGCTCCGGCGGCGTCTTGTCGAGCCAGGCCTTGAGGATGTCGTAGGCCTCGCGCACGGCCGCCGGCTCCAGCTGGCCTGCCCCGCCCCCGTTCATCTCATCGAACGCCGTGTGCGCCATCCGCGCGATTCCCCTTGATGTCTCGTCCTGCCGGAGCAAGAGGCAGGCCACGCGGCGGGTCGCCTGCCAGCCCTGAAACTGTCTCTTCCCCGGCTGCCGCGGCACGAGGCGCCGCGGGCAGGAGATCGCCTTGCGCCCTCGTCGATGCGAGCGACACGGGGCGACCCTCTGATCGATGTAGCGGACGACCCGCGCAAGCCTATCCCTGGAAGCGACGCTCCGCTGAAGGTTTGTGCAACCCGTCAGGGAAATTTCTACGGGCACACCCGAGCCCTCGGACGCCTCAGATCAGCTTGAGCGCTTTGAGGCTCGCATGACCGTCACGGCCAAGGATGACGTGGTCGTGCACCACGATACCGAGGGGACCGAGTGCCGAGACGATCTCCCGCGTCATGCGGATGTCGGCCTTCGAGGGCGTCGGATCGCCGGACGGATGGTTGTGGGCGAGGATGATCGCGGTGGAGGCGAGTTCGAGCGCCCGGCGCGCCACCTCGCGGGGGTAGACCGGCGTATGATCCACGGTGCCGCGGCCCTGCACCTCGTCGGCGAGGAGGTGGTTGCGCCGGTCGAGGAACAGCACCCGGAACTCTTCGCGGCCTGAAAAGGCCATGGTGGAGCGAAGATACTCGATGAGGGCGCTCCACGAAGAGAGCAGCGGGCGGGCGGCGATGGCGCCACGGGCCAGCCGCCGGCCGGCGGCCTCGATGAGTTTCAGGTCGGCGGCGACGCCGGCGCTGACACCCTCCACCTCCAAGAGCCGGGCAGGCTCGGCGCTGACGACCTCGGCGAACGAGCCGAACCGGTGGATCAGAGCCTTGGCGAGCGGCTTCACGTCCCGCCGCGGAATCGAGCGGAACAAGGTGAGTTCGAGCAGTTCGTAATCGGCCAACGCCTCGGCACCGACTTGCGCGAAGCGGGCGCGCAGGCGCTCGCGGTGGCCGTGATAGTGCGGCGCCTCCTCGGCGGGCGCGGGAGCGGCCGCCTCGGCAAAGCCCGGTAGAGCAGGCGGTTCGGCCGTCCGGCGGGCCATCTCCCGGCGGGCCGTCAGTCGGCCTGCGCGCCGTGCGGATCGAGACCGTGCGGCTTGGGCTGGTCGAGGCCCTTGGGCGAGAGGGTAAAGATCTCGTAGCCGTCTTCCGTCACCGCCACCGTATGCTCGAACTGCGCCGAGAGGGAGCGGTCGCGGGTCACGGCGGTCCAGCCGTCGGAGAGCACCTTCACCGCCGGGCGCCCGAGATTGATCATCGGCTCGATGGTGAAGAATTGCCCGGCCTTGAGCGGCACGTCGTAGCTCGCCTCGACGTAGTGCAGGATGGTCGGCGCGTCGTGATAGACGCGGCCCAGACCGTGACCGCAGAAATCACGCACCACCGCGCAGCGCTCGGCCTCGGCGTAGGTCTGGATTGCGCGGCCGATGTCGTTGGTGGAGCCGCCCGGCTTCACCGCGCGGATGCCGCGCATCAGCGCCTCGTAGGTGATCTCGCACAGGCGCTGCGCCTTGCGCGGCACCTCGCCGATATAGGCCATGCGGCTCGAATCCCCGTGCCAGCCGTCGAGGATCAGGCAGCAATCGAGGTTGACGATGTCGCCCTCGCGCAGGGGCTTGTCGTTGGGGATGCCGTGGCAGACGACGTGGTTGATCGAGGTGCAGATCGACTTGCGGTAGCCGCGGTAGAACAGCGAGGCCGGATAGGCGCCGTGATCCATGCCGAACTCGAAGGCGAGCCGGTCGAGATGCTCCGTGGTCACGCCGGGCTGGGCGGCCTCGACCAGGAGATCGAGCGCCTCCGCGGTCAGGCGGCCGGCGCGGCGCATCCCCTCGAACCCCTCCGGCCCGTGGATCGGCGGCTCCGGGGCGCGGCGCCCGCCTTCGGCGACGGCTTGCTCTTCACGGCTCATGGGGATCGGGCGCTTAGCGAGGGACGTTCGAGGCGGATGCCCTCGTCTTACGCCGCCCCAGGGCCGGCGCCAACCCGAGCGCGCCCGAGCATGAATGCCTTTGGCGCTGTTTGATTGGCCCGACCGCACCTTGGTTCGTTCCGGACCGAGCTAGCGGGGCGGCCAATCGGGAGTCACATCAAATCAGCGTACCTTGTCGAACGATGCGTTTCGTCATCGGCACAAAGCCCTCGGCTTGTCCGAGGAGGACCGGCGCATCCCTCGTCAGTCGTATCCATCCCGTCGACGAATAGAACCCTTCGGCATCCGACGCCGCGCTGACGAACAGCCTGCCGAGGCCAAGCGCTCTCGCGTAATCCTCCACCATCGCGTCGAGCACGCAGCCATGCCCGTTCCTGCGAAGGGGGGCCGTGATGGCCACGAGCCTGACGATCCCTGTCCCGTTCCCGAGGTCGTCGAGGCGCGTGGTGCCGATGCCCGCCTCATCCCGCATCAAGAGCAGAGCGTGGTGATTCGGAAAAAGCTCCTCAGGCCGGGCATCGTCATAACCAACCCGTCCCCTTTCCTCCCACAACGAGGAGCGGCGAATGGCATGGTAGACCTGCCGATCGGACGCTTCGGCAACGCGAACAAGAGAATACCGCATCGGGCCCGCGCCTCCCGCGAATGGCCGCCGCCTCGCAGGCGCGGGTCGTTCAGACCGTCGGCAGGTCGAAGCGGGACCCTAGGCGTGCGGCCCCGAACGCGCTAGACCACGGCCTCCGTTTCAGGGACGTGCAATGGCTGACAAGGCGGTTCCCCACTTCCACAATCAGGCCGGCGTGACCGTGATCGCGGTGGGCTCGAAGGAATTTATGTGCATCGGGGCGCTGCCGCCCTTCGATCATCCGCACGTCTTCCTCGACATGGGCAGCGAGACCGAGATCATCTGCCAGTACTGCTCGACCCTGTTCCGCTACGACCCGAAGCTGAAGCCGGGAACGGCGGAGCCGGCCGGGTGCGTGTGGCACGACGAGACGCCGGAAAAGACGTCCAAGGCGGCCTGACCGGACCGGGCCGTCCGTGGCGGCGCTCTCCATCGTCATCGTCGGCGCCGGGATCGGCGGGCTCACCGCCGCGCTGTCGCTCGCCGCGGCCGGCCATGCCGTCACGCTGATCGAGCGTCGCACCGGGTTCTCCGAGGTCGGCGCCGGCCTCCAGCTCTCGCCGAACGCCAGCGCGGTGCTGATCGGTCTCGGGCTCGGCGCGGCCCTGCGCCGGGCGAGTGACGAGCCGCCGGGCGTCACCGTGCGCGCGCTGACCACCGGCCGCGTCGTCGGCGGCATCCGCCTCGGCGCGAGTATCCGCGAGCGTCACGGCGCACCCTACTACGTCCTGCATCGCGCCGACCTGCAGACGATCTTGCTCGATGCCGTGCGTGGGCGCCCCGGCATCCGCCTCTGCGTCGGGCGCGAGATCTCGGGCCTGGGCGAGACCGGGGACGGCGTCAGCCTGACGGTGCGCAGCATCGACGGCGACCGCACCGAGACCCTGAACGCCGACCTCGTCATCGGCGCCGACGGGGTGCGCTCCAGCCTGCGGCAGCATTTCGACACACGCCCGCTGCGGCTCCACCGCCAAGCGGCGTGGCGGGCGGTGATCCCGCGTGAAGCCGCGCCGGAGGCACTTCAGGGCGCCGAGACGGGGCTCTGGCTCGGGCACCGGCGCCATGTCGTCCATTATCCGATCAACGGCGGCAAGCGGCTCAACGTCGTGGCGATCGTCCCCGAGCGCGAGGGTGACGAGGATTGGGGCCGGATCGGCGACCCGGCCGTCCTGCGCGACCATTTTCCCGACGCGGCGCCGCCGCTGACGGAGCTGCTGACCCTGCCCGATAGCTGGGTGGTGTGGTCGCTGGTGGACCGACCGGCGGTGCGGCCGATGGCACGGGGCCGGATTGCGCTTCTGGGCGATGCCGCCCACCCGGTGCTGCCATTCCTGGCCCAGGGCGCGGCGCTCGCCATCGAGGATGCCGCGGTTCTAGCGGCGAGCCTGTCCGGCCCGGCGAGCGTGCCCGAAGCGTTGGCAGCCTACGCTGCGGCACGCCAGTCCCGCGTTCGCGCGGTGCAGCGGGCCGCTCGCCGCAACGGGCGCTTCTACCATGCCGGCCGGCTGATCGGCTTTGCCCGGGACACGGTGATGCGCCGCACCGGCCCCGAGGGCATGAGCGCGCGTTACGCCTGGGTCTACGGCTGGCACCCACCCGCTTGATCTGGCCTCACCGGACCGCTACCGCTGCACCGATGCGGACGTGGCGAAACCGGTAGACGCACGAGACTTAAAATCTTGCGGCCGCAAGGCTGTGCGGGTTCGAGTCCCGCCGTCCGCACCAAGAATTTGGAATTGCAAATCGTGTCAGAAGGAGACTGACACACAGGTGGTCTCGGCGCCCTGAAGGCATCCGAGAAGGGTCGGGAGCGGCATCGCCCCCGACACGCTCAACCTCAATTACCGGGCCGGACGCTCACGGACGGTCCGCTCTTCGCGCCGCTCGATACGCTCCTCGCGGCGTGGATCGGGATCGACCCCGAGCACACCGCCGACGGTGCCGGTCGCGGCCCCGACAGCACCGCCCACGACACCGCCGACCGGGCCGGCGGCACGGTTGCCGTCTTCGACGCCGCGTTCGGCGCCGCGAATGGTCCCTTGAGCCTGGGCTGTCGCGGACAGAGCGAGCGGGGACAGAACGAGGGCAGAGGCGAGCAATAGCCGCTTCATGGAGTTGGCTCCTGGAATCGGTGCGCCGACGGTAAGCCGCGCTTCACAGGGATAACGGCCGAGAGCGGCGATTGGTGCCGAACACCGGGATCGACCGTCCCCCTACGGCCTCCGCAACGAGGCGCCCTACGGCTTCCGCTTGATGACGTTCTTGGCTCCGGATGCCGTCACTTCGGGGTTCGGGGCGCCCTCGCTGCGCGTCCACTCCACGACATGGTCCGCGCCGTTCACCTGTAGCTGCGTGGGTCCGGCGAGGACGAGCGAGACGCGATTGTTGGCACCCGACGTATCCAGTTTACCGGGGGGGCTGCCGCCGCCCAGCGTCGCCGTGACGATGTTCTGCGTCACACTGACGGTCACATCCTGGGCCCGGCCGCCCTGCACCGTGTTGTCCATACCGGAGACGAAGAGCGCCCGTCCCTCTTCGAAACTCACCTTGTGCTTCGACCCGTGCACGGAGATGAGCCCGCATCGTCCGGTCAGCGCGATCTCATTCTCCGCGCCATAGACCCCTACGTCCTTCCCGTGACAGTCGACATCGCGACTGATCCCGACGCCTTCGATGGTCAGTTCATCGGCTTGTGCGATGCCCAAGGGAGCCATCGCCGCAGCGAGGATCAGGGGTAGAAGACGCGGCATCGAACCATCCTAGGCATTGTTCGGGATGCCGTAGAGAGCAAACCGGTCAAGCCACGTCAAACGGTCGCGTTGAGGATGCGTCCGGGCTGTCAGGCTCCATGTCCTTCATTCGGGCGGCGAGGTGGATTGAGCTTTCACGGGATCCGCCCCGGCACGATGGGCCGCATCCTGAAGGGCTGCGCGGGCCGAATGATCCGCTTCAACGGGCGGCAGGAGCGGGGTTCGGCTGCGGATTGCCGGAATTCTGGGCCTCGGGAGACGGCGTCGGCTGCTGTTGTGGCGGGCTTCCCGGCTGTCCCTCGTTGAGGGTTTGGTTGGCCTCGGTCTGAAGCTTGTCGGCGGTCTGTTGGCTGATGAGCCCGTAGGAGACGGCCGCGGCGAGCGCCACGGCGATGACGGCGCCGAGCAGGGTTCTCTTAAGCTTGTCCGGCATCGGCGGCGGCCCTCCCATCGGCGCGGCGGTGAGCGCGCCCTCTCGGCGAGAGAACAGGAGGCGGGACGATGCGTTCCGGTTGTCGCGATGGCGGATCGGCACCGGACCTCAGAGGGCTGGATCGAACACCCGCAAGACACGGCCAGAGGCCGGAATTCGAAGCTATTTCGCCGTAAAACTCAGGACTTCGGCAAATTTTTTCGGCGGCTCACACAGGACTATCTTTATGTGCCTCAAAAGCGCAGGATGATCTCACCATCGGAAGAGCAATCCTCAGGCTCCGATGGCTGAGGACATATGTGTCCCCGCCTGGATCACACAGGCGGAGATCATGACCAATCTTATTCAAATGAGCGAACACGGCGGCGCGTCGTCGTCCTATCGTCTCTATGATGTCGGAAGCACCGGTGCCGAAGGGCCCGGACGCTTTATTCGCGCCAGGACCGACCCCGAAGCGAAGGCGCATGCCTTGGCGCTCCTCAACGATCATCCCATCGAACTTTGGGACAGGACGCGCTTCATCGCTCGCTACTGGCCGGGAAATCTTCCGATGGCGGTCTCGGTGAAGGCTTCTCACTAGCCGCGGCACGCCTTTCTACCGCACGTGAACCCGAAGGAGCCATCGACATGGCCACCGAGAAGAAACGCGGCAACCGCGAAACGAAGAAGCCGAAGAAGTCGGCCACGAAGGTGATCGCGGCTGCGCCCTCCACCAAGAACCTCGTCTCCGCGGCTGTGAAATCCGCCGGCCGCTGATCTTTCGATCCACACGCTATGGTACGTCCCCAGAGGACGAAGGCGTGTGGTCTGTCTGCTCGATATTGGACTCCGGCGATCCAACACGTTGGTGTCGCGAGACCATCGTCCTGGATATCGGATCCAGGACGATGGCCTATCCCCTTGTTTGTGCATCGTCTTTTTCCGAAAGCCGGCGACCACCTTTCGGGACGAAGCTTTAGAGCCGTATTCGACCTGATTGCATCAGGCCGGCGTCTCTCGATTCTTGTTTTGAAGCGCATTCTTTCGACGAACCGGTTTCCACTTCGCCGGAATGCGCTCTCCACAGCGCTCGGCCCATCCGGGCTCGACGCGGCCGGTCAAGCTATGCAAGCCTTGGCCGGTGTCGATCACCAAGCCCGAACTTTCCGCGTTGCTTGCCAGCGCGCATCGCGTGCCGGAGCGTGAGCGCATCGCGGGGTTCCTGCGCGACCCAGCGACTGAGATCATCGATAACCCGTTCTCGGCCACCCGGGCCGCTGCGGCGCGCAACATCTGGGCCGGCCGGAGTTTCGACTTCCGCGTCATGGGCGTCGAGGCCGCCGGCCTGTCGGATCTGCTGAGCGCGCTGGCCGAACTTCCGGCCTCGGAACCGCTCGTCGAGGAAGTCGCCCGCTCCGGTCCGCACACCGCGTCGATCGTGCTGAGTGGAGACCGCAGCCGCATCGTCGGCGTGGCCCTCTACGGCAGGCCCGGCACCGCGCTCCCACGCTTCGTCGCACGCCGCCCCCGCCGCCGCGCCGCGGCCTCGACCCAGCTCGACCTGTTCGCCGATGCGGGATGAGGCGCCTACGCTCCCGCAGCTTCGCTGAAAGCCGGTTCGCCCGCCCGATCCCGGCCGAAGCGTCAACCCGTCATCCGCGGACGCGGGAGCGGCCCAACTCCTCTGCCCGGCAACGTTTTGCGCGAGAACCCCGCGCCTGCGAGCGAGAACGGTCGCCGGAACCGGTGAGCGGCCACCAGGACGACTCCCATCAGCGTCCCGGCCAGCACGTCCGGCCCGTAGTGTCCGCCCGCGCCGAGCGTGGCGACGATGATCGCGGCGTTGAGGAGAAGCGCGAGCGGTCCGATCACCGGCACCGGGGCGAGCGCCCAGGCGGTGAGGACCGCGAGGCAGGCGTGGAACGAGGGGAAGGTGACGAGGCCGCGGATCTCCGAGAGCGCGATCGTCGGCAGCGTTCCGTCGCGCAGGGCATACAGCGCGTCGAGATGCCAGAGGGCTCCGACCGTTTCGAGATGCCCCTGCGGATAGGCGTTCGGCTCGTAATAGGCGTAGGGCCCGATCGCGGGAAACAAGGCCGAGACCGCGATGGAGGCGAGCAGCGCGAGGCTGAACAGGCGGGCATAGGCCCAGAGCCGCGCGACCCGTGACACCGCACTCAAGGCGATGACGACGAGCCCAACCTGAGGCCCGCTGGAATGGTAGGCCAGCGCCAGCCACCAGGACAGGTGCGGATGCGCGGCAAGACCGTCGACCCAGCCGCGCCAATCGAAGCCCATGGCCGCCTCGACCCGCGCGAGGGCGGGATCGGCGAACGGCAGCGCCAGGGTGGCTCCCAGATAATGCAGCACAGCCGCCGCCGTGGTGAAGGCGGCCAGATAGGCGCTCGACAGGGCCATGGCCCGCAGCTTGGGCTCCGGCTTGACGGCACTGAACAGGAGGGCAAGCCCGAGCAGGACGGTCACCGAACCGAGCACCGCAAACAGGCCGGTCCAAGCGACACCGATCCCGACGATCGCAAGCCAGAGGGCGTCGAGGAGAGTCAGGACGCCGACGAGGGCCCAGAACCAGGGGCCGGGCGCCGCGAGTCCCGCACTCAGCCGTCGGAGACGCGGGCCGTCCGATGCGTCGCACGGTGTGTCGGCCCGCGCGTCAGCCTTGCGTAAGCCGGCCCATCGTTCCTCGTCGAGCAGCATCCGTCGGTCGTTCCTCTCACCCGGCAACATTCGGCCGGCCCCGGACGGGAAGACGCAGCAGCGCGCGTTTTGTTCGGCTGGCCAGCGAGTTCAGGCGGAGGGGATGCTGGCGCGAGCCTCGGCGCCGGCCTGCCGGTTCGCGTTCGCGGCGGGCATGAAACTCTCGACCCGGTTGCGGCCCTCGTTCTTGGCCGCATAAAGCGCGAAATCGGCAGCCTTCAACAGGTCGCAGGCCTGAATGCCGAAATCGCGCGTCCGCCCCCGCGCGGCGGTGGTGCCGACGCTCACGGTGACCGGCGTCCCTGCAGGCAGGCCGGGATGGCGGATGGCGAGATCCGTGACGGCCGCGCGGATCGCCTCACCGGCCGCCCGCGCCGCGGACGGTTCGGCGTCCGGCAACAGGGCCACGAACTCCTCCCCGCCGTAGCGTGCGGCCAGACCGCCACGGGCCGCGATGGAGGCCTGTAGCGCCCCCGCCACCGCCACAAGGCAAAGGTCCCCCTCCGCGTGCCCGGCGGTGTCGTTCAGGAGCTTGAAATGATCGAGGTCGATGAGGATGACGCCGAGCCACGCATCCCGCTCGCCGGCGAGGGCCCATGCCGCCTCCAGGCGCTCCGAGAAGTGGCGACGGTTGGACAGGGCCGTGAGCGAGTCGGTTTCCGAGAGCGTCGTGAGGCGCGCATTGGCGCGGGCGAGCGCCTCGCCCTGAAGCTTCACCCGTAAGCCGATGAGGAAGGTTTTCCGGGCCTCCCATTCCCGTGAGTAGCAGAGCTTCAGCGGCACTAGGATCAGCCCGGAAACCAGCAGGGGCAGGCCGTTGCGCTCCGCGTTGCACAGTCCGAACGCCAGAACGAGGCCGCCATAGAGGGCAAACGAGGCACCGCAGAACCACAGGCAGTGCCGGAACGGCATCGGCGCGATCAGCCCCACCACCAGCGGAACGATGGTGGCGATGATGATGTAGACGTCGGCATGCGGGGCGGGCGCGAGACGGGCGCTGTTGAGGACGACGACGATATCGACGAGCGCCGTGGCGAGGACGGCCGCGGAGATCCGCACCATCGTCGGCCGTCCCCGCAGGGAGACGATCGCCGCCAGCGCCACCGGGCAGAAGACGCCGAGCGTCATGGCCAGGGGCACGACGAACCCCTCAGGACCAAAGACTTCGCGGTCCATGACAAGGGAAAGGACGTTGAACAGGGTGAAGACAGCGAGCCAGGACTGCACGTAGCGTCCGCACTGCCGGTCGGTCTCGGCACGGTACTGCGCTTCGAGCGCGTCCGGAAACTTGAGCCGGTACCAGGGGCGGCTCAGGCCGGCTTCGATCGGCTGTAGCATCGATGCGCCAAGTCAAGCCTCTGCTGCGCAAGTGTTAGCGTACCGGAACGCGATTTCTCAATGCTTAATGCCGGCCTGGGAGGAGACGGCCGGCTTCATCCGGGCGGCGATGACACTGGGTCCCCCGCAGCTCCGTAGCCGCGCTTGGCCGCTTCCCGGTTGACGATGCCGAAGCGGAGGACCGTCTCCTCCAGGTAATCGACCGCCCTGACGAGTTGGCGGCGCGCCCGGTCCCACTCCTCCGCGTCGGCATCGCCGGAGGTCTCGGCCAGGGTGACGGAGGCGATCAGCACACGGTCGCGCTCATCCTCGATCCGCCGGTCGCGCTCGACATGGCCCCGCACGTCGGCATCAAAGGATGCGATGACCGCCCAGGGGAAGTCGTCCTTCCGTCCACGCGCCGGAAAGGCGGCCGCGAGCCGCCGGGCCTCACCGGCCGCCCCGCGCACGAGATCCGCCAAGCTCACCGCCATCGTCCGACCCTCCTCGCCCTGAGGTCGGCACGACGCCTCACCCCTGCTCGGGCAAACGTCTGCCGCGACGATCCCGTTCGCCGGCAAGGATACGGGTCGCGTCCCGACGCACCGTCTGGATCGCGCATCCTCTCCGCGTGCCGGCATCCGATGCTTGGCGGACAGCAAGCAGCGCGGAATGGGACCGCCCTCTACGCTTGCCTCTACGCTTGCGCCCGCCGAACGGTTTGGGGGCATCGCCGCCCGGTGGGCGCAAGCGACCGGGAGGCGAGCCTACCAGCGCGGCAAGGATAGGGCCGGCGTGCCGTTCCGACAGGGGGCAGCCGGCATGCGCGTTGGCGAGTGCGTCGGAACGGCCGTTCTTGGTTAAGAAACCTGAAACGGGACCTGCGGCGACGGGCGCGGCACCGGCATGTCGCCGCGGCATGCTACCGGCCACGAAAAGGGCATAAGCCATGCTTTAGGTCGTCCGACGGACGCTCGCTCCCCTGTCGAAGCCCTTCGGGGCGGGAGGGATCGGGCATTTCGTCCATCACGTGAGCGACAGACACGTGAGCGTCTTCGGCAGAGCAATCGCCGACGCCTCCTCAGGGGATTCCTCCGCGAGCAGAGCGTCGAAAACCCATGGTATTTCGATGAGACGAACGGGATTTCTCGGTCTTAGCGTCATCGTCCTCGCCGCATTCGGCGTCGGAGACATCGGCGCGGGCCATGCCAGCGAAAGCGTGAGCGGTCGGCCGCGGATCCTGAACGGCGATACGCTGGTCGTCAGCGGACGTGTCGTCGGCCTCTACGGCGTGGCGGCACCTGGACTCAAACAGTCCTGCCTCAACGCCAAGGGCCACGGCTATGCCTGCGGCGCCCACTCGGCCAACGCGCTGGCCGCCCACCTGAAGGATGCCACCGTCACCTGCCAGATCCGCGAAACGGACAGTTACGGCCGCGCGCTCTCCGTCTGCCATCGTGACAAGGAAGACCTGAGCGCCTGGATGGCGGAGAAGGGCCTCGCCATGGCCGAGCGCAACCAGCGGGCCGCTTATGTCGGTGCCGAGACGGTTGCCTGGGGCAAGCGTCTCGGCCTGTGGGCGGGCTCCTTCGAGGATCCGACCGGACGGCCGCGGACGAACTACTCGAAGGCCAACACCGTGGCCGACGCTCACCCCGAGACGCACTGAAAAGAGCCGCCGATTCGCCCCCGAAGCGGGACGGCTTCGGCGCGGCGCCTGGACCGGTCCGGTTGCAGGCATGGGCCGACAACGGTGTGCATCCGCACGGAAGCGGTGGCCGCCCGGTCGCTGCGCCGCTTGCGACCGGCTCGGTCCGGTGCCACCTAGGTGTCTCCGGGCGCGCGGACGGTGCGGCGGGCGCGTGGCCTCGGTGATATCCCCGAGGGACCCCCTTTCAGCCTCGTCCTCCGCGCAGAGCTGCGGCCTCGTGTCCGCACGTTCCGGCGGCCCGCGCCAGGGAGTGATAAGAAGTCATGCGTTGCCCGATCGCCGTCTCCGCCTTCCTGCTTTCCGGCTTCTTGCTCTCCGCTCCCGTCCTCGCTCAGGACGCGGGTAACCATCGGCTCACTCCGACCGGCCGTACCGTCACCGCGACCGGACAGACCAAGCCGCCGCCGCCGGCGCTGACACAGGGCGACATCTCGCCCGTCTCCCAGGAACAGATGCTCAAGGCCCAGCGCGCCGCGCAGGCGCGCGACAAGGCTTGGGACGCCAAGATGAACAAGACCATGGGCTCGATCTGCAAGGGCTGCTGACCGGCCCGGCTCGATCCCTGAGGGACGGCGAAGGACGACGGTCCGGCCGCATTTCGACGACACCGGCGCTCAGCCGTAAAATCCTTCGTGCGCCCCTCCCTCCAGCGGTCGGCCGGCGCGAATTCACCCGGCTCAGGCTTGCACAGCGCACGCGTCCGTAGTATCGGGCACGCCTTCGCGACAGTCCTTGGGGTGCTCGCATCCCTTCGTACGCGGTGACCGCGCCGGCGCTCCAACGCCGATAGCGCGGTCTCTTACATGAGCCGGGGACTTCAAATCCCCATCAGGCGTCGTCCGCCGGGCAATACCGTCCGTGTGCGGAAACCCGCCTGAAACAAGGAAAGGTCACTCCCGTGATCCAGATGCAGACGAATCTGGACGTCGCCGACAATTCGGGTGCGCGCCGCGTGATGTGCATCAAGGTACTCGGCGGGTCGAAGCGCAAGTATGCCGGCGTCGGCGACATCATCGTCGTCTCCGTCAAGGAGGCGATCCCGCGCGGCCGCGTGAAGAAGGGCGACGTCATGAAGGCGGTCGTCGTGCGCACCGCCAAGGACGTGAAGCGCGCCGATGGTTCGGTGATCCGCTTCGACAAGAACGCCGCCGTTCTGATCAACAATCAGAAGGAGCCGGTCGGCACCCGTATCTTCGGACCGGTGCCGCGCGAGCTGCGCGCGCGCAACCACATGAAGATCATCTCGCTCGCTCCTGAGGTGCTGTGATGGCCGCCAAGATCAAGAAGGGCGACACGGTCGTCGTTCTCACCGGTCGCGACGCGGGTCGCTCCGGCGAGGTCACCCAGGTCATGCCGAAAGACGGCAAGGCCTTCGTGCGCGGGATCAACCTGGTCAAGAAGCACCAGAAGCAGACCCAGAACGAAGAGGGCGGCATCATCTCCAAGGAGGCTGCGATCCAGCTCTCCAACCTCGCGTTCCAGGACGTGAACGGCAAGCCGACCCGCGTGGGTTTCCGCATCCTCGAAGACGGCCGCAAGGTCCGCTTCGCCAAGACCACGGGGGATCAGATCGATGGCTGAGGCCGACAAGAACGCCTACATCCCGCGTCTGCGTAAGCATTACGACGAGGTTGTGCGGCAGAAGCTGATCGAGCAGTTCGGGTACGCGAACCCGATGCAGGTCCCGCAGATCGAGAAGATCGTCATCAACATGGGCGTCGGCGAGTCCACCGCGGATTCGAAGAAGGCCACCGTTGCGGCGGGCGACCTCGCGCTCATCGCCGGCCAGAAGCCGGTCATCACCCGCGCCCGCAAGGCGATCGCGACCTTCAAGGTCCGCGAAGGCATGCCGATCGGCTGCAAGGTGACCCTGCGCAAGGCCCGCATGTACGAGTTCATGGATCGTCTCGTCACGATCGCGCTGCCGCGCGTCCGCGACTTCCGCGGCCTGAACCCGCGTTCCTTCGACGGCCGTGGCAACTACGCCATGGGCCTCAAGGAGCACCTCGTGTTCCCGGAAATCTCCTACGACAAGGCGGAGCAGACCTGGGGCATGGACATCGTCGTCCAGACGAGCGCCACCACGGACGAAGAGGCCAAGGCTCTCCTCGCCCATTTCAAGTTCCCGTTCCGGCAGTAAGCGACGGCTTTCGTCGCTTAGACGCGGACACTGGAGAAAGACATGGCTAAGAAAAGCTCAGTCGAGAAGAACAACCACCGCAAGGATCTGGTGAAGCGCTTCGCCGAGAAGCGCAAAGCCCTCCTCGCCATCGCCAACGACGAGTCCCGCGAGATGGAGGAGCGCTTCGAGGCGCGCCTGAAGCTCGCGGAACTGCCCCGCAACTCGTCGGCCACCCGCATCCGCAACCGCTGCGAGATGACCGGCCGTCCGCGGGCCTACTACCGCAAGCTCGGCATCTCACGCGTGGCTCTGCGCGAGCTCGGCAACCGGGGCCTCATCCCCGGCCTCGTGAAGTCCAGCTGGTAAGGGGAGGCATCCATGGTGAACGATCCCGTGGGTGATATGCTCACCCGCATCCGCAACGGCCAGAGCCGTCGCCGCAACGTCGTCCAGACCCCCGGCTCGCGCTTGCGCGCCTCGGTTCTCGACGTGCTGAAGTCCGAGGGCTACATCCGCGATTACGCGGTGCAGGACCTCGGCAACGGCCGCACCGAGTTCCAGATCGAACTCAAGTACTACGACGGTCGCCCGGTCATCCGGGAGATCAAGCGGGTGTCGAAGCCCGGCCGCCGTGTCTACTCGTCGGTTGGCGAGTTGCCGCGCGTCGCCGACGGCCTCGGCGTCACCATCATCTCGACCCCGCAGGGCGTCATGGCCGATCACGTTGCGCGCGAGCGTAACGTCGGCGGTGAAGTGCTCTGCAAGGTGTTCTGATCCGGAGGACAGCGACATGTCTCGCGTAGGCAAGAAGCCCGTCCCCGTCCCGTCTGGCGTCACCGCCACGGTCACGGGTCAGACGGTGAAGATGAAGGGCTCGAAGGGCGAACTCCAGTTCGTCGTCCCGTCCCAGGTGGTCGTCGAGTTCAAGGACGGCGCCGTCTCGGTGCAGCCCAAGGACCAGTCGAAGCAGGCCCGTTCCCTATGGGGCACCTCGCGCGCCCAGGTGGCGAACCTCGTCGAGGGCGTCTCCAAGGGCTTCGAGAAAAAGCTGGAGATCACGGGCGTCGGTTACCGCGCCGCGATGGCCGGCAAGGCGCTCAAGCTCTCGCTCGGCTACAGCCACGACATCGAATACGAGATCCCGGCCGGCATCACCATCGTGACGCCCAAGCCCACGGAAATCGTGGTGTCGGGCATCGACCGGCAGCGCGTCGGTCAGGTGGCGGCGGAGATTCGCGAGTATCGCGGTCCCGAGCCCTATAAGGGCAAGGGCGTGAAGTACGCTGGCGAATTCATCTTCCGCAAGGAAGGCAAGAAGAAGTAAGGGGGGCGATCATGTCGAACAAGAACGAAGCCCTCCTGCGTCGCAAGGCGCGGGTCCGTCGGGCCCTCAAAGCTGCCGCCAACGGCCGTCCGCGGTTGTCGGTGTTCCGCTCGTCCAAGCAGATCTACGTCCAGGTCATCGACGACGCCGCGGGCCGCACGCTCGCTTCCGCGTCGAGCCTGGAGAAGGATCTCAAGGCCAGCCTCAAGACCGGTGCCGACAAGGCGGCGGCCGAGGCGGTCGGCAAGCTCGTCGCCGAGCGGGCCAAGGCTGCGGGCGTCACCAAGGTCGTCTTCGACCGCTCGGGCTACATCTTCCACGGTCGCGTCAAGGCTCTCGCCGACGCCGCCCGTGAGGGTGGCCTGGACTTCTAAGACGCCGCGTTCCCTCCCCCTCGTGGGGAGGGGACCCATCGAGCGAGCGGGTCTTTGCGATCCGCGTCAGTGAGATCATAGGAATCAGATATGGCACGTGAACGCGAGGGTCGTCGCCGCGACGACCGCGAGGAGCGCGACAGCGAGTTCGTGGACAAGCTCGTCCACATCAACCGCGTCGCCAAGGTGGTGAAGGGTGGCCGTCGCTTCGGCTTCGCGGCGCTCGTCGTCGTCGGCGACCAGAAGGGCCGCGTCGGCTTCGGCCACGGCAAGGCCCGTGAGGTGCCGGAGGCGATCCGCAAGGCAACCGAAGCCGCCAAGCGCGGTCTGATCCGGGTGTCGCTGCGCGAGGGCCGCACCCTGCACCACGACGTCAACGGCCGCCACGGCGCCGGTAAGGTGATTCTCCGCGCTGCTCCGCAGGGCACGGGCATCATCGCCGGCGGCCCGATGCGCGCCGTGTTCGAGACGCTCGGCATGCAGGACGTCGTCGCCAAGTCGCTCGGCTCGTCCAACCCCTACAACCTCGTGCGCGCCACCTTCGACGCGCTCAAGAACGAGGACAGCCCGCGCTCGGTCGCGGCCCGTCGCGGTCTCAAGGTGTCGGCCCTCCAGGCCCGTCGCCGTGACGCCGACCCGGCCGACACCTCCGAAGCGGCCGTCGCGTAAGGGAGGGCAGCATGGCAACCAAGACTGTCCGCATCGAGCAGATCGGCTCGCCGATCCGCCGCGAAGCCTCCCAGCGTGCGACGCTGGTCGGCCTCAAGCTGAACAAGCTGCACCGCGTTTCCGAGCTGGAGGACACTCCCTCGGTGCGCGGAATGATCCGCAAGGTCGCGCACCTCGTGCGCGTCCTCGACGACGCCGCGGCGTGAGGAGGGCTTACCCATGAAGCTCAACGAGATCCGCGACAACGAAGGCGCGACCAAGAACCGGATGCGCGTCGGCCGGGGCATCGGCTCCGGCAAGGGCAAGACAGCCGGCCGCGGCGTGAAGGGTCAGAAGGCCCGGACCGGCGTGTCCATCAAAGGCTTCGAGGGCGGCCAGATGCCGTTGCATCGTCGCCTGCCCAAGCGCGGCTTCAACAACATCCACGCCCATGACCTGAACGAGGTGAACCTCGGCCGGGTGCAGCAGGCGGTGGATGCCGGCAAGCTCGACGCGAACGCTGCCGTCACGGTCGATGCGCTGGTCAAGGCCGGCATCATCGCTCGCGCCCGCGACGGCGTGAAGCTGCTCGGTGTCGGCGAGCTGACCGCCAAGCTCAGCTTCGAGGTCACCCGCGCCTCCAAGTCGGCCATCGAGGCCGTCGAGAAGGCCGGCGGTTCGGTGACCACGACCTTCGCTGCCGGCGTCGCCCATCGCGGCGCGGCGGAAGGCGCGGTTGCGTCGGCCTGACGCCACGATTAAGTCGAACGCCGAAGCGGCGGCCCGTGCTCGCACGCGGCCGCCGCTTTCGCTTTCAGGGACCGTTCGAGACGCGTCCCGACGGCAATTCCTGGGATACGAGACATGGCCTCAGCCGCCGAACAGCTTGCCGCGAACCTGAATTTCGGCGCCATCGCCAAGGCCGACGAGCTTAAGAAGCGCATCTGGTTCACCCTGGGCGCGCTCATCGTCTTCCGGCTCGGCACCTACATCCCGATCCCGGGCATCGATCCCGAGCAATTCGCGCGGAACTTCCAGAACCAAGCCGGCGGCGTGCTCGGCATGTTCAACATGTTCTCCGGCGGTGCCGTCGAGCGCATGGCGGTCTTCGCGCTCAACATCATGCCCTACATCTCGGCCTCGATCATCGTTCAGCTCCTCACCTCGGTCGTGCCGACACTGGAGGCGCTGAAGAAGGAGGGCGAATCGGGCCGCAAGGTCATCAACCAGTACACCCGCTACCTCACGGTGGTGCTGGCGCTGGTCCAGTCCTGGGGCATCGCCTTCGGCCTTCAGGGCTCGAATGCGGTCATTACGCCCGGCCCGTTCTTCATCCTCTCCACCGTCGTGACGCTGACCGGCGGCACGCTGTTCCTGATGTGGATCGGCGAGCAGATCACCTCGCGCGGCATCGGTAACGGATCCTCGCTCATCATCTTCGCCGGCATCGTCGCCCACCTGCCGGCCTCGATCTTCGGCGCGCTCGAACTGACCCGCACCGGCGCGCTCTCGCCCGCCATCCTGCTCGGTGCCGGCCTCGCGGCGGTCGCGCTGATCTACTTCATCGTGTTCATGGAGCGCGCCCAGCGCCGGCTCCTGATCAACTACCCCAAGCGCCAGGTCGGCAACCGCATGTACGAGGGCCAGTCCTCGTTCCTGCCGCTCAAGCTCAACACCTCGGGCGTGATCCCCCCGATCTTCGCCTCGTCGCTGCTGCTGCTGCCGACGACGGTGGCGAGCTTCTCGGCCAACCAGGGCTCGACCGGCATCCTCGGTACGCTGACGGCCTATCTCGGCCATGGCCGGCCGCTCTACATGGTTGCCTATGCCGGCCTGATCATCTTCTTCACGTTCTTCTACACGGCGATCGTCTTCAATCCGCAGGAGACGGCCGACAACCTGAAGAAGCAGGGCGGCTTCATCCCTGGCATCCGTCCGGGCGAACGGACCGCGGCCTTCATCGACAAGGTGCTGACGCGCATCACGGTGATCGGTGCGGCCTACCTCACCTTCGTCTGCCTCGTGCCGGAAATCGTCGCCTCCTACACCTCGGCGGCGCTCGGCTTCGGCGGAACCTCGCTGCTGATCGTGGTCTCGGTCACCATGGACACGGTGGCGCAGATCCACGGGCACCTGATGGCGCATCAGTACGAGGGCCTCGTGAAGAAGGCGAAGCTGCGCGGCGCCTCCACGACGCGCCGCCGCTGAGGCGCCCCGAGACGCCCTCTTCGACAAAGGTTTGGTGGACGCGCAGTCCGGAATTGCGCATCACAGCGATATAACGACGGCGCGGCCTCAGGAAGGTGGGCGCGCCGCCCATGAAGAACGAGCCCGGCGCCGGGCCTTGAGGACGGGGAGACGCTATGCGGATCATTCTGCTCGGACCGCCGGGTGCGGGGAAGGGTACGCAGTCCGAGCGTATCGTGGAGCGCTATCGCGTTCCGCAGCTTTCGACAGGCGACATGCTGCGCGCCGCCGTCGACGCCGAGACGCCGGTGGGACTGGAAGCGAAGGCGATCATGGAGAGCGGTGGCCTCGTGTCCGATGCGATCGTGGTCGGCATCGTCGCCGACCGCATCGAAGAAGCC
The DNA here is from genome assembly GCF_024169925.1 of Methylorubrum extorquens. Taxonomy (NCBI): domain Bacteria; kingdom Pseudomonadati; phylum Pseudomonadota; class Alphaproteobacteria; order Hyphomicrobiales; family Methylobacteriaceae; genus Methylorubrum; species Methylorubrum extorquens. Next base: position 3,872,504 of record NZ_JALJXF010000001.1, read on the forward strand.
GACGCCAAGAACGGCTTCATCCTCGACGGCTTTCCCCGCACGGTCGAGCAGGCCAAGGCCCTGGACGCCATGCTGGCGGAGAAGGGCATCGCTCTCGACGCGGTGGTGGAATTCGTCGTCGACGAGACCGCCCTCGTCGGCCGCATCGCCAAGCGCGCCGAGGAGACCGCCGCCCGCGGCCAGCCGGTGCGCAAGGACGACACGCCGGAGGTCTTCAAGACCCGGCTCGACGCTTACCGGAAGCAGACCGCGCCCCTCTCCGATTACTATGCCGGCACCGGGCTGCTGCGGAAGATCGACGGCATGAAGCCGATCGATACGGTGACCGGGGATGTGACCAGCCTTCTCGATGGATTCCGCGAGACGGCCTCTTCCTGAGACGCCGCCGCGGCGCAGAGTTTGCAGCCCGCCTCCGTTCCGACGGGGCGGGCTTTTTCATGCGTCGCCGAGGGTCCGGCGAGGCGTGGAGCGCAATCCGGTTTTCAAAGCGTTGACAAGCCGTCCGTCCCGCGCTAGGCGGACCCCCTTCGTCCAAGCGGGATGTGGTTCGGGGCGCCTCATAGAGCGCGCTTTCGGGCCGATTTGTCGTTCTGGGCGGCGCGCAGGGGCCGGCCTCCACCGGACGCGCGCTTTCATCCGCCGAGGCGTGGCCGACCGGGTCCGCCACATGGAGAGAACATCTTGGCTCGTATCGCCGGCGTCAACATCCCGACCGCCAAGCGCGTCGTCATCGCGCTCCAGTACATCCACGGCATCGGCCCGAAGAAGGCCGAGGAGATCACCGAGAAGGTCGGCATCCCGGCCGAGCGTCGCGTGAACCAGCTCACCGACGCCGAGGTGCTTCAGATCCGCGAAGCCATCGACCGCGACTACATCGTCGAGGGCGACCTGCGCCGCGAAGTCTCGATGAACATCAAGCGCCTGATGGATCTCGGTTGCTACCGCGGCCTGCGCCACCGCAAGCAGCTCCCGGTCCGCGGCCAGCGCACCCACACCAACGCCCGCACCCGCAAGGGCAAGGCGAAGCCGATCGCCGGCAAGAAGAAGTAATTTTTTGGCATTCGGAGGCCGTGCCTCGCTCGGTCTCCTTCGCGTCGCGCCGGGTGTCCCGTTTCGGGGGCCGGTGTGGCGGACCGGTCGTCCAAGGCCGCGCCGCCAAATCCCAAAAGAATCCCGAGCGCCTGGAAGTACGGGCGTGATTGAAGGACGAAAGCGAAAAGATGGCTAAGGAACCGACCCGCGTCCGCCGGCGCGAACGCAAGAACATCGTCTCGGGCGTGGCGCATGTCGCCGCCTCGTTCAACAACACGATGATCACCATCACCGATGCGCAGGGCAACACGATCTCGTGGTCGTCGGCCGGCGCGATGGGCTTCAAGGGCTCGCGCAAGTCGACCCCGTACGCCGCCCAGGTCGCGGCCGAGGACGCGGCCCGCAAGGCCTCCGAGCATGGCATGCGCACCCTCGAGGTCGAGGTCTCCGGCCCCGGTTCGGGCCGTGAGTCGGCTTTGCGCGCGCTTCAGGCCGCGGGCTTCACCGTGACCTCGATCCGCGACGTCACCTCGATCCCCCACAACGGCTGCCGGCCGCGCAAGCGCCGCCGCGTCTGATCGCACGACACCGGAGCATCCCCGAGCGGAGAAGCCCATGGCGGACGGATCGAAGCCTCTACCCGGCGCGCTGCGTTGGAACCTCGGCGACCTCACGGTCACCGCGCTCAACGACGGCTGGTTTCAAGGCTCCCTCGATCTTGTCACGGGCATTCCGCAGGACGAGGCCGGCGCGCTCCAGCGCGCCGGCTTCCGCCCGGAGGCTCCGATCGTCACGCTGAACGCGTTCCTCGTCACCGGTGCCGGCCGCAAGCCGGTGCTGATCGATTCCGGGTATGGCCATTTCGGCCCCGAGACCATGGGCCGGGTTCCCGCCGCCCTCGCGCTCGCCGGCGTCGCGCCGGAGGAGATCGAGACCGTGCTCCTGACCCATCTCCATCCTGACCATGCGGGCGGGCTGGTGAAGGAGGATGGCAGCGCGGCCTACCCGAACGCGGAACTCGTCATCCATGCAGCGGAAGCCGCGCACTGGCTTCCCGATGCGGCACTGTCGCGGGCGCCGGACGAGGCGAAGCCGTATTTCGAGAACGCCCGCAAGGCGGTGGCACCCTACGGTGCCCGGCTGCGCAAGCACGAGGGCGGCGAGCTGGTGTCCGGCATCACCGCCGCTCCCCTACCCGGTCATACGCCCGGCCATTGCGGCATGCGGATCGTATCAGGGGACAAGTCCCTGCTGATGTGGACCGACGTGGTGCATATGCCGGCGATCCAGTTCAAGCAGCCGGAGGCGGGCGTCGCCTTCGATGTGGATGGGGATCAGGCCCGGGCGACCCGCAAGCGTGTGCTCGACGAGGTGGCGACGGAGAGAACCCTCATCGCCGGCTCGCATCTCGAGTTTCCGGCGCTGGGATACGTGGCCCGCGATGGCGCGGGCTACAGCTTCGTTCCCGCCCTCTGGGTGGCGGGCGAGAAGCCCTGAATTTTTTGGGACCGGTCCAGATGCTCCCAGAGCAATCCAGGGCCGGCCGTAGCGCTTTCCGGGACGCCGGCGGCGCGGGTTTGGCAAGAGGTAGGACCGTGGTCATTCAGAAGAACTGGCAAGAGCTCATCAAGCCGAACAAGCTGCAGGTGACGGCCGGCGACGATCCCAAGCGGGTCGCCACCGTCGTGGCCGAGCCGCTCGAGCGCGGCTTCGGCACGACGCTCGGCAACAGCCTGCGCCGCGTGCTGCTCTCCTCGCTTCAGGGCGCTGCGGTCACCTCCGTCCAGATCGACGGCGTGCTGCATGAGTTCTCGTCGATCCCCGGCGTGCGTGAGGACGTGACCGACATCGTCCTCAACATCAAGACCATTGCCATCCGCTCGCAGACGGATCAGCCCAAGCGCATGACCCTGCGCAAGACGGGCCCCGGCCTTGTCACCGCGGGTGATATCGGCGCCGTCGGCGACATCCAGATTCTGAACCCCGACCTCGTGATCTGCACCCTGGACGACGGGGCCGAGATCCGCATGGAGTTCACGGTCGCTACCGGCAAGGGCTACGTCCCGGCGGAGCGCAATCGCCCCGAGGATGCGCCGATCGGCCTGATCCCGGTTGATGCGCTCTACTCGCCGGTGACCAAGGTCAGCTACCGCGTCGAGACCACCCGCGAGGGGCAGGATCTCGACAAGGACAAGCTGACGATGACGCTCGAGACCAACGGTGCCGTGTCGCCGGAGGATGCGCTGGCCTACGCCGCCCGCATCATCCAGGACCAGCTCCAGGTCTTCGTGAACTTCGAGGAGCCCCGGAAGGAAGAGGCCGCGCCGCTCGCGCCGCAGCTCCCCTTCAACCCGGCGCTGCTCAAGAAGGTCGACGAGCTCGAGCTGTCGGTCCGTTCGGCGAACTGCCTGAAGAACGACAACATCGTCTATATCGGCGACCTCATCCAGAAGTCGGAGGGCGAGATGTTGCGCACCCCGAACTTCGGCCGCAAGTCGCTGAACGAGATCAAGGAAGTGCTGGCCGGCATGGGCCTGCACCTCGGCATGGACGTTCCCGGCTGGCCGCCGGAGAACATTGAGGATCTCGCCAAGCGCTTCGAAGAGCACTACTGAGGCGAGGCCGCCTCGGGCCGAACTGGGCGGCGCTTCACGGCGCCGCTTGTCCGGCCGCCTCGACCTCCCGCCCCAGCAAAGCCGGGGCGGACACTCCCCAAGGAATCCCGCCGCAGGGTTACGCGGATTTTCTGAAAACAGCCCTAGGGCACTCGGCCGTACCGTGGCACGGCGGCCGTGACTGAGAAGGACCAGCCACCATGCGTCACGGCTATCGCGGTCGCCGCTTCAATCGCACCACCGAGCATCGTAAGGCGATGTTCGCCAACATGTCCGCCGCGCTGATCAAGCACGAGCAGATCGTCACCACTCTGCCGAAGGCCAAGGATCTGCGTCCGGTCATCGAGAAGCTGATCTCGCTCGGCCGTACCGACAGCATCCATGCCCGCCGCCTCGCCATGGCCCAGATCCGCGACGCGGACATGGTCAAGAAGCTCTTCTCGGTGCTCGGCCCGCGCTACCAGTCGCGTCCGGGCGGCTACTGCCGCATCATGAAAGCCGGCTTCCGCTACGGCGACAACGCGCCGATGGCCGTCATCGAGTTCGTGGATCGTGACGTCGACGCCCGCGGCAAGGATTCCGGCCCGACTTCGGTCGAGACCGCCGACGCCGCCTGAGTTCGGCTCCCGCGCTGCGGGGGAACGTGTGACACAATGATCGGTGCGAAAGGCGGCCCTACGGCCGCCTTTTTGCGTGTTCGACCAAGAGAGATAAGAACGAGTGTCCGAACCGGCGGTGGAGAAAGCGCCGGGAGGTCGGAACTGGGACAATTGTGCATGTGCCTTGCCGGGTTGCATCCGCTATCGTCAGGGAGCGCCGCAGGGACGAGGATCACCGGCAGGTTGGCGCCCCTTCCCCGGTGCGGCAGGCTGGAAGGCGTTGTCGAACGGCAGGATGTGAACCGTGAATGCTCCCAATGAGAGCGCAGAGGTACTGAGGGATCCGCTGCTGCTGGACAATCAGCTTTGCTACGCGCTCTACGCCGCGGCCCACCGGATGACGAAATCCTATCGGCCGATGCTGGAACGGATGGGGCTGACCTACCCGCAGTATCTCGTGCTCCTCGTGCTTTGGGAGAACGACGGCATCACCGTCTCCGAGATCGGCCGTCGCCTGCGCCTCGATTCCGGCACACTGACACCGGTGCTCAAGCGCCTGGAGACGAGTGGACTGCTGAACCGGAGCCGCCGTCAGTCCGACGAGCGCGAGGTCGAGATCGCCCTCACCGATCAGGGCCGGGCCCTCCGCTCGGAGGCGATCACGGTCAGACAGTCCGTGATGTGCCAGCTCAATATGTCGGAGCCGGAAATTCAGGCGATGCGGGCCGACTTGAATGCGCTCATCGAGAACCTCTCGACGGCGAGCTGATCCGCCCTCGCGCGGGTCGGTCTCACTTCCTTTTGCCGGATAAATTTCGATTGAGTCGCGCCCCACGATTCCGCTAGTGACCCCCTGTCGCTCATCACCTGGATGCGACGGCAGCTTCGATCGCAGCGACGTGCCTTCCCGTCATCAATCCTTCAAGCAAGTTTGCCCTTGTCTGCTCCCGCTCGGGACAGGCCTGGCGGCAGACGCTGCGCGCGAACCGTGCGGGCCGCAGGGCGTTTCAGCAGAATGACGGCCGGCCCGATCGAGAGCAGCCGCGAAGCGCGGCCCCAGGTCGGCGTGCTGCCGATGCGCCGGACACCGGAAGGTGGCACGGAGATTCTGCTCGTCACCTCGCGCGAGACCCGCCGCTGGATCATCCCGAAGGGCTGGCCGATGAAGGGGCGCAAGCCCTTCGAGGCGGCGGCGCAGGAGGCCTATGAGGAGGCCGGTATCGTCGGACGCGTCGGCAAGCGGCCGATCGGCTTCTATCTCTACGAGAAGCGCCTCAAGAACCGTGACGCGGTTCTCTGCCAAGTGAAGGTGTTTCCTCTGGAAGTGCGCAAGCAGCTTAAGAAGTTTCCCGAACGCGGCCAGCGTGAAGCCCGCTGGTTCACGCCCTCCGAGGCCGCCGACATGGTGATCGAGGCCGGCCTCGCCGGTCTCATCCGCGCCGCCGGAAACCGCGATCCGAAGCGGAAGGGCTGATCGCAGACCGACGGAGGGGAGTGGCTTGAGTTCTATGCGAACGACAGCCTTTCACGCCGCGTCCAGGCGTTGGCGGAACGGCGCCATCGATGCCGACCGCACCATTCCCGTCTTCTGTTCGTCGACTCACGTCAGCGGCCGACAGGCGAGCGCCGAGCTGTCGTTGCTTCAGCCGGTATCTGACGGAGCCATACCGGCTCTCGTTAGCCGAGAGCGACTCTAGAGATCATCACCACAGCCGTCGAAGGGGGGCGCCTGCTTTCCTGCACGCTCGGATACGCTGGACGCCAGGCCGACGATTCGGCGACCGATGCGGGTGCGGCTGCTGACGGCCTCGCCGAGGACGGATTCGACGGTCGCCACCGTAACTCGGTTGCCCGATCCGGCGGTGATCGCGGCTTGCGCGAGGCGGCGGACCATCTCCTTCATGAAAGCGGCGCTCGCTCCTTCCGAGCGGGTGACGATGGCATTGATCGCCCCATCCTCGAAATTGAGAGCCTTTCCGTAGAGGCTGACAAGCCGCGTGCGGCAGGCCGCGTCCGGGTTCCCGATCTCGATCGCCTCGTCCACGCGACCCGGGCGTGAGGCCAGAGCCTCCTCGATCTCCTCGGGCCGATTGGTGGTGAGGATGAACAGCACATCGGCGTCGTCGCGAAGGCCATCCATTTCGTTGAGAAGACGGTTAAGGAGCACCTCTGTGTTGGGGCTGTTCATGCTCTCGCGGGAGCGGCCGACCAAATCGACATCCTCGAGCACGACAATGCTGGGCTGGAGCGTCCGGGCGAGCAACATGTAGCGGCCGAGCATCTTGATCTGCTCGGCGGTAATCAAGATCGCCGTTCGTGCCGGCAGGTTCGAAGCGATGTAGCGGATGATGTGGGTTTTGCCGGTACCCGGCGGACCGTAGAGGAGGATGCCCTTCCGGGTGGATTGGCCCAGCCGTTTTAGATCCTCCCTGTGCCGGTCAAACTCGAAGACGTGCCGGTCGAGGCGTTTCATCGCATCCGCGTCCAGGATGACCGCCTCACGCGGGATGCGGGGCAATCTGTGAACCTGCATCGCTGCGCGCATGCCGGAACTGTCGGTGGCGGCTTCGAACGAGAGAACCTTACCGCGGTAAAGCGTTGACCGTGCTCCCGCCGCTTGGATCTCTGCGAGGAAACCGGCTGCGAATTGTAGCGATACCGGATCCGGCATCGTGGCGATCTCGACCTGTGAAAATTTCGATCTCACAGAGTAATCGATGTAACTGGAGAGGAGGATCGCGACGGGGCGGCCTTCTACCTGGAAAAGCCAAAGGCCATTATTCAGAGCCGCGAACGGATCCTCTTCCCCCACATCCACGTCTTGATACTGGAGCGGCGTAATCGAGATCCGATACTCGCCGCTCCGAACGAGAAGGCCGGAAATCGTGAGAGCGATGTGCTCGTGAAATTGGTGGACCCCGAACAGCCTCGGCTTATGGGGGGTAAGTTGCGCCGTGATCGCGATTTGGACATCCGGCAAAAGATGGTCGCCGAACTGCCGGCGTGAACTCGTAATGCCGTTGATCTGCTCGGCGCCGAAATGTGCGACGAGGGCTTCCCAGGCTTGGTCGAAGTTGCCTGACATTCCTGCGCTCCTTCAGGAGCCGCTGCATCCTCGCAGGACCCCTCGGAGAGATTGTCGATCGAACGACGATAAACAACACGAAATTATCTTATAAATTCGATCATTCTCAACGTAGATTATCAACACACTGAACCACTCAAAATACAAATTTAAATAGGGCTCCCGTACATTATTTCAAGATCTTGGGCTGTATTTCGATACGCCGAAATGTATTGCTCTATCGTTCGGATGAGGGCCGACACATGTTTCAAGGCCTTCGCGCCACCTCCCCGAAGTGAAGCAGCTCCTTGGGTGCTCGAGACCTCGGCCGTCTGCGCGAATGGCGCCTCACCGCTTCGCGCTCGGCCGAGCTCTGGCCCAAGACGATCAGCGACGTTCGGCGGGTCACACCGCAAAAAACTGTGCCGGCGTTGAGAGCACGGCGCCCCATCGGAGCGGTTCCGCCCAAGCCACAAGCATACGGCTACCGTTGCGGTATGGCCTCCGGATCAGGGTTTCAGCCTCAACAAGAATGAGAAGCCGACCAGCGCGGGCCCTGACCATCGTCGCCGGGGAAGCCGCCGCGGACATTCAAAACCGGTTTCCTATTTCAAGCGGATCAACGAAAACGGGCGCGGAGCTCTCGCTCCACGCCCGCACCGTCACTCTTATGGGGAAGGCTTTTAAGCCGCCGTGCCGGCCGCTTCGGCCGCCGCAGCCTGGTCCTCGACCAGCTTCCAAGTCTTGGTCTTGGAATAGGGACGGGACTCCTCGATGAACACCGTCTGGCCGATCTTGGCCGCATTGGCCTCGTCGTGCGCATGGTAGTTCTTCGAGCGGCGAACCGTCTTCTTCATCACCGGGTGGGTGAAGCGACGCTCCACCTTCACGACGATGGTCTTATCGGTCTTGTCGCTGACGACGACGCCTTGAAGGACGCGCTTGGGCATGTGGAATCTCCTCAGGCCTTGGCCGCGTCCAGCGTCTTCTGACGCTGCAGCGTGCGGACACGGGCGATGTCGCGGCGGACCTCACGGACCCGGGCGACGTTCTCAAGTTGGCCCGTCGCGCCCTGGAAGCGCAGATTGAACTGCTCCTTCTTCAGGCTGATGAGCTCGTCGGAAAGCTGATCCGCCGACAGAGCGCGCAGATCAGACAGTCTCTGGTCGGACTTCATGATCTCTTCCTATCAATCAGCGATGCGCTGGATGACGCGGGTGCGCACCGGCAGCTTCGCGGCTCCAAGGCGCAGGGCCTCGCGGGCGATGTCCTCGGCAACGCCATCCACCTCGAACATGATGCGGCCGGGATGGACCCGGGCCGCCCAGTATTCGGGGGCACCCTTACCGGAGCCCATGCGGACCTCGGTGGGCTTGGCGGTGACGGGCAGATCCGGGAACACCCGGATCCACACCCGGCCCTGACGCTTCATCTCGCGGGTGATCGCGCGGCGGGCCGCCTCGATCTGCCGCGCGGTGATGCGCTCGGGCTCCAGGCACTTGAGGCCGAACTGGCCGAAGTTCAGCTCGAAGCCGCCCTTGGCCGCGCCACTGATGCGACCCTTGAACTGCTTACGAAATTTGGTCTTCTTGGGTTGCAGCATGGCAGCCTCTCAAGATTTCTGCTTGATCGAGCGTCAGGCGTGCGACGGCTCGCGGCGGCCGCGGCCACCCCGGTCGTCACCGTCACGCTCGCGGCGCCCGCCGGAACGGCCACCCTCTTCCTGGGCCTTCTTGTCCTGCGCCATCGGGTCGTGCTCGAGGATCTCGCCCTTGAACACCCACACCTTGATGCCGCACGTCCCGTAGGTCGTGAAGGCAGTGGCGGTGCCGTAATCGACGTCCGCACGAAGCGTATGCAGGGGCACGCGGCCCTCGCGGTACCACTCGGTGCGGGCGATCTCCGCGCCGCCGAGACGGCCGGCGCAGTTGATGCGGATGCCTTCGGCGCCCAGACGCATGGCCGACTGCACGGCGCGCTTCATGGCACGACGGAAGGCGACACGGCGCTCGAGCTGCTGCGCGATCGACTCGGCGACAAGCGTCGCGTCGATCTCGGGCTTGCGCACCTCGACGATGTTGATGGTCACGTCGGCCTTGGTCATCGTGCCGACGAGCTTGCGCAGCTTCTCGATGTCCGCGCCCTTCTTACCGATCACCACGCCCGGACGGCCCGAGTGGATGGTGACGCGGCACTTCCGGTGCGGGCGCTCGATAACGATCTTCGAGACGGCGGCCTGCTTGAGCTGCTTCATGAGGGCGGCGCGGATGGCCACGTCCTCATGCATCAGCTTGGCATACTCGCCCTTCTCGGCGAACCAGCGGGAATCCCAGGTCCGGTTGATGCCGAGACGCAGGCCGATCGGATTGATCTTCTGACCCATCGGTAAACTCCTCAGGCCGCTTCAGCGCGCACTTCGCGAACCACGATCGTGAGGTTCGCAAAGGGCTTCAGGATGCGCGCGCCGCGACCGCGGGCACGGGCGTGGAAGCGCTTGAGCACCAGCGCCTTGCCGACGAAGGCCTGGGAGACGACGAGATCGTCCACGTCGAGATCGTGGTTGTTCTCGGCGTTGGCGATCGCGCTCTCCAGGCACTTCTTCACATCGCGGGCGATGCGCTTGCGGGAGAATTCGAGATCGGCAAGGGCCGTGTCGACCTTCTTGCCGCGGATCAGCGCCGCCACGAGGTTGAGCTTCTGGGGCGACACGCGGAGCATCCGCGCGACGGCCTTCGCCTCGTTCTCGGGGAGCGCGCGGGGGGTGGCAGGCTTGCCCATCTCAGCGCCTCTTTGCCTTCTTGTCGGCCGCGTGACCGGGGAAGGTGCGGGTCGGCGAGAACTCGCCGAACTTGTGACCGACCATCTCCTCGGTGACGTAGACCGGGATATGCTTGTGTCCGTTGTGCACACCGAAGGTGATGCCCACGAACTGCGGAAGGATCGTGGAGCGACGGCTCCAGATCTTGACGACCTCGTTGCGGCTGCCGCCGCGGGCGGCGTCGGCCTTCTTGAGGAGGTAGCCGTCGACGAACGGCCCTTTCCAGAGGGAACGTGCCATGGCTGTTACTTCTTGCGGTTATGGCGGCTGGACAGGATGAAGGTATCGGTCCGCTTGTTGGACCGGGTCTTCTTCCCCTTGGTGGGCACGCCCCAGGGCGTGACCGGGTTCCGGCCGCCCGAGGTACGACCCTCGCCGCCGCCGTGCGGGTGATCCACCGGGTTCATGGCGACACCGCGAACGTGCGGGCGCTTGCCGAGCCAGCGGTTACGGCCGGCCTTGCCCAGCGAGATGTTCATGTGGTCCGGGTTCGACACCGCACCCACAGTCGCGAAGCACTGACCGTGCACGAGGCGCTGCTCGCCCGAGTTCAGGCGCAGCGTCACGTAGCCCTGGTCGCGTCCGACGATCTGAGCGTAGTTGCCGGCGGAGCGGGCGATCGCGCCGCCCTTGCCGATCTTCAGCTCGACGTTGTGGACGATGGTGCCCACCGGCATGGAGCCGATCGGCGCCGCATTGCCCGGCTTCACGTCGACGCTCTCACCGGCGATCACCTTGTCACCCGGCGACAGGCGCTGGGGGGCGAGGATGTAGCTCTGCTTCCCATCGGGGAAGGTGATGAGCGCGATGAACGCCGTCCGGTTCGGATCGTACTCGATCCGCTCCACCGTCGCGGGAACGTTGAGGTTCTCGCGACGCTTGAAGTCGACGTTGCGCAGGACCCGCTTGTGACCACCGCCGCGGAAGCGGACGGTGATGCGGCCCAGGTTGTTGCGGCCGCCCGAGGAGCTCTTGCCCTCGGTCAGCGCCTTCACCGGCTTGCCCTTGTAGAGCTCACGGCGATCGACGAGCACGAGCTGGCGCAGGCTCGGCGTGACCGGTTTGAATGTCTTCAAGGCCATCGGCTTGATCCTAACGCTTCAAGTCTCAGAGGCCGGTCGTGACGTCGATCGTATCACCCTCGGCGAGGGTCACGATCGCCTTCTTCACGTCCGAACGCTGCCCGCGCTGCCCGCGGAAGAACTTCTTCTTGCCCTTGGTCGTGAGCGTGTTCACGCCCGTGACCTTGACGTCGAACAGACGCTCGACCGCTTCCTTGATCTGCGGCTTGGTGGCCTTCGGGGCAACCCGGAAGACGACCTTGTTCTGCTCAGTGAGGTTCGTCGCCTTCTCCGTGATCACGGGGGAGACGATGATGTCGTAGTGGCGCGGATCGGCACTCATTTGAAACGCTCCTCCAGCGCATCGACGGCGGCGCGCGTCAGCACGAGCGTGTCGCGGCGCAGGATGTCGTAGACGTTGATGCCCTGGACGGGCAGCACATCGATCTTCGGAATGGCGCGGGCGGCGCGGCCGAAGTTCTCGTCCACTTCAGCGCCGCCGATGATCAGCGCGCTCGACAGACCGAGCTTCTCGAAGCGCTCGATCATGGCCTTGGTCTTGTGGTTGTCGACCTTGATGTCGTCGACGACGATCAGGGTCGAGGCCTTGGCCTTGGCCGAGAGGGCGTGCTTGAGCGCCAGCGCCCGGACCTTCTTGGGAAGGTCATGGCTGTGGTCGCGCACCACCGGACCGAAGGCCCGGCCGCCGCCGCGGAACTGCGGGGCGGAGGCAGCGCCGTGACGGGCGTTGCCGGTGCCCTTCTGCTTGTACAGCTTCTTGGTCGTGCGATCGACGTCCGAGCGGTTCTTGACGGCGTGGGTACCGGCGCGCCGCTTGGCGAGCTGGTAGCGCACCATCCGCTGCAGGATGTCGGCGCGCGGCTCGAGGCCGAAGATCGCCTCGTTGAGCTCGACCGAGCCGGCGGAGCCGCCGTCGAGCGTGGTGATATCGAGTTTCATCACGCGTTCTCCTCGGACGCCGGAGCCTCGGGGGCCGCCTCGACCTGGGACGCGCCGGCAGAACCGTTCTCACGGAACTTGCCCGGCAGCGGCACATCGGCCGGCAGCTTGCGCTTGACCGAGTCGCGAACCTGGATCCAGCCGCCGGCGACACCGGGGACGGCGCCTTCGACGAGGATCAGGCCGCGCTCCGGATCGGTGCGGACGACCTTGAGGTTCTGCGTGGTCACGCGCTCGACGCCCAGGTGACCCGGCATCTTCTTGTTCTTGAAGGTCTTGCCCGGATCCTGACGGCCACCGGTCGAACCGATCGAACGGTGGGAGATCGACACGCCGTGGGTGGCGCGCAGACCGCCGAAGTTCCAGCGCTTCATGCCGCCGGCGAAACCCTTACCCGTGCTGGTGCCCGTCACGTCGACGAACTGACCCGGGATGAAGTGATCGGCGGTGATCTCGGCACCGACCGGGATCAGCGCGTCCTCGGACACGCGGAACTCGGCGAGCCTCTTCTTGGGCTCGACCTTGGCGACCGCGAAGCGGCCACGCTCGGCCTGCGACACGTTCTTTACCTTGGCCTTGCCGACGCCGACCTGGAGGGCGACGTAGCCATCCTTCTCGGTCGTGCGGTGTGCCACGACTTGGCACTGATCAATCTGGAGCACAGTGACGGGCACATGCTCGCCAGCGTCCGTAAAGACGCGGGTCATGCCGACCTTCCGTGCGATGACGCCTGAGCGCATAGGTCTCTCCCTCGCGCGATGAAACGGTAAGCTCTAAATCCGACGCGGACTTAGAGCTTGATCTCCACGTCCACGCCAGCGGCGAGGTCGAGCTTCATCAGCGCGTCCACGGTCTGCGGCGTCGGGTCGACGATATCGAGCACCCGCTTGTGCGTGCGCATCTCGAACTGCTCGCGCGACTTCTTATCGATGTGCGGCGAACGGTTCACCGTGAACTTCTCGATATGGGTCGGCAGCGGGATCGGGCCTCGGATCTGCGCGCCGGTGCGGCGCGCGGTCGAGACGATTTCCTTGGTGGACGCATCGAGGATGCGGTGATCGAACGCCTTAAGGCGAATGCGGATGTTCTGACCGTTCATGACCTGACCTCGGCGGAAACGTTGAGGAGCGGGCGCGAGGGCCCGCCCCTCTTACGTCCCCTGTCGATGATGCTTGCGGTTAGTCGTTGATGGCGGCGACGACGCCGGCACCGACGGTGCGGCCACCCTCGCGGATGGCGAAGCGCAGCTTCTCTTCCATGGCCACCGGCACGATCAGCACCACGTCCATGGTCACGTTGTCGCCCGGCATCACCATCTCGGTGCCCTCGGGCAGCGTGCACACGCCGGTCACGTCCGTCGTGCGGAAGTAGAACTGCGGGCGGTAGTTGGTGAAGAACGGCGTGTGGCGGCCGCCCTCCTCCTTCGTCAGGATGTAGGCCTCGGCCTTGAACTTCGAGTGCGGCTTCACCGAACCCGGCTTGCACACGACCTGGCCGCGCTCCACGTCCTCGCGCTTGGTGCCGCGCAGCAGCACGCCGACGTTGTCGCCCGCCTGGCCCTGGTCGAGCAGCTTGCGGAACATCTCGACGCCGGTCACCGTCGTCGTCGTCGTCGGACGGATGCCGACGATCTCCACCGACTCGCCGACCTTGACGATGCCGCGCTCGACGCGTCCCGTCACCACCGTGCCGCGGCCCGAGATCGAGAACACGTCCTCGATCGGCATCAGGAACGGCATGTCGATCGGACGCTCCGGCTGCGGGATGTACTCGTCCACCGTCGCCATCAGCGCCAGGACGGCTTCCTTGCCGATCTTCGGCTCCTTGTCCTCGAGCGCCATCAGGGCCGAGCCCTTGGTGATCGGGATGTCGTCGCCGGGGAAGTCGTACTTGGAGAGGAGCTCGCGCACCTCCAGCTCGACCAGCTCCAGGAGCTCCTCGTCATCGACCATGTCGACCTTGTTGAGGAACACCACCAGCGCCGGCACGCCGACCTGGCGGGCGAGCAGGATGTGCTCGCGGGTCTGCGGCATCGGGCCGTCGGCGGCGGACACGACCAGGATCGCGCCGTCCATCTGGGCGGCACCGGTGATCATGTTCTTCACGTAGTCGGCGTGGCCGGGGCAGTCGACGTGCGCGTAGTGGCGGTTGGTCGTCTCGTACTCGACGTGGGCGGTCGAGATCGTGATGCCGCGCGCCTTCTCTTCCGGCGCCTTGTCGATCTGGTCGTAGGCCGTGAAGGTCGCCCCACCCGACTCCGCCAGAACCTTCGTGATCGCCGCCGTCAGCGACGTCTTGCCGTGATCCACGTGCCCGATCGTGCCGATGTTGCAGTGCGGCTTGGTACGGGAGAACTTTTCCTTACCCATCAGGGCCTCCTAATCGTCAGTGTCGTTGATCGAGGAAGTTTGACGCGTTCGCGTCAGGCGTACTTGGCAATGACCTTATCGGCCTCGCCGCGCGGCACTTCCTCGTAATGGTCGAACTGCATCGTGAAGTTGGCGCGTCCCTGGGAGAAGGAGCGCAACTGGTTCACGTAGCCGAACATGTTGGCCAGCGGTACCATCGCGTTGATGACGTTGGCGTTGCCGCGCATGTCCTGGCCCTGGATCTGGCCGCGGCGGGAGTTGAGATCGCCGATGACCGAGCCGGTATACTCTTCCGGCGAGACAACCTCGACCTTCATGACCGGCTCGAGCAGAACCGATCCGCCCTTTTGCAGCGCCTCGCGGAAGGCGGCGCGGGAGGCAATTTCGAAGGCCAGCGCCGAGGAGTCGACGTCGTGGTAGGCGCCGTCGATCAGCTCGACCTTGACGTCGACCACCGGGAAGCCGGCGAGCACGCCTGCGCCGAGGACCGAGTTGAGGCCCTTCTCGACACCGGGGATGTACTCCTTCGGCACCGCGCCGCCGACGATCTTCGACTCGAAGGCGAAGCCGGCACCCGGCTCGTTCGGCTCGACCACGAACTTCACCCGGGCGAACTGACCGGTGCCGCCGGTCTGCTTCTTGTGGGTGTAGTCGATCTCCTGACGGCGGGTCAGCTTCTCGCGGTACGCCACCTGCGGCTGACCGATATTCGCGTCGACCTTATAGGTACGGCGCAGGATATCGACCTTGATGTCGAGGTGCAGCTCGCCCATCCCGCGAAGGATGGTCTGACCGGATTCCTGGTCAGTCGAGACGCGGAAGGACGGATCCTCGGCGGCGAGCTTGGAGAGCGCGATGCCGAGCTTCTCCTGATCGGCCTTCGACTTCGGCTCGACGGCGATCTCGATGACGGGCTCGGGGAACTCCATCTTCTCGAGGATCACCGCGTCCTTCGGATCGCACAGCGTATCGCCGGTGCGGGTGTCCTTGAGACCGGCCAGGGCGACGATGTCGCCGGCGAAGGCCTCCTTGACGTCCTCACGGTTGTTGGCGTGCATCAGGAGCATGCGGCCGACGCGCTCTTTCTTGTCGCGCGACGAATTGATGACGTTGGCGCCCGACTCGACCTTGCCGGAATAGACGCGGCAGAAGGTGATCGTCCCGACGTGGGGATCGTCCATGATCTTGAAGGCGAGCATGGAGAAGGGGTCGGTGTCGGACGGGTGGCGAACCACCTCTTCCTCGGTCTTGAAGTCGAGACCCTTGATCTCGCCGCGGTCGGCGGGAGACGGGAGGTAATCGACGACGGCGTCGAGGAGCGGCTGCACGCCCTTGTTCTTGAAGGCCGAGCCGCACAGCACCGGGTGGAAGGCGCGAAGCTGCACCGCCTTGCGCACGAGCCGGCGCAGGGTCTCCTCGTCCGGCTCGACGCCGTCGAGGTAGGCGGTCATCGCGTCGTCGTCGAGCTCGACGCAGGCTTCGATCATCTTGGTGCGGTACTCGACCGCCTGATCGGCGAGATCGGCCGGGATCTCCTCCTCGGAGAAGTTGGCGCCGAGCGCCTCACCCGACCAAACGATCGCCTTCATCTTGATGAGGTCGATCACGCCCTTGAAGCTCGACTCGGCACCGATCGGCAGCTGCAAGCAAACCGGCTTGCCGGCCACGCGGCCGATGATGTCGGCAACGCACTTGAAGAAGTCGGCGCCGATCTTGTCCATCTTGTTGACGAACACGACACGCGGCACGTCGTACTTGTCGGCCTGACGCCACACGGTCTCGGTCTGGGGCTCGACGCCCTGGTTGCCGTCGAGCACGCATACGGCGCCGTCGAGCACGCGGAGCGAGCGCTCCACTTCGATGGTGAAGTCGACGTGGCCGGGGGTGTCGATGATGTTCAGGCGCTTCTCGCGCCAAAAGCAGGTGGTTGCAGCCGAGGTGATCGTGATGCCACGCTCCTGCTCCTGCTCCATCCAGTCCATCGTGGCGGCGCCCTCATGGACCTCGCCGATCTTATGGGACTTTCCGGTGTAGTAGAGGATCCGCTCGGTCGTCGTGGTCTTGCCGGCATCGATGTGGGCCATGATGCCGAAGTTGCGGTAGTCCTCGATCGCATGCGTGCGGGGCATCGGGGTCTCTCCGGGAGAAAGCGGGCACGAAGCGCGGCCCCTTGGCCGCGCTCGAAGGTCTCAGGACCGGCGAATTACCAGCGGTAGTGCGAGAAGGCGCGGTTGGCCTCGGCCATCCGGTGGGTGTCTTCGCGCTTCTTGACGGCGTTACCGCGGTTGTTGGCGGCGTCGAGCAGCTCGGCGGAGAGACGCTCGATCATGGTCCGGTCGTTGCGGCCGCGGGCGGCCTGGATCAGCCAGCGGATCGCGAGAGCCTGACGGCGCTCGGTGCGGACTTCGACGGGGACCTGGTAGGTCGCGCCGCCGACGCGGCGGGACCGGACCTCGATCGCCGGGGCGACGTTGTCGAGCGCGGCGCGGAACACCTCGATCGGATTGGCGCGGGCGCGGTTCTCGACGATGTCGAACGCGCCGTAGACGATCCGCTCGGCGGTCGACTTCTTGCCCTCGTACATGATGGAATTCATGAACTTGGTCAGAACGACATCGCCGTACTTGGCGTCCGGGATGATCTCGCGCTTCTCGGCAGAGTGACGACGGGACATCTGTTTACTCTCAGATCAATCGACTTAAGCACCTCGCGCAGGCCGCCTTGAGCGTGAACGCCGGCGACATCCTTGCGAGGCCGTGAAAATGGCCGCCCGGAGATTCTTACTTCGGACGCTTTGCACCGTACTTCGAACGGCGCTGCTTGCGGTTCTTGACGCCCTGCGTGTCGAGCACGCCGCGCAGGATGTGGTAGCGCACACCCGGAAGGTCCTTCACGCGGCCGCCGCGGATCATGACCACGGAGTGCTCCTGAAGGTTGTGGCCCTCGCCGGGGATGTAACCGATCACCTCGAAGCCGTTGGTCAGGCGCACCTTGGCGACCTTACGAAGCGCCGAGTTCGGCTTCTTCGGGGTCGTGGTGTAGACGCGCGTGCAAACGCCGCGCTTCTGCGGGCAGGCGTTGAGCGCCGGCACCTTGTTGCGCGCCTTCTGCGCCTTGCGCGGCTGGGCGATCAGCTGGTTGATCGTCGGCATCCTGTGCCCTCTTCATCCGGCCGCACAGGGCGGCCACCGTCTGAAACCTGTCGAAGCCCCTTGCGGAGCGGTCGGTCCGCGAGCAAGCCCGCGGCAAAACGAATAGCGCCAGAGGCCGATCAAGGCCTTTGACGATGGTGAGGCAGAGGATCACGCCGTGAACGACGCGTTCTTACCCGCTGATCTGACGAAAACGTCAGGGTGTGATGCCGGTATCGGTCTGACGACGGTCGCCGAAGCCCCTGGCCTCGACCCGAAAGCGACTCTCGATCCACCGGAGTGGCGCGCTTCTACGCGGGGTGGCCGGGGTCGTCAATGCCCGGAGAGGATAAAGTTCGATGAACGGGCGCCCGATCTGCGATCCGTTCGCTGACCGGCCGCCTCATCGTTATTCCGCGGCGTTCGAGAGACGGAAAGCGTCGATTCCGCGGCGATCCGGATTGATTTCGGCGAGCGCCCGCTTGGCGGTTTCCAGCGGATGTTCGGCCTCGATTCGGACCGAGCCGAGATCCGGGCTCTTGTAGACGGTGACGACGGTGTCCATCACCTCGGTCAGCGTCGTGCGCTTGTCCTCCGGCGCGGCGATGAGGAGTTGCAGCCCCCAGGCGCGGAAGAGGTCGACCAGCGACTGGCTGTTGCGCACGTCGAGCTTCGAGAAGGCCTCGTCCAGAAGGCAAAGACCTAAGCCCGGCGTCTCGTCGCCGGGACGGTCGCCGGGATAGTAGGCCGAGGCCATCGAGGCGGCGATCGCCACGTAGAACGGCGCCTGCGCCTCGCCGCCCGAACCGCGCAGCGCCCGGCTCGACAGCGTGGTGCGGTTGCCCGCCCGGTCGCGCATGCCGATCTCGTAGACGAAGTAGTTTCGGTAATCTGCCAGCCGTGCGGCGTTCTCCTCGCCCTCGATCAGCGCCGTGATCTCGGCGAGTGCGGCTGCGAGCGGGCTCTTGTCGGGGCCCTCCTCCGGGCCCGGTAGCACCGCCTGCGCCGCGTCGGGTGAGCGGGCGACTTCAGTGGCGAGCGCGTGGACGGCGGCGTAGCGGCGGTCCACCTCCGCCTCGAAGGCGTAGGTCTGGCCGGTGAAGGTCTGCGAGGCGAGGCGCTCGTTGAGGGCATCGAGCCGGGCGCGCATGCGCTCGAACTTGTCGGCGAGCCGCGTCAGCAGATCCTCGGTCATCAGGCGGCGCATCTCGGCCTCTGCCCGGAGCGACTGGTCGCGGTAACGGCGCAACTCGTGCCCCGCCACCTCGTCGCGCTCGCGGGTCGCCCAGGCATAGCCGAACGAAGCCGGCTGCTCGCCCGAACCGAGGGGATTCTCGACGCGCCACGCGGCGCAATACTCGGCAAGGTCGCGCTCGGCGGCGCGGCCCTGGTTGCGCACGCTGTCGGCGGCCTCGCGAGCGGAGGCACGGGCCTGCGAAGCGAGCGAGGCCAGCGCCCTGGTGTCGAGCGCAGCGCGGTCGGCCCGCGCCGCGGCGATCCCGGTCACCGTGTCCGGCACGTCGGCGGGGACGGTACCGGTGAGGCGTATGCGAACGGTGTCGCCGGTGGTCCAGCGCCGGAGCGCCGTGCGGTAGGCCAGGAATGCGGCGCGCGCCGCCTCCTTCCCTTGCGCGACACGCGCCTTCAGCCCGGCTTCTTCCGCGAGCGCGGCGTCGCGCTTGGGCTCCAGCACCTGCACGAGTTCGGTGAGATAGGCGGAGCGCTCCTTCTGAAGCTCCTTCAGCTCCGCCTCGATCACGCCGGCATCGGCGCGGGCGACCGTCTCCTGCTCGGTGGAGAGGCTGCGGCGGCGGCCCTCGATGGCGTCGGCCTCGGCGCGCAGGGCCTCGATATCGACCGGCGCTTCCGCCAGCCGGCTCCGCAGCAGCGCGGCGATGCGGGCGGCCTCGCGCATCACGGTTGCCTCGGCCCGCAGGGTCCGCGCCTCCTCGCGTGCCTCGTCGAGGCGGCGGCGGGTCTCGGCGGTGGGCCCGCGCTGGCCGCGGGTCATCATCAGCGGCACAGGGCGCACCACCGAATAGGCCATGCCCGAGGTCGAGCGCCCACTCGGCGCCACCGCACGGCTCATGTTGCGGAGCGCGGCATCGTCCGGGGCAAGGTCGTAGCCGCCGAGCCGTGCCGCGAGGAAAGCCTCGGCGTGGTCGCTGTCGGTCTCGATCAGGCCCATCGGCCCGTCATCGAAGCGCCGCGCGGAACGCCGCGCGGTATCGGTGGTCTTCACCAGGAGACAGCGGAAGAATTGATTCTTCCGCGATTCGAGCAGGGCGAAGGCGCGGTCGAGCCGGTCGGGCTCGACCACAAGCGCCTCGCGGGCGCGGCCGAGCAAGCCTTCGAGTGCCGGGCCCCATTTCGGATCGACGATTTCGGCAAGTTCGCAGATCGGCGCCGCCTCGATGCCGAGCCGGCCCAACTCATCGCGGAAGGCCTCCGTGTCGGAGGACAGGCGCGCGGCCGAGGACCGGCCGGCCCCGACCTGCACGTCGAGGCCGCGCACCTCGTTCTCGCGCTCACGGGCCTTGAGGGCGAGATCCTCCGCTTGTTCTTCCAGAGCGTCGGCCACGTCGGGCATCTGCGCAAGGCCGTCGAGCAGCCCCTTCAACGGCCCGTCGACCCGGAGAATGTCCTCCGGGGGGGCCTCGCGGCGCAGCCCCGAGCGAGCGCAGGCCTCGACGATGCGGGCGGCCCCCGGATCGATCCGGCGCAGGGGGCCGGCAATGGCGCTGAGGCGGCCGGCATCCTGCACGAGGCCAACGATCCCGGCGAGGCGGTTGGTGAGGTCGCGCCGGTCGCGGGCGACCATGGCGAGACCGGCATGGGAGGCCGCGAGCCGTGCCTCCGCGACGCTGCCGACGATCAGTGCCTTGCGGGCAGCGATCTCGGCATCGATCTCGCGCACGAAGCCCTGGCTCGTCGCCACGCTCTCGCGGGCGATGCGCAGGCGCTCCGACGTCTCGGCGAGCAGGCGGCGGGCCTCGGCGTGGTCAAGGATGCGGCGGCGGAGATCCGCGCTCGCCGCACGCATCTCGTCCAGCGCGGCGGTGAGGCTCGCCCGGGCCCAGCCCTCGTAGCGCGCGCAGATGCGCGAGAGGTGGGCGAGGCGCTTCTCCAGTTCCTCGATGGTCTCCAGCAGACGCCGCCACGTCTCGATCGACTGGCGGATGCGGGCGACATCGAGCGGCTCGGCCTCCAGTACGAAGCTGCGCACGAAGGCGCTGGTGTCGAAGATCGGCTTGAAGGCCACCGCGTTGGAGAAGGTGCGCAGGAACTGGCGCGGATCGGGCACGGCCGCCCCCTCGCGCAGGGTCGCCAGCACGGCGGCGGTGAAGCGCTCGCCGGAGGTGCGGAACTCCTCGAACGTGTCGGACCGGCGGCGGAGATCCGCGGCGATCTCCGCCCAGGGTGCGACGAAGCTGCCCTCGCTCGTCTCGCGCACGTAATCGGCGATCTCGAAACGGTGACCGACGGCGATGAAGCGCGAAAGCGTCTCCTCCTTCGGCTCCTCCGAGCGGGCGGCGAGCGCAAGCCCGACCGTGACGATGCGGCCGCTCGCGGGATTCTCGAACACGAGGCTGATGAGGGTCTCGCAGGCCTCCCGCGTCGGGCGCCCGCCCTCGGCCGGGTCGCTGATCCAGCCGAGGCAGTAGTCGCGCACCGTGCGGGCGCTGCGGCCCGAGGCGGAAGCGTTGAGGGCGAGCCGGCTCGCATTGTTGCCGGCCAGCACCGTGCCGACCGCATCGAAGATCGTGGACTTGCCCGCGCCCGTGGGACCGACGAGCGCCGCCGCCCCCCGAATCCGAATCTGCTCGCGCCGGATGAGGTACCAGTTCGAGATCGCAATGTCGGTGAGGCGGTACACCGGCCTGGCCGCTTATCCCGAGGTTGAGCGAGAGACAGCGCAATGGACGCTCCGCCTCACGCACGCAAGGGCGGGAGCGCGGCAGGCCGCAGGCGTCGCTCGATCACCACAATCTGAGGATGCCATTATCCAGAGTCACAACTTTTCCAAGCGGCCGATGGCATGGATACAGCAATCACCGACCCGTGATTTGACGGAGCCGCGTCGATCCGAGACCAGAACCACAGGAGTGCCGGCTGCGGCTCGACGCACGGAACAACTGCGACAGACTTCTTACAACGGCAGGTTTACGAAATTCGTTCGATTACTGCCTTTCCACACATCATGCGTACTTTGACACATGCGAGAACCACCTATTTTGACACAAACCCAATACGATTCGTGCCATACGGCGAAATGCGCTCCCCGACTGTCACGAACGCCGATCGTTGAAATGCCCGCCCGCCGTCCGCGCCTGATTTACGGGGTTCTGTTTATTGTCGCCTCGATTGTACTGTGGGGCACAGCATCGTGGATAGCAGGTCGTATCATCTGGATCTGATCCTGACTCAGACATCTTTCCTGCAGGCGATATAGCCTCCCAAAACATAACCGCCCTGCAGCGCGCAGAGAGAGGCGGCAATCATCAACAGATCGGCTAGCACCAACTGGCCGCTGTGGAAGTGATAGATGACCCGCGCGACGATGATAAAAAAGCTCGCAACGGCAAGCATCCCCCAGTGGTAAAACAAGCCGATCAACAGTCCGGCAATAACGAGAAGCGGGATCGCTAGCACTGGTTCATGACCCTATCCTGCCGGATCGGCACCTGAGAGCCTTTTTGAGGAAATCTTTCCTTATGTTACCGCTGCGGACGACTGCGCGCAAAGGGTCACTTGGCTTAAAGCTAAGTGGATTTTGCAGGTTCCCGTTTTTCCCAGGGCATCGTTAACGAACCGCTCACCCTAAGGAGGGACGTCCGGACAGGAGGCGCCACCTTGGCGCAGCTGCGTATCGAGCCGCGCATCAGCGTATTCGACCTTCATCGCAATGACACGCGTCGTGCCCCGGCACCGCCCGTTCGTCCGCGATTTTGCCAAGGCCGCGCCTCAGGCTGCCTGCCAGTTAGTTGACTCTGTCAACCTTCTCGTTGACGTTGAGGCCATGAAGGAAGTCAGCGCCGACGACGTCATCGACACGGTCCGCCGCTTCAACCGGTTCTACACCGGGCTCGTCGGTGCGCTCGACGAGCAGTTTCTCGGCTGCGACGTCACGCTTCCGGATGCACGTCTGCTGTTCGAAATCGCGACGCACGACCCGGCCCAATTTCCGCTCACCGCTTCAGCGGTGCAGGCGACGCTCGGCATGGATGCGGGCTATGTCAGCCGGATCCTGGCCCGCTTCGAGCAGCGGGGCTGGATCACCCGTGCCCGCGGCGCAGATGCGCGCGCCCGGCCGATCCAACTGACCGAAGCCGGGCGCAGGGCGTTCGAAGAGGTGGACGGACGGCAGCGCGCCGCTGTGGCCCGCCTCGTCGGCGGCCTCGATACCGTCCAGAGGGCGGATCTGGCAGAGGCGATGGCGCGCGTGCGCCTGCTGCTGCAACCCAAATCCGTTCCGGGCTTCGCGATCCGCCCGTTCCGCACGGGGGATATGGGCCTGATTGCGGCCCGGCAATCGATGCTCTACGCCCAGAGCCACGGTTGGGGCCGCGGCCTGGAGATCATCGAGGGTGAGGCCACCACCAACTTCCTGCGGAATTTCAAGCCGGGGCGCGAGCAGTGCTGGATCGCGGAGATCGACGGCGTGCTGGCGGGGTCCGTCTTCCTCACCGACGAAGGTGACGGCACCGCGCGGCTGCGCCTCCTCTATGTCGAGCCTTTCGCCCGCCGCCGCGGTATCGGCGATACGCTGGTCGAGACCTGCATCGGCTTTGCCCTTGAGACGGGCTATGCCCGCCTCACGCTGTGGACCCATACGGTTCTGGAAGGCGCCCGGCGCCTCTATGCCCACCATGGCTTCGTCTGCGTCGAGACCGCGCCCCATAACAGCTTCGGCATACCGGTTGACGGGGAAACCTGGATGCTGCCCCTGAGCGAGACGGGGGAGGCACCGGGGCAGGCCGCGTGACGGGGGCGATGCCCCCGCCACACTGAGTGTGTCAGGCAAAGTCGCCGACCCCCGCGGTAAGCTTAGCCGCCGAAATTCTTGGCGAGCCACGCCCCGGATGCGGCAAGATCGGCCTGCGATAGGCCGTGACCGGCCGGGTTGACCGTGTGCATCACCGCCGCGCCGGTTTGCTGGAGACGCGCGGCGAGCCGTTCGGCATTCTCGGCGGGCACGATCGGATCGAGAGCACCCGAGAGCAGCAGCACCGGGCGGCCGGCGAGGTCGGCCGGCGGGCTCTCGGCGAGCGGCACCATCGCCCGCAGCAGAACCGCCCCGGCCAACACCTCCGGGTGCAGGAGCAGGATCGCTGCGGCGATGTTGGCCCCGTTCGAGAAACCGACCGCCACCGGCGCGGCGAGCTCGTAAGCCGCCCGCGCCTGGGCGACGAAGGCGGCGAGGTCGCCGGCCCGGCGGCGGACGTCCGCCTCGTCGAACACACCCTCCGCGAGACGGCGGAAGAAGCGCGGCATCCCGTTCTCCAGAACCGGCCCGCGGGGCGAGAGCAGCGCGGAGCCGGGCGAGAGCGTGCGGCCGAGGGATAGCAAGTCGTTCTCGTCCCCGCCCGTGCCGTGCAGCAGCAGAAGTGGCGGCGCGCGCTCATCTGTGCCGGGCTCGAAGCGGTGGACGAAGTCGAAGGTGACGCCGTTCGTCATGGCTGTCTCCGTTCAGTCTGGGGAGGGTGCGACCGCCCGGACAGGATCCGGGCGGCCGCGACGGTGGGCGGTCGGTTCAGGCGACCTTCGGCAGCACCGCCTCGATCCGCCCGCGATGCGGCTCGAGGAAGGGCGGCAGCTTCAGTGCGGTCCCGAGCTCCGCCGCCGGCTCGTCGATGGCAAAGCCCGGCGCGTCGGTGGCGATCTCGAACAGCACGCCGCCGGGCTCGCGGAAGTAGACCGAGCGGAAGTACTGCCGGTCGCGCTGCTCTGTCACGGACAGGCCGTGCCGCTCGCTCAGCCGTTCCGTCATCGCCGCCTGCGCCGCGTCGTCGGCGGCACGGAAGGCGATGTGGTGGACCGAGCCCGCCCCCTGCCGGCCGGGCAGGAAGTCGCCGACAGCCCTAAGCGTCACGAGCCCGCCGAGGCCCGCCCCGCTCGTCAGCCGGATCTGGCTACCCTCGCGGGCGACCTCCGCGAAGCCGAGCCCATCGGTGAGGATCGCAGCGGTCGACTCCGCCTCGCGCAGGAGCAGGGTGGCGCCGTGGAAGCCGCGGATCGCGTTCTCCGGCGCAATGCCCTCGGACGTCCAGGCCGGCTCGGTCTCCGCCCCCTCGACGCCGACGAGGGCCAGCGGCATCCCGTCGGGATCGCGGAAGCGCAGCACGGTCTCGCCGAAGACCGTGACCGGTGCCTCATGCGCGACGTTCAGCGAAACGAAGCGGTGCGTCCATTCACCGATGGAAGCGCGCGGCACACGGAAAGCGGTCTCCGACACCTGCCCGATGCCGACCCGGCCGGGGGCCGCCTGTGCGATCGGGAAGAAGGTGAGGATCGTGCCGGGCGCGCCCGCCTCGTCGCCGAAATAGAGGTGGTAGGTGCCCGGATCGTCGAAGTTGACGGTCTTCTTCACCAGCCGCAGGCCGAGCACGCGGGTGTAGAAGTCGATGGTGCGGGCCGTGTCGCTGGCGAAGGCCGTGACATGGTGGATGCCGTGCGCGCTCATGATGCGGGTCTCCTGTCCGAGAAGATCGCCGCGGGGATCGGTGTCCGGGCTGCGATCGGTGTGAGCCCAATCTGGCCCTTGCCTGCCCGCCTGAAAATGGAAACGATTGAAACGCATCGTTTCTGGATTTGATCAGTGGCGAAACTCCCCGATTTCGAGGCCTGGGCCGTGTTCGCGGTGGTGGCCGACGCCCTCTCCTTCGCCCGCGCGGCCGACGAACTCGGGCTGTCGAAGGCGACCGTCTCGAAGGCGGTGGCGCGGCTGGAGGGCCGACTCGGCGCACGGCTGTTCCACCGCACCTCCCGCCGTCTCGCGCTTACGGAAGCCGGCCGCTTGGCGCGGGAGGACGCAGCGGGGCTGCTCGCGGCGGGCGAGGCGGCCGAGGCCCGCGCGCTCGACGCCAACGGCGTGCCACGCGGGCGGGTGCGGCTTGCCGCCCCCATGTCCTTCGGGATCGCCCACCTCGCGCCGGTGCTGCCGGAGTTCCTGGCCACATACCGCGAGGTTTCGGTCGATCTGCACCTGTCCGACGCGGTGGTCGATCTCGTCGGCGGCGGGTTCGATCTCGGCCTGCGCATCGCGGCTTTGCCCGATTCATCGCTCCGTGTGCGGCGTCTCTGCGGCGTGCGCCGCTCACTCGTGGCGACGCCGGCCTATCTCGAACGCTACGGACCACCGCAGCACCCGGAGGATCTGAAGGCCCGCGCCTGCCTCGGCTACGCCTACCTGCCGACGCCGGACCGTTGGCCCTTCACCAACGCCGCCGGTGAAACCGTGACGGTCGTGCCCGAAGGCCCGCTGCGGGCCAACAACGCCGACGCGCTGGCGCCAGCGCTGCGGGCCGGGCTCGGCCTAGCGGTGCAGCCAGATTTCACGATCTGGGAGGATCTGACATCGGGCCGCCTGGAGCGGGTGATGCCGGACTGGCAGCCGCCGCCGATCGCCCTTAACCTCGTGATGCCGCCAGGCCTGCCGCGGCCGGCGCGGGTCTCGGCGCTGATTGCCTTCTTGGAGCGGGCTTTCTCCACCGCCCCCTGGGCGCAGGAGGAGAGTCAGATGCCCCTCCCCTCCCCGGCGGAGGCCCAGGCGCGGACCTGATCCATCCAGGCATCCGGCGAGAGCACGGTGATGCCCGGCATCACCATCAGCGGCGTCACCCGCTCGGCGCGGTCACGCTCGCCCAGCCGCAGCGCGCCCTTGCGGGCGAACAGGCGCAGAATCTCGATCAGACGCGCCTCGTCCGGCGGCTCGGTGCGGGCCGCCGAGCGGATCGCGTCGGCGATGTCGTCGGTGGTGCATTCCACGGTGCCGTCGGTGGAGACGCGGTGGTCGCGCAGGCCCTCCTCGTAGGCGAGCCGGAGCGCCAGCAGCACCAGGGTCTCGTCCTTGCGCAGGCGCTCGCCCTGCGCATCGTGGCGCACGCCGTCGGGCGGCAGGGCCAAAAACACCATCTGGTCGCGGTGGGCGACCTCGAAGCGGTATCCGAGGCAGGCGAAGTAGTCGCGGAAGAACGGCGCGTAGTGCCGCGCGAGTTCGTAGGAGCGGCCGATGCCGGTGGTCGCGGCGTAGATGCACTGGCTCTTCAGCATGACTTGGAGCGCGCGGATCAACTCCTCCTCGCTCGGCGCGGAACTGCCGGGCGGCGGCATCTCCTCGCCGTCGAGGATGGCGCGGAAGGATTCGAGCATCGCTTCTGTCCGTTCAGCCTGCTTTGCCGGCTCCACGCCGGGCGGCGGGGGGCGGTATGCGCTCGATCATGAAGTCCGGACAGTCGAGCCAGCCGTTGGAGACGCGGCCCTCGATCCGGGCGACGCGGTAGCGCTCACGCAGCACGCCGTCGAACAGCACGTCGATCTCGCGCAGGCGCTGAAAGACGACGAAGGCATCGACGTCGTGGACCGCGATGTCCGAGCCGCGCAGGGCCTTCCCCCCCGCGAGCCGCGCGTCGAGATAGGCGACCATGCGCTCCGGCGTCACCGTGATGCGGCGGCGGAACGCGTCCTTGGCGGCGATGAAGGCCTCGATCGCCGGATCGATGTCGATCTCCGGCAGCGGCTCGTACTCGATGATCCGGCGCGGCATGCGCGGATTGGTGAGTTGCGGCGGGCCGATGGGGGGACGCAGCAGCGAGACCTGCGGCAGGGGCAGGCCGGTGAGGTCATCCTCGCTCGCGCCGACCGCGCGCAACGCCGCCGCCGCCCGCTCGATCCGGGCGGAATCGCGCGGGTCGCGGTAGCGGAGCGCGGCCGAGATGCGCCGCTCCAACCGCGTCACCACCTCGGCCACCGCGTCGAGATGCGGGTCGAGCCCCTCGAAGATCGAGAGGATCTCGACGAGGTCGGTGCGCACCATCCGCTCGGCGGCGGTGATGTCGGCGGCGCGGCCCTCGCGCAGGTTGCCGTCGGCCAGCGCCCTGAGCGTCAGCGGATCGCGCAAGGCGCGACCGGCTTCCCGCACGATGCCGGAGCGGAAGCGGAACGGATTGAAGCGGGTGTGCAGCGTCCGGTAGTCGGAGACGAGGTGGCGCTCGACGAATTCCTCGAAGTAGAGCCGGAAGGCGGCGCTGAGGTCGGGCTCGCGCAGGATTCGCTCTTCGAGCTTGCGCATTGCCCCGGCGAGGCCCCGCAGGTGTCCGAGGAAGGTGCGCGAGGCTTTCGCCGCATTGCGCAGGGCCTCCGAGCGGTCGGCGGGACTGGCGATGGCGCTTTCCAGGGCGCTCAGGACTTCGAGCACCGCGCCGCCGTAGGAGCGGGTCTCGCCGCGCTCGATCCGGGCCAGTTCCTCGATCAGCAGACGCGCATCGGGATCGAAATCGACCACCGGCACGTAGCGCTCGCGCCGTTCCACCAGCCAGCCGGCCTCGATCAGCCGCCGGAACACCGCCGAGCGCCGCTCGATGGGATCAACGGGCGTCGCCTCGTCGTCGGCGATCTCGGCCTGGCTCCACCCGGCGGAGAAGTCGCCGATCGCGGCCAGAAGCTCGCTCTTGCGCAGGGGCTCGGCGGCATCGCCGAACACGCGGGCGTGCAGGTGCAGCAGCAGGGCCGCGTTGAAGGCGCGGCTCGGCGAGGCGAGCGGGCGGAAGAGGTCGTCGGCGAGATGGGTGAACAGCATGATGAGGCTAACAGATTATACGTCCGCCGCATGCGGAAGCGAGCCTCATTCAGCATGAACGAGAATCTCCGCTTCCTCGCACAGGATTGGATTGGGCCAGCAACAAGAATGCTGTCGCCGCCAACACGACGCAAAATATCGAAGATCAATCAAAGCCACCGCTGAATGCCCCGTAGCAGGCCGCCATGCAGACCAAAATTGCCTGCGCCAAACTTGCAAAGGACCACGGCTCTCTTCGCCACCAAAACCTCTGACGGGCAATAGCCCAGCGAGACCATTGCAATCTAAAATTTTTCACGCAAATCATTTTCGTCTCGTTCCACAATGATTCGAGAGCGAACGATGAGCAAGATTCCAAACGGGTGGCTTTCAGACGTCACCATGAAGCGCGTCATTTGCCATTGGACGGCAGGTTCTTACGACGCTTCAGAAAATGACCTCGATCACTATCATATCATCATCGACGGCAATGGGACGATTCATCGCGGCGAGCATACGATTGCCGACAATCTATCGACCAGCGACGGCGACTACGCCGCTCACACACGCGGGCTCAACCGCTACTCCATCGGAGTCTCGATGTGCTGCATGGCCGGCGCCAAGGAAAGCCCTTTCGACGCCGGGAAATATCCCATGAAGAAGGTCCAGTGGGAGGCGATGATCGACATCGTTGCTCAGCTCTGCAAACACTACGCAATCCCGGTGACTTCCACGACCGTACTTGGACATGGCGAGGTCCAGAAAAACGTGGGCGTCACGCAGAGAGGAAAGTGGGATCCATTAAGGCTCCCGTTCGACTCCGGCCTCAATAAAGATGCTGTCGGCAAGAAACTTCGGGTCGAGGTTCAAGCAAAGCTTGACAGTTTCTAGGATCAGTCTGCACAGATCGATCCGGGGGACGAGCAGTGCTGGCTTCGATCGGCACGGCACAGACGCAGTTCGGTACACGTTGATGGAAACGTCAGCGGAGTCCCAGAGCATGCGCATCGAAACCGTCTTCCTGTTCGATCTCGACGGCACGCTGGTCGACAGCGTCTACCAGCACGTGCTCGCCTGGAAGGAGGCACTCGACGCGGAAGGCATTCCGCTCTCGGTCTGGCGCATCCACCGCAAAATCGGGATGAGCGGCGGGCTCTTCACCAACCAACTCCTGCGCGAGACCGGGCTCGACATCGACCCGGAGCGGATCGACCGGCTGCGGCGGCTGCACGCGGAAGCCTATGGCCGACTCTCGAAGGGCGTCGTGCCGCTGCCCGGCGCCAAGGAACTGCTCGCCACGCTCACCGAGAACCGCATCCCCTGGGCCATCGCCACCAGCGGGCGGATGGAGACGGCGGGCCACAACCTCGTCGCGCTCGGCGTCGATCCGGCTCAGGTGCCGGTGGTGACCCGCGACCTCGTGAAATACGCCAAGCCCGATCCCGACCTGTTCCTCGCCGCCGCCGAGCGGCTGAATGCGCCGATCGAGCACGCGGTGATCGTCGGCGATTCGATCTGGGACATGCTGGCTGCCCGCCGCTGCCGCGGGCTCGGCGTCGGCCTGCTTTCGGGCGGATACGGCACGGAGGAGCTGGAACGCTCCGGGGCCGTCCGGGTCTACGACGACCCGGCCATGCTCTTGGAACACCTCGGCGAAGTCGGCGGCCGTCGCTGAGCGTAACGGCGCCCGTATGGCCAAGCTCAGATCGCCGAACCGCCGCGCCTAACCCGCTCTCGGAGCACGCGACGCGATCCTGACAACTGGATGAACGGCGCCTTGCACCTTCGTTCATGCGACAGGATGCAACGTGAGCATCGGCACATTGAGAGTGAACCGAATCCAAGGCCTGTTCGTTGGGGTGCCAATGGATCGGCGATCCAACTCGATCGGAGAGACTTGATGAAGAAGCTTGCGATTCTGTCCGCCGTGGCTGTCCTCGGCGTGGGCGCCCTGTCCTCGACGGATGCCGAAGCCCGCTGGCGCGGCCGTGGTGGCGGCGGCGCGATCGCAGCCGGCGTGATCGGTGGCCTCGCGGCTGGCGCGCTCGTGGGTGCGGCCGCCTCGAACAGCTACGGCTACGGTGGTTATGGCGGCGGGTACGGCTACGATTACGGCTATGCCCGACCGGTCGCCGGTTATGGTTACGGCTACGCCCGTCCCGCCTACGGCTACGGTTACCGCAATGTCGGCTACTACGACGGCGGCTACTACGCCCCGCGTCGCGCCTATGGCGGTTACTCCTACGGTGGCCCGGCCTACGATTACGGCTACGGCTGGTAAGATCCCGCGCCGTCATAGCCTCTCATGACGGCAAGGCCGCGCTCCTCGGAGCGCGGCCTTTTTCATGGTCAGCCGGCGGCGTCGCGGGCGGCGATGGTCTCTGACCACACCACGGCGCGGCGTGCCATGCCGATATGCTGGCGCTCGTACATGCGGCCCTCGACCTTGATCGTCGCGCGCTTGGCGTTCTCCGGCAGGTTGAAAGCCTCGATCACGAGGCGGGCGCGGCGCACCTCCTCATCGGTCGGGGCGAACGAGGTGTTGGCGGGCTCGATCTGGTTCGGGTGGATCAGCGTCTTGCCGTCGAAGCCGAGGTCGCGCGCCTGCCGGCACTCCTCGCGGCACCCCTCCGGATCGGCGATGTCGTTCCACACGCCATCGAGGACGATCAGCCCCTCGGCCCGGGCGGCCGCGAGGGTCAGCATCATCCAGGGCAGCATCGGCACGCGCCCGCGCACCAGTTGCGCCCAGGTGTCCTTGGCCAGATCGTTGGTGCCGAGCACGAAACCGGTGAGCCGGTTGCGGCGGTCGCGGCGCGCCTTGGCGATCTCGTGGATGTTAAGGATCGCCGCCGGCGTCTCGATCATCGCCCAGACCGCGATGGAATCGGGGGCGTCGAGCGCTTCCAGCGCGTCGGCCACGCTCTCCAGCACAGCGGGCGAGGACACCTTCGGCATCAGGATCGCGTCGGGCTTGGCCTGGATTGCCGCCCGCAGGTCGCCGTCCCCCCAAGGGGTCTGCGGGGCGTTCACCCGGATCACCAGTTCGCGATGGCCGTAACCGCCACCCTTCACCGCGGCGCAGACCTGATCGCGCGCCAGTTCCTTCTCCTCCATGGAGACGGCGTCCTCGAGATCCAGGATCAGCGAGTCGGCGGGCAGCGTCTTCGCCTTATCGAGCGCCCGCTGGTTCGATCCCGGCATGTAGAGAACGCTGCGGCGCAACCGCAAATCGGACATGTCTCGTCTCCTCCCAGGGGTCGGTGAGGGGCCCGGCGCCCACTCCCCACCCTCGTTTGAATGCATAATACGAACATTCCCGATCGGTTGGAAGCGGCCGGAAGCGAAGCTATTTAACCGCGAGCGCCCGGCAACCGCCAGAGGGCGCAACCTCGCCTTGCGGTGCCGCAGCCCGGATCTCGGATCCTGGCCGATGCTCCTGACCCGCCTTTCGGCCTCGTTCCCCTCTGAGAATGCGGCTTCATCCTGGAGAGTCCCATGCCCTTGATGCGTTTCGACCTGATCGAGGGCCGCAGCGACGCGGAACTGAAGGCGCTTCTCGACGCCGCGCACGAGGCGATGCTCGAAGCCTTTCAGGTGCCGCCGGGCGACCGCTACCAGATCGTGACCGAGCACAAGCCCTCGCGGATGATCGTAGAGGATACCGGCCTCGACATCCCCCGCACGCAGAACGTGGTGGTGGTGCAGATGATCACCCGGCCGCGCGGGCGCGAGAAGAAGGAGCTGTTCTACCGGCTGCTGACCGAGAAGTTGCAGGCCGCCTGCGGCATCGCCCCCGCCGACGTGATGGTCTCGACGGTGGAGAATACCGACGAGGATTGGTCGTTCGGGCACGGCCGGGCGCAGTTCCTCACCGGGGAATTGTAAGCCCCGGCCGCTCGCCCTCCGCCACGAGCCAATCGACGAAGGCGGTGAGCGCGGGCGACTTGTCGGCATCGAACGGCGTCAGGGCGAAGTAGGCGGCGCGCTCGACCCGGATGTCCGGGAACGGCGCGACGAGCCGACCCGCGGCGACCATCCGATCGAGGACCGGGAACGGTCCGATGCCGAGGCCGGCCTCGTCCTCCAGGGCCTGAAGCGTCACGAAGAAGTGGTCGAACACCCGGCGGCGCACGCCGCCGGGGAGCGTCACGTCGGCGGCGGCGAGCCAATCGCTCCAATCACCCGGCCGGGTCTCGGTGCCGAGGAGGATGTGACCGTCGAGGCCGCGCAAAGCCGCGAGCGGTTTGTCCCGCAAGAGGGCGGGGCTTGCGACCAGCGTGTCGGTCTCCGTCAGGAAGGGCACGGCGCGGTGCTGCGGCCAGGGCTCGGGGCCGCGCCGGATCGCTAGGTCGAACCCGCCGCGCAGTGCGTCCTGCAAGGTCGTCGTCGTGGTGACCCTGACCTCCGTGCCGGGCCGAACCGCGTGGAAGTCGTCCAGGCGCGGGATCAGCCAGCGCATGGCGAAGGTGGCGGGCGCGCTGACCCGCAGGACGCGCGGCGCCTGGGGCCGTCCGCACGCTTCCGCCGCCGCCGTGAGCCGGTCGAAGGAGAGGCTGATCTCCTCGGCGAAGACGCGCGCCGCCGGGGTCGCCACCATCCGCCGCCCGACCCGCACGAACAGCCGCTGGCCGAGCCACGTCTCCAGGGCGGCGACCTGCCGGCTCACCGCGCCGTGGGTGAGCCCGAGTTCGAGCCCGGCCTGCGCATAGCTGCCGGCCCTGGCCGCGACTTCGAACACCTGCAACGCGTGCAGCGGCGGCAGCCGGCGCATATCCCCTGCCCTCTCGATTCCCTTGCCCACTCAATCCGTGAGGAAACCGCACAGAACCTGTGAGGAGGACACCTCTCATCGCGCAAAACTCACAAGTCTAGGATCGCCGCGCAATTGCAGCCGAGGATTTTCGTGTGAGCCAGGCCATCCGCCTCGAAGAATTCCGCCAGGGCGACACCGCGAGCCTCGACCTCAAGCGGCGCAGCCTCGGCGGGGCCTGCCTCGCCCACGCTCTGCATGACGGCTACACCGACCTGCTCTACGTGCTGCTGCCGGTCTGGCAGTCGGAGTTCGGCCTCGGCTATGCCGGGCTCGCGGTCCTGCGCAGCCTCTACTACGCAACCATGGGCGGGCTGCAGATACCCGCCGACCGGCTGGCGGCGCGATGGCCGATCCGCGTCAGCCTCGCCGTCTCGACCCTCGTCGCCGCGGCGGGCTTCGGCGTGATGGCGCTGAGCGGCAGCCTGTTCGGGCTTTGCGCCGGGCTGGTGCTCGCCGGGATCGGCGCGAGCCTCCAGCATCCCCGCGCCTCGCTCCTCGTCGCGCAGGCCTATGGCAGTGCCGCGCGCGGGCCGCTCGGGATCTACAATTTCGCCGGCGATCTCGGGAAGGCGGTGTTCCCGGTCGCCGTCGCAGGGCTGCTCGGGGTGATGGCGTGGCGTCCGATCACCGGGCTGATGGCGGGGGTCGGCCTCGCGGCAGGGCTGGCACTCGTCCTTGTCCTGCCGCGGGGATCGCTGGCCGCCGCACCCCCGCGCACCGGCCGGAGCAGTGGCGAGGGCCGGGGCTTCACCCTCCTGATGACGGTCGGTGCCTTTGACACCGCCACGCGGATGGGCACTCTGCTGTTCCTGCCCTTTCTTCTGGAAGCGAAGGGCGGCACGGCCACGACGACCGGGCTCGCCCTCGCCCTGGTCTTTTCCGGCGGGGCCTTCGGCAAGGCCGTGTGCGGCTGGCTCGGCGCGCGCATCGGCGTCGTGGCCTGCGTCGTCGCGACCGAGACCGCCACGGCTCTGGGGGTCGCCGCGCTCCTCGTCCTGCCGCTCGGGCCGGCTCTGGCCCTGCTGCCGCTGATCGGCGTCGTCCTCAACGGCACGTCCTCGGTGCTTTACGGGACGGTGCCGGATCTCGCGCCGCGTGGCGATGTCGGCCGGGCGTTCGCGCTGTTCTACACCGCGGTCATCGGATCGGGCGGCCTCGCGCCGATCGCCTACGGGGCGCTCGGCGACACCGCCGGGCCGGCCGTCGGCCTCCTGGCCGCCGCCGCCACGGCGCTCGTAATCGTTCCGCTGGTGCTTCGATTGCGCCGGCCGCTCGCGGCCAGCGGCCAGGCTTGAGCAAGAACAAACGCGAATTCACACCAAATCCGGTTGATCCCTTCGGGATAGCGAATTTGGGCCTCGCGCGAGCGCCGCGCCGGCTTGCTGATACGGTTGCCGCTCTGATCAAGCGGCAACCGTATCAGGAGTTATCTTCGGCTATACGGCCAAGTCACGAAACGAAATCAGGTCAACCTTTCGTCAAGATCGAAGGCCAAGGGCGTTCTCGAATTGGTTTTCGAAGGGACGACCGGATGCGTAGAACCTGCCTCGGCGCCTGTGCCGGCCTCGTGCTGCTCGCAGGATTGTCCGCACCCGCGCAGGCCGAAAACCGGACGGCGATGAGTGTCGGAGCCGGGGCCGTGGCCGGCGCCCTCGTCGCCGGGCCGGTCGGCGCCGTCGTGGGCGCGGTGGCCGGCGGCTTCATCGGTTCGAACAGCACGGCCCGTCCCCGCTCCACTCGCAAGCGCCGCGCCGCCCTGCGCCGTTCGGTCCGTCCGCCTCGCCGTGCGGCGATGGCCGAGCCGGCGGTCGCCCGCTCCGAGGCGCCACGGGCGATGACCACTAGTGGCGCGGGCGCCGCCGCGCCGGTCCGTTCCGGCTGGCAGGATCCGCATTGAGCGTCTCCGGGCCGGCCGTGGCAGGTGTCGCTTTCACGTCACAGCCAGGGAAATGCGCAAGCGTGGCCGGTCCGGTGCCATTTTCATGACGCGATGCGGCGCGCAGGATCACCTCATGCAATCGTCCGAGAGCGAGGAAGCGATGGCTGATCCGAGCGCCGACCCGAACCGAACGGACCGACTGCAGATGGTGCCGCCTCTCGAGCGGCCCGTCGTCAGCCGGGTGACCAAAGGTGTCGCCTCCGCCATCGGCAAGCGCCTGTCCGTCGATAAGGATGGCGCCCTGCCCGATCGCCTCGCCTCCCTCGTGGATCGTCTCCAGGCCGGCCCCCTCGGCCACACCTCCCTCAAGCATCGTCGAGTTGCCTGAATGTCCAAGTTCGATCGCGCCCTCAACGACGCCGCCGTAGTCCCCTTCCCCGCCGCCGCCGCCGAGGCCGTGGCCGACGAGAACGTCGCCTCGATCATCGAGGTGCTTCAGGACCAGCTCAAGCTCGCCCGCGAGGGCAAGCTGCGCTCGGTCGCCGTGGTCTCGGTCTCGAACGACGGCAGCGCCATCGGCACGCAGTGGTCCTGCGCGCACGGCGACGTGGCGAGCCTGATCGGCAAGCTCACCGTCCTGTCCCACGACATGATGGCCGCGCGGAACTGAGTTTTTCGCACTCGGCGAGAACGAAGAAAGGGCCGGCGGTTCATCCGCCGGCCCTTTCCATTTGATCCTGCCCCAGGTTTCAGTCGGCGAAGCGATCCGGGCACAGTCCCCGAATCGCTCGAAGGCCTCAGACCAGCCCGAGCTTCTGCGCCAGCCCGATGCGCTGGAGCTTGCCGGTGGCGCCCTTGGGGATCTCGTCGAGGATCAGGATCTTGGCCGGCACCTTGAAGGGGGCCAGACGCTCCGAGGCGAAGCTGCGGATGTCCTTCTCCACCGCCTCGACGCCCTCGCGCAGGACGATCGCGGCGGCGACATCCTCGCCGAGCTTGTCATGCGGCACCGCGAAGGTGACGCATTGCGACACCGCCGGGTGGTCCATCAGGATCTCGTCGACCTCGCGCGGGCTGATCTTCTCGCCGCCGCGGTTGATGATCTCTTTGAGGCGCCCGGTGATCGAGAGGTAGCCCTCGGGGCTCAGCACGCCCTGGTCGCCGGTGCGGAACCAGCCCTGCCGCGTGAAGGCCTCGGCATTGGCCCGCTCGTTGTTCTCGTAGCCCTTCATCACGTTGTCGCCGCGGATGACGATCTCGCCGGTCTCGCCCGCGGGCAACGGCTCGCCGTCGAGATCGACCACCGCGATTTCCGGGCCCGCCGCGAGGCCAACCGAGCCCGCATGGTGGGGCTTGGGCGGCAGCGGGTTCGAGGCCATCTGATGCGCGGCCTCGGTCATGCCGTAGGCTTCGATGACGGGCGCGCCGAAGGTGTCCTCCAGTTCCTTCATCACCTGCGGCGGCAGGGACGAGGACGAAGAGCGGATGAAGCGCAGCGGGTTCTTCGCGATGATCTCCTTGTTGCGCGCGGCCCGGCCCAGAATCGCCTGATGCATGGTCGGCACGCCGGTGTACCAAGTGGGGTTCACCTCATCCATCCAGCCGAAGAACTTCAACGCGTTGAAGCCCGGCGTGCAGGAGACCTGGCCGCCCGCGGAGAGCGGGGCGAGGATGCCGGCGATCAGGCCGTGGATGTGGAACAGCGGCATGATGTTGAGGCCGCGATCCTGCGCTCCGAAGGCGAGCGCGGTGCGGATGTTGCGCGCCGAGGCGCAGACATTGGCCTGCGTCAGCGGCACGATCTTCGGCCGCGAGGTGGTGCCGGAGGTGTGCAGCACCAGCGCGATCTCATCCGCCTCCGCCCGGCCGCCGCGGGCGGGTTCGCTCGTGGCGTCGTCGGCGAAATGCAGCGTGAAGCTGCCGGCGCCCTCTTCCGGGGTCGGCCGCAGGCGGGCCACCGACACGCCGAGCTTCTCGGCGATGGCGACGGCCGGCGACTCGGAGCCTTCGGCGACCAGCAGGAGCTTGGCTCCGAGGTCGCTCATGTAGAACTCGAACTCGTCGGCCTTGTAGCTCGGGTTGAGTGGGGCCGAGGTGGTGCCGGCGGCCACCGCGATGAAGGCGGCGGCCATCTCCGGGCCGTTCGGCAGCACGATCGCGACGCGGTCGCCGCGGCCGATGCCGCGGGCATTGAGGTCGGCGACCGTGCGCTCGGTCAGCGCCCGCAGGGCCTGAAA
Source organism: Methylorubrum extorquens (assembly GCF_024169925.1). NCBI lineage: Bacteria > Pseudomonadati > Pseudomonadota > Alphaproteobacteria > Hyphomicrobiales > Methylobacteriaceae > Methylorubrum > Methylorubrum extorquens. Next base: position 3,909,862 of record NZ_JALJXF010000001.1, read on the forward strand.
GGTCAGCGGCACGCCGCCGGGGCTCGACAGGGCGGGGGCCGCATCGGCGCCGGCCTGGATCAGCTCGTGAAGAGTCGTCGCGGCCACGCTGGCCTCCTTGGAGTCGGTGGGGTGAAGGGCGGAAGGTTCGGGCAGAAGCATCGTCATGCTCCCTGGATCGCGAGGCGGCCGTTGGCACGCTCCAGGCTCTGGGCCAGGAGCCGCATCAGGGCGAAGACGGTGTCGATATGCGGGGTCGGCGTGCCGGTGAGGCGGCCCAGTTCGATCACCGAGCCGACGAGGGCTTCCAGCTCGATCGGCCGGCCGGCCTCGACGTCCTGAAGCATCGAGGTCTTGTGGGGCCCGACCTTCTCGGCGCCCGCAATGCGCTTGTCGATGCCGAGGCGGAAGGTGACGCCGAGCTTGTTCGCGATGACCTCCGCCTCGCGCATCATCTCGGCGGCGATCGCCCGGGTGTCGGGGAAGCGGCAGATATCTTCCAATGTCGCGTGGGTGAGCGCGGAGATCGGGTTGAAGCTGAGATTGCCCCACAGCTTGAGCCAGATCTCGGCGCGGATATCGCTGGTGACGGGCGCGCGGAAGCCGGCCTTGGCGAGGCGCTGCGAGAGGGCGAGCACCCGCTCCGACTTCGAGCCGTCGAGTTCACCCAGACCGAAGCGGTTGCCCTCGATCACCTTCACGGTGCCGGGATCGGTGAGCACGGTCGCCGGATAGACCACCGAGCCGATGACGTGCTTGGGGTCGAGACCTTCGGCGATCAGCCCGCCCGGATCGGCGCTTTCCAGCCGTGTGCCGGCATGGTCGCCGCCATGGCCGCCCATGAAGTACCACCACGGGATCCCGTTCTGCATCGTCACCACGACGGTGTCGGGGCCGATCAGGTGGTGCAGGTCGGCAGCGATCGGCCCGACCTGATGCGCCTTCACCGTCAGTAGCACGACCTCGTGCACGCCCGCCTCCTGCATGGAGCGGGTCGCCTTGACGGTTTTCGAGTGGATCTCGGTGCCATCTTCCTCGATCAGGCGCATGCCGTCCGCCTGGATCGCCGCCGCGTTGGAGCGGGCGATGAAGGTCACGTCCTCGCCGGCCTCCGCCAGCCTGACTCCGAGATATCCGCCGATGGCGCCGGCGCCGACGATCGCGATGCTCATGTTCTCACCCGTGCTGCCGTTTCCGCTCCGCCGGCTTTGTTCTGAAACGCCGTTCGAGGCCGGTTCCGTCCGGCCGCGGAGACCACTTTTGCTTGAGCGTGACTTTAATCGAACCGGTTCGAGAGCGTTCCGATGCCCTCGATCACCACTTCGACCGTAGCGCCCTTGGGGATCGGCCCCGACCCCACCGAGGTCCCGCAGGCGATCACGTCCCCCGGCTCCAGCGTCATGCCCTGCGAGAGCTGGGCTACGAGCCGGGGCACTGGGATCAGCATGTCGCCGACCGGAAAGTTCTGACGTTCACGCCCGTTCACCAAGGTCCGCACGGTCAGCGCCGCGGGATCGAGCCCGGTGGCGATGACGGGCCCGAACGGGCCGAAGCCGTCGAGGCCCTTGGCGCGGGTCCATTGCGTGAAGCTCGCATCCGCCTTGAGGATCGCCGAGGCGGTGACGTCGTTCACGCAGGTGAAGCCGAAGACGTGGTCGGCGGCCTCTTCCTCGGTGAGATCCCGGGCCCGCTTGCCGATCACGATACCGAGTTCGCCCTCGTATAGCGCCCGGCCCGCCGCCTCCGGCACCGCCACGGTTGCGCCGGTGGGCCGGAAGGTGTTGGCGGGCTTGATCAGGAACAGCGGCGCCTCGGGCCGCGACAGGCCCTGCTTCTCCATGAGCGCCCCGAAGTTGTTCCACAGGGCGATCATCTTCGAGGGGCGGCAGGGCAGGCCGAGGCTCACCTCCGCGAGAGCCAGCACCTCACCCGTCGGCCGGTTCTCACCGAACAGGTCGCCTTCGCAGACCGCGATCCGCTCGGCCTCGAGCCGGCCGAAGCCGGGCTCGCCAGCGTGGACGAAGCCGATCCAGCGCGTCACGCTCGCCTCCGTCACTGGTTGCGGGCCACGAAGCGGGCGCGCATCGGCTTCAGGACGAAGAGCGCGAGGAAGCCGGCGATGAAGGCCATGCCGGAGGCGAGATAGAACACGTTCTGCCAGGAGCCGGTGGCGGTCTGGATCGCCAGGAAGGCCGGCAGCATCAGCGAGGCCGTGCCCTTGGCGGTGTAGAGCAGGCCGGCATTGGCGGTGGCGTTCTTGTCGCCGTAGGTGTCGGCGCAGGTCGAGGGGAACAGAGAGTAGATCTCGCCCCAGGCGAAGAACACGAGGCCGGTGAGCAGCACGAAGGCAAGCGGCGAGTGGGCGAACATGCCGAGCGCCAGGATGCCCGCGCCCTCGATCATGAAGGCGACGAACATGGTGTTCTCACGCCCGATCCGGTCGGAGATCCAGCCGAAGACCGGCCGGGTCACGCCGTTGAGCACGCGGTCGATGGTGAGCGCGAAGGTGAGCGCCGGCAGGGTCAGGCCCATGAGGGAGACGGGGATCGAATCGACCTGGAAGTCCTTGGCGATGGGCGCGAGCGAGGCCGTCGCCATCAGGCCGCCCGCGGCCATCATCACGAACATCGCGTACATGAGCCAGAAAACTGGGGTGCGCACCATCTCGGCCGACGAGTACTGGCGGCGGCTCGTCGCGTTGGGGGAGGTGCGGCCGGCGAGCATCCGCTCCTTGTAGGCGGCGCTCGGCGAGGAGAGCAGCAGGGCGGCGATCATCACGACGATGCCCTGGCCGAGACCGAAGGCGAGGAAGGTCTGCTCGTAGCCGCTATCGCGGATCATCGCGGCGATCGGGATGACGGTGAGGGCCGAGCCGGCACCGAAGCCCGCGGCGGTGAGGCCGGCGGCGAGCCCGCGGCGATCCGGGAACCACTTGAGGGCGTTGCCGACGCAGGTGCCGTAGACCGCGCCCGCACCGATGCCGCTGACGGCGGCGGCCAGATACAGGAACCACAGCGAGTCGGCGACCGAGTTCATCGCCCAGCCGATGGCGCAGAGCGCGCCGCCGAACAGCGTGACGACCTTCGGACCGTACTTGTCGACGAACCAGCCCTCGATCGGCACGAGCCAGGTCTCGGTGAGGACGAAGATCGTGAAGGCGACCTGGATCGCCGGCTTGCCCCAGTGATACTTGTCGTTGATCGGATTGACGAAAAGCGTCCAGCCGTACTGCAGGTTGGCGATCATCGACATGCACAGCACGCCGAGGATGAGCTGTCCCCAGCGCCCGCCCAGAGGCGAATCGGCGCGCGAGGCGGAATAAGCGCTAGCGCCGGGCAATGGATCGGCGGCTTGAACGGCCATGGAGCGGTCCCTCGAACTCACGTCTTCTTGGCGGACCGGAACAGGTGCCCGGCTTAGCCATATTGGAATTTTGGATACCGCATACGTAACCGCTCGTGACCCATGCGCTGACAGGAAAATATTTGGCCGCCGCGCAGATATTTTTTGAACGCCGCTGCGACCGCGGCATCCATGAATGCCTTTCGTCGGCGCGTGTGCGGCGATGCACTCCACATCATAGGAGTGGAACCAAGGGCTCGGGGCTCCCGTTCAGTTTGCCGAGAGCGTCGCGACGCGGCGCAAGACCAACGAACGGAGAGACGCCATGAGCAGCACGACCGACAAGATCAAGGGCGCCGCCAACGAAGTCGCCGGCAACGTCAAGCAGGGCGTTGGCAACCTGACCGGCAACGACAAGCTGCAGGCCGAGGGCAAGGCGCAGGAAGTCGAGGGCAAGACCCAGCGCACCGTCGGCGAGGCCAAGGAGGGCGTGAAGAACGCCGCCGACGCGGTGAAGAGCAAGCTCTAAGGCTCGAGGACGGTAGGACTTTCCCACCAAGACCCGACGGCCGGAGCCGCACCCGACCGGGTGCGGCTTCTTCGTTTCGAAACCCGCCGTCGCGCGGGTCGGCCAAAACCAATTTGATCAGCAGGACTTCATCATGAACAGGGACCAGATCGAGGGCGGCTTCCGCAACATCAAGGGTCGTGGCCGCAGCGTGCTCGGCGCCGTGTCTGGCCGGGCCCGTCCGCAGGTCGAGGGTGCCTACGAACAGGTCGCGGGCGTGGCGCAGGCGGCGTATGGCCGAACCCGCGAGCGGGCCGAGGACCTCTACGAGGACGGCTACCGTATCGCCGACGAGGCGGTCTCCCGCGGCCGGCACCTCCGGGACGAGGCGGCACAACGGGGTCGCCACTTGCACGACGAGGCCCATGCCCGTGGACGGCATCTTCGCGACGAGGCGAACCGGCGCGGTCGCGCCCTTGCGGCACAGGCCGACGAGAATCGCGGCACGACCCTGGCACTTGTCGCCGCGGCAGCCTTCGGCCTCGGCTGGCTGCTCAGCCGCCGTCGCTGACGGCAGTTCGCTTGGTTGCTTCTTTGGCCTCGTAGAGGACACGGTCGGCCCGCGCGAGCAGGGCGTCGACCGTGTCATCGGGTCCCATGGCCGAAGCGAGGCCGAGGCTGGCGCCGATCCGCACCGTCTCGGCATCGATGGCGATGGGTACGGCGATGACCGCACGAACGGTCTCTGGCGTCACGATCACGCCGTCCGGCACGATCAGAACGAATTCGTCGCCGCCGGGCCGTGCTGCGAACAGCCCGTCCGAGGCCGCCAGTTCAGCGAGCCGGCGGCCGATCTCCGTCAGGACGCGATCGCCCGCAGCGTGGCCGAGGCGATCGTTGACCGGCTTGAAGCCGTCGAGATCGAGACAGAGCACGCTGGGGCGTCGTCCGGCGGCTAACTGCCCTGCGAGATGCTCACGCAGATACATCCGGTTCGGTAGGCTCGTGAGGTCGTCGTGTCTGGCGAGGTGGCGGAGCCGCTCGTTCGCCGCCTCCCGCTCGGTCACATCCCGGTCGATGCCGCGATAGCCCCGCAACGCGCCATCGGGACCGAGCAGGGGCACGCCGCTCGTTTCCAGCACGACGAGGCTGCCGTCCTTGCGCAGGTTGCGGTTGAGAAGCTGGGCGAACGGCTGCCGCTCGGCGGCGATGGCGCCGAAGATCCGGCCGACGCGCTCGGCCTCGTCGGGCGGCATGAAGTCGAAGGGTGTCAGACCCAACACCTCCTCCGGCTCGCGGCCGAGCAGGGCGACGCATTGGCGCGAGGCGTAGGTGTAGCGCCCCTGCGCATCGACCTCCCAGATCCAGTCCGAGTTCTGCTCCAGCATCTCCCGCAGGCGGGCCAATTCCCGGCGCATCGCCTCGGACGAGTCGTCATTTGCCGCATCCGTATCGGAGGGCATCGCGCCAAGCCCGTTCTGAGGAAAGGTGTTCATGGCGATTCGGCAATGGCAATGGACGTAATCCGGAAACTCCTGAGCCAACTTGACTAACGCGCGGTTGATGCGGTTTCCGCTTGATCGAAGCCGGGAGCGTCCGAGTGCGCTGGCGCGGCGCTCGACCCGCGACAACGGAGATGACAGCATGCCGGCGCGATCCTGGCTCGACCTGACGACGGCGGAGATCCGCACCCGCGACATGAGCCGAACCATCGCGGTCCTTCCGGTTGCCGCAGTGGAGCAGCACGGGCCGCACCTGCCGCTCGGCACCGACACCCTGATCGCGGAAGGCTATCTCGCGCGGGTCGCACAGCAGGTGCCGGAGTCGCTCGACGTGCTGCTCCTTCCGGTCCAGGCCGTCGGCAAATCGGATGAGCACGATTCCTTCCCCGGCACGCTGACCCTGACCGCGCCGACCGCGCTTGCAGCCTGGACCGAGATCGGCGCGAGCCTGCACCGGGCGGGCTGCACGAAGCTCGTGATCGTCTCCTCCCACGGCGGCAACAGCGCGCTCATCGACCTCGTGGCAGGCGAGCTGCGCGGCCGCCTCGGTATGGTCGCGGTGACGACGTCGTGGAGCCGGCTCGGCCTGCCCGAGGGGCTGTTTCCGGCCGGTGAGATCCGCCACGGCATCCATGCCGGCGGCGTCGAGACCGCCTTGATGCTGGCGCTGCGGCCCGATCTCGTCAGGCGGGAACACATCCGGGATTTCGAGCCCCGCACGGTGGCGATGGAGCGCGACTTCGCGCTGCTGCGCGCCGGCCGTCCGGCAGCCTTTGCCTGGAAAACGGAAGACCTCCACCCATCCGGGGCTCTCGGCGATGCCCGCCTCGGCACGGCGGAAGCGGGCGAGGCCGCCCTCGCTTACGGCGCACACGCCTTCGTGCGGCTGCTGGAGGAGGTGGATCGGTTCTCACTCTAGCGGCGTCGCACCTTTTGGGGCGGTGTGGGCCACGATGACGATCGTGGCTGCCGAAGACAACGATGGAAACGCGCCTCGACCTCGATAGGGGCCCGGCACAAGCCTCCAGCATCGCCGGATCAGAGCGGAAGGGCGGGCTCAGGTTCGGGGCACGCAGCGGGGGCGAGCACCTGCTCGCGCAGCCGCTGCGGACCCAAGGTCATCGCGAAGAAATCGTAGGCGCCGGGCCGCTCGTTCGCGAGAAGGAACTGGAAGTGCATCCGGAAGGGCCGGAAGCGTACCCGCCGGTAGGTCTCGGGACAGAGGATGTCGCGAAACCGCGCCGAGCGCACAAGGGGATTGGCGACCGGTTGCCCGTGCAGGTCGAGACCGAGGTGGTGCAGCGGATTGAAGCCGGGAAAGTTCATCCAGTCCTGAGGTGCGTGGAAGTCGCACCAGACGATGCGCCGCTCCGTGACGAGGTCCGCGATCTCGGCCCGCAGGCGCGTGGCCGTCGGCTGTAACGCCACGAGCGGCAGCCCGGACCCGAGCGTCGCGAGGGACAGGTTGGCGCCGGAGGTGCCGATCGTCCCGTCACGAGCGAGCACGCGGGCCGCGACCTCGACCGCCGTCAGCCCGCCGGAGGAATGGCCGACGATCATCACTTCGTCGGTCGCCTCCCCCGCCGCAGCCCGTGCCGCGAGGGAAGATAGGATATGCGAAGCGAAGGCATCGAGGCGGCGCTCGTAATCGGGCCGCCAGCCCTGGCCGTGCTGCCAGTTGAACACCCAATCGTTCAGGAGCTGCCAGAAGAAGACGCGGTTCAGGAGGGCTTCGATCGCCTTGATCCAGACGATGCCCGCGACCACGCCCAGAGGCAGCGAGACCCAGAGCGGCAGGTGCAGGCTGTGGCCGAACCAATCGCCGAGATGGGCATGCACGGCCACCCCGATGACGACGGACAGGATGGTGAGCAGGATCACCATCACGAAGGGGTAGAGGATGACGTTGCCGTATTTCCAGCTCAGCCGGTAGAAGCGAAACAGCAGGCCGGCCAGGATCATGTGAAGGGTGCCGGTCACGAGGAGCGCCACGCTGACGAAGCGGGAACGGGCGAAGTCCGCGGCGACGATGTCGTCCCAGAGGAGGACGTCGTAGCGGGTCTCGGCCCCTTCGCCCTGTTCGGGCGCACCGACGGTCCAGCTCTGGACCAGCCCGTCCTCGCTCGATTGCGCGCGGGAGATCTCCCGCCGGCCGCCGCCGAACCGTTTGATGTAGCGGGCCCATTCCCGCACGAAGAGCAGCCGGTAGCGGGTCCGCGCCTCCGGATCGTAACCGGGAATGTAGAAGACGTAGCGGTGGCGCACCGGCTCAGGCCGGGCCTCCTGCAGATCCGGCGGCGTGAAACTCAAAGATTTGCGCATATGTCCGAACGCCCCCATCCGGATAACGGCCCCCACGCTCTGGCTGAACGCGTGAGCCGCCTGCGGAAAAGAGCCTCAAACCTTTTCCAAATGCACCATCATCCGTTACGAATCTGAGAGTTGCGCAGAGGGAGCGAATGTTGCGCTCTCGGTCTCAGCATCACGTGAAGGTGAAGAGCTTGCCTCGTGCTGCATCCCGGGCAGGCCAGCCGCCGATCAGGACAGTGCTCACGCGCGCTGCCCGACATGTCTGCAAGATCGCGGGCGAAATGGTGCCGGTTGCGGGACTCGAACTCGCGACCTACCGCTTACAAGGCGGTTGCTCTACCAACTGAGCTAAACCGGCAGCGTACAACCCGCTATCAGCCTGCCCCGAACGGCGCAAGCGCATCCACAGCCGCCCATTCCACTTGTTCAATCCCTCCTCTGTATATTGCGCACAACTGAGCTTGTCTGGGGGGACGAGCTCAAGCATTCGGGTCAAGCCGGCGTGGGGCCATCCGCACGAGCCTCGATCGAACGCCCGGTTCAGGTGCGGACACGGGCGAAACGGAATGGAGCCCCGTCGGAGGCGTGGCGTGCGGACGGTTGATCTCAGGCTGCTTCCGGGTGCCCTTGAATCCCGGCCGATTGACCTTCGACGCTGCCGCGCGCCGCGTGGGCCTCAGGATTACCGCGACCTCGCCGCCGGGGCGGGCAAGCGCAAACCGACCCGATGATCCGCCGATTTCCCGATGAAAATCCTGTCAGCCGGACGGATACGCGTCGGCACGAGAACATGTCCGCCCTGTCGGGAAGCGCACCTCGCGAGACCTTCATGACGCAGAGCCCCTTCACCTTCGAGGCGAACGGCCTTGTCCTGGCGGTGAGGCTGACGCCGCGAGCTGGCCGAACCGGACTCGATGGGGTTCGAAAGCAAGCGGACGGGCGGCCGGTCCTGTCCCTGCGGGTGGCGGCTCCACCGGTCGAGGGCGCCGCCAACGCGGCCCTCACCGCCTTCGTCGCCAAGAGTCTGGGGCTGCGGAAGGCGGAAGTCACGCTGGTCTCCGGCGAGACTTCTCGCACCAAGCGCCTGCATCTTTCCGGCAATCCGCAGATGCTCGCGGCGCGGGTGCAGACTTGGCTCGATGGGGAAGCTCGGCTCGGCGGATAAACTCGGCGCAGCGAGGCGGACGGCCCCCTCAGGCAGCGTTGAGCCGTTCGACGATGGCGACCGCCTCGGCGAAGGCGGCCTCGGCGTCGAGTTCGGTCGTGTCGATCACCAGCGCATCCTCGGCGGCTTTCAGCGGGGCGGCGGCGCGGCTCGAATCGCGGGCGTCGCGGGCGCGGATGTCGGCGAGGATCGCGGCGAGCGTGGTCTCCTCGCCCCGGCCGAGTAGCTCGCGATGGCGGCGGCGCGCCCGCTCCTCGGGGGCGGCGGTGATGAACAGCTTCACCCGCGCGTCCGGACAGACGACGGTGCCGATGTCGCGCCCGTCGAGCACCGCGCCCTCCGCCGCTTCGGCGAAGCGCCGCTGCCAGGACAGCAGGGCGGCGCGGACCTCCGGCACCGAGGAGACCCGCGAGGCCGCCTCACCCATCGCCCGCTCCCGCAGGCGCGGGTCGGACAGCCGCTCGGCTGCCAGGGCGGAGGCGGCCCGCGCCGCCGCTCCCGTGTCGTCGAGGTCGCCCCCCGCGTCGAGCAGGGTCAGCGCGACCGCGCGGTAGAGCAGGCCGGTATCGAGATGCGGCAGGCCGTAATGCAGGGCCAGCCGCTTGGCGAGGGTGCCCTTGCCCGAGGCGGCCGGGCCGTCGATGGCGATGACGAGGCGCGTGTTGTCCCGGTGCACGGCGATATCATCCGGGATCATGCGGCGGCCCCGTCCTCGATCCGGGCGCCAAGCGCCAGCATGGTCGGGCGGAAGCTCGGGAAGCTCGTGGCAATCATCGCGCCGTCGTCCACGGTGACGGGGTTCCCGGCGGCGAGCCCCAGGACGAGGAAGGCCATGGCGATGCGGTGATCGAGATGGGTCGCGACCGTGCCGCCGCCCGCGGGCGCCTGCCCTTGCCCGGTTACGATCAGGTCGTCGCCTTGAATCGCGTGGGTGACGCCGTTGGCGGCGAGCCCGGCGGCGACCGCCGCGAGCCGGTCGGATTCCTTGACCCGTAATTCGTGCAGGCCGTTCATCCGGGTCGTACCTTCGGCGAACGCCGCGGCGACCGCCAGGATCGGATACTCGTCGATCATTGAGGGCGCCCGCTCGGCCGGCACATCGACGCCCCTCAGGCGGCTCGCGCGCACCCGCAGGTCGGCCACCGTCTCACCCCCCTCCTCGCGCTCGTCGAGGCGCTCGATGTCGGCGCCCATCTCGATCAGCGTGGTGATGAGGCCGGTGCGCAGCGGGTTCATCATCACGCCGCGCAGAATCACCTCGGAGCCCGGCACGATCAGTGCGGCCACCAGCGGGAAGGCGGCCGAGGACGGATCGGCCGGCACGACCACGTCGGTGCCGCGCAGGGTCGGTTGGCCGGTGAGCGTGACCGTGCGGCCATGGCCGCCCTCGCCCGACGGCGTGACGGACACCTCCGCGCCGAACAGGCGCAGCATCCGCTCGGTATGGTCGCGGGAGGCGGCTTTCTCGATGACGGTGGTGGTGCCCGGCGCGTTGAGCCCGGCGAGCAATACCGCCGACTTGATCTGCGCCGAAGCCACCGGCAGTTCGTAGCGGATCGGAATCGCCTCGCGCGGCCCCCTCAGGGTCAGCGGCACGCGCCCGCCCTCGGCCTCGGACACGATCTCGGCGCCCATCTTCAGGATCGGATCGAGGATGCGCCGCATCGGCCGCTTGCGGAGGCTCGCGTCGCCATCGAAGGTCGCGGTCACGGGCTGGCCGCCGACGACGCCCATCATCAGCCGCGAGCCGGTGCCGGCATTGCCGAAATCGAGCACGCCGTCCGGATCCTGCATCCCGCCGATGCCGACGCCGACGACCCGCCAGCGGCCCTCGCCCTCGCGGGTGATCTGCGCCCCGAGCGCCTTGGCGGCGGCGGCCGTGCGCAGCACGTCGTCCCCCTCCAGAAGCCCCTCGACCCGCGTCTCGCCGATGGCGAGCAGGCCCAGGATCATCGCCCGGTGGGAGATCGACTTGTCGCCCGGCGGCTTCAGGGACCCGTTCAACGGGCCTCCGGGATACGCGGTGACGGGCTGCGGTTCGGAATCGTGCGACACGGGAATCTGCGTCTTGCTCGAGCGCTGCGCTGAGGCGTGTCGGCACCGAGAGGGCACCGAGAGCCGCCCGCCGGACGGGCCCGGCGTGACGGGCGCCCGTTACCATGCGGGCCGGCCCGCGTCATCCGGAAGGCCGGCGACGGTCTGATGCTGCCGCTGGAAACCACGCCGCAGCGCGCTCGGCGGCGGTATCGATAGCGTACTATTCTGCCGAAGCGCTCCTGTTTCTCATCACAAACCTCCGGCCGCGGACAATGCTGTTACGGCCGATCAGGCACCGCACGGGACTTCACCAAGTTTCGTTAACCCGATCCCGTGAAAAGTCAGGGCAGGGCAGGCTTGATGCAGCATCGAACGCTCGACAAAGCCCTACATATGTTTATGCTGCCATACATGATGCCCGTGCGCCACTGCCTCCGCAAGGTTGATCATGCTTCGGCCGTCGCCGACTCGGCGGCTGGTACCTACATCATCGAAGCCCTGAACGAGCTGGAGAGCGCCTATCGCCGCCCCAGCGAACGCATCGTCGCCCTCGAAGCCGTCCTTCATGAGTTCGATCGCGACGGGCGGGCGGGCGGTACGCCCTTCGGCCGGCTCCTGCGCCTCACCGTCGAGCGGCGGCAGAACAAGTGGGCGCGTCGCGCCTGACACCACCCCATCTTTCGTCGCAACCGTTCTCGCCGCACGGCCGGCTTCGCCGCTCGGCACGATGCTCGGCGCACAACGCGGCATGGCACGCCACACGGCGTTTGACATGGGCGGAGGCTGCGACTAACGGGGCCCCTCCCCCGGATCCTTTCCGTTATCCGTCCCCAGAGGTGCGCAGCCGTGGCTAGACCGGAACTCGGCGTCAAACGCCAGTGCATGAATTGCGGTGCCAAGTTCTACGATCTCGACCGTGATCCGGCGACCTGCCCGAAATGCGGCACGATCTATCAGGTCGCGACGTCTCGCGTCGCCCCGCCCGTCGCCAGCCGCACCACGGATGACGACGAGGACGAGGACGAGAAGAGCGGCCCGGAGATCGTCTCCCTCGACGAGGCCGAGGCCACCGAGGACGATGCCGATATCAGCGTGGACGACGAAGAGGGCGGCGACGACGCCGCCGGGGGAACGGACGACGACACCTTCCTCGAGGAAGAGGATGGCGACGACGACGTCTCCGACCTGATCGACAACGATTCGGACGGCGACGAGGAAGGCTGAGCCCACGCCGCCGGACCGGGAGACTGGTTCGGCGAGACGGGCGCGTTCGCGTGAACCGAGGGTTCTGGTCCGGACCGGATCCCTCGCATGGCTGCCTCGGATCGGCGGGCGACCATGCTTGCGAAGGGCGATTCCTGCGCCCTTCGCTCTCAGGGCACCCGAACCGGAACGACGTCAGCCGCCGAACCGCTCCGTGCGGACCACGTCCGGCTTCACGCCCGCATCCACCAGCAGATCGGCGACCGTGCCGACGAAGCCGTTGCCACCGCAGACGAAAGCGTGGCGCGGCATGCCTAGGCACTCGATCGCGGTGTCGATCATCACACGGTCGATGCGCCGGCCCGCGGTCGCTCCCTCACGGGTCGGGAGCAGGGTCAGGTCGAAGCCGGTTTCGTCGCGGGAGAGCGCGGTGAGTTCCGCCCGGGCGATGGCCTCGGCCACATTGCGCACCGAGTAGATCAGCAGCATCGGCACCTCGGGTGCGTGCCGGGTCCGCTCGCGCACCATGGCCAGCAGCGGCACGATGCCGGAGCCGCCGCCGATCAGCAGAACCGGCCCGCCCTCCTCCGGGCTCCACGAGAACGCACCGAGGGGACCGCGCAGCTCGATCGCGTCGCCGACCTCGGCCACGGTGTCGAAGAAGCCCGAGACCTCGCCCGCCTCCAGCCCCTCGATCATTAGTTCGATGCCCGCAGGATCATCCGGCGCCGAGGCAATGGAGTAGCTGCGCTGAGCCCGGTAGCCGTCGGGCGCGGTGAGGCGCACATCGACGTGCTGGCCGGCCCGGTGCGGGCGATCCAGCGGGCCGAAGCGAAAGCTCTTTACCCGCGGCGTCACGGGCGTGATCGCCCGGATCGTCACGTCCCGCCAGGGTGACGGCGAGGGCGAGGGCGCAATGCCGTTCACGTCGGGCAATCCTTCAATCGCCGCTGAAACGCTGCTCACGCCAGGGGTCGCCGTACATGTGGTAGCCGCGCAGCTCCCAGAACCCGGCCTCGTCCCGTTCGGTGAAGCGCAGGCCCTTCACCCATTTGGCGCTCTTCCAGAAGTAGAGATGCGGCACGAGGAGACGGGCCGGGCCACCGTGGTCGGGCGGGATCGGCTTGCCGTCGTAATGGGTCGCCACCATCGCCTTGCCGCCGGTCAGATCCGCGACCGGCAGGTTGGTGGTGTATTCGTCGTGGCTTTCCGCCAGAAGGAAGCCCGTCGGCGCCTCGAGACCGGCCGCCGCGAGAATGTCGTCGAAGCTCACGCCCTCCCAGGCGGTGTCGAACTTCGACCATTTGGTCACGCAGTGGATGTCGCCGTTCCAGCGGGTGCGGGGCAGTTGCGCGAACTCGTCCCACGTCCAGCTCGCCAGCGGGCGTGAGCCCTGGCGCAGGGTGAAGCGCCAGCCCTCGGTCGAAACCCGCGGCGTCGGTCCAAGCTGGAGCACGGGGAAATCGTCGGTGAGGTACTGACCCGGCGGAAGCCGCTCGCGGATCGCCGCGGCGGGGGGCCGCCCGGTAAAGCCTCGCGTCGCCATCACGCTCCTCCGCCGTCCCGTTTGCAGGGTGCCGTGCCGGCGCACGGCCCCTTCTGATCCGATACGAACCCCAGAGGCGGCAACGGAGCTTCGCCCGAAAGCGTTCCGCGCCGACCCATGTTCCCCGAAACGCCTTGCCGAAACGCCGTTAGGCCGGCCGTGACAGGTCGGGACGCGGAAGCCGCAGGATGCGCGGCCGCCAGATGCCGAGCACGACGTTGATGACCGCGACGGCGAGGATCACCCAGAGGGTGTTGCTCTCGGCCGCCAGCGCGCCCGTGAGGGTGGCGGGATCGATCTCGCCCCGGAGAGCGGCGGCGCTGCGCCGGGCTTCCTCCTGCATCGGCCCCTGGATGCCGACGAAGCCACCCTCGAACACCAGAATACCGGTGGCGAGCTTGACCCAGGCCCACCCCGCCTCGCGAAAGCCCGGATGCAGCGCGACCGCCAGCAGCCCGGAGATCAGCGTCAGGCCGAGCGAGGGCAGGAAGATCCATGTCGCGACCGAGCCCATCGCGCCGCGCATCAGGGCGTAGCCGGCAAGCGAGGCGGGGGGCGGGGTGTGGCTCAGGAGGATGACGAGGCAGGCCATCGCCCCCATCAGCCCGACCGCCCCCATCGTGTGCAGGAACTTCAGCAGGGACTTGAGAAGGCGTCGCATGTCGGTGCGCCCCGGCCGCGGCAATCGCACAAGGATTCAAGACACGATTGTAGACACGAAAGCGAACGCGGCGCGAGCGGCGCGCCGCCGGGGCAACGCTGCCCACGAACGGCTCGGACACCGGCGGTGGAGGCGCGTGTTCGAACCAAGACTTCCCTGCACTGCGGCAGACGCAAATCGGTTTCTACTTTAGACTTGTAATAAATTGTTGTTCTGCCGCAACGACATGCTCCCTCTCCGACAAATCCCGCAAAATAGACAAGCACACACTTGCGGCCCGTAAAGCTGCATATGTAAACGCGCGGTGTTGGTTCCGTGGAGCCGGCTCTCGAATCGGAACGGCCATGAGCAATGCAGCGCAGGGAAGAAACCATCCCGTCACACGGGGGTCGGCCGCGCTCGTCACCGGGTCGGGCGCCCTGCTCGGCCTCGCCCTGTTCTGGCCGCTGAGCGTCCACGCCCAAACCGTCCCCCCGGAGGGTGGCGAGGCCGTTTTGTCCGAACTCTCGGTCACGGGCATCGGCGAGCGGGCGAGCGGTCCCGTCGTCGGATACCGCGCCACGCGCTCGGCCACCGCGACGCGGACGGACACGGCGCTTCGCGATACGCCGCAATCGATTCAGGTGGTCCCGCGCGAGGTTCTGGTCGATCAGCAGAATGTCCGCCTGACCGACGCGCTCACCAATGTCAGCAACGTCCAGCCGGGGGGCACCATCCAGGGCCGCTCCGACACCTACATCCTGCGCGGCTTCCGCACCCAGACATACGCCATCGACGGGCTGGTGCTGAACCCGGCCAACACCTTTCAGCCGACGCAGCGCGACCTCGCCAACGTCGAGCGGATCGAGGTGCTCAAGGGCCCGGCCTCCGTGCTCTACGGCCAGGGCGACCCCGGCGGCCTGATCAACATCGTCACGCGCCAGCCGACCCTGGCGCCGTCCGCCGACCTGACCGTCCAGGGCGGCTCGTTCGGCTTCCGCCGGGTGCAGGGCTCGGTCTCGGGTGCGATCCCGAGCGTGGAGGGGCTCGCCGCGCGCTTCAGCTTCGGCACGCAGAACGAGGCGACCTTCCGCGATTTCGGCGGCCCGGAGAACTCCCGGCACTTCTTCGCGCCGGCCTTCGTCTGGACGCCCGATCCTTCGACGCGCGTCTACCTCAACGCCGAGTTCACCCGTCAGCACAGCCAGTACGACGAGGGCCTGATCGCCTTTCGCGGCCGGGTGCCGCTCGACAACGTCCGCCGGTTCTACGGCGAGCCGTGGTCGCGCTACTACGGCGAGTCGAACGCGATCACTCTGCTGGCCGAGCACGACGTCAACGAGAACCTGACCCTGCGGCAGGCGATCAACGGCCAGTGGGGATCGTTCAATCTCCTGGCGACCCGTGCGACGGGCGTGAACGCCGCCGGCACCACGGTGACGCGGCGCCTCACCGAGGGCGAATCGATCTATCACTCCATCGACAGCCGGACCGAGGCGGTCGGACGCTTCATCGATCCGTTCGGCTTCCGCCACACCGCTCTGGCCGGCTTCGAGATCGTGGACGGCTTCCGCCATCCGTTCACGACGCAAGGGACCGCGACCTCGGTCTCCTTCCTCAACCCGATCCGGGGTTCGGTGCCGCAGATCGGCACGCTGGCCCTGCAGAGCGACCTGCGGCAGAAGCTCAGCCTGTTCGGCCTCTACATGCAGGACCAGATCGAGTTCTTCCCCGGCCTGCAGCTCGTGCTCGGCGTGCGGTTCGATACGGCCGACCAGCTCTATTTCCAGCGCACGCCCACCACCCGGACGATCCCGCCGGAACAGAACCTCACCGGGGTCTCGCCGCGGGTCGGCCTCGTCTGGCGGCCAATCGAGCCGCTCACGCTCTACGGCAGCTACACCACCTCCTTCGTGCCGCAGACCGCCAACGTCCTCAACGTCGCGAGCCCGCCGCCGGAGACCGGCGAGCAGGTGGAGGTCGGCGCCCGCTTCGACCTGATCCCCGACCGGCTCACGGTGAGTGCGGCCGCCTTCCGCATCCTGCGCGCGAACGTCGCCGCCTCCGATCCGGTCAATACCGGCTTCTCGATCATCACCGGCGAGCAGCGCTCGCAGGGGTTCGAGGGCGACATCGTCGGCGAGATTCTGCCGGGCTGGAAGGTCATCGGCGGCATCGGCTACCTCGATGCGGAGGTCACGAAGGATGCGACCATCGCCATCGGCAACCGCTTGCCCGCGGCACCGGTCTTCAGCGCCAGCGTCTGGTCGACCTATCAGTTCCAGGGCGGCCCCCTGCACGGCTGGGGCTTCGGCGGCGGCCTCACCTATGTCGGCGAGCGCTTCGGCGACATCACCAACACCTACAAGGTCGGCGCCTATGCCCGGCTCGATGCGACCGTGTTCTACGAGATCGATCCGACCTGGCGCTTCGCCTTGAACGGCCGCAACCTGACCGACCGGCGCTACATCGAGCAGCCGTTCAACCAATTCAACAATCAGCCGGGCGCGCCCCTGACGGTGCTCGCCAGCCTGACGGCGCGCTACTAAGGGACGCGCCGTCCGGGAACAGGACACCGAACCGACCCGCCTTTCTCGGAGCCTCATGCCGTCAGCCTTTTCTCCCGCCCGCACCGTTCTGTTTCGCCTGCACTGGGCACTCGGCCTCACCGCCGGGCTCGTGCTCGCGCTGGTGGGACTGACGGGTGCGCTGATGAGCTACGAGGAGGCGATCACGGCCTTTGCCAACCGTGACCGGATACAGGTCTCGGCGGCGCAGGACCGGCCGCCGCTCACCCCCTCGGCCCTGGCGGGACGGATCGAGGCGCAGTTGCAGGGGCAGCGGGTCGCCGCACTGACCCTGTCGGGCGATCCCGTTCAGAGCGCCGTGGCGCGTTTTGCCCGCGACCGGGCGGGCGGGCGGCCCTCGCCCGTCTACGCCGACCCCACTGAGGGGACCGTGCTCGGCCCCGTGCGGCTTGAGGGCTTCTTCGGCACCGTGCGGGAGTTGCACCGCTGGCTGCTGCTTCCCGGTGAGGGCAAAGGCTGGGGTCGCACGATCACCGGGGCCTGCGCCATCGCGCTGCTCATCTTCCTTGGCAGCGGGCTGTACCTGCGCTGGCCCGGCCGGCACGGCTGGCGGGTCTGGCTCCGGCCGCACCTCGCCCGGCCCGGCCGGGCCCGCTGGTGGTCGCTGCACGCGGTCGCCGGGACGTGGCTGCTGCCGATCTATGCGGTGGCCGCCCTGTCGGGCCTGTGGTGGTCCTACGAATCGTACCGTGCGGGCGCGACATGGCTTCTGACGGGCCAAACACCCCCAGCGCGAACTGCCGACCGACCGCCCGGAGGCAAGCTCCCCGACGGCAAGTCGCCGGACGGAAAGATTCCGGATGGCACATCGGCCATCGACGCCGCCTGGGCGGAGTTTTCAGCCACGCACACGCCAGCCCTCGCGACCCTGACCCTGCCGGGGCCGGAGGCCGCAGCGATCCGCATCCGCTGGCACGCCCCGGATTCGAACCTTCGCAACGAGGCCACCTACGACGCCCGCACCGGCGCCCAACTCACCGACAAGCGCGCCACGGACTCCGCGCTCGGCCCGCGCATCGCCGACAACATGCTGGAGGTGCATCGCGGGCGCTTCTTCGGCGCGCCCATCGCCCTGGTGTTCTGCCTCGCGGCGCTCGCGCTCCCCGGCTTCTTCGCGACCGGGCTGACGCTCTACGTGCTGCGCCGCCGGGCCGGGCGGCGGAGGGTTTTGGGCCGCGCATCCCGTCCGACCGAGGCCCCTGTGCGGGGATGATGGCGCGGCCATCGAACTGACGCTCCGAGCCGGCGGTTCTCACAAAGACGTGAGAAGGACCGGGATCGAAAATGGGCGTACCCTCAACGCGAAACCGGCTGCTTCAGGCGCTCCCGCCGGAAGAGTTGGAGCCGCTTCTTCCGCAGTTCGAGCGTGTCCAGGTCCACAAGGGCGACATCCTCTGGTCCGTCGGGGATCCGCTCGATGTCGTCTACTTCCCGGAAGCCGGGCTGTCGTCGAACGTGGCCGTCACCAGTGACGGGCGGCGGATCGAGGTCGGCTGCTTCGGCTACGAGGGCATGGTCAGCACGGGCAGCGTGCTGAACGTGGATCGCGCACCGCACGAGCTTCTGGTGCAGGTCGGCGGCCCCTGGCTGCGGATCGGGGCTGATGCGTTCCGCGAGGCGCTCCGGAGCAGTCACGCCCTGCACGACCTGCTGCTGCGCTACACCCACACGGTGATGATGACCCTGAGCCAGACGGCGATGTCGAACGGCGCCTACTCCGTCGAGGAGCGGCTGGCCCGCTGGATCCTGATGACACACGACCGTCTGGACGGCAACGATCTCTCGCTCACGCACGATTTCCTGTCGATCATGCTGGCGACGCAGCGCTCGACCGTGACGCTGGCGATCCAGGCGCTCGAAGGCTACGGCGCGATCCAGGCCAAGCGGGCTCTGGTCACCGTCCGCGACCGCGGGATGCTGTGCGACCTCGCCGGAAACAGCTACGGTCCCGCCGAAGCCGCGTACGAGCGCTTGATCGGTCCGTTCCGGAAGAGCCCGGCCCCATCGCCCGAGTGAGGACGTCCGACGCGACGCGCCGGCCATCGCCGTTCGATCCCGGCGCCTTATCTCGCCCGGAACGACATGGGGACACGCGACGATGGCAAAGGACATTCTGTGCGGTTTCGGCATCGACGTCGATGCGGTCGCGGGCTGGCTCGGCTCCTACGGCGGCGAGGATTCGCCGGACGACATCTCGCGCGGCCTCTTCGCCGGTGAGGTGGGCGCACCGCGCCTCGTGAAGCTGTTCAAGCGCCTCGACATCCGTACGACCTGGTTCATCCCCGGCCACTCGATCGAGACCTTCCCCGAGCAGATGCGGGCGGTCGCCGATGCCGGCCACGAGATCGGCATCCACGGCTACAGCCACGAGAACCCGATCGCCATGACGCGCGAGCAGGAGACCGAGGTTCTCGACAAGTGCATCGACCTCGTCGAACGGCTCTCCGGACGGCGCCCGACGGGCTACGTCGCCCCGTGGTGGGAGTTCTCCAACGTCACCAACGAACTCCTGCTCGAACGCGGCATCAAGTACGACCACTCGCTGATGCACGACGACTTCACGCCCTACTACGTGCGCGTCGGCGACCAGTGGACGAAGATCGATTACGCCGGAAAGCCGGCCGACTGGATGGTGCCGCTGAAGCGCGGACAGGAGACCGGCCTCATCGAGATCCCGGCCAACTGGTATCTCGACGACCTGCCGCCGATGATGTTCATCAAGAAGGCGCCCAACAGCCACGGCTTCGTCAACCCGCGCGACATCGAGCAGATGTGGCGCGACCAGTTCGACTGGGTCTACCGCGAGATGGACTACGCCGTCTTCCCGATGACGATCCATCCGGACGTCGCCGGCCGGCCGCAGGTGCTGCTGATGCTGGAGCGCCTGTTCGACTACATGAAGGGCCATGAAGGCGTGCGGTTCGTGACCATGAACGAGATGGCCGACGACTTCGCCCGGCGTTTTCCGCGCCAATTCTGACCGGGGACCGAGGAACCGCCATGTGCTCGCTTTGCGGCGTGCTCGGCATCGAGACGCACTGGACGGATGCGGTCGCACGCCCCGGCACCTACTCGCGCAACGACACCGCCCGCGAGCGCCGACTGGAACGGACGAGGCGGATCCGCCTCGCCAACCGGATCCTGTCCGCCCATCGGCTGACCCTCTCCGACTTCCAGGGACGCGCCTACATGCTCGCCACGGCGACCGGGAAGGTCGAGATGATCGACACCCTCGCCCATCTCTGGCCGACGGCGGAGCGGCTCTCCGGACGGGCCTTCGACCCGCTCGACGAGGGGCTTCTCGCCCACATGCACCGCACGGCATGACGGCGCCCGCCCTCCTGCCGGTCAACCTGCTGACCGGCTTCCTCGGCTCGGGCAAGACCACGCTGCTGCGCCGGCTCCTGTCCGATCCGGCCCTCGCGGGGGCCGCCGTCCTCATCAACGAGTTCGGCGAAGTCGGCCTCGACCACCACCTCGTCGAGCGCATCGACGAGACGATGGTGCTGCTGCAATCGGGCTGCGTCTGCTGCACCATCCGGGGCGAGTTGTCGGAGGCCCTGCGCGACCTGTTGTCGAAGCGGGCGCGCGGCCTCGTGCCGGCCTTCGACCGGCTCGTGATCGAATCGACCGGACTCGCCGACCCGTTCCCGATCCTCTCGACGCTGCGGGCCGACCCCGTGCTGTCCCATCACCTTGCCCCCGGCAGCATCGTGGCGACGGTGGATGCCGTGAACGCCGACGATCAGATCGCGCGCCGGCCGGAGATGACCCAGCAGGTCGCGGCCGCCGACCGGATCGTCGTGACGAAGGGCGACCTCGTGGGCCCGGAGGCGCGGGACACGCTCGTCCTCCGCCTTGCCGCGCTGAACCCGGCGGCGACCGTGGTGGACGTCCATGACGGGGGTTGGGATGCGACTTGGCTGATGGTCGAGACGGCGGGGCTCGCCCCGGTTCGCATGCCCGCGGAGGCTGGCGAGGACCATGCCGGCCACGCGCATCACCGACACGATCCCAACCGGCACGGCGCGACGATCCGCTCGTTTGCCGTCACGCTCGACCGGCCGATCGACTGGACCGGTTTTGGCATCTGGCTGTCGATGCTGCTCAACCGCCACGGCCACCGCATCCTGAGGGTCAAGGGCATCCTCGACCTCGCCGGAGAGGAACGGCCGGTCGCCGTCCACGGCGTGCAGCACCTCGTCCATCCGCCGACGCATATGGCGGCTTGGCCGGACGGTCCGCGCACCTCCCGCCTCGTCTTCATCGTGGACGGGATCGAGGAGGCCCGCATCCGCGCTTCGTTCGAGGTCTTTGCCGGCCTTCGCTGAGGCGACCCGGACGTCTCGGTCGGCTTGCCACAGAGCGGCCGTGCGCCTCTCCTCGCTGTTCAGTTTCAGCTTGAGAACTGGCTGCCCGGTGCAACACACTATGACGGTTCGACCTGCAACGCCTTGGCAGATTGCGCTCTTGTACGGACGCGAATAAATCGCTCAACCAACCTCAAAATTCAGACCATTTGATTTCAAGAAAATCTACTGCGATTTTGAATCAAGTTTCGATACCCAGGACAAGCCAGAACATTCGAGCGAATGACAACCAGATAGGCTGAGTGCACTTAAAAATTTCTTATATTTTATTCAAACTGGGGGTTTTATCACGATTTGTATTAGGCGAGTGTCGCTTCGTCACACTTGATACATTGATACTGAATGGGCTAGCATTGCTCTGAGCTTGCGTTACGATAAGCATAATGGGGCAAGTAATGTCACTGTCTGCGCTGTTCGAGGATCGAACGGGAGGCACGGCAGAACAGGTTCAAAGTATTCTCCGCGCCGTTCGCCGCCACCTTGCGATGGATGTGGGCTTCATTTCTGAGTTCATCGACGGCGACCGTGTCGTGCGTTACTCGGACGGCGAGGTCATGCGCAACCCGCTGCCGGTCGGCGCGAGGGATCCACTCGAAAAGAGCTTCTGCCATTACGTTGCCAAGGGGCTGATGCCCGGTCTTATACTCGATGCGAACCAGCATCCGGTGACGGCAGGGCTTCCCCTGACACAAAGCTTACCAGTCGGATCCTACCTGAGCGTACCGCTCCACAATCCGGATGGGGTGTCGTTCGGCACGGTGTGCTGCTTCAGCTTCAAGCCCGATCACAGCCTGACCGCCCGAGACCTCGGCGTGCTCCGGTTGTGCGCGGACGTGGTGGGAGCCGCACTGCAGAAGGAGTGCCAGAGGGATATCGACCTCGCATCGCGGCGCGCACGTATCGCCACCGCGATCGAACGTCAGTCGCTGCACGTCGTCTACCAGCCGATCTATCGCACGGCGGACGGGCGGCTTGCCGCCTTCGAGGCGCTCGCCCGCTTTTCCGGTGAGCCTTATCGGCCGCCCGATGCTTGGTTTGCCGAAGCCGCCAGCGTCGGGCGTGGTAAGGATCTCGAACTGCTGGCTTTACGGTTGGCCGTGGCGGCACTGGGCGAACTCGATCCTGGCATCAAGCTCACGGCCAACCTCTCACCGGCCTACGTCGAGAGCCCGCGCTTGGCAGAGGCGCTCAGAGATGTGCCCCTCGACCGCCTCGTCCTGGAGCTGACGGAGAACGCCGCCGTTGCGGACTATGCCCCTCTGCGTACCGCACTGGCCCCGCTGCGTGCAGCCGGTCTGCGCCTGGCGATCGATGACGTCGGGGCGGGCCATTCCTCGTTTCGTCACGTGCTCGATCTCGCCCCCGAATTCATCAAGCTCGACAAGAGTCTGATCCACGGCATCGACACCGATACATCGCGACGCGCTCTGGCCGCTGCGATCACGCGCTACAGCCGCGACATCGGCTGTCAGGTTGTCGCCGAGGGTGTCGAGACCGTCACCGAGTATGAGGTTCTGCGCGATCTTGGAGTGACGAGGGTGCAGGGTTACTTGACAGGACGCCCGATGCAACTCGCCGAGGCGCTACAGCTGTCGATGAACAACGACTGCATCAGCTTCACGCCGCAGAAATGATAATTACCGTCGGCGCACCGCAGAGAAAATAACTCACCATCATTGAAGAATGCAGAGATATTCGGATTCTTCTGCTCGCTTGACGCCAAACAACGATTCAAAACGGCGCTTCTAAGCGGGTCAGCCATGGCAAGCGGTGTTGTGGGACGCAGTCACGCGGATCTCGTGGAGGTCCGCGCGCGGCCAGGAGCCATGCCTCGCCCGGTCAAGCTGCCCGGTTTCGCCCTCAAGCTCCCACCACCGCCTCCTTCGGGAACCGCATCGCGAACACGGCGCCCTGGCCCGGCCCATCGGAAAACGCCTCGGCACGGCCGCCGTGCAACTCGGCGATGCGCTTGACGATGGAAAGGCCCAGCCCCGTCGAGCCCTCGCCGCCGGTGGGCTTGGCCGAGAGGCGCTGGAAGCGCCCGAACAGGCGGCCGGCATCTTCCGGCGACAGACCGGGGCCCTGGTCGGCCACGGCGCAGATGAGGTCTCCCCCCTCCTCCCGCACGCTCACCGTAATCGCGCCGCCGGGAAAGGAGTACTTGATCGCGTTCGAGACGAGGTTGTCGAGCGCTTCGCGCAGCCGCTCGGCATCGCCGCAGAGAGAGAGCGGGGCGGGCAGATCCGTCACCAGGCTCTGGCCCTTCGATTCGGCGAGCGGCCGGTTGGCCTCGCAGACCTCGCGAGCGAGGCCAGGGAGATCGACGGGCTCCCGCCGCAGGGTGATGTCGAGGGCGTCGTTCATGGCATCGGCCATGAGGCTGTCGATCATCTCGATCAGACGGGTCGCGGAGGTACGGATGTGCTCGACCTGGGTCCGCATCGCCGCCCGCGCCTTCTCCGCGCCGGACGCATCCCCCTGATCGAGGCCGATCAGGTCGGTCAGCATCTCGGAGCGGCCGAGGATCACCGAGAGCGGGTTCTTCAGGTCGTGGGCGATGGTGCCCAGAATCTCGGTCTTGAGGCTGTTGGCCCGGCGCAGATCCGAGCGCTGCATGTCGAGGCGGCGGTTGGCGCGGATCAGCTCGGCGGTGCGCTCGACCACCCGCTGCTCCAGGGTGACGTTGGCGCGCTGTAGCCGCTCGTAGAGAATCACATTGTCGAAGGCGACCGAGAGGCGCCCCGCCAACAGGGTGATCAGCGCCCGGTCGGTGTCGGAGAGCGGGCGGTCGGTGTCGATCAGCGCGACGATCTCGCTGCCGCTCGCGGTCTGGACGTAGAGCGTGGAGAGGCCGTCGCCGAAGCTGTGGCGGCGTGCCGCGAAGGCCTGCTCGACCAGCGGCTGGATGCCGGGATCGAGCGGCCAGCCGGGGTCGCGCCCGACATAGCCGCCATAGAGCCCCGAGCCCGCCAGCACGCAGAAGCCACCCTCCCGCCGGTCGGCGGCACTCTCATCCTCGCGCAGAACGAGGATGCCGGCGCAATCGACGTTGAGGAGCGAGGCGACCTGAGTCAGCACGCCTTCGGCCAGACGCTGCATCGACTTGTGGTCGAGCAGCATCGGCGCGGCGTCGATGATGATCTCCAGCCCCCGCCGGGTCTCGTCGAGCCGCCGGAGCTGCTGGTAGGCCCGGAGCGCCGCGGTGAGGCTGGTGAAGAGCTTGTCGGCGGTGAGTTCGGTCTTCGCCTTGTAGTCGTTGATGTCGTAATCGACGATGACGCGCCGCTCCGGCGCCTGACCCGGCTGGCCGGTGCGCAGGATGATGCGGACGGTCTCCTCCTTCAGGTCGCGGCGGATGTAGTCGACGAGCCTCAGCCCGGCATCGTCGGTCTCCATCACCACGTCGAGCAGCACGATGGCGACGTCGCGCCGCTCGGCGAGCAGCGCCCGCGCCTCCTGGCCCGAATGGGCGGAGAGGATCTCGAGGCCCCGCCCGTCGAGGCTGTAGCCGGCGAGCGCGTAGCGGGTGCCCTCGTGTACGGCCGGGTCGTCATCGACCACCGCGATGGTCCATGTGCCGGCTCGGGCCGGCGCCTCCGCCGCTTCGTCGGGGATGAGGTCGAGCCAGTCGTCGTCGGTCGCGTCGTTCATCGCGTGAAGGCCTTCCCGAGGTCCTCTAAGTCACCCGCACGCATCCGCCGACCGAATCAGCGTAACGCGTGCTCCCGCGCCGCCCTTGATGAAGCGGCGCCAGCAGTTGCACCGTTCGAAAGCACACACCGCGATGCTTAGCGAAATCCTGTGACGAAATCTTTTCGAAAGGCGCGTGGTCTCAACGCATATCCCGCCGCCCCGCGTCGGTCCGCTTCAATGATCGCGCCCAAATCCGGTACGGATCGCCCGACAAGATCCGTTGATCGCGCGCCCGGCGGCGTCGCCAAGCTCGGACGGATCGGGCATGGTGAGGGCGAAAGCTGTTGAGTCCGGCTGAGGACGCCTTTGGGTGCCCTTTCGATTCGAAGGACAATCGCGGTGCCGATCCAATTCTCTTCGCCGGACTTCACAGGCGCCGACTCATGACTGCGACCGGCCCCCACATTGCCGTCGTGGATGACGAGGCGGATGCCCGCGCCATGGTCGGGGACTATCTGCGCCTGCACGGCTTCGACGTGGCCCTGTGCGAGGGCGGACGGGCGCTGCGGGCGCATCTTCGGATCCGCACGCCGGACCTGATCGTGCTCGATCTCAACATGCCCGAGGAGGACGGCCTCTCCATCGTCCGGGACCTGAAGGCGCGCAGCCCGATCCCGATCATCATGCTGACGGCGACCGCCAGCCCGATCGACCGGGTGGTGGGGCTCGAACTCGGCGCGGACGATTACCTGCCCAAGCCCTGCGAGTTGCGCGAACTCGTCGCCCGGGTGCGCTCGGTGCTGCGGCGGGCGCAGGGCGCGACGGCATCTCCATCGGCACCGGCCCCCGAAGTCGCGGCACCGGCGCGAACCGTCCGGTTCGGAACGAAGTGGCTCGAACTGGATGCCCTGCGCCTGCGCGACGATGCGGGCGTGGAGCAGCCGCTCACCCGCTCGGAATTCGATCTGCTCAAGGCCTTTGCCGACCATCCGAAGCGGGCCCTGTCGCGCGAGCGGCTGCTCGACCTCGCCGACGCCCGCGATCCGGACGCGTTCGACCGGGCGATCGACGTGCGAATCAACCGCATCCGCAAGAAGGTGGAGCCGGACCCGGCCAACCCGCGCTACATCCGCACCGTGCGTGGCCTCGGCTACATCTTCCGGCCCGAAGGCGACTGAGGGTGCATTCGCCGCCGAATGTTTCGTCGGCGGCTCCGGGACGCAACAATCACCCTCTGATCCCGTGATCCTGTGACCGGCGACGCAAAATGCCGGACATGCCCCCTGCCTACAACCATCGCCATCGACGACGGCAAGGCCGCGAGGGGGGATGTCATGCAGGGATTGGTCTCGATGATCGCCGCGAGCGCGGTTTTGTCCGCCGGCCTCGTTGCCGGCTTGGCCGCGGCGGATGCCGCCGCCGGCCCGAGGCCGGTGCGGTCCGCGGCACCCATCGAGGCGCCCGCCGCCGTGGCGCCCAAGGCGGCACCCCCCAAAGGGGCAACACCCGAGGCGACGGCACTCAAAGGCGAACCATCGACGACCGCCCCCTGTGCCGCCGCGTGGCCCTACCGTCCGGCGGCCTGCGCCGACGACGGGCGCAAGGTCCGCATCATCGCTCTCACCGGGCGTTGAGGAGGGCCGCCATGCCGCATTTCTCGAAGGACGCCCTGGACGCGTCGGCGGAGACGCTGGCCACCCTGCGGGAGATCCTGCACGGGCGCCAGCTGGGCGGGCGCGACGGCCGGCCGGTCCCAACGACGCCGACCAAGGAAGGGCGCTTCGGCACCTCCGGCGGCCGGGGGATTCCAGTGCGCAAACGGCGCCACACGGCCCCGGCGGGTGCGTGAGGGCGGCCCGGCCCGCCATCCCCATAGAGACCGGCGCGAGCCCCTTGTCGGGCGACGCGTTTCCGGCGACGATCCCGCTCCGACGAAGGACGCTCCCGAGGGAGCCCGCCACGGGGCGAGGATGCGGGTCGGCCGGAAGATTGCCCTGGTCGGCGGTGTCCCGATCCTCGTTGCCGCAGCCATCGCGGCGGCGGGCTGGTTCCTGCTCGCGGAAGGAGAGCGGGCCCGGGTCGGTGCCCTGCTCGCCGCCCGCGTCTATCACGACCTCATCCTGGCGCGGATGGTCCGCGACGATTCCATCGCCGCCCGCGCCGACGCGCGCGCTGCGATCGAGACGCGGTTTTTCGACCTGACTAGCAGGGCCGGCCAAGGTCTGGAGGCGATTCAGAATCAGGCCCGCACCCGGAGCCAGGCCGAGCGGGCCGGCGCGGCGCGCCGATCCCTCGACCGCTACGTGGCGCGAATGCAGGATTTCTCGGCGGTCGCCCGCGAGAATGACGGCCTCACCGCCGAGATGGGCCAGCGCGCGAACCGCCTGACCGACCTTGCCGAGCAGGCACGCCAGCGCCAGCAGGCCTCCAACGTCGATCTCGCCTGGACGATGACGGGAAAGGTGAACCGGCTGCGCGCGACCCGCGACGTCGTGGCAGGGCTCAACGCCATGCTGGCCGCCGCGTGGCAAGACAGGCTGACCCGGCAACGCGGCGAGGAAGCCGCGCGCCCTGAGCGCACCCGCCTCGTCCATGCCGGCCGAGACCTCGCCGCGGCCCTGCGCGCCACCTCGCGCGAGACCGAAGCGACGGAGGCCGAGAGGCTGACCGCCTCGGAGCCGCCCCCCGGCGACCGGCTGACCGAGTGGGGTGAGCGCTGGCTCAAGATCGTGACCTCCGAGCAGCGCACGCTCGACGACGCCGTGGCGCAGCTCCTCGCCTACGCGAGCGAGGCCAACGCGACCGAGCAGGCGACGCAGAATATCGGTATCGCCACGCTCAAGCTCGGCCAGCGCACCGCCGAGGCGCTGGCCCGCCGGGATGCGGAGGCCGTCTCCGCCATGCTCGGTGAGGGCGAGCGGCTCTCGGCCAGCGCCGCCGCCCTGCCGATCTCGCCGCTGATCCAATCCGACATGATCGAGGCCATCGACGGATGGCGCGCGCGGCTTGCTACCACCATCGACGGGCTCAAGCGCCAGAACGCGATGATCGCCGAGATGGATGGCCTCGCCGCGACCTTGAGCGAGGCCGCCCGCGCCCTCAATGACGACGCGGTCGAGGATGCCGACCGGTTCGGCACCTTCCTCGGCCGGCTCCTCCTCGCCGGGGCGGCCATCGGCCTGCTGCTCGGAGCCCTGGTCGCCCTGGCGGTGGCCCGCTCGATCCTCGTGCCGCTGCGCCAGCTTCAGGGCGACATGATCGCGCTCGCCGCCGACCCGAAGGCAGAGGGGCTCTCGGGCACGCAGCGCACGGACGAACTCGGCGACATCGCCCGCGCCACGAACTTCTTCGTGACGGAGATCGGCCGGCGCGAACGGGCGCTGCGGCGGGCCAAGGATCAGGCGGACACCGCACTGCACGATCTCCGCCAAGCCCAGGACGACTTGATCCGCGCGGAAAAACTCGCCTCGCTGGGACAACTCGTGGCCGGCGTCGCCCACGAGATCAACACGCCGCTCGGCATCGCGCTGACCACCGCGACGCTGGTGCGCGACGAGACGCGGACCTTCCAGGGCCTGGTCGCAGCGGGCACGCTCTCGCGCTCGCGCCTGACCCATTTCGTCGATCGGGTTGGCGAGGGAACGCAACTGCTCTGCGCGAACCTGACCCGCGCCGCCGACCTCGTCCACGGCTTCAAGCAGGTGGCGGTGGACCGGGCGAGCGACGAGCGCCGCAGCTTCGACCTCGATGTCTGGCTCGGCGAACTTCTGGCGAGCCTGCAGCCGATGCTGCGCAAGGGCGGCCACCGGATTCGGCGTGAGGTCCCGCCCGGCATCGTTGTCGACACCTATCCCGGCGTGCTCGCGCAGGTCGTCACCAATCTGGTCGCCAACGCCGTCGTGCACGGGTTCGCCGGCGCCGAGCGACCCGGAACCATCACGGTGCGGGTCTCGGCGCCCGGAGCGCTCGTTCGGTTGGAGGTGAGCGACGACGGCGGCGGCATCGTGCCGGAGCATCTCGGGCGCATCTTCGACCCGTTCTTCACCACCGCCCGCTCCCGCGGCAGCACCGGGCTCGGCATGCACATCGTGCACAACCTCGTCACGGCCAAACTCCAGGGCCGCATCGCCATTGAGAGCGACCCGGGCCGGGGCACCCTCGTGCGCCTGGAATTCCCCCGGGCGCCCGGCGGCTCCGAGCGACCGGGCACAGCGCGCCGGCCCTCCGGGGCGGAGGCACGATGAGACGCCTCGTCCGCGCCGACCTCGCCCGCATCGGCATCCGCGCCCGGCCGACCACCCGCGACTGGAACGCCTACCGCGCAGCTCCCTGCGGCGGCGCACCGACGATGATGCTCTACGGCTGGACCCGCGACAACGGCGACCCGGACAACGTCATGAACGTGCTGCTCGGCTGCCGGGCGGCGGCAGCGGGAGGCGCAGACCCGCTTCCGCGATGCCGTTCCCTGGGTGCCGCTCGCCCACTCCATCATCCACATGGTAGCCCGACGCACGGTACGCGGCTTCCGGACGGACCCGCTCGGGCGCATCCCGCTCGAGGGGGTGACGTTGGCGGAGTAGTGTTTTGCAGCGCCATATCTCTCGCGTTGCGAGATATCATATATTATCCACCGGTGAGTTCGCATGGATGCCACGCTCGCGCGACGGGTTGCACCGCAGCCTGCCAGTCGCCAGATGTGCGCCTTCCCCGCCGTCTCCGCGTGCTTTGGCCCGCGCGTTGCAGCGGGCGTTTCTCGCTCGGCTCTCCGGGCGAGCGGATGGTATCCTGCGGGCGAGGCCCCGCCGGAGCTATTCGACCTTTATTCGGATTGAGGCGGGCGTCGGAAAGGACGATGAGGTGAGTGGGGCCATGACCGACGCGGCCGATCAAGAAGCCGGTTTCCTGAACGAACTCGGCCGCCGCGTTCGCCACGCGCGGACGGTGCGCGGGCTGTCACGCAAGCTGCTCTCGCAGGCCTCCGGCCTGTCCGAGCGCTACATCGCCCAGCTCGAAAGCGGCCAGGGCAACGTCTCCATCATCCTGCTGCGGCGCGTCGCCAACGCGATGGGGATGCGGCTCGACGATCTCGTCGCGACCCAGGAAGCTTCGTCCGACTGGCGCGTCATCCGCGACCTGCTCGATCAGGCGAGCCCGGACCAGATCGCCCTGGCAAAGTCGGCGCTCGCAGGCTCGACCGGCGCGGAAGCGCGCACGGTCCGGCGGCGCGTGGCGCTGGTGGGTCTGCGCGGCGCCGGCAAGTCGACGCTGGGCCGGATGGCGGCGGCCCATCTCGGCTGGCGTTTCGTGGAGCTCAACACGGAAATCGAGCGCGAGAACGGCCTGTCCGTGCGCGAGATCTTCGCGATCTACGGTCAGGAAGGCTACCGCCGGCTGGAGCAGAAGGCCCTACGCGGCCTCGCCGAGCAGCCGGGGCCGATGGTGCTCGCCACGGGCGGCAGCATCGTCGCCGAGCCGCTGACCTACGACCTGCTGCTCTCCTCCTTCTACACGATCTGGCTTCAGGCCCGGCCCGAGGAGCACCTGCAGCGGGTGCGTGACCAGGGCCATGTCGAAGGCAAGGGCGATCCGGCCTCGGTGCTGGAGGATCTGCGCGCGGTGCTGCTCAGCCGCGAGCCTCTCTACGCCCGCGCCTCCGCCGTCGTGGACACCTCCGACGTACCGGTCGAGACCATGTCCGAGCGTCTGATCGAAGTGATCGAGTCCCGCTTCAGCGGCAACGACACCGGCGGCCGACGCCCGGCCGCGTGACTGCGGCTTGCGCGGCGCCATCTGCCGCAGGGTGACACACGACCTCTTGATGCGCCGCGGGATCGCCCCAAGCTGTAGGGCTTGACCCGGCGCGGGCGAAGACGCTTCTCTCCTGGGCGGTTTTCGCGATACGCGTCGTAACCTCAGGCCCCACGCGGCGGTACAACCCGTCTCGCGGGCCGCCTCGGCAAGGCATGCGGGGCGGCGCGAACACGCTCCCGGAAGCGGGCCCGTTGTGACCGCAAGCCGGATGGACAGCCCGTGCTGTCGAGGAGGAATGCATGTCCGCCAGTCCGTCGCTCAGTCCGGCCTCCGGGCGCGAAGGCATCGCCGGCATCGTCGATCCGCTCTGGACGCGCGTGCGCTCCGAGGCGGAAACGGTAGTGCGCGACGAGCCGCAGCTCGCCTCGTTCTTCGTTGCGACCATCCTCAACCATCCGACCCTGGAGGCGGCGGTGGCGCACCGCGTCGCCACACGCCTCGGCCATGCCTCGCTCTCGTCCGAACTCGTCGCCCACGGCTTCCACGAAGCGCTTCAGGACGATGCCCGCATCGGCCAAAGCATGCGCGCCGACATCCTCGCGGTGATGGACCGCGACCCGGCGACGACCCGGGCGCTCGAGCCGCTGCTCTACTTCAAGGGTTTCCACGCGATCCAGGCGCATCGGCTTGCCCACTGGTACTGGGGCCAGGGCCGGCGCGACCTCGCGCTCTACCTCCAGAGCCGGTCGTCGGAGGTGTTCCAGACCGACATCCACCCGGCCGCCCGGATCGGGCGCGGGGTGTTCTTCGACCACGCCACTGGGGTCGTGATCGGCTCCACCGCGGTGATCGAGGACGATGTGTCGATCCTGCACGCGGTGACGCTCGGCGGCACGGGCAAGCATGGCGGCGACCGCCACCCCAAGATCCGCCGTGGCGTGATGATCGGCGCGGGCGCCAAGATCCTCGGCAACATCGAGGTCGGGGCCTGTGCCCGGGTCGCAGCCGGCTCGGTCGTGCTCCGGTCGGTGCCGGCCCACACCACCGTCGTCGGCGTGCCGGCACGCGTCGTCGGTGCGGCCGGCTGCGCCGAGCCCGCCCGATCGATGGACCAGCTCGTGGCGATGAGCGAGTTCATCGATATCGCCGGCGGGATCTGAAGCCGCTCTCCGCGCCCGGCGGGTTGCCTGCCCTCCCCCGACGTGGCAAGCCGCCGGCCACCATCACAAGCCCCTCAGCGCTGCCGCCGGGACCGCACGTCCCGGCACGCACCGCCTCGCAAGAAGGTTGACGGCGTGACCAAGACCGAAGTCGCCAAGCTGCAGGATTACCTGCGCCGCAAGTTCGCCAATGCCAGCATCCGCGTCGTGGCGATGAAGACCGGTGATTCCGCCGAGGTGTTCATCGGCGAGGAGTCGATCGGTGTCCTTGCGGACGACAAGGAAGACGGCGACGATTCCTTCACCTTCCGCATGGCGATCCTCGACATCGATCTCGAAGAAGACGCCTGATACGGATCCCGCTTGGTGAAAGCGGGATGCGAATCGCTCAGCCCGCGCGGCGATTGAGCGAAGACCAAATCCGCCATCCCGACGGGATCAACGGAATTTGGCATGAAGTCGCTAGCCGGCCTTCGTCTGGGCCGGCAGCGCCGCTCCGAGCTCGGCGCCCACCTTTGGCGTCGCGCCTGTGGGCGGCGTTAGCGTTAACGAAACGTCTTTCTTAACAACACGTAAACGATCGGTCAGACTGCGCGTCATGTCCTGAGAAGGAGCGTCGAGCGCGTCATGACCGTGAGCCCGTCTTCCGTCGAATCCATCCAGGCGCTCATCGTCGGCCTCGCTCTGGCGGGGCTGCTCGCGAGCGCCTTCGAATACGCCACGAACCGGCGGGCGAGCTTTCGCCTGCTGGAAGCCGGCGGCGTCACCGCTTTGGCCGCGCTGCCGATGATCGCAGTGGTCGCGCCCTTCATCATCCTGCGCAACACCCTGCGGGGTCGGCGCATCGAGCGCCGGCCGATCCCCTTCGTGATGATCGCGACGATGATCGCCTGCGGCTGGAGCCTGCTCTCGGGCCAGATCGCCCTCGGCATGGCCCACCGGCTGGCCGGGCTGTAGCCGGCGCCTTCTACTGCCGCACCCACATCACGCGAGCCATCCAGGCGACCTCGGCGAGCGGCACCATGCGGTCCTCGTGGTCGGGGTTGAGCGAGGCGAGTTCGATGGTGCGGGCGGTGCGGCGGCGCAGTTCCTTGGCCAGCACCTCACCGTTGCTGAGCCGCGCGACGATCCGGTCGCCCTTGCGGATGCTGGCATTCGGGGCGACGATCAGCACGTCGCCGTCGCGGTAGAGCGGCAGCATCGAATCGCCCTGCACCTCCAGCGCGAAGGCGCGGTCACCGCCGAGATCGGGAAACTCGATCTCCTCCCAGCCAGGCCCGCCGGTCGGAATGCCCTCGTCCGTGAACAGGCGGCCGGACCCAGCCTGGGTCAGACCGATCAGCGGCACCATGGTCCGGGCCGGCCCTTGATGGGAATCGACCAGCCGCAGGAAGTCGTCGAGGCTGGCGCCGGTGGCGGCGAGCACCTTCGCGATCGACTCGGTGGAGGGCCAGCGCTTGCGCCCGTCGGGGCCGACGCGCTTCGAGCGGTTGAAGCTCGTGGCATCGAGGCCGGCACGCCGGGCGAGCCCCGAGGCGGAGAAGCCGTGGCGCTCGGCCAACCGGTCGATCGCAGTCCAGATCTGCTCGTGCGACAGCATGGCGGCCTCAAACCGGCGCGTGTGCCGTTGAGACATACGGCCTAAAGTTAGGAAACTAGAACCCGCTGACCCTGGACGCAATCGGAGCATCCGGAGAGGCGAGTGTCGCATCTGAACGGCAAGCGGTGAAGACGTGGCACCCCGTATCCGGCATCGGTTGCCGCGGGGAAGCGCGCGTTCTATCGCTCCGGACGATTGACCCCTGGAGACCGGATGGCCCTCGTCTACAAGATCTGTCCGCGCGGCCTCTGGCAGGAGGCCGAAGCGCTCGGCCGCTTCACCGGCGCGCCCGTCGACCACGCCGACGGCTTCATCCACTTCTCGACCGCGGAACAGGTCGCCGAGACCGCCGCCCGCCACTTTTCCGGTCAGGACGATCTGCTCCTCGTGGCGATCGAGGGCGACGATCTCGGGCCGGCCCTGCGGTTCGAGCCGTCGCGGGGTGGCGCGCTGTTCCCGCACCTCTACGGCAACCTTCCCTTGAGCGCCGTGCGCTCCGTGACCGTCATCCCCCTGGGGGCGGACGGGCGGCACGTATTCCCGGCGGAGATCCCGCAGGCATGATCGACGCGCTCTTTCCCCTCGCCCGGCCGCTGCTGCACGGGCTCGACGCCGAGACGGCGCACGACCTGACGATTCGCGGCCTCTCGCTGCTGCCGCCGCGCCGGCCGCCGGCCGACGACGCGTCGCTTGCCGTCGAGATGTTCGGGCAACGCTTTCCCAACCCCGTCGGCCTCGCCGCCGGCTTCGACAAGGGCGCGCGGGTGGCCGACGCGCTGCTGGGTCTCGGCTTCGGTTTCGTCGAGGTCGGCGGAGTCGTGCCGCAGCCGCAGCCCGGCAATCCGCGCCCGCGGGTGTTCCGGCTTCCCGGCGACCGGGCGGTGATCAACCGCTTCGGCCTCAACAGCGAGGGGCTCGACGCGGTGGCCGACCGACTCAAGGCCCGCGCCGGACGCGAGGGGATCGTCGGCGTCAACATCGGGGCCAACAAGGAATCGGCGGACCGGCTCGCCGACTACGTCGCCTGCACCGCGCGGCTCGCGCCGCATGTCGCCTTCATCACCGTCAACGTCTCCTCGCCCAACACGCCGGGCCTGCGCGACCTTCAGGGTGAGGCCTTCCTCGACGACCTGCTCGCCCGCGTCGTCGCCGCCCGCGATGCCAGCGGATCGAGCGCAGCCGTGCTGCTCAAGATCGCGCCCGACATCGCCCTCGAAGGACTCGACGCCATGACGGCGACGGCGCTTCGGCGCGGCATCCAGGGCCTCGTCGTCTCGAACACCACGATCGCGCGGCCGGCATCACTCACGGACTCCTCCGTCGCGAAGGAGACCGGCGGCCTGTCCGGACGGCCACTGTTCGGCCCGTCGACGCGGCTCCTGGCCGAGACCTACCTGCGCGTCGGCGACCGGATCCCGCTGATCGGCGTCGGCGGCATCGATTCGGCGGAGGCCGCTTGGACCAAGATCCGCGCGGGTGCGCGCCTCGTCCAGCTCTACTCCGCCCTCGTCTACGAGGGGCCGGGGCTGGTCGGCACGATCAAGCGCGGCTTGAGCCAACGGCTGCGGGCGGAGGGTCTGACGAGCCTCGCCCCGGTCGTCGGGCGGGACGCGGCCGCCCTCGCTCGGAACGCCTGACTTAACGCCACGCAATCGCGCGGCGTGTTCGATGGGCTCGGCGCTTTGATTGAGTTGGCCCCGCCTTGCCATGATGGAGCGGGTCCAGTTCCGACTGTCACCGCACGCGTCCGTGACGTGATCCGACCTCGCGACGGCTGCCGGTCTCGCCTTCCATTCGGCCCGCACCGCGAAATCGGATCTGATCTACAAGGGAGCCAGCCGTTTGGATGAACCGGCTGGCAGCGCAATTTCATACAATGAGAACTTTGATGCAATGCATCAAAGTTCCGCTGGTCAGCCTTAGCTCCCGTGCTGATTTAGCTTCGAGCCATTCCAGAAACAGGCACCTTCTGGAATCGGATTAAACTGCCCTGCGTGCGACGAATGCCTCCCCCATCATCGACCACTCATCAACTCGCATCTGCGAGATGTTATTTCCCGGTCACGACATCTGAGACCGCTCACCCGCCAGGGGGCGAAGTGACGGGCGGGGATCGTCGAACACATCTCCCACATCGCGAAGACCGGGCTCTCGGATGGATCGTTCGCAAGGCTTACCCAAGCGTTCTTCCGCCGCGGGTGGGTGGGGTGCGCTGAAGAGCTGCGGCAAGTTCCTGTTGGGGAGTCGCGCGCCGCTCTCCGGCGCGCGCGCCCTGCTCAGCGCCAACCAGCCCGACGGCTTCGACTGCCCCGGCTGC
This sequence comes from Methylorubrum extorquens, assembly GCF_024169925.1. Classification (NCBI taxonomy): domain Bacteria; kingdom Pseudomonadati; phylum Pseudomonadota; class Alphaproteobacteria; order Hyphomicrobiales; family Methylobacteriaceae; genus Methylorubrum; species Methylorubrum extorquens. The sequence goes on from NZ_JALJXF010000001.1 coordinate 3,945,513, forward strand.
GCCTGGGGTGACCCGGCTCACGGTTCGTCGTTCGAGTTCTGCGAGAATGGCGTGAAGGCGGTCTCCTGGGAGGCCACCGACAAGCGCGCGACGCCGCGTTTCTTTGCCAAGCATCCGGTCTCGGAGCTGCGCGGCTGGACCGATTACGCGCTGGAGAGCGAGGGCCGCCTTACCCATCCGATGCGCTACGATGCGCAGAGCGACACCTACCGCGCCGTGGAGTGGGAGGAGGCGTTCGCCGAGATCGGCGCGACCCTGCGCGGCCTCGACCATCCCGACCGCGTCGAGTTCTACACCTCCGGCCGCGCCTCCAACGAGGCGGCCTACCTCTACCAGCTCTTCGCCCGCGCCTACGGCACCAACAACTTCCCCGATTGCTCGAACATGTGCCATGAGGCGAGCGGCATCGCCCTCGTCCAGGCCATCGGCATCGGCAAGGGCACGGTGCTGCTGGAAGACTTCGAGAAGGCGGACGCGATCTTCGTCGTCGGCCAGAACCCCGGCACCAACCATCCGCGCATGCTGGGCGACCTGCGCCGGGCCGCCGAGCGCGGCGCGCGGGTGGTCGTGCTCAACCCCGTGCGCGAGCGCGGGCTGGAGCGCTTCGCCGACCCGCAGAACAGCGTCGAGATGCTGCGCGGCGCCAGCCGCCCGATCGCCAGCCACTACTACCAGCCGAAGCCCGGCGGCGACATGGCCGCCTTCCGCGGCATCGCCAAGGTCGTCTTCGCCCGTGATGCGGCGGCGATCGAGGCGGGCAAGGCTTCGCTCCTCGACCACGCCTTCCTCGCCGCCCATACCAGCGCCTTCGCCGATTACCGCGCTGCGGTCGAGGCAACGGAGTGGGATGCGATCCTCGACCAGTCCGGCCTGACCCGCGAGGAGATCGAGACCGCGGCCGACGTCTATCTCGGCGCCGACAAGGTGATCGCGACCTGGGCGATGGGCGTGACCCAGCACCGCCACTCGGTCGCGACGATCCGCGAGATCGCCAACCTCCTGTTCCTGCGCGGCCATATCGGTCGGCCCGGCGCAGGCTTGTGCCCAGTGCGCGGCCATTCCAACGTGCAGGGCGACCGCACCGTCGGCATCAACGAGAAGCCGCCGCTGGCCCTGCTCGAAGCCCTGGACAGAGAGTTCGGCCTCGCCGTGCCACGCAAGCACGGCCACAACGTGCTCGGCGCCATCGGCGCGATGCTCGACGGCTCGGCCAATGCCTTCATCGGGCTCGGCGGCAACTTCGTGCGCGCGACGCCGGACACGCGTCTGGTGGAGAGGGCGCTCGCCGGTTGCGAACTCACCGTCCACATCGCGACGAAGCTCAACCACTCGCATCTCGTGCCGGGCCGGGTCTCCTACCTGCTACCCTGCCTCGGGCGCACCGAGATCGACCGCAACAGCCGGGCCAAGGTTCAGATCGTGACCGTCGAGGATTCGATGAGCATGGTCCACGGCTCGGGCGGCATCAACAAGCCGGCTTCCCCGCACCTCCGCTCGGAGATCGGCATCATCGCCGGCATGGCCGCGGCCACCGTGGGTTCGGAGCGGATCGATTGGGCCGCGCTCGCCGACGATTACGATCTCATCCGCGATCGCATCGAGCGGACGATTCCGGGGTTCTCCGGCTTCAACACCCGGGTGCGCCGGCCCCGCGGCTTCATGCTGCGCAATCTCGCGGCCGAGCGGGTGTTCGAGACCGCGACCGGTCGGGCGGGTTTCTCCAGCGGCCCGCTGCCGGTAGCGACCGAGCACCAGCGCGCGCGCGCGCAGGGCGACACGTTCGTGCTGCAGACCTTCCGCAGCCACGACCAGTACAACACCACGATCTACGGGCTCGATGACCGCTACCGCGGCGTCTACGGCGAGCGCCGCGTCGTGTTTGCCAACCCGGACGACCTCGCCGAGTTGAAGGCGCGGGCGGGCGAGCGGGTCGATCTGATCTGCGTCCATGCCGAGGACGGCGTCGAGCGGGTGGCGGAGGATTTCCGCCTCGTGCCCTTCGACATGCCGCGCGGCGCGCTCGCCGGCTACTATCCGGAACTCAACGTGCTGGTGCCGCTCTCGGCCTTCGGCGAGTTCTCGGACACCCCGACCTCGAAGTCGGTGCTGGTTCAAGTGCGGGCCCGTGCCGCGAACGCCGTGGGCAAAGCCGCGTGAGCAGGGAGAACGGCCGCGTGAGCGAACCCGCCGCCGACGCCGAGACCTTTCTCGCCGCGACCGACACGATCGCGGCCCTGCGTCCCGAACTGAGCCTCCTGGAAGCCGGCCTCCTCGCCGGCCTCCATCTCGGGCTGGCGGCCGACAGCCGGAGCTTTGCCCGCATCTTCGGCGTTGAGCACGCCCTGGTGCTGCGCGCGGTGGAGGTTCTGACCGGTGAAGCGCTCCTAACCGTGACCGCCCGTGACGGCCGCACCCAGCGCACCCGTTACGAGGCAAGCCCGGCAGGCAGCGCGGTGCTGACGGCGCTCGCCGCCTGACCTTAGAGCGTTAGGCCGTACTTATCTGCCCGAATCGCTCGTCCAGCGGCAGTTCGATGGCGCAGCGCAGCCGCGTCTCCCCGAGTTCGTAGCGGGTCTTGGCGTTGAGCGCGTAGGGCATCGCCTGCTCGATCAACTCGCGTCCATAGCCGCGCCGCGTCGGGCGCTGTTCCTCGCGCGGCCGGCGGATGCCCTCTTCGATCCACTCGATCAGCAGGTTTCCTCCGCCCTGGTCGTCCCGGTCGGCGCGCCATGTCACCGAGAGGCGGCCGTGCTCGGTCGTCAGAGCACCATACTTGCGGGCATTGGTGGCCAGCTCGTGCACGGCAAGCGCCAGGGTCTGCACCGACGCCTTATGCAGGCGCACCGGCGGGCCGGCGACATGGATCCGGTCGGCGTCGTCGCCGCCCCCGAGAGCGTCCAACTCGGTCTGGATCAGGCTGCGCAGGGTGATCGGCTCCTGCTCCGAGCGCGACAGCAACCCCTGGACCCGCGACAGGGCGGCGAGCCGGTCGTTGAACTGCTCGCGGAAGCGCTCCGTCGGGCCGGTCTGCGCCATGGTCTGGTGGGCGATGGAGCGCACGACGCCGAGCAGGTTGCGGGTGCGGTGCTGCAGCTCGGCGACGAGAACGGTCTGGCGCTCCTGCAGATCGTGCAGATCGTGGATGTCCATGGCGGCACCGATCCACTGCGTAACCTGCCCCTCTGTGTCGAGGATCGGCGCCTGCCGCACGAGGAACCAGCGGTACCGCCCGTCGTGATGGCGGATGCGCTGCTGCACCTCGATCAACCGCTGCTGCTCGCGTCCTGAGCGGAAGGCCTCGCGCGCCGCGTCGCGGTCGTCGGGGTGGACCGCTTCGAGCCAGCCGCCGACCTGCGATTGCTGCAGGGTCTGGCCGGTATAGGCGAGCCAAGCCTCGTTGAGGGAGTTGTGCTGCCCGCTCTCGTCGGACCGCCACAACAGGACGGGGATGAGGCTCGCCAGGGTGCGGAAGCGATCCTCGCTCTCGCGCAGGGCCGCTTGCGCGATCGCGTCGCGAAGCCGGAGCACCTCTTCCTGCGCCGCCTTCCAGGCCGAGATCTCCTTGGTGGTGATGGCCACCCCGTCGCCAAGCTGCACCACGCACTGGAAGAACCAGCCGTCGAACTGCTCGTGGGCGTAGCGGCGCTCCGCGGTCGCGGGCTGGCCGGTTTCCGTGACACGCTTGAAGGTGTCGAAGATGCCCTCCTGCACCACGCCCGGGTTACGCTCCAGCAGGCTCTGCCCACTCACTTCGCCGTAGCGACTCTCGGAGGTGTGGTTGTTCAGGAGCCAGCGGAAATCGACGATCTCGCCCGCCGAATCGCGCACGGCCTTGAAGACCTGGATCATGTCCATGGAGCTGTCCATGGTCGCCTTGAACAGGTCGCGGCTTGCTTGAAGCTCCGCCGTCCGCTCTTGCACCTGGCGTTCCAGCTCGGCCCGGAAGCCGGCCTCGCTCTCGCGCAACGCCCGGTCCGCCAGCACGCGGGCCGTGCTCTCGAGCAGGGTGACCAGGATGCCCACGACCCGCTCCGCGTCGTCCCGCAGCGGGCTGTAGGTCAGCGTGAACCACGCGTCTTCGAGGCGTCCCGACCGAGACAGCGGGTAGAGCGCGTCCTCGAAGGTGACCGTCTCGCCGTTCCAGACCCGCTCGTAGATCGGCGCGTTGATGTGCCAGATCTCGGGCCAGCACGCGCGTGACGGCTGACCAAGCCCGGCCGGATGCTTCAATCCCATCAGGTCCCGGAAGCCGTCGTTGTAGACCTGGATCAGATCCCGGCCCCACAGCGCGATCATGGGGAAGCCGCAGCCGAGGATCAGGCTGATCGTGGCCCTGAGGCTGGGCGGCCAAATGTCCGCCGCACCGAGCGCCGTCGCGGCCCAGTCATGCGTCCGGATCCGCTCGGCCATCTCGCCGCGGATCGACTGCGGAGGTGGAGTGTCGCTCCCATCCATCCCGCACCTTGGCACAGCTTTCCGAAGCGTACTACGTAGACGCTGAGAACAGGACACGCCGCATTCGCGCCGCGTTCGTTACGGCATCCCTTAACTTGGTAATAGATGGATCATATCGGGGACGAACCTCGCCTCCGGGAATCGTGGCCTGTCTCGACAGATACGCTCAGTCTACGCTGCATCGAAGAGAGTCGACGCTTGACGGCCGACGGCTGATTGCCGTCACCCGCGATGTCCTTACTCCGGAACGCTAAGAAACTGCCGCTCATCGTAACAGCCGCCGCACCGGCGTTCCTTCAGGTAGAACCGGCACGATGGGGCGTGGGGATGCGCATTGGGCCACGCGCGGCGAGGGTTCGAACCAAGCGGGCCCCGGCCATCAGAACCGCGCCGTCAGGAAGAGCCGAACGTTGCGGCCCGGCAGCACCACCTCGTCCTTGCGGAAGGAGGCGGCGTTGCGGATCACGTCGTCGAGCAGGTTCGTGCCGCGCAGGCCGAGCGTCACCTCGCTGAGACCATGGACCGCCGGATCGAGCGGACGGCTATAGGCGATCTCCGCCTTGAGGTCGTTGTAGCCCGGTGTCGGCGTCTCCAGCGTGCCGGTCTGGGTCTGGGCGAAGGCGTGCAGTAGGCTGAGCTGGGCGAACCAGCCGTCGGCCCGCAGGAAGACGCCGCCGCCGACGCGGTGGGGAGGAATGCGCGGCACGAAGCTGCCGTCGTCGAACTGCGCGCGCACGAAGTCGTACTGCGCACTGATGCCGGCAAAGCCATCGCCGACCGGCACGATGTCGATCTGGCTCGCGATCTCGGCACCGGCGAAGGTGGCACCGGCCTGCGAATAGGTGACCTGCCGCAGATCCCCGCCGCCGATCCCGCAAAAGTCGAAGGTGTCGCCGCAGGTGAAGCCGGTCAGGCGCTTGAAGACGAAGCCGGTATAGCGCGTGACGTAGCCGGTGGCATCAAAGCGGAACGGTCCCTCCGCCCGCCGGATCGCCACCTCGACGGTGCGGGCGCGTTCAACCTTGAGGTTCGGATCGCCGATCTCGAAGGTCGCGGAAGCCTCGTGCGGCCCGCGCGAGAACAGTTCGGGCGAGGTCGGCGCGCGCTCGACATAGGAGCCGGTCAGGCTCCCCACGAACCCGTGGGGCAGATCCTGGAGCGCAGCGAAGCTCGCGCTTTTCGGGGCGAAGCGGCGGATGCGGCGCGATTCCACCGGCTCGTCGCCGGGGCCTTCGGGCAGGAAGTCCGAGGGGAAGAGCGCCTGCGTGCCGGCGACGCGGTTGCCCTCGATGCGGCCCGCCGCCTGGAACCGCAGACCGCCGCCGAGCGCCAGTTCCTCGAACAGGTAGGCGGCCTGCACCCGTGTGTCGGTCGGGCGCAACAGGCCCCCTTCCGCCCCCGAGATGCGGAGCTTGCGCCGGTCGGCCTGGACGCCGAGCTGTCCGCTGAAGGTGCCGAACGCGGTCTCGACCGGCACGTGGTCGAACTCGATCCGTCCCTCCGCCGCACGGTTCTTGAACACCGCCTCGATTCCCTCGACACCGTTGGCGTCGGTGCCGAACTCGTTGTGGCGGTAGTTCGAGCCGCCCGCCCAGAACCGGATCGCCGCGAACGGCCCGTCCAGCGGCCGGTACTCGCCGCGGGCCTGGAGCTTGTCCTGCACCGGATCGAGGCGGGTGCGCTGCGCCGCGGAGCTGAGGCCGGGGATGCCGTAGACGGAATCGAAGTGGCTGAAGGACAATCCGACGAAGCCGCGATCGAACAGGTAGGAGGTGCCGAAGGCTCCGCCCTGCGATTCGTTGAAGGAATTGCGCTGGATGCCGAGCGGCGTGTTGTAGTCGTCCGCCACGCTCCGGAAGGCATCGGCATGGACGGCGACGTTGCCGCTGCCGGCATCGACCGTGGCGGCGGCGTTGCGGCCCTTGTCGACGGCCGAGTAGCCGGTGGTCACCCGTCCCGCGACGCCGCCGGCTGGAATGCTCGTCGGGATGCGGTTGTTCTCGACCGAGACCACCCCCCCGACCGCCTGCGAGCCGTAGCGAAGGCCCGCGGGACCTCGGATGACCTCGATCCGGTCGTTGATCAGCGGGTTGATCGGGACGGCGTGGTCCTCGCCGAGATCGGACATGTCCTGCACGCCGGTGCCGTTCTCGAGGATGCGGACACGGTGATTGTCGAGGCCGCGGATGATCGGCCGCGAGGCGGAGCCCGGCGCGAAGGTGGTTGCGGACAGGCCCGGCTTGTCGAACAGAGCCTCGCCGAGCGAGGTCGGCTGCGAGCGGGCAAGTTCGGCTCCGGAGACGACGCTGACCGTCGAGAACCGGTCGGTCACCACCGGCAGGACGCCGACCGGGTCGGCTGGCTTCGGCTCCGATCCAGCCCCACCCGGACCCGCTTTCCGTGCCGGCTTGTCCGAGACGACGCTGATCTCGTCGAGGGAGACTTCTTCCGCGTGAAGCGGCGACGCGACGAGGCTGGCGATGCCGATCCCGGCGAAAGGGCCGACCCAGGAACCCGCTACATAGCGCTTTCTCGACATAAAACTTAAGCCTCGCAATTATAGCTGATGCTATAAATCCGAGCGTAGCCGTTGTCGAGTCCGAAGGAAGGCCCCGAAACGCGAAAGCGCGTCGCCCTCGTTCGAGGGCGACGCGCTGCAAGATCGATCGATGATGCGAGCGGTAGGTGGGTCAGTAGGCCTGCGGTTCGGGCTCGACGAGAATCTCGCGTTTTCCGGCGTGGTTGGCCGGTCCGACGAGGCCTTCGGTCTCCATCCGCTCCATCAGCGAGGCGGCGCGGTTGTAGCCGATCTGGAGGCGGCGCTGGATGTAGGAGGTGGAGGCCTTCTTATCCCGCAGCACCACGGCCACCGCCTGCTCGTAGAGGTCACCGCCCTCTCCGCCGCCGCCGAACTGGCCGGCATCGAAGACGGGGCCGTCCTCGGACGCGGCGCCCCCGGCCGGGATCTCGCCCTCGTCGGCGGTAACGGCCTCGAGGTAGGAGGGACGGCCCTGGCGCTTGAGATGGGCGACCACCGTCTCGACCTCGGAGTCCGAGCAGAACGGCCCGTGCACGCGGGTCGTGCGCCCGCCCCCGGCCATGAACAGCATGTCGCCCTGGCCCAGCAACTGCTCCGCGCCCATCTCGCCCAGGATCGTGCGGCTGTCGATCTTGCTCGTCACCTGGAAGGAGATGCGGGTTGGGAAGTTCGCCTTGATCGTGCCGGTGATGACATCGACCGAGGGGCGCTGCGTCGCCATGATGAGGTGGATGCCGGCCGCGCGCGCCATCTGCGCCAGACGCTGGATCGCGCCCTCGATGTCCTTGCCTGCCACCATCATCAGGTCGGCCATCTCGTCGACCACGATCACGATGTAGGGCAGCGGGTTGAGGTCCATGACCTCGTCCTCGTAGACCGCCTCGCCGGTGGAACGGTCGAAGCCGGTCTGCACGGTCCGGGTCAGGGTCTCGCCGCGGGCGCGGGCCTCTTCGAGGCGCGCGTTGAAGCCGTCGATGTTGCGCACACCGACCTTCGACATCTTCTTGTAGCGCTCCTCCATCTCGCGCACGGCCCATTTGAGGGCGATCACCGCCTTCTTCGGGTCGGTGACGACGGGGGAGAGCAGGTGCGGGATGCCGTCGTAGACCGACAGTTCCAGCATCTTGGGATCGACCATGATGAGGCGGCACTCTTCCGGCTTGAGCCGGTAGAGCAGCGACAGGATCATGGTGTTGATGGCCACCGACTTGCCCGAGCCCGTGGTGCCGGCCACCAGCAGGTGCGGCATCCGGGCGAGGTCGGCGATGATCGGCTCGCCGCCGATGTTCTTGCCCAGGCACAGGGCGAGCTTCTGCTTGGTCTCGACGAAATCCTCGGAGGCAAGAAGTTCGCGCAAGAACACCGTCTCGCGCTTGGCGTTGGGCAGTTCGATGCCGATGGCGTTGCGGCCGGGGACGACGGCGACGCGGGCGGAGACGGCGGACATCGAGCGGGCGATATCGTCGGCAAGCGCGATGACGCGGCTCGACTTGGTGCCGGGCGCCGGCTCCAGTTCGTACAACGTCACCACGGGGCCGGGGCGCACGGCGAGGATGTCACCGCGGACGCCGAAGTCCTGCAGCGTCGCCTCCAGCATGGTGGCGTTCTGCTCCAACGCCTCCGCTGAAACCTCGGAGCCGGGCGCCGCCTCGCGGGGACGGGCGAGAAGCTCCAGGGCGGGCGGCCGGTACTCGCCGGCCTCCGGGCGGGGCTCGGCCGGGCGCGGACGCGCCGCCGGGGCCTGCGGCAGCGGGCGCGCAACGCGGGTGGGCGGCTCGTCGGCGGCCATATCCGCCCCGGTGCCGATCGGCGCGGGGCGCTGCGGGGCGGCACGGGTGGGCGCCTCGTCCGAATCGTCGTCTTCCGGTTCGAATTGCGGCTCGCGACGGCCCGAGACGTCGGAACGCTCGCGGGCCTGCGGCGCCCAGGGGGCCTCCTCCGGGTCGGCGAAGGCGCGGCGCGCCGCCAGCGCAGGCGAGGCGCCGGCATAAGCGAGCCCCTCGTCCTCGTCGGGCGGGGCCTGCCAGGATTCGAGCCGGGTGCGCAGCGAGGCGCGGCCCCGCATGACGGCTTGCGCGAGCGCGCCCAGCGACAGGATGCCGAGGCTCGGCTCGTCGGCGTCGTGGCGCTCCTCGTGGGCCGAGGCACGGCCGGAACGGGGCACCGGGCGCGATGCACCGTAGGGCACCTCCTCGTCCTCCTCGAAGTCCGGCTTGGTCACGCGGCACGCGGCGGTGAGGCTGAGGATGGCGCAGGCCGCGAACAGGAAGCCGGCGAAGTGCGCCAGCGGCCCGACCAGCATCCGCGTGCCGGCCAGCAGCGCGTCGCCCGCGACGCCGCCCATGCCGGTGGGCAAGGGCCAGCGATCCGTCGGCGGCAGGGCGCTCGCGACCGCACTCGCGCAGAGCACCCCGACGAACCACAGAACGATGCGCAAGCCGCCATGCGGCAGGTCGCGCTCGCGCATCAACCGGACGCCCCACAGGGCGGGGGGCAGTGCGAGCGCGATCGAGCCGAGCCCGAGAAGCTGCATGGCGAGGTCGGCCACGACGGCACCGGGACGGCCGAGCACGTTGTGTGCCCGCTGGTCGGTGGCGTGGTTGAGGCTCGGGTCGTTGATCGACCACGTCGCCAGGGAGACGGTCAACGCGACCGCGCCGGTGAAGAGAATCAGGCCGCCGCACTCCGTCAGCCGCTTGGCCAGGAACGGCCGCAGGCTGTCGACGAAGGTGTCGTAGGGCGACGCGGAACGGCGAAGGGAACGCATGCGCAGACCGGTCCGGTGTCAACGATCCGGTAAGGCTAATGCGGGGCGGTTAACGGGGGGCTAAGTCTGCGCCGCAAAGCGGTGGGCCGTCGGCGGCCGAGACCCGGACCGAGGTGGCGCCTTGAAATGCAGGAAGCCCCGGATTCCTCCGAGGCTTCCAAAGCGAGGCTGTTTCCCGCCGGCGAACCGGCCCCGTTCTCAGAAGGTGAAGCCGGTCTCCATGAGGTAGCGCTCCTGCGACCGCTTGGTGCCGTCGCGGCCGAAGCCGAAGCCGGGGGTCACGTCGTAGGCCTGGACGGTCGCGAACTCGCCGCGGAGGAAGTAGCGGTCCCAGGTGAAGGTCGGGGTGATCGTGAACGAGAAGGCCGAGCTGCCCGGACCGTAGAGGACGCTGGTGCCGCCGCGGCCGGTGACCACGCCCCGCGTGCCCGACTGCTCGATGTACTCGAGACGGCCGGCGAGCGCGAAGTTGTCGGTGAAGGTGTAGCCGGCCAGCAGCGTGCCGCCCCAGGTCTCGGCGCCCTCGATCGGGGAGAAGTACCCCTCCTTGCGCGCGACGTTGGTGTATTGGAAGTACGGCGAGATGATCCACGGCCCGTTGGCGTAGGTGTAGTTCACGCTGATGATGCTGCTGTTCTGCAGCGAGTTGATCGTGGCGAACTGGAAGCGCGGGCTGCGGGTCGAGGCGTCGAAGTCGCTGAAATGCGTGCCGCCGTTGATGCCGATCGTGTTCGAGTCGTTGAGCTTGTAGGTGGCGAAGCCCGTCACCCAGTTCAGCTCACCCGAGTAGAAGCCGTCGGTCACCGCGAGCGCGGCCGCGAACGGGCCGCTGGCGTAGTTCACCTGAACGCCGTGGTTGATGAAGTTCTCCTGGTTGAACAGCAGGCCGCGGGAGATGTTCAGGTTCTGGTAGGAGAACAGCAGCTCGGAGCCGATGTTGGTGAACATCCGGCCGGCCTGGATCGACCACTCGTCGTTGATCTGCCACTTGCCGAAGGCCACCGGGATCGGGCCGAACAGCGATTCGGTCTGCTCGAACGCGGAGTAGAGCGGCAGGCCGAGCGCCGGGATCGAGTACAGGCCGGCATGGACATAGAACTGCAGCGGGCCGTCGGCCTTCTGGATCCAGCCCTGGAGGTTCGAGAAATCGACGCGGCCGAAGCGATCCTGCTCGGCGCTGGGGGAGAGGATGCCGAAGGCGTTGGTCTGGGTATAGGCGAAGCCGGTGACCGCGCCGCCGACATAGATGTCGCCCAGTCCCGTGACGAAGCAGGCCGGGTTCGGGTTGGCCTTGATGAGACCGCCGAAGGTCGGGGTGGAGATCGCAGCCTTACAATGCTCCTCGACGATGACGGGCGCCGACGCGGCAGCAGGCATGTCTGCGGCGAGAACTGGGAGCGCGTTGATGCTCAGGGTGGAAAGCACCGCGCTCGCGGCCAGAAGCTTTGTTTTGATTGTCATTGCGGTCAGCCCCACATTCGATACGGCCAAGGTGCCGAACTCGCCGCCGCGCCGCAAAATGAAGTTTTGCGCAAGTGCCCATTTTTTAGTCAATTTTGGCCGAGATCAACCTACGCGCGGAAGATGTTGCCAGAAAGCAACATATTTTAAGGCGCCTTAAACTGCACAATCGCCACAGAATCGGACGCGATCTTTACGTTTCATTGACCAATCCAGTCGTCGCGGCCGAGAGCGATCACAGCGGAAGACGGGTCGGCATCGACGGCGCGGCGCATGAAAAAGGCCCCGGCGCATCGCGCCGAGGCCCTGGTTCAGGGTGCCTGCCGAGACGGCAGGCTCTCACTCAGTAGTTGTAGGCGCGCTCGCCGTGGTCGGCGATGTCGAGCCCCTCGCGCTCTTCTTCCTGCGTCACGCGCAGGCCGATCGTCAGATCGACGAGCTTGTAGAGGATCGCCGAGCCGATGCCCGACCACAGGATGGTGAAGCCCACCGCCTTCGCCTGGATGATGACCTGGGCGACCATGTCGTAGGCGCCGACGGTCAGCTCACCGGGCTTGGTGGTGTAGTCGGGGATGCCGGCGCCGCCGAGATCGGGCGAGACCAGGATACCCGTGGCGATGGCACCGAGGATGCCGCCGACGCAGTGCACGCCGAACACGTCGAGGGAGTCGTCGTAGCCCAGCGCGTTCTTCACGGTGGAGCACATCACGAAGCAGACCGCGCCTGCGGCGAGACCCAGAACGATCGAGCCCATCGGACCGGCAAAGCCCGCGGCCGGCGTGACGGCGACGAGGCCGGCAATGGCGCCCGAGAGCATGCCGAGGAGCGACGGCTTACCCTTGGCGGCCCATTCCACGAACAGCCAGGAGACGGCGGCCGCAGCGGTGGCGACGAAGGTGTTGATCATCGCCAGACCCGCGGCGCCGTTGGCTTCGAGGTTCGAACCGGCGTTGAAGCCGAACCAGCCGACCCAGAGCAGCGAGGCGCCGATCGTGGTCATGGTCAGCGAGTGCGGAGCCAGCAGGTCGCGGCCGTAGCCGATGCGCTTGCCGAGCATCAGGCAGCCGACGAGGCCGGCGATGCCTGCGTTGATGTGCACGACGGTGCCGCCGGCGAAGTCGAGGGCGCCCCACTTGAAGAGCATGCCGGCATCACCCAGCACCGCGTCGTACTCGGCCTTGGCCGCAGCGTTGGCCTCGCCACCAGCGGCGGCGAGCTTGCGGGCCGCATCGGCGAAGACGTCCGGGCCGCCCCAGTACCAGACCATGTGGGCCATCGGGAAGTAGATCAGCGTGACCCAGAGGATCGTGAACACGACCAGCGCCGAGAACTTCATCCGCTCGGCGAAGGCGCCGACGATGAGACCGGGGGTGATCATCGCGAACGTCATCTGGAAGCAGATGTAGACGTATTCGGGGATCACGACGCCATTGGAGAAGGTTGCCGCCACCGAGTTGGCGTCGACGCCCTTGAGGAAGGCCTTGGAGAACCCGCCGACGAAGTCGTTGAGGCCGCCGCCATTGGTGAAGGCGAGGCTGTAGCCGTAGGTCACCCACAGCAGGCAGACGATCGAGGCGATCGCGAAGACTTGGGTCAGCACCGAGAGCATGTTCTTGGTGCGCACGAGGCCGCCGTAGAACAGGGCGAGGCCGGGCACGGTCATCAGCAGAACGAGGATCGCCGAGAGCAGCATCCACGCCGTGTCGCCCTTGTTGGGCACCGGTGCGGCCGCAGTGACGGCGGGCTCGACCGTCGGCGCCTGCGCGAGCGACGGCTCGACGAAGAGGAGGCCGAGGGCGGCTCCTCCCAGTCCGAGCGCGAGAAGGTTACGAAGTTTCATGGACAGGAAGCTCCTGATCGCAGTGCGTCGAGCGTTGAGGAGAAAGGGTGGGCGGCGCGGCCGGGCGCGTTCCGCCGGAACGGGTGAAGTGCTGTCAGGGCATCGAAGAGGATTGCGATGCGGGACAGGGTGTCAGAGCGCGTCCGCGTCGGTCTCGCCGGTCCGGATACGAACCGCCTTTTCCAGCGGCATCACGAAGATCTTGCCGTCGCCGATCTGTCCGGTGCGGGCAGCGCCCGCGATCGCGTCGATCACGCTCGTCACGAGGTCGGCCGAGACCGCCACCTCGATCTTGAGCTTGGGCAGGAAGCTCACGGCATACTCGGCTCCGCGATAGATCTCGGTGTGGCCCTTCTGCCGGCCGTAGCCCTTGACCTCGGTCACGGTCAGACCGTGCACGCCTATGCCGGTCAGAGCGTCGCGGACCTCCTCCAACTTGAACGGCTTGATGATCGCCATCACGATTTTCATGGGCGGCGCCCCCTTTGTCCTGTCGTCTCACCGCCGGCCGCGCACGGGCCGAGACTCGGCGGTTCCGCGGGGATCGGAATGACCCCGCAGCCGGGCGCCCTCATTCAAGGACCGTGCCAAGCGGAACCATTTCCGCCTTCGCCTTGCTGCTCAGATCGTAAGCGACCTTTGGCGCCCCTTCGCGCAGCGATCCTACAAGAACTGCACTTTAAATAGGCACATCGTTTCTTCGCACGGCAGAATGCGCGTGAACCGGTCTGTTTCAGGCGCGCCGGGGACGGATCAGCCCTTCCTGTGCAACGGAGGCGACGAGCCGCCCTTCCTCGTCGTGGAACGTGCCGCGGGCAAAGCCCAGAGCGCCCGAGGCGCTCGGGCTCTCCTGCGAATAGAGCAGCCAGGAATCGGCCCGGAACGGGCGGTGGAACCACAGGGCGTGGTCGAGGCTCGCCGACTGGATGTCGGGGTCGAACACCGTGCGGCCATGGGGGATCAGCGTGGAATCGAGCAGCGTCATGTCCGAGGCATAGGCCAGCACCGCCCGGTGCACCGCGCAATCGTCCGGCAGAGGCTTCGTCGCGCGCATCCAGACATGGTAGCGCGCGGGCCGCGGGGTGCGGTCGCGATAGCGCTCGGCCTCGACCGGCCGCAGCTCGATCGGCCAGGCTTGCGTGAAGTAGGCCAGCATCGGCTCGGGCACGATGCTGGCACCATCCCGCACGAGGGCTCGCGCATCCGCGAGGTCGCCCGGTCCCGGCACGTCGGGACGACCGGCGGCGTGATCGACGCCGGGCTCCGTGACGTGGAAGGAGACCGACATGGCGAAGATCGCCCGCCCCTTCTGGATCGCCTTGACCCGGCGCGTGGTGAAGCTGCCGCCGTCGCGGATGCGCTCGACCTCGTAGACGATCGGCACCGCCGGATCTCCGCCGAGGAGGAAGTAGGCATGCAGGGAGTGCGGCGGGCGTGAAGCCTCGACCGTGCGGGAGGCCGCGACGAGCGCCTGCGCCACGACCTGCCCCCCGAACACCCGCGGCCAGCCGATGCGCGGGCTGGTGCCGCGGAACAGATCGGTTTCGAGGCGTTCCAGGTCGAGGATCGCGAGGAGCGTATCGACGGGATCCGGCCTGAGGGTATCGGACATGAGGACTTCTGCGGCTCTGCGACGACGGCATCCCCCCGGTTCGGGGCACGCCCGACGCACATAGCGGCTTGTCCGGGCGATGCCATTCCCGACGTGCCGGACCCGGCGATACCGGGCCCGGAGGTGTCAGCCGGAGGTGTCAGAGGGGAGGCCCGCGTCCCGTTGGCCCTCCCGTGATGCGTGCGGGATGCGGGCAGGCTATGGAACGGAAGGATCAGACGCGACGCCGGCCCCGGACCGGAGGAAGAGGAACGCCGATGAGCACCACGGATCGCCGCACCGGACGCCGCCTGCTCGTCGCCGGAGCGGGCATCGCCAGCCTCGTCCTGGCGGTCGCCCTGAAGCGGGCGCACGGGCCGGCGCTCGACGTGGCCGTGTGCGATCCCGGCCTGGAGGCCGGCGCCGCGCGCCATCGCGGGCGCGCCTACGCCGTCGCGGCGGGGCCGCGGCGGATGTTCGAGCAGCTCGGGCTCTGGGCGCGGATCGAACCGGCGGCGGAGCCGATGCGGCGGCTGGTCATCAGCGACAGCCGGGTCGGCGATCCGGTGCGGCCGGTCTTCCTCACCTTCGGCGACGGGACGGAGGCGCGCGACGCGGGCGAACCTTTCGCCCACATGGTCGAGGCCGAGCCGATGGTCGCCGTTCTGCTCGACGCCGCGCGGGAAACGGGCGTCCGCCTCGTCGCCCTGGGCGTCGCCGCCGCTGTTTCGGGTCCGCGGTCGACCCGGGTGACTCTGAGCGATGGCAGCGTCGAGGAGGTCGCGCTCGTGGTCGCCGCCGACGGGGCGCGCTCGGCCCTGCGCGAGGCCGCCAGCATCGGCTGGGTCGGCTGGTCCTACCCGCAATCGGGTATCGTCGCGACGATTCAGCATGCCCGCGACCATGAGGGCCGCGCCTTCGAGCACTTCCTGCCGGGCGGCCCCTTCGCGATCCTGCCGCTGAAGGCGGGCGGCGCGCTCGGCCACCGCTCCTCCATCGTCTGGACCGAGCGTAGCGCCGACGTGCCGGCCCTGCTCGGCGGGGATGCCGCCGAGACGCTGGCCGAGATCGAGCGCCGGTTCGGGGCCGAACTCGGCACCATCGCCCTGGAGCAGGGCCCGAGCGCGCATCCACTGCATCTCGGCCTCGCGCGCAGCTTTAGGGCGCCCCGCCTCGCGCTGCTGGGGGACGCCGCCCACGTCATCCATCCGTTGGCGGGCCAGGGGCTCAATCTCGGCCTCGCCGGGGCGGCGGCCCTGGCCGAGGCGGTGACCGGCGCCCTGCGGCTCGGGCTCGATCCCGGCGCGGATGCGGTGCTGCGCGATTACGAGCAGGCGCGCCGCTTCGATTCCGTAGCGATGGCGGCGGCGACCGACGGGCTCAACCGCTTGTTCTCGAACGACAGCATGGCGCTGCGGCTCACCCGCGACTTCGGCCTCGGCCTCGTCGATCGGATGCCGGGCCTGAAGCGCTTCTTCATCGGCCAGGCATCGGCGGGGCGAAGCGGGACGCCGCGCCTGTTGCGGGGTGAAGCCCTATGAGGCGCCCTTAAGGATCTCGACCGAACGGCTCGCCCCGGCGCGCGGGCGGCCCCTCGCCGGTCACGGCTTACGCAGGCGGGAGAATTGCCACGTCAGCATCATGCTCGAGGCCATCAAGGCAGCGTACAGCATGTGAAGAAGCGGACCGTCTTGCATCGGCTCAATCCTGCGGACGTGGCGGCGCCAGGGCAGGATGAGGTCTGGCAACAACCGGGCCAAACTCCGGCGGGGCGCGTCGGACGACGACGCTCCGGCGGCCGAGCGGTCGCGGGCTCGCGTGTTTCGACGGCTCGATAAAGGCGTGGCCTCGGGCCGCGTCCGCCGCCTACGGCGAAACTGGATCGGGCAGCGCGAACGCCTTGGCGGAGAGCAGGCGCGTCAGGGTCGCGAGCAGATCGGTCTGGGTGATGATCCCCAGCACGCGCCGGTCTTCTGCGGTAACGACGACCGCGTGGGCGTGACCGTCCGTCAGGTCGCTCACCAACGCGATCACCGGGTCGTCCGGCCCGGCGGTTCTGGCCTCGGACATCACCTGCGCCAGTCCCACCTCGCCGTGCAGCGTCAGCTCGCGCAGGCCGATCGTGCCGGCGAGCCGGCCTGCCCCGTCGATGACGGGAAGCGTCCTGATGTTGTGGGCGATCAGAAGCTCACATGCCCGCTCGGCGCTGCCATCGAGCCCGATGGTGACGACGTCGCGTGACATCACCTCGCCGCAGGTGAGATCCCCCCGTGCGCGCACGAGCGCGTGGCGTTCGACCTGCCGGAGCAGGCGGTCGAGATCGGCGCGGTCGATGTCCAGCGTCTCGTCCAGAGCGACCAGGGCCGCATCGACGTCTTCAGGCCGGAAGCCGACCCGGAGCGGGGCCGGCAAATCCCCCGTCCCATGCGTGTTCACCGGCGGGGCGACCGCAACGTGCGGGTAGTTGCGGCGCGACAGCTTGTGAAAGCCGATGCCGAGCGCGACCAGAATGACCGAGTTCAGCCCGACTGGGAAAAGCGGGAACAGGAAGCCCGCCGACGTGACCGCCGGGCCGCCGATGAGCGCGGTCAAGGCGGCGGCCCCGCCGGGCGGGTGAAGACACCGGGTCAGCGACATCGCCGCGATCGCAAGGGAAACGCCGACGCCGATCGCAATGACGGGATCCGGGATGAGGTACGCGGCGAGCACACCCATGACGGCGGAAATGGTGTTGCCGCCGATGACCGACCAGGGCTGGGCGAGCGGACTGGCGGGCACGGCGAAGATCAGCACCGCCGACGCCCCCATCGGCGCGACGATCAGCGGGATGTGGGGGCCTTCTCCGAAGAACCAGCCGCAAACGAGGCCGGTGAGCGTGATGCCCGCAAGAGCACCCAGGCACGCGATCAGACGCTCACGCAGGGTCGCCCCGGCCAGGATCGGCCTGAACAAGCGAACTCCGTGCGATCGTGCGGCGCGTTGATCCGGGCCACGGGGGTTGGACATCCGCGCGCGTTCCTCAGTCTCTCGATCGATGCCAGTGAACGCGAACTCTCCGGGCAGATTCCCCACCGACCCGTCCCACGCACTGGTATACCACATACAAGCTGATGGATCGTCACCGGAATTGCAACATGCATAGGCATGCTGCCCTTCAGCAAGGCATGTCGGGCCGGGCTTGCACCGCGAAGGATACAGTGCCGCCGTCCCACGGCCGCAGCGCCTGAAGCCAACGCGGGCTCTCAACCGCATTTGCGGCCACCCAATTTTTCGTTCATGTAGCGGCACCGCGCGCCGGGCGCGTCCGCGCGCCGATCTGCCACCCGAACGCATCGGGACTTTGAACCTATGGCCACACCGGAATTCGACCTGGGCGACATCAAGCGCCGCATGCAGGGTGCTGTCAGTTCTCTGAGCAAGGATCTGGGATCGCTGCGCACGGGCCGCGCGACACCGAGCCTGCTCGATCCGATCCAGGTCGAGGCCTACGGCTCCTCGATGCCGATGGCCCAGGTCGCGACCGTCAGCGTGCCGGAGCCGCGGCTTCTCTCGATCTCGGTCTGGGACCGCTCGATGGTCACCAACGTCGAGAAGGCCATTCGCGAATCCGATCTCGGCCTCAACCCGATGACGGAAGGCCAGACCATCCGCCTGCGCATCCCCGAGATGAACGAGCAGCGCCGCAAGGAAATGGTCAAGGTCGCCCACAAGTACACGGAGGAGGCCCGCGTCGCCGTGCGCCACGTCCGCCGCGACGGGCTCGACATCCTCAAGAAGCTGGAGAAGGACGGCGCCATCAGCGAGGACGACGAGAAGCGTCAGGCCACCGAGGTGCAGAAGGCCACCGACGACGCGATCAACGAGATCGACGGCGTGCTGGCGAGCAAGGAAAAGGAAATCATGCAGGTCTGACACCCGGCCTGCATTGAACGAAGACGGGTGGGGCCGCGCCGAACCGCGGCGGCGAGAGGGGGAGGCTGCGTTGGTTCGCTCGGAAGGCGCGCGGCAGATCGGGGAGGCGGCCGGAGCCGCCCCCGGAAGCGCGGGACAGCCGGCGCCACGCCACGTCGCCATCATCATGGACGGCAACGGCCGCTGGGCGGCAAGCCGAGGGCTGCCCCGCTTCGAAGGTCATCGCCGCGGCGTCGAGGCGGTCCGCCGAACGGTGCGCTCCGCGATCACCCTCGGCATCGACTACCTCACGATCTACAGCTTCTCTTCCGAAAACTGGCGCCGCCCGCCTTCGGAGATTTCCGAGCTGATGGGCCTGCTCAAGCTGTTCGTCCGCGGTGATCTCGCCGACCTGCACGCCAACAACGTCCGCATCCGGATCATCGGCGACCGTGCCGACCTCTCGGCGGACATCAAGAGCCTGCTCGACGAAGCAGAGGCGCGCACCTGCGCCAATACCGGCCTGACCCTGGTCGTCGCCTTCAACTACGGCGGGCGTCAGGAAATCCTGCGCGCCGTACGGCGCATCGCGGCGGCAGTCGCCGAGGGGCGGCTGCAGCCCGACGCGATCGAGCTGCCGACCATCACCGAGGCGCTCGACACCGCCGGCATTCCCGACCCGGACCTCGTGATCCGCACCTCGGGCGAGCAGCGCCTCTCGAACTTCCTGACATGGCAGACGGCCTATGCCGAGTACGTGATCGAGCCGGGCTTCTGGCCGGATTTCGACCACGCCGCGTTCCTCGCCGCCGTCAGCGAGTACCACCGCCGCGACCGCCGCTTCGGCGGCCTCAGCGCCGGAGCCGGCTGATGGCGGGCGACGAAGCGGTTTCCCCGGCCCGGCGCGCGCCCTTCGCCAACCGCGAATTCGGCCTGCGCGTCGCCTCGGCGCTGGTGCTAGGCGCAGTCGTGCTCGGCACGCTCCTCGTCGGCGGCTGGGCCTTTGCCGGCGTCTGGCTGATCGCGGGTGTCGTCGGCGCCGCCGAATGGCTCGCCATGACGCGCTCCGAGCCGTTGCTGCCGCTGCTTGGGGTGACCGGGGGGACGCTGTTTGCCGTGCTCGCCACGGTGCTGCTCGGCGCGCCCGTCTGGGTCCCCGCTCTCCTCCTGGTCGCCGGCAGCCTCGGTCTCTTCGCCCTCGGGCACGGCCCGGGCCGGCGCAAGCCGATCTGGGGCCTGCTCGGCGGTGCGGTGGTCGCCCTGGTGCCGATGTTGCTGCGGATCGACCCCGCGATCGGCATCGTCGGTCCGGCCTGGATGTTCGCGGTGGTCTGGTCCACCGACAGCGTCGCCTACTTCACAGGCCGCCTCATCGGCGGGCCGAAGCTGATGCCGCGGGTGAGCCCGAAGAAGACATGGTCCGGCGCGCTCGGCGGCCTCGCCGCGGGAATCGTCGGCGGAACGCTCACCGTGCTCATCGCCCGCAGCCAGGGCTGGGACGCGCTGCCCGCCGTCTCGCTCTCCCTGGTCGCGGCGCTGAGCGGCCTCGCCTCGATCCTGTCGCAGGGAGGCGATCTCGTTGAGTCCGCCCTCAAGCGGCGCTACGGCGTCAAGGATTCCGGCCGCTCGATCCCCGGCCATGGCGGCGTCATGGACCGGCTCGACGGCTTCTTCGCCGTGGCCGGGCTCGCCGGCCTGTGCCTTGCCGCCCTGCGGCTCCTGACTGCCTGAACGGAACTGATCCCGTGAGCCTCACCGTCACCGTCCTCGGCGCCACCGGCTCGATCGGCCGCTCGACCACGGACCTCCTGTCCCAGCATGCGGGCCGCTTCCGCGTCGGCGCCCTCGTCGGCGGCAAGGATGCCGCGTCGCTGGCCAAGCTCGCCCTGGAGATGCGGCCGGATTTCGCGGCACTGGCCGACGAGAGCGCCGGCCCGGCTTTGGCCGAGGCGCTTGCGGGCTCCGGCATCCCGAACGGGGCCGGCGAGAATGCAGTGCTGGAGGCGGTCGCCCGCGAGGCCGACATCGTCGTCGCGGCGGTGAGCGGCGCGGCGGGCCTGAAGCCGACCCACGCCGCGCTTCGGCTCGGGCGCACCATCGCGCTCGCCAACAAGGAGAGCCTCGTCTGCGCGGGTGATGCCTTCATGCGCGACGCGAGCCGCTACGGCGCCCGCATCCTGCCGGTGGATTCCGAGCACAACGCGCTGGCCCAGGCACTGGGCGACGGCCGCGTGTCCGACATCGCCCGGATGACGCTGACCGCCTCGGGCGGCCCGTTCCGCACCTGGACCCGCGAGCGCATCGCCGCCGCGACCCCGGCCGAGGCCGCCGCCCACCCGACCTGGTCGATGGGCATGAAGATCAACATCGATTCCGCCTCCCTGATGAACAAGGGGCTGGAGCTGATCGAGGCCCACCACCTCTTCGCCATCGAGGCCGAACGGCTCGACGTGATCGTCCACCCGCAATCGATCGTGCACGGGCTGATCGCGTGGCGCGACGGCGCGGTGACGGCGGGGCTGGCCATGCCCGATATGCGCGTGCCGATCGCCCACTGCCTCGGCCTCGGCGACCGCCTGGAGATCGCCCGCGGCCGTCCGCTCGATCTCGCCGTCACCGGCAGCCTCACCTTCGAGCCGGCCGACGAGGCGCGCTTCCCCTGCCTGCGCGTCGCCCGCGCGGCACTCGCCGAGGGCGGCGCGGCCCCCACCGTGATGAACGCCGCCAACGAGATCGCGGTCGCCGCCTTCATCCGCGGGGCCATCCCGTTCTACGGCATCGCCGAACTGGTGGAGCGGGCGGTCGAGCACTTCGCCGCCGAGTTCCGCCGGGCGCCGGAGGACGTAGAGGAGGCGCTGGCCATCGACGCGCGGGTGCGCGCCTGGTGCCTGGAGACGGTGCCCGCCGCCCGCGCTGCGGGCTGAGGCGGAAATTAACCTTTACGAAGTGTTGTCGGGGATGGAGAGCGAGGCCCCAGGGGTTGCGCGCGCGATTAGATCTCGCGCTCGAACGTGAGGCGTGCGACGATCCGCGACTTGCCGGCCATGGGCTCGCCCTGTCAGGGCGGACGGTTGAGACTGGGACTCGCGCATGACGCGCACGGATCCCATACGTGGGTCGCGGCCTGAAGGATAACGGCCATGGAATTCTTGAGCGGCATGGGCGGCAACGCCGCCGGCTTCTTCGGCGCGGTGATCCCGTTCCTGATCGTGCTGACGATCGTCGTTTTCGTGCACGAAATGGGCCATTTCCTGGTCGGGCGCTGGTGCGGCGTCGGCGTCACCGCCTTCTCCATCGGCTTCGGCCCGGAGATCATCGGTTTCAACGACCGACGGGGCACCCGCTGGAAGCTCTCGGCGATCCCGCTTGGCGGCTACGTGAAGTTCGTCGGCGACGCCAACGGCGCCAGCGTGCCCGACCCTGAGGCGGTCGCCCGCATGAGCCCGCACGAGCGGGCGGTGAGCTTCCCGACCCAGCCCGTGGCTAAGCGCGCGGCCATCGTCGCCGCCGGCCCCATCGCCAACTTCATCCTGGCCATCGCCGTCTTCGCGGGCGCGATCTATGTCGGCGGGCGCTACGAAACGCCAGCGCGCGTCGAGGCGGTGCAGCCGAACAGCGCCGCCGCGCGTGCTGGCTTCCAGCCCGGCGACGTGATCCGCACCATCGACGGCCAGACGGTCAACACCTTCAACGACATGCAGCGCGTCGTCTCGGCCGCCGCCGGCTCCTCGCTGGCGGTGACCGTGGACCGCTCCGGCCAGGTTCAGACCCTGACCGCCGTGCCGGACATGATCGAGGAGCGCACGCCCTTCGGCCGCCACCGCTTCGGCCGGCTCGGCATCAACGGGCCGAACGCCGGCGCGGCCAAGCTCGTGCATTACGGCCCGCTCGAATCCCTGAAGCTCGGTGTCCATGAGACCGCCTTCGTGGTGGAGCGCACCTTCGACTACATCGGCAAGCTCGTCACCGGCCGCGAATCCGCCGACCAGCTCTCCGGACCGATCGGCATTGCCCGCGTCTCGGGCGAGGTGGCGCGCGTCGGCGGCGTCGGCGGGCTGATCGGTCTGGTCGCGCTCCTGTCGGTCTCGATCGGGCTGCTCAACCTGTTCCCGATTCCGCTCCTCGATGGGGGGCACCTGATGTTCTACGCCTTCGAGGCGGTGCGCGGCCGCCCCCTAAGCGAGCGGGCGCAGGAGATCGGATTCCGCATCGGGCTGGCCTTCGTGCTGATGCTGATGCTGTTCGCCGCCTGGAACGACATCCTCAATCTCGGCGCCTCGCTGAGCCAGCGCGGCACCTGATCGATACCCCTTCCCTGCCCCCTCTCCGCCCTGTATCGACGGCCCGGCGATCCCCGCCGGGCCGTTCGCTTTTGCGGTGAACGCCGCCTTACTGCGATCAGAACGCGAACCGGAAAGTTGTGTTCTCGATCATATTTACGCCCTATTCACGCTAATCTGAGATCCCGTGAAAAGGTGCTTCGTCGTTAAGTGGCGCGAAGGCCACGACCCCTCAAAATCCCGGTATGTCGGACGGCCGCCGCGTTTGCTTCGTGGGGGAATCCCGATACAAGCGTGGCCGGGACCAGAGGGCGGTGAGCCTTAAGGGCGGCTGCCTGCGGGTGCGAACCCGTGCTGAGACAAAAAGAGACGGGCGATTACATGATGTCGATGACGGGAAAGCGCCGGCGAAAGTCGGCGGAGCGTGCCATCGTTCTGGTCGCCACCGCCGCCACCGTGATCCTCGGCGGCGCGGCCGCGCAGGCGCAGCAGGTCGTCGTCGAAGGCAACCGCCGGGTCGATTCCGACACGATTCGCTCCTACGTCACCGGCACCGCCACCGGGTCTCCCGAGGAGGCGCGGCGCAACCTACTCGCCACCGGCCTTTTCTCCGACGTGCAGGTCTCCGGACGCGGCGGCACCACCGTGGTGCGCGTGCGTGAGAACAGCGTCGTCGGCCGTGTCTTCTTCGAGGGCAACAAGAAGGTCGAGAAGGCGACGCTCGAGAGCGTCGTCGAGACCAAGGACCGCGGCGCCCTGAGCCCGGCGGTGATCGCTGCCGACGTCGAGCGCATCCGCGACGTCTACAAGCGTTCGGGCCGCGGCACTGCCAAGGTCAGCTACCGTCTCGTCGACCTGCCCAGCGGACGCTCCGACGTCGTCTTCGCCATCGACGAGGGCGACAAGACCGGCATCCGCGAGATCCACTTCATCGGCAACAGCGCCTACTCGGAAAAGACCCTCAAGGGGCTGATGTCCTCGTCCGAGATGAACTTCCTCTCGTTCATCAAGACCTCCGACGTCTACGATCCCGACCGCATCTCCGCCGACCTCGACATCGTTCGCCGGTACTACCTCAAGAACGGCTACGCCGACTTCCGCGTCGTCAACGCCGACGCCCGCTACGTCGAGACCGGTGAGGATGCCGGCTGGGTCATCAACGTCACCGTCGAGGAAGGCGAGCAGTATACCGTCGGCGCAGTGGCCGTGGATCCGCGCATCGCCGGCATCGACCGCGAGGCCCTCGACGGACAGATCCGCGCCCAGGTCGGCGACGTCTACAACGCCGAGGATGTCGAGAAGACGCTCGTCGGCGTCACCAACGAGGTCAACCGCCAGGGCTACCCCTTCGCCCAGGTGCGTCCCACCGGCCAGCGCGACCGCGCCACGCATCAGGTCGCCCTCGGCTTCGTGGTCGAGGACGGCCCGCGCGTCTACGTCGAGCGCATCAACATCCGCGGCAACACCCGCACCCGCGACTACGTCATTCGCCGCGAGCTCGATCTGACCGAGGGCGATGCCTACAACCGCGTGCTGGTGGACCGCGCCGAGCGCCGGCTGAACGGCCTGGGCTTCTTCAAGAAGGTGCGCTTCTCCAACGAGCCGGGCTCGGCGCCGGACCGGGTGGTGGTCAACATCGACGTCGAGGATCAGCCCACGGGCTCGTTCTCGGTGGCGGGCGGCTACTCCACCCAGGACGGTATCATCGGCGAGGTCTCGGTCTCCGAGTCGAACTTCCTCGGCCGCGGCCAGTATGTCCGCCTCGCGGTGCAGGGCGGCCAGTTCGCCCGCGGCATCGACTTCTCGTTCACCGAGCCGTACTTCCTCGGCTACCGCCTCGCCGCCGGCTTCGACGCCTTCTACAAATACTCCGACCTGACCCGCTGGTCGCGCTACGAGACGACCGTCTACGGCGGTCAGCTCCGCCTCGGCCTGCCGATCACCGAGGAATTCGGCGTCACCTTCCGCTACTCGATCTACAACACCGAGCTTCGGGTCCCGAACACCATCAAACGGCCCTATAACGATTGCTCGGTGGCGATCCCGGGCTACACGCAGCCGAACCCTGCCGGAACGATCGACCCGTCGAGCGGCCGCGATGTGGGCGGTCTCCCGGCCTATCCGAACTGCGCCTTCGACGGCGAGGCCTCGATCGCGCTCAAGGGCCAGCAGGGCAACGTGCTGACCTCGCTCGCGGGCGTCACCCTGGCCTACTCGACGCTGGATAATCTCCAGCGGCCCACGAACGGCTTCTACGGCGAGTTGAAGCCTGACGTCGCCGGCATCGGCGGCGACTCCAAGTTCTTCCGCGTGACGGGTGACGCCCGCTACTACAAGGAACTGTGGGAGGACGTGGTCGGCTTCGTGCGCCTCCAGGGCGGTCACGTCTCGAACCTCGACGATCAGCCGCTGCGCATCACCGACCAGTTCTTCCTCGGCCCATCGCTCGTTCGCGGCTTCGCTCCGAACGGCCTCGGCCCGCGCGATATCGGCATCGCCGACGCCCGCTCCAACGCAATCGGCGGCACGACCTACTTCGGCGCCACCGTCGAAGTTCAGTTCCCGATCTGGGGCTTGCCCCGGGATCTCGGCCTGAAGGGCGCTCTGTTCGCCGATGCCGGCACGCTGTTCGGCTACTCTGGTCGTCGCAACTTCGACGTGAACGGCGACAACTTCATCAACGGCTTCGCGCCGGGATCGGGCTGCAACTACACGAACTTCGGTGCCGGCGCGATCACGGTCGAGCCTGAGTGCGTGAACGTCCGCGACAAGGCGACGATCCGTTCCTCGGTCGGTGCCTCGATCCTGTGGAACTCGCCGCTCGGCCCGATCCGCTTCGACTACGCCTACGCGCTGTCGAAGGACGAAGGTGTCCAGACGGCTCTGGGCAAGGTCGGCAAAGACCAGCTCCAGGCGTTCCGCTTCTCCGGCGGCTCGCGCTTCTGATCCTCAGAGCATTGACTTGAAAGAGCCGTGCCTGACCGTATCCCGGTCAGGCACGGCTCTTTTGCTTTGTGGCGACCCGTCCGTTTCGCTCCGAGCGGATGCCCCTTCCGGGCAAGAGCGCTATAGCGGCGCTCAGCTCCCTTCCCTGCCGGCGTCGAACCTCATGTCAGATCCCGTCTTCATCGCGCCGAAAGCCGGCCTGACCCTCGGGGCCGTCGCCGAGGCCTGCGGCGTATCGCTCCCCGAGGGCACCGACCCGTCGCAAGCGGTGACGGGCGCCGCCCCCTTGGAGACCGCGGGGCCGAGCGAACTCGCCTACATGGACAACGCGCGCTACGCCGACGCGCTGGCTACGACGCGGGCGCTGGCCTGCCTCGTCTCGCCGCGCTTCGCCCCCCGCATGCCGGCCGGCACCATCGCCCTCGTCACCCGCGATCCCTACCGCGCCTATGCCGGGCTTCTGGCACGCCTCTACGAGGAGGCGATGCGGCCGGGCTCGCTGTTTGCCGCGGCCGGGATCTCCCCCGGCGCCCATGTCCACCCGCAGGCGCGGCTGGAGGACGGCGTGCGCATCGATCCCGGCGCCGTCGTCGGCCCCGGCGCCGAAATCGGCGCGGGCACGGTGCTCGGCCCCAACGCGGTGATCGGCCCCAACGTGCGAATCGGCCGCGACTGCTCCATCGGTGCGGGGGCGACCCTGACCCATGCGCTGGTCGGCAACCGCGTCATCGTCCATCCCGGCGCCCGGATCGGCCAGGACGGGTTCGGTTTCGCCATGGGCGCGGGCGGGCATATCAAGGTGCCGCAGGTCGGCCGCGTCATCATTCAGGACGACGTCGAGATCGGCGCCAACACTACGATCGACCGGGGCGCCTCCCGCGACACGGTGGTCGGCGAGGGCACCAAGATCGATAACCTCGTGCAGATCGCCCACAACGTCGTGATCGGCCGCCACTGCGTGATCGTCTCCGGCGTCGGCATCTCCGGCTCGACCACGCTGGAGGATTACGTCGTGCTCGGGGGCCAAGTCGGCGTCGTCGGCCACCTGCGCATCGGCATGGGCTCGCAGATCGCCGGCTCCTCGAACGTCAACCGCGACGTGCCGCCGGGCTCGCGCTGGGGCGGCACCCCGGCCAAGCCCGTGCGGACATGGTTCCGTGAGATGACGACGCTCGCCCGCCTCGCCGAACGCTCGGGCAAGGACGACGCGGAGGGGTAACTCAGGGCTCCGCCCTGAAACCCGCCAAAGGGCTTGCCCTTTGGGAACCCGTTACGGGCTCAAGCCACAAATAGTTTGCGGATGTCCGGGGAGGCCGCCCAGTGCTCGATCCGGTGGCAGGTCAGGGTCTCGCGCGGCTGCCCGCGATAGATCGCGAGGCTTTCCGCGACGAACGCGTCGAGACCGAGCGTCGCGGGCGGTGCGCCCCGGCGCTGGCGGCGCTTGAACACCGTGGAGCCCGGCACGCCGTACAGCGTCGCCACCGGCGGATAGACCGGCCAGATCGCATCGTCGAGAAGCCCATCCGGTGCGTAGGCCTCGACCGCCACAGGACGCGGCGTGAGCCCGGCTTCCCGCAGCAGCCGCCCGGCGATGTCGCCCAGCACGCTGAGGCGCGGATGGTTAATGTTGTGCATGAACAGGCCGCCCCGCGACCAGCGCAGCAGATCGCCCGAGAGGTCGAAGCCGATCGCACGGCTCGATGCGATCAGGTCCGTGGCGGCCAAGCCCCAGGCATCGAGATAGCCGAGGCGCGAAAACACGTCCTCGCGGAACAGCCCGACGATCCGCTCCTGCGAGAGGCCCTGGAGAAAGCCGAACAGGGTGATCGCCGAGTGGTAGCTGCCGAGCGGTGACGGCACCAGCCTCACCCGCGCCACCGAGGCGAGGTCGCCGACATAGACCGCGTCCGGGTGGAACGCCGTGAAGACGATCGAGGGGAACAGGCGCATCCGCGGCAGCCGTTCGCGCAGCGCCTCCGAGCCACCTTCCGGGAAGAAGCCCGCCGGGAAGGGTTGGGAAAAGACGTAATCGCAATTGCCGAGCGCCGCGGCGAAGGCATCGAGGCTGCGCTCGCGCTTGCCCAGCGTGCTCATCGGGATCAGCCGCACCCGCGCGCCCGGCACGAGGATGCGCACGGCCTCCGCCACGCCCTTCGCCTGGCAATTGCCGATCACGGCGATCCGGGGACCGTTCAGGCCGGCCTCGTCCGGCCCGCGCCGTCCGATCCAGGGGGGAGACACGGCTCCGAGCAGCCGGGACAGCCTGAGGGCCAAGGCGGCGCCTACTCGCGCCGCAGCAGGCGGTCGACGACGACGTCGGACCAGAAACCGGCGCGGAAGTTCTGGGTGATCGCCTGCGGGTCGTAAGTGTGCTCGACCCACTCCAGAAAACTCTGGCCCCGCGCCTCGCCCTCGCGGAGATAGGTCGCGAAGAACGCATCGAGAATGCCGGTCTTGGCAAAGCGGAAATGGCCGTAGCGCGGCGAGAGCTGGCGCAAAGCCTCCCGCACCGGCCGGCCCTCATGCAGGATCAGGAACAGGGTCGCGGCAAGCCCGGCCCGGTCCGCTCCCGACTTGCAGTGCATCACCGCCGGGTATTCGAGGCCGGCGAAGAAGTCGCGCGCCGTCAGCAGGGTCTCGCGAGAGGGCGCCTCGCGCGAGCGCAGAACGAACTCGACGAGTTTCAGCCCCTGCCGCTCGCAGGCCTCGCGCTGGAGAGGCCAGGAGCCGTGCTCGCGTCCGCCGCGCAGCGACACGATGGTGCGCACGCCCTGGCGCTTGAACCACGCGAGCTGGTGCGGCGTCGGCTGGGCCGAGCGCCAGACGATCCCGGTGCCGATCCGGTGCCGGTTGAGATAGGCGAGACGGAAGATCCCGTGATCGACCAGCAGCATGTTCGCCCAGGCCTTCGCCCGAGAAACGGAGCCGTCGATGGGCCGCTCGAACTTCGCGATGCGGGCCATGCGCCGCGCGTAGCGGGTCTCGGGGGGAAGGAAGCGGTTGAACACGGATGGCTGCGAGAGGCGTGTCGGAGCGTCCCTCTAACAGTCCGCGATTCGGGCGACAACGCACCCCGTTTCAGGCTGTTGCCGAACCGCTCGCTTTGCCAGCATCATGCAGCATCGGCTCGCAATCGGACCACACCATGACGACGACCACGGTGAGCATCCGCCGTGCCCGCGCCGCGGACGCGGCCAACCTCTCGGCGATCTTCGACGATGCGTGGCGCGAGGCCTATCAGGGCGTGATCCCGGGGATCGCCCTGGAGCGCTTCCTGGCCCGGCGCGGACCGGAGACTTGGCGCGACATGATCGGCGGCGGGCGCGGATTCGCCGTCATCGCCTTCGGCGAGCGGATCGCGGGCTATGCCGCCTATGGCCGGGCGCGCGACCGGGCCATGCGGGCGGACGGAGAGATCGACGAACTCTATATCGCCCCGGAATTCCAGGGCCTCGGGCTCGGCACCCGCCTGTTCCGGGCGGTGCGCAACGACCTGATCGACCGCGGACTCACCCGCATCGGGGTCTGGGCGCTCGCCGACAACGCCCGTGCCTGCGGGTTCTACGAGGGCCTGGGCGGCGTGGCCGGCCCGGAATCGGTGGAGCGCGTCTCCGGCTTCGGCCTGCCGAAGATCGGCTACCTGTTCACCTGACCGCGTCGGCGCGAGAGGCCGGGATCAGGGCCGGAGAGCGCAAACCGGCGTTTTCCGCCACGAGGGAGCGGTCAGCGTACAACTTGGCCAGAGGGACGATTTCATTTTCCGCTCGCACAATCTAAGACATCGATCGATGGGTGCGGCAGCGTAAGCCGCCCCCGCACGATGCACCCGCCGGACAGGGCGACGCGTCCGACGGCCGGATTTCAGAGAGCACAGGCCCATGGACATCAACGCCATCTCGATCGGCAAGAATCCGCCGGACGACGTCAACGTGATCGTCGAAGTGCCGCTCGGCGGCGAGCCGATCAAGTACGAGATGGACAAGGACGCCGGCACCCTCGTCGTCGACCGGTTCCTCTACACGCCGATGTTCTATCCGGGCAATTACGGTTTCATCCCCCATACCCTCTCGGGCGACGGCGACCCCTGCGACGTGCTGGTGGCCAACACCCGCGCCATCATCCCCGGTGCGATCATCAGCGTGCGCCCGGTCGGCGTGCTGGTGATGGAGGATGACGGCGGCGAGGACGAGAAAATCATCGCCGTGCCCTCGCGCAAGCTGACCCAGCGCTACAACCGCGTCGAGAACTACACCGACCTGCCCGAGATCACGATCAGCCAGATCCAGCACTTCTTCGAGCACTACAAGGATCTGGAGCCCGGCAAGTGGGTGAAGGTCGTGCGCTGGGGCGACAAGGCGGAGGCCCATCGCCTGATCCTCGAAGGCATCGAGCGCGCCAAGGCCCAGAAGGCCGGCTGATTCTTTTCCGACGACGGGAGCGGGCCGCAAGCGCGCTTGCCGGCCCTGCACCGCGTTCCCCCTCTCCCCGCAAGCGGGGCGAGGGATCCAAGCAGAAAGCCGGTGCCTACGGCACCACGCGGGTCGACACCGAGCCGCCCGTCAGGATCGCGTTGATCGAACTCGGGGCGTGGACCGAACCCACGACGATGGTGAGGCGGCTCTCCCGCGCCAGGGCGAAGGCGGCGGTGTCCATCACCTTGAGATCGCGGGCGATGGCCTCGTCGTGGGTGATGCGATCGTAGCGGATTGCGTCCGGGTCGTGCTTCGGATCGGCCGAATAGACGCCATCCACCTGCGTTGCCTTCAGCACCGCGTCGCAGCGCAGTTCCGCCGCCCGCAGGACGGCCGCGGTGTCGGTGGTGAAATACGGGTTGCCGGTGCCGCCCGCGAGCACGACGACCTGCCCCTTGTCGAGGTGATGCAGCGCCGGCTGGCGGGCATAGGTCTCGCAGATGGTGGGCATCGACACGGCCGACATGGTGCGGGCCTGGACGCCCGCGGCATTGAGCGCGGTCTCGATGGCGAGCGAATTCATCACCGTCGCCATCATGCCGAGGGAGTCGCCCGTCGCCCGGTCGATCCAGCCCGCCTGGGAGATGCGCGCCCCGCGGATCAGGTTGCCGCCGCCGACCACCACCGCGATCTGGATCCCGCGGGAGATCGTGGCCGCGATGTCCTCGGCCAGGGCCGCCAGCATCGGCGGATGCAGCCAGAAGCCGTCGGGGGCGGCCAGGGCCTCCCCGGAGAGTTTGACGAGGACGCGGCGGTAGGTCGTCGTCTCCGGCATCGAAGATCCTCGTCGTCTCGGGTTCGGGGCGCCGCGGCTTCTAACAAGACGGGGGGCCGAACGTCGAGGGGCGACGGCATCGCTGCCGCCGCCCCGTATGACGACCTGTGAGGATCGGTGACGACACCGGAGCCGAGTCAGGCTCCCGAGCGTCCTCGCCGGGCCTTTAGCGCGACATGCTCGCGACTTCGGCGGCGAAGTCCGGCCCCTCTTCCTTCTCGATGCCCTCGCCCAGCGCGTAGCGGACGAAGCCCTTGATCGCGACCTCGCCGCCGGCCTTGCCCGCGGCTTCCTTGAGGATCTGCGAGACGGTCTTGGAGCCATCATGGACGAAGGGCTGCTCCAGGAGGGTGACCTCCTTGTAGTAGCTCTTCAGGCCGCTCTCGACGATCTTGGCCATCACGTGGTCCGGCTTGCCGGCGTTCTTCTCGCGCAGGATGTTGCTCTCGCGCTCGACCACGGCGGGATCGACGCCCGAGGCGTCGAGCGCCGTCGGGTTGGTGGCGGCGACGTGCATGGCGATCTGGCGGCCGAGCGTGGAGAGGAACTCGACGTCCCCCTCGGACTCGAGCGCGACGAGCACGCCGATCTTGCCGAGACCATCATTGATCTGGCCGTGGACGTAGGACGCGATCACGCCCTTGCTCACTTCGAGCTTGGCGACGCGGCGCAGGGTCATGTTCTCGCCGATGGTGGCGATCAGGTTCGAGAGCTTCTCCTGGACCGTCTCGGACGAGCCGGGGAAGGTCGCGGCCTGGAGGCCCTCCAGGGTGCCGTCGGTGTTCAGCGCGAGCTTGGCGGCCTCGCGGGCGAAGGCCTGGAAGCCGTCGTTGCGGGCGACGAAGTCGGTCTCGGAATTCACCTCGACCACCGCGGCGTGGCGACCGGCGGACTCGACGGCCACGAGGCCCTCGGCGGCGACACGGCCGGCCTTCTTGGCGGCCTTGGCAAGACCCTTCTTGCGCAGCCAATCGACCGCTGCTTCGAGGTCGCCGTTGGTCTCGTTGAGCGCGCCCTTGCAATCCATCATGCCGGCGCCGGTCTTTTCGCGAAGCTCTTTCACGAGTGCGGCGGTGATGTTGGCCATGGCGATCCTCTCGAGGTCTTGAAGCGCGGGTCTTGAAGAACGGGTCTTCAAGTGAATGAGCCCGGCGCTCTTTGAAAGCACCGGGCTTTGCAGGAAGATGACGATCGGGCCGCCGGGCGAGAAAGCCCGGCGGCGAACGCGGGACTTAGGCCGCGGCAGCTTCGACGAAGGCGCGGGACTGCTCGACCCAGCCGTCGCGGGCAAAGCGGCCGTTGAGCTTCAGGTCGGCGTCGAGCTTGGCCACGTCCTCGGGCTGCATGGCGGCGATCTGCCAGTAGTGCCACACGCCGGCATCGTTGAGCTTCTGCACGAGCTGCGGGCCGACACCGTTGAGCTTGGTCAGGTCGTCGGGCGCACCGCGCGGGGCGGCGAGCTGCTCGAAGTGCTCGGTCGACTCGGCAAGCGCGGCGACGTCGGCCTGGGCGATCGAGTCGGAGGCCACGGAGGCCGCCGCGACGTCGTCGTTGGCCGGCGGCAGCTCCTCGGCGGTCGGCTCCTCGGAGGCGCCGACGTCGAGGCCGAGCGCGCCCTGGCCGCGGCCGATGCCCTCGATCGCCGCGCGGGCGATGAGGTCGCAGTACAGCGCGATGGCGCGGCCGGCGTCGTCGTTGGCCGGGACGATGTAGGAGATGCCATCCGGGTTGCAGTTCGTGTCGACGATGGCCGCGACCGGGATGCCGAGGCGCTGGGCCTCCTTGATCGCGAGCTGCTCCTTGTTGGTGTCGATCACGAACAGCAGGTCGGGCACGCCGCCCATGTCCTTGATGCCGCCGAGCGCCTTCTCGAGCTTGTCCTTCTCACGGGTCAGCATGAGGCGCTCCTTCTTGGTGAGGCCGACGGCCCCGCCCTCGAGCGTCTCATCGACCTTGCGCAGGCGCTGGATCGAGCCGGAGATGGTCTTCCAGTTGGTCAGCATGCCGCCGAGCCAGCGGGAGTTGACGTAGTACTGGGCCGACCGCTTGGCCGCCTCGGCGATGGAATCCGCCGCCTGGCGCTTGGTGCCGACGAACAGCACGCGGCCGCCGCGGGCGACCGTGTCGCTCACCGCCTGGAGGGCGGCGTGCAGCGCCGGCACCGTCTGGGCGAGATCGATGATGTGGATGTTGTTACGGGTGCCGAAGATGTAGGGCTGCATCTTCGGGTTCCAGCGGTGCGACTGGTGCCCGAAATGGGCGCCGGCCTCGAGGAGCTGGCGCATAGAGAAATCGACGGCCATGATTTTTGGTCTCTCCGGTTGATACCGCCGCGGAGGAGTAGCTGGCCAATCGGCCGGCCACCGGAAACGCCCCATTCAGGCATGGGGCCGGCTCCGCGTGTGGGATGGGCGGGGCGTTAGCAGATGGGAGCGGATGACGCAAGGCGGGGCCGGGACGACATCCGCGTCCCAGCCCCGCCGTCATGTCGAACTCCGTGTCGCGCTCCGTCAGTCTGACGAGGCAGTGTGGCGAGGCCTCAGGCCGCACGCACCGTGGCGAGGAAGCGGAACATCTCCGTGTTCAGGCGCTCGGCCTGCCGGGACAGGTCCGACGCCGAGTGCAGCACCTGGGACGCCGCCGCCCCGGTCTCGTCGGCCGCCGAGGCGACCCCGGCGATGTTGTTCGTCACCTCGGACGTGCCGGTGGAGGCCTGACCGACATTGCGCACGATTTCCTGGGTGGCCGCGCCCTGCTCCTCCACCGCCGCCGCGATGCCGGTGGCGACGCCGCTGATCTCGCGGATGCGGCTGCTGATGCCGTCGATCGCCGAGACGGCCTCGCCCGTCGCCCCCTGGATGCGGGCGATCTGGGTCGAGATCTCCTCGGTCGCCCGCGCCGTCTGGTTCGCGAGTTCCTTGACCTCGGCGGCCACCACCGCGAAGCCGCGCCCGGCCTCGCCCGCGCGCGCCGCCTCGATCGTGGCGTTGAGCGCGAGCAGATTGGTCTGTCCGGCAATGGTCGAGATCAGCGCCACCACATCGCCGATCCGCGCGGCGGCCTCCGAGAGATCGCGGACCAGGGCGACGGTCTGCCCGGCCTCGCCGGCCGCGACCCCGGCGAGTTCGGCCGAGCCGGCGACCTGCCGCCCGATCTCCTGCACCGAAGCGCCGAGCTCCTCGCTCGCGGCGGCGACCATGCCGACATTGCCGGCCGCCTGTTCGGCCGCGGCGGCCACGGCGGTGGATTGTGCCGCGGTCTCCGTCGCGATCGCGGTCATGCTCTGGGCGGTGGCCTGCAACTCGGTCGCCGCCGCGGTCACCGTGCCGAGGATGCCGCCGACGGCGTGCTCGAAACCGTCGGCCATCTCGCGCATGCCGGCCTTGCGCTGCTCTTCCGCCGAGGCGCGGGCGAGCTCGGTCTCCTTTTCGAGCGCGCGGGCCCGCAGCAGGTTGTCGCGGAAGACGAGGACAGTCGCGGACATCGCCCCGATCTCGTCGCGCCGCTGAGCGAAGGGGATCGGCGCATCGGTGTCGCCGCCGGCCAGACGGCGCATCGCCGCCGTCATCCGCTCGATCGGGCGCGACACGCCGAGGAAGGAGAAGATCATCGCACCGATCGCCGTCAGCGTCGTGACGCAGAGCGCCACCAGGGTGACCTTCACCGCCGTGGCTTGCTCGGCACGGATCGCGGCGTCGGCAACCTTGCTTGCGGCCATGTTGACATCGACGAGGGCCCGCGCCGCCTCGGAGACGGCGAGGTAGCGTGTGTTCATGGGGCCGCGGAAATAGTTGAGCGCTTCATCCTGCTGGTCGGGCCGGAAGGCGCGGAGGCGGTCCCAATCGGGCTTCAACTGCTCCAGCTTGGCCAGAAGATCGTTATAGACCTGCTGCTCCTCGGGCGAGGAGATCAGCCTCCGATAAGCTTCGACCTTGGCATTGCGGTCGCGCATGAAGGTCTTGACCTTCTCGCCGCTGTCGGCCCGCGCGGTCTCGCTCTCGGCCGTCACGTAGCGGAACTGCCAGAGTCGCGTCCGAATCACGAACGCGTTGATGGTGTGGGCCTCGTTGATCGACGGGATCGTGCTGTCCAGGATCTCCGATGTCCGCTCGCCGATCGCGTCGAGCTTGACCAGGGCAAGCACGCCCTGCCCGACGGCGAACAGCAGCATGAGTGCAAACAGCCCCATGAGGGTGCGCTTGAGTGTCATTCTCACGGGATACCTGCGTCGAAGTCGGAGACACCGAGTTCTTTGCGCATTTCGATTAATAAAAGTTATCTTTGCATCGAGAAGGACAACTTGGAGCCGCACCCGACCCGATCGCGTCAGGCCGGCTCAAGAGTCCCTGCTTGCACCTTCACACCTCCGACAAATCGGTCGGTAATCCGTCAGTGCAAAATCAAGTTGCGTTCAGGACGTCGATTGCGCCGCCAAGATGAGGTGCAGCTTCGCTCAGTGCGCTCACGTCATCGGTGAAATGCCTGCGAACATCGCGGCACAGAACATGGCGGCTTTCGCATGCCTGTTTTTGAAAGCGGCAAGATTTCGAACGAGGCAACTCACCGCTGAAGCTGCCACGCGCGGATACTCTCAAGGTGCACCCCGACGCGGCCCTCGAAGCCGCGCCGGTCCGTCCCCGGCGCGGCAGGGCTTCGGAGGCCACGAGGACCGGAAGACCTTTTGCGATCCTCTTTGCTCTCGGCGCGGGAGGCCTCCCGAGACTTGAACGCTCGTCCTCAGGCGGCGGACGCCACCGCCGGCGAGATCATCTTGCGCGCCTTCTTGTCCTCGGTCGTGCCGAGGAAGGCCTGGGCCTCCTCCTTGCGCTCGAAGACGTGGGGGGCGACGCCGCGCTTGGTCAGCGCCTCTTCCATCTTCAGGCGGAGGAAGGCGCTGGTCGCGTAGCGGGTCGTCGTCGCGTAGTAGTTCGCCTGGAGATATTGGATCATCCCGGCATAGTCGTCGTAGAGGTTCTCGTTGAGCCGGAAGCCGTCGTGGTTGATCACGGCGTTGACCCGCTGACCGGCCTTGCGGCAGGCCTCGACGATGGTCATGCGCAACTCGTCCATGTCGCTCTTCACCCGGCAGTACCAGCCCTCCAGGTTGATGAAGAGGATATTGCGCTCGGCATCCAGGCTGACGCGGGATTTCAGGTCGAGGTTGAGCAGATCCGAGATCAGCTCCATCGGATCCTCGCGGAAGATGCGCGCGTCCATCGCCACCGGATTGCGCACCACGGGGGCGAAATCCATGTGGGCGAGGATGTCGCGCTCGATATCGATGCCCGGTGCCACCTCGATCAGTTCGAGCCCATCCTTCGTCAGCTGGAAGACGCAGCGCTCGGTCACGTAGATCACCGGCTGCGAGCGCTCGACCGCGTAGGGGCCGGAGAAGGTGTTCTGCTGGACCCCTGTTACGAACTTCCGAGCCCGGCCCTCCTGGACGATCTTCACCTGACCGTCCTGCACGGCGATCTCCAGGCCGCCCGCGGTGAAAGTGCCGGCGAAGACGACTGAGCGGGCGTTCTGCGAGATATTGATGAAGCCGCCGCAGCCGTTGAGCTTGCCCCCGAACTTCGAGGTGTTGACGTTGCCGGCCCCGTCGCACTCGGCCATGCCGAGGCAGGTCATGTCGAGGCCGCCGCCGTCGTAGAAGTCGAACATCTGGTTCTGGTCGATGATGCAGTCGGCATTCGTCGCCGCGCCGAAACTCGAACCCGAAGCGAGCACGCCGCCGACGGCGCCGGCTTCCGTCGTCAGGGTGATGTAGGGGGTGATCTTCTCCTCGTTGGCGACGGAGGAGATGCCCTCCGGCGCGCCGACGCCGAGATTGACCACGCCGTTGGGCGGCAGTTCGAAGGCGGCGCGCCGGGCGATGATCTTGCGCTCGTTGAGCGGCATCCGCTTGATGCCGGTGACGGGTACGCGGATCTCGCCGGCGAGCGCCGCGTCGTAGACTACGCCGTAGTTCATGCGGTGCATCTCGGGCTCGGCCACGACGACGCAATCCACGAGGATGCCGGGCACCCGCACGTCCTTGGGCAGCAGGTAGCCGTCATCGACGATACGCTCGACCTGGGCGATGACGATGCCGCCGTTGTTGCGCGCGGCCATGGCCTGGGCGAGGCAGTCGAGGGTCAGCGCCTCCTTCTCGAAGGAGAGGTTGCCCGACGGGTCGGCGGAGGTAGCGCGGATGAAGGCCACGTCGATCTTGGTGGCGGTGTAGAACAGCCACTCCTCGCCATCGACCTCGACCAGCTTGACGATGTCCTCGGTGGTCAGTTCGTTGACCTTGGCGCCGCCGTGGCGCGGATCGACATAGGTCTTCAACCCCACCTTCGAGAACAACCCCGGCTGGCCGGCGGCGCAGGCGCGGTAGAGCTGCGAGATCACGCCCTGGGGCAGGTTGTAGCCGCGGATTAGGTTGGCTTGCGCCGCCTGAGCCACCTTCGGCATGCGCCCGAAATTGGCGGCGATGACGCGGGAGAGAAGCCCGTCATGATGCAGGCGGCCGGTGCCCAGCCCTTTGCTGTCGCCCGCGCCCGCGGTCATGATCAAGGTCAGGCCACGCGGCGAACCGGTATCGACGAAGCGCTTCTCCAACGCCGCGTGCAGCGCCTCCGGGATGCAGCTCTGGACGAAGCCGGTCGTGGTGAGGACGTCGTTCTCGCGGATCAGCGCGATCGCTTCCTCGGCCGTGATGACCTTGTTCTTCTTCATAGGGCCCGCCGTCCTCCGCTTTCCTGGCCCGGCCGGACGGTACCGCCCGCCTCTTGCCGCTTCCGCCCGGAATATTGTCGGCCGCCCCTGTGAGTCCGGGCAAGTCCCGGCCCCACAGGGGCGGCTGAATTCTGCATACAATTATCATTGCGGTGCAATGTTATGCTATCGCACTGCAAGAAACTGCACACTTCGTCTGTGACAATACCCGAAAACCTTCCCAGCGTACGCCTGAAAAACACTTCGTTCCAGATTGAGAAAAATTGCAGATGGTCTCTGACGAGCGGCGGCTGCGGAGAGGCCGTTCCCGCCGCGGGAACTGGGAAGCAGCCTCCCGCCTGCCGCGCTTGCTCGTGTCGCGGCACGTGATTACGAGAGCCGCGATGCCCGGGACATCTTTCGGGCCACCGCAC
This sequence comes from Methylorubrum extorquens, assembly GCF_024169925.1. NCBI lineage: Bacteria > Pseudomonadati > Pseudomonadota > Alphaproteobacteria > Hyphomicrobiales > Methylobacteriaceae > Methylorubrum > Methylorubrum extorquens. The sequence goes on from NZ_JALJXF010000001.1 coordinate 3,983,663, forward strand.
ACTCGAAGACCTTTCGGAGATCTCCCATGGGCTTTCTCGCCGACGCCCTCTCGCGGGTGAAGCCGTCCGCGACCATCGCGATGACCCAGAAGGCGCGCGAGCTGAAAGCCTCGGGCGTCGACGTCATCAGCCTCTCGGTCGGCGAGCCGGATTTCGACACGCCGGACCACATCAAGGAGGCGGCGATCGACGCGATCCGCCGCGGCGAGACCAAGTATCCGCCCGTCTCCGGCATCAACCCGCTGCGTGAGGCGATCGTCAAGAAGTTCAAGCGCGAGAACGGGCTCGACTACAAGGTCTCGCAGACCATCGTCGGCACCGGCGGCAAGCACGTCATCTACAACGCGCTGCTCGCGACCCTGAACCCCGGCGACGAGGTGGTGATCCCGCGCCCCTATTGGGTCTCCTACCCGGAGATGGTGATCCTGTGCGGCGGCACGCCGGTCTTCGCCGAGACCGACATGGCCCACGACTTCAAGCTCCAGCCGGAGGAGTTGGAGCGCGTCATCACGGGCAAGACCAAGTGGATCATCCTCAACTCGCCCTCGAACCCGTCGGGCGCAGCCTATACCCGCGACGAGATGCGGAAGATCACCGACGTGCTGATGCGGCATCCGCAGGTCTGGGTGCTCACCGACGACATGTACGAGCACCTGACCTACGGCGACTTCGAGTTCGTGACCCCGGCCCAGGTCGAGCCCGGCCTCTACGAGCGCACGCTGACCATGAACGGCGTCTCGAAGGCCTATGCCATGACCGGCTGGCGCATCGGCTACGCCGCCGGCCCCGAACAGCTCATCAAGGCGATGGACTTCGTGCAGGGCCAGCAGACCTCCGGCGCCTCCTCGATCTCGCAATGGGCGGCGGTGGCGGCACTCGACGGCACGCAGGAGCACCTCGCCCGCTTCAAGGCGGCGTTCCAGGAGCGGCGGGACCTCGTGGTCTCGATGCTCAACCAGTCGAACGGCCTCAAGTGCCCGACGCCGGAGGGCGCGTTCTACGTCTACCCGTCCTGCGCCGAACTGATCGGCAAGACGACCGAGACCGGCAAGACCATCGGCTCGGACGAGGATTTCGTCACCGAGCTGCTCCAGGCCGAGGGCGTCGCCGCGGTCCACGGCTCGGCCTTCGGCTTGGGTCCGAACCTGCGCATCTCCTACGCCACCTCCAACAAGACGCTGGAAGAGGCCTGCCGCCGCATCCAGCGCTTCTGCGGGTCGCTGCGCTAGAGCATCGTCCCGAAAGGTGGTCCCCGGCTTTCGGAAAAAGACGATGCAAAATTAGAAGGCTCGAGCATCGGCCCGGATCCGATATCCAGGCACGATGCTCCAAGCGCGGCTCTCGGGCGAAGCGTCGCAGTCGCGGGAGAGCGCCCCGGCACGGTTGCCGTCGGCGGCGTGGGCCTCTACATCGGCCCTCCCCGCGGCCGATGCGCCCGATGGTTTCGCGAGCCCTCTCGGGCCTGCGTGGCGGCGGGGCCGGCAGTGACGGGGCGGTGCGGACCAGTTCTCTGCGCCGTTCCTGTGACGCTCAGTGGGCCGAGCGGCTGCAGGTGCGTCGGGAGCGCGGGGAACAGGAACCGCGATTCCGGCGCAAGGCCCACCTATCCGAATTCCCTCGCCCCCGACCGGCACGCCCCCGGTCCGGGGCCGAGCGCAGCGTATTGGCAGGCGGAGCGTTAACGGTCTTTCTCAAGGGAAAACGAACCGGTCGCAGGCAATCTTTTGCAGATTGTCGCTGAAAGGTTGCGCCATGTCTCAGGTTGCCCGAGCCAGAACGTCCGCTCGCCAGTATCTGCCGGAATCGAAGCTCGAAGATCTCGCCAGCAGCCTGCGGCGGCTCGCCAACCATCGCGGCCTCGTCCGCAGCGAGATTGCCAGCCCGATGCTCCTGCGCCTGCTGCCGCCGCCGCGGCGCGCCGAGGAGAAGAAGTACGAGGCCGACCTGCGCCAGCGCCTCACGGATGCCAACCTCGACGGAGCGCGGATCGCCTATCTGATGGCCGACGCCGAACGTGAGATCGCGGTGGCCCACACCCGTCTGTCGGGCTGAGCAGCGAACGGATCGCCGAGGCGACGTGCATCGGCGCGACGGGGTGTGGATCGATAAGCGGATTGCGAGCGACCGGTTCAGCCGATCTCGATCCGCCCATCGAGCCCCACGACACGGCCCAGGCCGCGGACGCGGCTGAGCAGGCGCTCGCCGTTGAGTTCCGCCCATTCGGCGGGTAGGCGCAGCACCACCTTGCCGTCCTCCACCGTGAGCGGCATCCGCTTGAGCGGCCCCGCCATCCCGGCCGAGACCGGGAAGGCGACGCGCATCAGCGCCCCGACGAGGCGGGCGCGGTCGAACAGGCGCGGGCCGGCGAGCATCCGCAGGGTCGGGCTCGCTTTCTCCGGCGCCACGCCCTCGTGGCGGAAGTAGCCCGACAGGGCGAGGTAGGCGCGGCCGGGATGGTCGATGCCGGCGAAGGCGGCGTTGGCGAGCACGTTGAGGCTCTGCTCGCCGCGGTAATCGGGATGCGCCCGCCAGCCGATATCCGAGAGCAGGCAGGCGGCGTGGCGCAGGCGGCGCTCGCCCGCGGTCTCGGGCCCGTCCAGGCTGGTGATGAACTGGTCGGTCCAGTCGCGCAGCTCCTCGCCGTGGCCGGGCGAACGTGCGCGCTGCACGTTCAACTCTTGCGCCGAGACGATCAGCGGGTCGGTGAGGCGCGTCTCGCGGTCGAGTTGCTCGAACAGCAGGCCCTCGCGCACGCCGAAGGCGGAAATCGCGATCTCCCGCGGACGGCCCGCCCGGATGATCTCTTCGAGCACCACCGCGCCGAAGGCCAGCAGAGGCCGGCGCGCCTCGGAGATGGTCTCGACTTCCTGCAGGGTCGCGGCGTCGCTCGCCTCGACCATTTCGAGGAAGCTCAGCTCGTCGGAAGGCTCCACCGCGTAACCGTGCATGACGTGGAGCGGATAATCACGGGCCGCTTGGTGCAACCGGGCCAGCGCCCGCCACGTGCCGCCGACCGCGTAGAAGGTGCGCCCGCGCAGGGTGTCGAGCTGCGGCTCGGCCTTCTTCAGATGCTCGCGGGCGATCTTGCGGGCCTTCTTGAGCGAGCCCTCGGAGAGATCCTGAAGCGCCAGCCCGCCGAGCGGCATGGTCACGCCCTGGCCGACCGTTGTGCCGTTGACGTCAACGAGTTCGAGCGAGCCGCCGCCGAGGTCACCGACCACGCCATCGGGCGCGTAGAAGCCGGAGACGACGCCGAGCGCCGAAAGCTCCGCTTCGCGCCGGCCGGAGAGAAGCTGGATCTCCTGGCCGAGCGCCGCGCGCGCGGCGTCCAGGAAGGCCGGGCCGTTGGCCGCGTCCCGCGCGGCGGCGGTGGCCAGCACGAAGATGCGGGAGACCCGCATCGTGTCGCACAGGACGCGGAAGCGGCGGAGGGCCGTGAGCGCCCGCTGCACGGAATCCTCGTTGAGGCGGCCCGTGGAGAAGACGCTGCGGCCCAGCCCGCACAGCACCTTCTCATTGTAGAGTGGCGTCGAGGCACGCTGGAGCCCGTCATAGGCGACGAGCCGCACCGAATTCGAGCCGATATCGATGATCGCGACGGGTTCGAACGTCATGCCAGTCATCATCGGGGCCGGCCGTTCGGCGGAGTGGGCGAGCGTCAGGTGGGGACGTGTCGGACCCATGCAGCCCCCTCTCAGGGAAGCACCCCCGCAAGGGGCGCTCACGATGGTGCCGGGCCGGAACCGGCCGGACACTCACGATAGTGCCGGGCCGGAGACCGGCCCGGTGCAGGCTGTGGTCAGGACCGCTGGGCGCGGCGGCTGAGCGCCCGCGGGCTCGACTTCTTCGACGACTTGCCGCGCCCGGACAGGCTCGGATTCGTCATGAAATACTTGTGCGCATTGAACGGTTCCTCCCCTTCGGCAGGGCTGATCCGCTCGCTCGCACCCGATGCCAGTACACGCCAGCTCTGTCGGTTGTCGAGGAGGTTCGCCAGCATGATCTGGTCGAGGACCTGCTGATGCACAGTCGGGTTGGTGATCGGCAGCAGGGATTCGACCCGCCGGTCGAGGTTGCGCTGCATCAGGTCAGCCGAGGAAATATAGACGGTGGCCTTCGGATGCGGCAGCCCGGCGCCGTTGCCGAAGGCGTAGACGCGCTCGTGTTCGAGGAAGCGTCCGACGATCGATTTCACCCGGATCGTGTCGGACAGGCCGGGAATGCCCGGCCGCAGGCAGCAGATGCCGCGCACGATGCAGTCGATCTGCACGCCCTCCTGGCTGGCATCGTAGAGCGCGTCGATGATCTGGCTGTCGACCAACGAATTGCACTTGATCCAGATCGCCGCCGGACGCCCGGCCCGTGCATGGGCGATCTCCTCCTCGATGTGCTGGAGCAGGCGCGGCTTCAGAGTCAGCGGCGACACCGCCATGCGCTCCAACTCCGCCGGCTCGGCGTAACCGGTGATGAAGTTGAAGATGCGCGAGACGTCCCGGGCGATGGCCGGGTCGGCGGTGAAGAAGGACAGGTCCGTGTAAACCTTCGCGGTGATCGGGTGATAGTTCCCGGTGCCGACGTGGCAGTAGGTGACGAGGCGGTCGCCCTCGCGGCGCACCACCATCGACAGCTTGGCGTGGGTCTTCAGCTCGACGAAGCCGAACACCACCTGCGCGCCCGCCTTCTCGAGGTTGCGCGCCCAGCGGATGTTGGCCTCCTCGTCGAACCGGGCCTTCAGCTCGACCAGCGCGGTGACCGACTTGCCGGCCTCCGCGGCTTCGGCCAGCGCGGCGACGATCGGCGAGTTCGACGAGGTGCGGTAGAGCGTCTGCTTGATCGCCACGACGTTCGGGTCGCGGGCGGCTTGCGCCAGAAACTGCACCACAGAGTCGAACGACTCGTAGGGGTGGTGGACGATGAAGTCTTTCTGGCGGATTGCGGCGAAGACGTCGCCGCCGGATTCGCGGATGCGCTCGGGGAAGCGCGGGTTGTAGGGCTTGAACTTGAGGTCCGGCCGGTCGATCCCGACGATCTGCGACAGCTCGTTGAGCGCGAGCATCCCCTCGACCACGAAGACCGAATCGGGCGCCATCTCCAATTCGTCGGCGACGAAGGCGCGCAGCTCCTCCGTCATGCCCGCCTCGATCTCCAGACGGATGACGACGCCGCGGCGGCGGCGCTTGATCGCCGATTCAAAGTGCAGGACGAGGTCTTCCGCCTCTTCCTCGATCTCGAGATCGGAATCGCGCACGACGCGGAAGGCGCCCTGCCCCTTCAACGAGTAGCCGGGGAAGAGCCGGCTCGCGTATTTCGCGATCACCTGCTCAATGGCGATGAAGCGGGCGGTGCCGTCGCCCGCCACATCGGGCAGGCGCACGAACCGGTCGAGCAGCGAGGGCAGACGGATCAGGGCGCGCAGGGTACGCCCGTCACGGGGCCGCACCATCATCAGCGCGACGGTGAAGCCGAGATTGGGGATGAACGGGAAGGGGTGGGCCGGATCGATGGCGAGCGGCGTCAGCACCGGGAAGATGTAGGTGAGGAAGTAGTCGTCGAGCCAAGTGAGGTGCTCCGCCGACAGCTCCGCCGGGTCTGCGAGGTGGATGCCGTTGCCGTTCAGCTCCTCGCGCAGGGCGCGCCAGCGATCCTGCTGGTCCAGCGCCAGCCGTGAGACTTCCGTGCCGATGCGGGCGAGTTGCTCGGAGGGGGTCAGGCCGTCCTGCGAGGGCACGACGAGGCCGGCGCGGACCTGATCGTGCAGGCCGGCCACACGCACCATGAAGAACTCGTCCAGGTTGTTGGCCGAGATCGAGAGGAAGCGGAGCTGCTCCAGCAGCGGGTGGTTGGGGTTGGAGGATTCCTCCAGAACCCGGCGGTTGAACTGGAGCCAGGACAGCTCGCGGTTCACGAAGCGCTCGGGCGAATGGCGGAGCGATCGCCCCGCCTCCAGCACCGGCTCGCGGGCAGCCTCGGCCGCATCGCTCTCCGCCTTGTCGTCGGCTTCCGAAGGCTTCTCGGCAGCCTTCTCCGCAGCGATGATTCGGGCGGCACGGGCGGTGCGGGCGCGGGCGGATTCGCTGCGCACACCCCGCTCGGTGGCGAGGCTGGTCTCTTCGGTCTCGGTCGCCTCCGTATCACGAGCGACGACATCCGACTCCACTTCCGACAACGCCTGGCTCCCTTCCGCTCGAAAGCGCGTCCCGGTCACGATGCGACCGGGAACGGCTCCGCCCCCTGCTCTGCTGCGCGGGTCCCTAACATAGGGCGGCCGAACCGGTTTGACGGTTTCGTGACAACGAAGGGGCGTCTCACAACACGTCCACGTCGTCTTCCGCCTCGCCTTCCGCCTCTTGCCCCTCCTCGCCCCCGGCGGCGGCCTCCATCCGGTCGAGGACGGCGAGCGCGAGCGGCCGGGTGATGCGGCGGCGGCGGCCGAGCGCGTCGCGGTCGAGTTCGGCCACGACCTCGCGGACGCGGGCCAGCGAGCGATCGATGCGCAGGGCCAGGGCATCGACCACCGAGGTGTCGATGCCGAGCTGCCGGTCGGCGAACAGCTTGACGATCACCGCTTTCAGCAGCGCGTCGTCGGGCGGGCCGATCTCGGCGCCGGGGGCGAGCCGCAGCCGCGAGCGCAGGTCGGCGACCTTGAGCCCGAAGCCGTCCACCGGCCCGCAGGCCGTGAGCAGCACCGGAAAGCGGCGCTCGCGGGCGAGGTTGAGGAGATGGAACAGGGCTGACTCATCGCGGCCAGCCTCGCGCTCCACGTCCTCGATCACCAGGGCGCCGTTGGAGATGAGATGGGAACCCCGATCCATCGTGACGTCGGCGGCAGAGACCGTCCAGGCTTGCGCCCGCGTCGCCCAGATCGAGGCGAGATGGCTCTTGCCGCTGCCGGGCGGGCCGCGGAGCAGGAACACGGTGTCGGGCCAGTCGGGCCACGCCTCGATCAGGGCGTAGGCCTCCTCGTTCGAGGGGCTGACGAGGAAATCCTCGGCGCCGAAGCGCGGATCGAGCGGCAGGTCGAAGGTGAGCTGCTGCGGGGGAGCTGTGTCGCGCATCCTCGCACCTTACACCAAGTTGCTCGACACCGGCCGACGCCCGCACGGCCCTTGCCGGCCATCGGGAAGGATCGTCGACGCCGGATTCTCCGTGGCGTCGCGCGATCAGTCGCGGGCGGGCAGCGTCGCGTTCCCAGATTCCCCGATCAGCAGCGGCCCGTCGCCCCGGTAGAGTTTGCTCTCGAGGTAGCGCTCGATGCCGAAGCGCACGACGACACCAATCGAGGCGGCGACCGGCACGGCAAGGATGAGACCGAGGAAGCCGAACAGAGAGCCGAAGGCCAGCAGCGCGAACATCAGCCAGACCGGATGGAGGCCGACCGAGTCGCCCACGAGCTTGGGCGAGATCACGTTGCCCTCCAGGAACTGCCCGACGAGGAACACGCCGACGGTGAGCCCGATATGCAGCCAATCGCCGGTGGGCCACCATTGCACCAGAGCGACGCCGACCGAGAGCATGAAGCCGGTGAGCGTGCCGACATAGGGGATGAAGGTGAGGAAGCCCGAGATCATCCCGATCAACACGCCGAAGTTCAGCCCGACGAGGAACAGGCCGATCGCGTAGAACGAGCCGAGGATCAGGCAGACGAGGCTTTGCCCCCGCACGAAGCCGGTCACCGCCCCGTCGATCTCGCCCGCGAGCCGCCGCGCCGTCGGGCGGTGGCGCGGGGGCACCCAGCCGTCGAGGGCAGCGATCATCCGGTCCCAGTCGTGCAGCACGTAGAAGGCGACGACCGGCGTGACGACGAGCAGCGAAGCGATGGAGACGAGGGCCTGGCTCCCGGTCCAGAGCGACTTCAGGAAGGCCAGGAACCACGCCCCGCCCTGCCCCACCAGCGTGCCGACGGAGGATTGCAGCTCGTTGACGACCTCGCTGCCGCCGACGCGCTGGAGCAGCGGCCCGGCCCGCTCCACGAGTATGCTCTGCAGGCGCCCGACCATGGTCGGCAAGGAATTGACGAGCGAGGCGATCTGCCCGGCAGCCAGCGGCACCACGATGATGAGCAGCACCACGAACCCGACGACGAATCCGGCCAGGATCAGCAGGGTCGCAGCAAGCCGCCCGAGGCCGAGCCGTTCCAGCCGGTCGGCCAACGGATCGAGCAGGTAGGCCAGCGCCAGCCCCGCTACGAAGGGCAGCATCACCTCGCGCAGCTCGTAGAGCAGGAAGACGACGACCCCGAGGATCGAGAGCCCGATGATTGCCCGCCCACGCATCGAGATGCCGTCCCCCGCGAATTCGTCCGGGCGGACAGTGGGAAGCGTGGCACGCCCGGTCAAGGCGGGTCCTGTAAGGCGAACCTTGCCGCACGCGGCGGGAGGGCGTTCGATAGCCGCCTCACTTCAAGGGAGACAGGACGCCATGGACACCGAGGACACCGAACGGATCGACGCCGCGGTTTTGGCCCTGCTTCGGCTCACGCTGCACGACGGCGACCGCGCCTGGAAGGAGCACTCCTGGGACGCACTCGGCCGACTTCACGCCAAGGGACTGATCTTCGATCCCGCCGAGAAGGCACGGTCGGTTCGGCTCACGCCAGCGGGGCTGGACCGTTCTGCGAGCCTGTTCGGGGCGCTTTTCGCCCACGGCACGGAATGATGCTGTGCCCGAACGGGCCCTCCCATGCCGGTGACGGTGGCCAAGCGCGCCGCGATGTGGCAGCGGGTTTTGGCATGATCAGCGATTACCGGACGACGGGGCGGCGATGACGGCGCAGGACGGAAACGGGCTCACCTACGCGCAGGCCGGCGTCGACATCGACGCGGGCAACGCGCTCGTCGAGACGATCAAGCCGCTGGTGCGCGCCACGCGCCGGCCGGGCGCCGATGCCGAGATCGGCGGCTTCGGCGGGTTGTTCGACCTCAAGGCGGCCGGCTTCAAGGATGCGATCCTGGTCGCCGCCAACGACGGCGTCGGCACCAAGGTGAAGATCGCGATCGAGACCGGACGCCACCACACGATCGGCATCGATCTCGTGGCGATGTGCGTCAACGACATCATCGTGCAGGGCGCGGAACCCCTGTTCTTCCTCGACTACTATGCCACCGGAAAGCTGGTGCCGGGCGTCGGCGCCGACATCGTGCGCGGCATCGCGGAAGGCTGCCGGCAGGCGGGCTGCGCGCTGATCGGCGGCGAGACCGCCGAGATGCCCGGCCTCTACGACGGCGCCGACTACGATCTGGCCGGCTTCTCGGTGGGCGCGGCCGAGCGCGGCACGCTGCTGCCGCGCCCCGGCATCCTGCCCGGCGACGTCGTGCTCGGCCTGCCCTCCTCGGGCGTCCACTCGAACGGCTTCTCCCTGGTGCGACGGATCGTGGCCAAGACCGGCCTCGGCTACGACGCCGACGCGCCGTTCGCGCCCGGCCGGACCTTGGGCGAAGCGCTGCTGGAGCCGACCCGGATCTACGTGAAGCCGCTGCTCGCCGCGCTGAAGCGGGCCGGCGGCATCCGGGCGCTCGCCCACATCACCGGCGGCGGTTTCCCCGACAACCTCCCCCGCGTCCTGCCCGACGGTGTCGGCATCGCGATCGACCTCTCGGCGATTGCCGTACCGCCGGTCTTCGGCTGGCTGGCGCGCGAGGGCGGCGTCGCCGAATCCGAGATGTTGCGCACCTTCAACTGCGGCATCGGCATGGTTGTGGTCGCCGCCGCCGACGCGGCCGATGCCGTGGCGGACGCGCTGACCGAGGCCGGCGAGGCACCGGTGCGGCTCGGGCACATCACCGAGCGAGGCACGGAGCCGGTGACGTTCAAGGGGCAGCTCGCCCTGTGAGCGCTCCGGTGACGAAGAAGCGCGTCGCGATCCTGATCTCGGGCCGCGGCTCGAACATGGCCTCGCTGATCGAGGCGGCGCGCGCGCCGGACTATCCGGCCGAGATCGTGCTCGTGCTCTCGAACCGCCCCGACGCCGCCGGCCTCGACCGGGCGCGGGAGGCCGGCATCCCGGCCCGCGCCATCGACCACAAGGCGTTTCCCAACCGGACGAGCTTTGACGCCGCGCTCCAGGCGGAGCTGGACGAAGCGGGCATCGAGCTGATCGTGCTCGCCGGCTTCATGCGCATCCTCACAGATGCCTTCGTCGAGGCCTGGACGGGTCGGATGATCAACATCCACCCCTCGCTGCTTCCGCTGTTCAAGGGCACGCACACCCACGAGCGCGCCTTGGAGGCGGGTGTGCGGCTGCACGGCTGCACCGTGCATTACGTCGTGCCGGAACTCGATGCCGGGCCGATCGTGGCGCAGGCCGCCGTGCCGGTGCTGCCGGGCGACGACGCCGACACGCTGAGTGCCCGGGTGATCGTGCAGGAGCACCGGCTCTACCCGGCGGCGCTGGCGCTGATCGCGGGCGGCGGCGCGGCATTGGACGGGGGGCGAGTCCGCTTCACGGCGCAGGCGCGCGACGCGGAGGTCGCGATCCTTTCGCTTTGAGCGCCGTATCCATCGCCCATTCCGGCCCGCGGCCTCGTCCCGAGCGGCCGCGAAGCGTTCTCGAAGGATGCGCCGAATCCCACCCGAATCTTGGATGATTCTTCGAGAGGGTGCCCCGCGCCGCCGCCAAAGATGAGGATCGGAGCGGTCGGATGGGACAAAAAATCAGAAGAAGATCGGCCGCGCGCTCGCGGAGTGCTCGACCAGCACCGCGCCGGTGGCCGGATCGACCTCCTTCAGCACCGCGTCGTAGCCCCACAAATCGGCGAGGTGCTGGAGCACGCGGCGGGCATCCTCCCGCTGCAGGGTGATGCGGTTGAGCGCCTTGTGGTGGAGGATGAGCCGGCGATCGCCCTCCAGATCGACGTCCACCACCTCGATGTCGGGGTCGAGCCACGCCACGTCGTACTGCCGGGCGAAGGAGCGCCGCATCTTGCGGTAGCCGCGCTCGTCGTGGATCGCCTCCACGCGCATCTCCGGTTCGTCGGGATCGTCGGTCACGTGGAACAGCCGCATGTCGCGCATCAATTTCGGGCTCAGGAACTGCGCGATGAAGCTCTCGTCGCGGTAGTTCTCCCAGCAGTCGCGCAGCACGCCCATGGCGTCACCGCGGCCGGCGATGTCGGGGAACCACTCGCGGTCTTCGTCGCTCGGCTGCTCCACGATGCGGGCGATGTCCTGCATCATGGCAAACCCCAAGGCGTAGGGGTTGTGGCCGCCGAAGGAGCGGTCATCGAAGGTCGGCTGGCGGATGACGTTGGTGTGCGATTGCAGGAATTCGAGATAGGCCGCCTCGCTGAGCTGCCCCTTCTGCGAGAGCGCGTTCATGATCCGGTAGTGGCAGTAGGTGGCGCAGCCCTCGTTCATCACCTTGGTCTGACGCTGCGGGTAGAAATACTGCGCCACGAGGCGGACGATGCGCAGGATCTCGCGCTGCCAGGGCCGCAGACGGGGTGCGACCTTCTCCAGGAAATAGAGGATGTTCTCCTGCGGCAGTTCGAGCAGCGCCCGGCGCCGCTCCAGCGCCGGGTCGCCCTTCTGTCCGCCGGTCTTGGCCGGCAGGGTGCGCCAGAGATCGTTGTAGATCTGCTCGCCGTGCTCCTCGCGCTCGCGCTCCCGGCGCTGCTCGCTCGCCAGATCCGGCCGCTTCTTGCGGGGATAGCGGTGGACGCCCTGGCTCATCAGCGCGTGGGCGGCGTCGAGCACGTGCTCGACCGCCTGATGCCCGTAGCGCTCCTCGCAGCGGGCGATGTAGCTCTTGGCAAAGTCCAGGTAGTCGAGGATGCCCTCGGCATCGGTCCACTGCCGGAACAGATAGTTGTTCTTGAAGAAGTGGTTATGCCCGAAGGCGGCGTGGGCGATCACCAGCGTCTGCATCGTCGCCGTGTTCTCCTCCATGACGTAGGAGATGCACGGATCGGAGTTGATGACGATCTCGTAGGCGAGCCCCATCAGGCCGCGACGGTAGCTCGCCTCCTGCTGGGCGAAGTGCTTGCCGAAGGACCAGTGCTTGTAGAACAGCGGCATGCCGATCGAGGCATAGGCATCGAGCATCTGCTCGGCGGTGATGATCTCGATCTGGTTCGGGTACCACGACAGGCCGAGTTCGGGCCCCGCCACCGCCTCGCAGGCATCGTGGATGCGCCGGATCGTCTCGAAGTCCCAGTCATTGCCGGAAAACAACAGCTCGCCCGGTTTGGGCGCCGTCGACTTCGTGCGGCTCAGGCTCGCGACCATGTCGGCCCTTCTCTTCGACGCTGTGTCGCCCCTCCTGACGGAAGGGCGATCGCTGGCTCACGCCTCCGCCCGCGCATCCTTGCGACCGAACAGCTCGCGGAACACGGGGTAGATGTCGCGGCGGTGGTTCACCTTGCGCATGGCGAGCGGTTCGCCGGCCTTGGCCAGGGCCTCGTAGGTCCGCCACAGGGTGGTGCGGTGCTCGACGAAGCCGGCACGCGGGCCGTTCTCGTCGCCGACTTCGAGATAGGCGAAGTGCTGGCAGGCCGGCAGGATGTGCGCCCGCAGCAATTCCGTCGAGGTCGGCCCGTCGGAGGAGACGTTGTCGCCGTCGGAGGCCTGCGCGGCGTAGATGTTCCAGTCGTCCGGCGAGTATCGCTCGGTGACGATGCGCTTCATCTCGGCGAGCGCCGAGGAGACCAGCGTGCCGCCGGTCTCGCGGGAGCGGAAGAAGGTCTCCTCGTCCACCTCGGCCGCCTTATCGGTGTGGCGGATGAAGACGATCTCGACGTGCTTGTAGCGGCGCGTCAGGAAGATGTGCAGCAGGATGTAGAAGCGCTTGGCCAGATCCTTCATGTGCTCGGTCATCGAGCCCGAGACGTCCATCAGGCAGAACATCACGGCCTGGGCGATCGGCTTTGGATAGGGCTCGAACCGGCGGAAGCGCAGGTCGATCGGATCGACGTAGGGGATGCGCTTGGAGCGCTCGCGCAAGCCGAGCAGCTTAAGTTGCAGATCAGGCAGGCGCGGATCGTTCGCGACCTCGGCCGCGGCGATCTCCGCTTCCAACGCCGCCACCTCCTCCAGCTTCGGCCGCTTGAGGGCGATGCGCCGGGACATGGAGTTGCGCAAAGTGCGCGACAGGGCGAGGTTGGCCGGCGAACCCGAGACGGTGTAGCCGGCCCGGCGCAGGCCCTCGGTCTCGACCACCGCCAGCCGCCTTTTGGCGAGATCGGGCAGTTCAAGATCTTCGAGGAAGAGGTCGAGGAATTCCTCGCGCGTCAGGACGAAGTGGAAGGCGTCCTCGCCATTCTCGCCGCCGTCCCCGCCCTCGCCGGAGCCGCCGCCACCCCCGCCGCCCGGCGGGCGCTCGATGCGGTCGCCCTCCACGTAGGTCTTGTTGCCGGGCAGGATGTAATCCTGATGGCCCGTGCCCGGCTGGCGCGAGAAGCGCGGCTCGCGCACCCCGTCGCCGGGCACGGTGATGCGCCCGTCCTTGCCGAGGTTCTTGATATCCTTTTCTCGGGCGGATTCCCGAACCGCGCGCTGTGCGACGTCCTTGACCCGGCGCAGGAAGCGTTGGCGGTTCGGGAGGCTCTTCCCACCTGGATTGAGCCGACGGTCGACGATGTGCATCCGGGGTCGCTCAGCGCCTTCAAGTCTCACGTCCCCGCTCGGGGACAAAGGTGCGGAAGTGCGGCGGCGGATGCCGAAGGGCTCGGCTTCAACCCGCCTGCTTCACCCGCATGTACCATTCCACGAGCCGCCGAACCTGCCGTTCGGTGTAGCCACGATCGGTCATGCGATCGACGAACTCGCCGTGCTTCTTTTCGGTGTCGCTGTCCTTCTTGGATCCAAAGGAGATCACGGGCAGCAGTTCCTCGACCTGAGAGAACATCCGCCGTTCGATCACTTCGCGCAACTTCTCGTAGGACGTCCAGGACGGGTTGCGCCCGCCGTACTGCGCCCGGGAGCGCAGCGCGAACTTTACCACCTCGTTGCGGAAATCCTTGGGGTTGGCGATGCCGGCGGGCTTCTCGATCTTGGTCAGTTCCTGGTTCAGGAGCTCACGGTTGAGGAGCTGGCCGGTCTCGGCATCCTTGAAGTCCTGATCCTCGATCCAGGCGTCCGCGTAGTCGATGTAGCGGTCGAACAGGTTCTGTCCGTAATCGTGGTAGGATTCGAGATAGGCCTTCTGGATCTCGTGGCCGATGAACTCGGCGTAGCGCGGCGCCAGCTCGGTCTTGATGAACTCGATGTAGCGCTTCTCGGTCTCCGGCGGCAGTTGCTCGCGCCGGATCGCCTGTTCCAGCACGTACATCAGGTGGACCGGATCGGCCGAGACCTCGGTGGTGTCGTGATTGAAGGTCGCGGCCAGCACCTTGAAGGCGAAGCGGGTCGAGATCCCGTCCATGCCTTCGTCGACGCCGCCGGTATCCTTGTATTCCTGCATCGAGCGGGCGCGGGGATCGACCTCGCGAAGGCTCTCGCCGTCGTAGACCCGCATCTTCGAGAACAAGTTGGAGTTGGCGTGCTCGCGCAGACGCGAGAGCACCGAGAAGCGGGCCAGCATCTCCAGCGTGCCCGGCGCGCAGGCGGCGGTGGAGAGCTCGGAGCTTGAGATCAGCTTCTCGTAGATGCGCTGCTCTTCCGTCACCCGGAGGCAGTAGGGCACCTTGATGACGTAGATGCGGTCGATGAAGGCTTCGTTGTTCTTGTTGGTCTTGAACGACTGCCACTCGGCCTCGTTCGAGTGCGCCAGGATCACACCGGTGAAGGGGATCGCGCCGATATTCTCGGTGCCGACATAGTTGCCCTCCTGCGTCGCGGTGAGCAGGGGATGCAGCATCTTGATCGGCGCCTTGAACATCTCGACGAATTCGAGAACGCCCTGGTTCGCCCGGTTGAGGCCGCCCGAGTAGGAATAGGCGTCCGGATCGGCCTGCGAGAGTGTTTCAAGGCGTCGGATATCGACCTTGCCGACCAGCGAGGAGATGTCCTGATTGTTCTCGTCGCCCGGCTCGGTCTTGGCGATGGCGATCTGGCGCAGGCGCGAGGGCCGGACCTTGATCACCTTGAAGCGGGAGATGTCGCCGTCGAACTCGTCGAGGCGCTTCAGGGCCCAGGGGCTCATCAGGCCGGTGAGGCGGCGGCGCGGGATGCCGAAGCGCTCCTCGATCTCGCGTCCCATGACCTCGGGATCGAACAGGCCGAGCGGGCTCTCGAAGACCGGAGAGACTTCGTCGCCGGCCTTCAGCACGTAGACCGGGTGGACCTCCATCAGCGCCTTGAGGCGCTCGGCGAGCGACGACTTGCCGCCGCCGACGGGGCCGAGCAGGTAGAGGATCTGCTTGCGCTCCTCCAACCCCTGCGCGGCGTGGCGGAAGAACGAGACGATCCGCTCGATCGTCTCCTCCATACCGTAGAACTCGGCAAAGGCCGGGTAGACCCGGATCGTGCGGTTCATGAACACCCGGCCGAGGCGAGCGTCGCGGGCGGTATCCACCATCTCCGGCTGGCCGATCGCATCGAGGATGCGCTCGGCGGCGGAGGCATACATCAGCGGGTTGTCGCGGCAGGCCTCGAGATACTCGGAGAGCGTCATCTCCGTGTCGCGGCGCGCTTCATAGCCGCGAGCGAAGCTCTGGAACAGGTCGTTCGTCGAGTGCAGCGGCATTCGAACACCCCCTTCAGGCTGATGACAGCTTCATCCTGTCTCGGGTCGAACGCAACTGACATTGCGGGTTTTGTCGCACCGCCCACAGGAGCGCCGCCTTGCGTGTGAAACGGGACACACTCAAAGCTGGCCGGGATTTAGCCCGAGCTTGACCGGCCCCGGACCGGAGGCAGAAACCTCCGGCCGAAGACCGGAAGCCCCTGAAATACGTCAGAATTGCTGCATCGCAGCATGACGACGCACGAAATGGTTCATCCGATCAGAGATCGGTGCCGCTTTTCTTCTCGTCCTTGGACTTATCGTCCTTGCCGACGGTGATGCGAATGTCGCGCTTCTCGATTTCGCCATCGGAGTTCTTGATCTCCACTACGACCCCGTCGGAGCCCGTATAGCCGCCGTTGGGCTGGTAGAAGATCGCCTGAACCTCGGCGTCCTTGTTGGGGCAGCGGTACTTGGCCGGCGTCTTCAGCTTGCCAGCCTTCGTGATGAGCGAACCGGATTTCGGTGGCGTCACCACCTTGATCTCGGGCATCGGACCGGCAGAGCAATCCTTCTTCAGGTTCGGCACGATGACGAGACGAGCCTGCTTGCCGGCGGGCACGGTCTCGCTCTTGGTGACGGTGGTCTGCGCAAGGGCGGGCCCGGCGAGACAAAGCCAGGCGGCGGCGAAGGCGGCGGGCAGCGCCGCAATCGGTCTCGTGGCCGGTCTCGTGGCAGTGGTCGGCAGATCCATCGGCGTTTCCTCGAGCGTCGTCAGGCAACCCGCCGGAGAGCCGCCGGGCGCCAACGACGATGTGGGGAGGGCCGCGGCCCGCGTCGAGGCTTGTGCCTTCGAATCTTGCTAACCGAACCTTGCCGGAAGCGGCGCCTGCTCAGTGCTGCAGCGCGGCGGCGACCGTGCCGGCCACCCGCGCAATCTGCGCGTCATCGAGCTGGCCGGCGAGCGCCTGAGTCAACGCCTTCTCGACGCGCTCGCGCTCGCCGAGATCGGCGAAGGGTGCAGCCGGAATGTCCCCATCGCCTAGATCGCAGGCGCGGCGGATGGTATCGGCGGCCTTGAGCAGCGTCTCCCGGTCGGCCGGGCCCATATCCCAGAGCGGCGCCCGCAGCCGGCTGATGACCCGCCGCGCGTCACGGTACTCCCGATCGACCGTCGTTGCGGCCTCGATCTGGCTGACGAGGAACATCAATTCCAGAACCTCGTTGGCAGCTTCCGGGCAGGCGCGCACGATCCGCATCACGCGGGCGATGAGTTCCTGGGTCGGAGACATCCGGGAGCGAGGGGGAGCCATGGCGCCTCAACGCCGATCCACCGGTAAAGTTCAGCTCGCATCACGCAAGCGGGCCGAAATCCGCGAGGCCGGCCAATGCCTTGTGCGCAAGCGAGTTTTCGCGTTTCGATCGCGGCCGTCGGTCCGCCTCAGGCGGCTTCGTGATCCGCCTCGTCGAGGCCGGCGAGCAGAGCTCGGCAGGCGCGCAATTCGGCGAGCGCCCCCTCGAGCGCCCGACGATCCGAGGCGGCGGCCTCGACGCTCTCCTCGTCCCGGTCGATACCGGTCGGTGCGCCGACCTCAGCCTCGCCCCGGCCGAGCGCCTGGACGAAGCGCACGCCGTTCTCTTTGAGGACGCGCTGCGCCCCGCGGATCGTGTAGCCTTTTCCGCGCAGCAGGCAGCTCACGCCCCTGATGAGATCGACATCCTCCGGCCGATAGTAGCGCCGGCCACCGGCCCGCTTCGTCGGCTTGATCTGGCTGAACCGGCTCTCCCAGAAGCGCAGGACATGCTGCGGAACGCCGAGTTCCTCGGACACCTCGGTGATGGTGCGGAAGGCGCCGGGACTCTTCTCGCCCCGCTCGTCACCGGCGGGAGAAACAAGGGCGGGCGATTCCAACGGCAGTCCCATGGCAGCGCCTCAAACCAGATTGTGCGGGACAGGACCGGAGCGGCTTGGCCGGGTCACTCGTCCTCATCCATATCGAGCCCGTTGACGTGGCCGCCATTGATGCGGGCCTTGAGCACGTTCGAGGGCTTGAACACCATCACCTGCCGCGGCTCGATCTCGACCTCGACGCCGGTCTTCGGGTTGCGGCCGATGCGCTTGCCCTTGGAGCGCACGACGAAGGAGCCGAACGAGGACAGTTTCACCGTCTCGCCCGCGGACAGGCAGGTGCAGATCTCGGCGAGCACCGTCTCGACCAGGGCCGCCGATTCGGCCCGCGACAGGCCGACCTGCTGGTAGACGGCCTCGCTCAAATCGGCGCGTGTGACCGTCTTGCCTGCCATGCGCTCCCCCTTCCGGCCGAGTTGCTCGACAACCGCACCGTCCTTCTCAGGACGCGCGGATGCAGCCTCTGCTCAAATGCCGTGCGGGTCCCTCGACACAGGATCCCGCCGTGTATCTCTATGATCGAACACGCTAATCGGCAGAGGGGCGACGGTCAACAGAACCTTGCGGTTGACAGGAATCCAGGCCCGCCCCGTGGCCTTTCGCCTACCAGCGGATCAGCGCGGCGCCCCAGGTGAATCCGCCGCCGATCGCCTCGATCATCACGAGGTCGCCCTCGCGGATGCGCCCGTCGCGGCGGGCGGCGTCTAGCGCCAGGGGAATCGAGGCGGCCGACGTGTTGCCGTGCCGATCGACCGTGAGCACCACCTTCTCGCGGGCGATGCCGAGCTTGTCGGCGGAGGCCTCGATGATCCGGCGGTTGGCTTGGTGCGGCACGAACCACGCAAGGTCGTCGGCGGTGGTGCCCGAGGCGCGGAACGCCTCCTCGATCACGTCGGTGACGGAACCGACGGCGAAGCGGAACACCTCGCGGCCCTCCATGCGCAGCTTGCCGGTGGTACCGGTCGAGCCGGGCCCGCCATCGACGTAGAGCTTGGCCCGGTGGCGGCCGTCCGAGCGCAGGCAGCTCGAGAGCACGCCGCGGTCGGCACTCGTCCCCTCGCCCTCGCGGGCCTCCAGCACGATGGCGCCCGCGCCGTCGCCGAACAGCACGCAGGTGGTGCGGTCCTCCCAGTCGAGCAGCCGCGAGAAGGTCTCGGCGCCGATGACGAGGGCGCGCTTGGCCCCGCCCGTCGCGAGGTAGCGGTCGGCGGTGGATACCGCGTAGACGAAGCCGGCACAGACCGCCTGGAGGTCGAAGGCGAAGCCACCCTCGATGCCGAGCGCCGCCTGAATCTGGGTGGCGGTGGAGGGGAAGGTGTGATCGGGCGTCGAGGTCGCGCAGATCACGAGATCGATGTCCGCGGGCGAGAGCCCGGCATCGTCGAGGGCCGCGAGCGCCGCGCGGGTGCCGAGCACCGAGGTCGTCTCGTCGACGCGCGCGATGTGGCGCTGCCGGATGCCGGTGCGCTGGACGATCCACTCGTCGGAGGTTTCGATCCCGCGCTCGGCGAGGTCTGTGTTCGTGACGACGGTTTCGGGCAGGTACGCCCCGCAGCCGACCACGACGGAGCGCCGATGCGCCATCAGATCCGTCCCTCTCTCACTTCTCTGCCAAGCTCACTTCTCGACCAAGCCGGCTTCGAGCCCGGCGGCGACCGCGGGCGTCTGCTCCAGCATGTCCCGGATCGTTCGCATCAGGTCGTAACGCGCCATGTCGTGGGCAAGATCGACGGCGGCGGCGAAGCCTTGCGCGTTCTCCGAGCCGTGGCTCTTGATGACGATGCCCTCCAACCCGAGGAACACGCCGCCATTGGCCCGGCTCGGGTTCATTTTTTCGCGCAAAGCCGCGAAAGCTTGGCGCGCGAACAGGTAGCCGATCTTGGCCGAGAGGGTCCGCCCCATCGCCGCCTTCAGATAGGAGGCGATCTGCTTGGCCGTGCCCTCGGCCGTCTTGAGGGCGATGTTGCCGGTGAAGCCTTCCGTCACCACGACATCCGTGGTGCCGCGGCCGAGATCGTTACCCTCGACGAAGCCGTGATACGAAAAATTGGCCAGCTCCGACTCGCGCAGGAGGCGGGCGGCCTCTTTCACGGCCTCGTTGCCCTTCATCTCCTCGGTGCCGACATTGAGCAGGCCGACTGTCGGGCGCTCGACGTCGAGGACGATCCGGGCCATGGCCGAGCCCATCACCGCCATCTCGACGAGATGCTCCGCATCGGTGCCGATGGTGGCGCCGACATCGAGCACCACGCTCTCGCCGCGCACCGTCGGCCACAGGCAGGCGATGGCCGGGCGCTCGATGCCGGCCATGGTCTTCAGGCAGATCTTCGACATCGCCATCAAGGCGCCGGTGTTGCCGGCCGAGACCGCGGCCTGGGCCTCGCCGTCGCGCACCGCCTGGATCGCCCGCCACATCGAGGACTTGCCCCGACCCTGGCGCACCGCCTGGCTCGGCTTGTCGTCCATGGCGATCGAGACCGTGGTGTGGCGGATCTCGACGGCGCCGGTCAGGCGCGGCTCGGCCTCGACCAGGGGGCGCACCACCGCCTCGTCACCGAACAGGATGAAATGGAGTTCGGGGTGGCGCTCACGGGCGATGGCCGCACCGGGCACCACGGTCGTGGGGCCGTGATCGCCGCCCATGGCGTCGAGCGAGATGCAAACGCGGTTCGACATGGTTCCTTCGGGACGCCGCGGGGCAAGCCGGCGGGCAGCGAGCGTGAAGGGGCATCACAGGCCCCGGAATCGGCGGCGCAAAATAGCGGCAGCGCCCCGCCGGGCAAACAAAAACTCACCCATCGTCGCGATGAGGCTCACCGGAGGGCTGGTGGCCCATCGATCAACCCTTGTCCCCACCGAGCTTGGCCCGCAGTGCCGCGAGATCGGAGAACGGCAGCGGGTCCTCGCCGACCGTGACCGCATCGAAGGCGACGCCGGGCTTGCGCGGGTAGGGATCGAGGCCGAGCGCCAGGAATTCCGCGGTCAGCACGCCGAAATCGACGCGCCCGTTCACGATCGGATCGGGGAGATCGACATCCTCGGCGTCGGTGTCCTCCAGGATGTCGGCATTGGTGAAGTCGATTTCGACGGGCTCGGAGACCTTCGCCTCGAACGGCTCCAGCGTCACGGTGCAAACCTGGGTCACCACGGCCTCGACCCGGCCCTCGGCGCGCAGCCGGGTCAGCGAACCGCTCAAGGTGAAGCGGCCGACGAGGTCGCGAAGGGCGGGGATCTTGAAGTCGCGGGCCAGCGCCTCGCACTCGGCCGGATTCGCCTCGACGACGATCTCGGCGCGGTCCTTGGGCAGGCGCTCGACGTTGACGGAGCGGGAGAGCGGCCCCTGCGGCTTCGGCGTCATCGATGGTCTCCTGAATCGTCTGCCGCGGTCGCGCCGACGGGCTCCGGGAAACGCGGCCCCTCGCCGAGCAGGCCGTCGAGATCTTGGGCCCCCAGCGCGGCGGCGGCGGCCTCGACATAGGAGGCCAGCGGCCGAGCGGCATCGGGTTCGACGCCGTTGAGGACGTTGCGGGCGAGGGTTTCGGCCAGCCCGGCCCGGTCGCCCGCATCGAGCGCAGCGCCGTAGGCCCCGGCGCGGGCGTAGAACGAGGCACCGAGCTTCTTGATGCGCTTGGGCACGCCCATGTCGCCGATGCCGAGTTCGCGCAGCTCGGAGTCGAGCTGCATGAAGACGGAATCGACCAGATCCTGCGCCACGTCCGCGGCCGGCGGCGGCAACTGGCCGAGGCGGCGCAGCACGAGGATGACGTGCAGGCTCAACGCCTCGAACCGGCCCTCCACGGTGTCGGGCACGCCGAGCGCCGTATAGAGGCCGGGCCGGCGTGCGGCCTCGCCGATTGTCCGATGCAGCGACTGGATCGTCCGCCGCCGCCGGTCGGCGCGGCGGAATAAGCCCGCGATCATCGTGCGTCGTCCTGAAAGGTGGCGGCCGGCTTTCGGAAGCAGACGATGCGAAGATCGAGGCCGAACCCATCTCCGCGGATCCGATATCCACGGTGATGGGTTCGGTCCCACCGCATGTGCCGACGCTGTGGCCGAGCTTGCCTTGTCAAAGCCATAACCCCGCGGTACGGCAACCGCGGACCAGGGTGCAAGTCCGAAGACGCGCGAGTTGAAACGCGCCGCGGATGCAGGCCCTTTTTGGCTGGAAATCAGGGGGGCCGATGTCGCGCCGTCTCGTCTCGTCGCTTGCCCGCGCGGCCGTTCTCGGCTCCGTCGCGATCGGCGTATCAGGCTGCATCGGCGAGGATATCCGCCACGGCTATCAGATCGATCAGGCGGCCCTGGCCACGGTGAAGCCGGGCATGGGTGCCGAACAGGTGCTGCAGATCCTCGGCACCCCGTCCACCGTCTCCACGGTCGGCAACAAGTCCTGGTACTACATCAGCCAGAACACCCGCCGCACAGTGATGTTCCTCGGCGAGCAGATCGAGGACCAGAAGGTCACGGCGGTCTACTTCAACGCCGGCATGAAGGTGGAGCGCGTCGCGCTCTACGGCCTGCAGGACGGACGCGTGTTCGACTTCATCGAGCGCACTACGCCGGCCAGCGGCTCCGACCGTGCATTCATCAGCCAGCTCTTCCGCGGCCTGACCCGCTACGAGCCGTTCGGCAGCGGCGCCGGCGCCTCGGTCGTCCCCGGCGCCCGCGCCGGTCAGTAAGGGCGTCCGGGCGGGCCCACCAGGGCCCGCGCAACCGCGTCCGGCTCGGCGAACAGGAAGGCCGGCCTCGTACCGGCCAGAGCCGCGGGGCTGTTGTAGCCCCAGGCCACCGCGGCAAAGGCACATCCGGCCTGCGCCGCCGCGTCCGCGTCGCGGATCTCGTCGCCCACCGCCAGCATCGCCGCGGGATCGATGCCCGCCGCCCGCGCGACCGCGCGCAGATGGCGCGCCTTGCCGAACAGCGAGGCACCGCAGGCATAGTGCCGGATGTCACCGGCCGACGCGCCGAGAGCACAGCGGACATTCGCCTCGCTGTTGGAACTCACGACGGCCAGTGTGAACCCCGCCGCATCGAGCCCCGCGAGCATCTCCGAAATGCCGGCAAACAGCCGCATCTGAGGGGCGTCGCGGGTCGCGAGCGCGCGCATGTGACGGGCGATCAGCGGGACCTTCCAAGCGGGAATGCGGAGATCCTTCAGGATCGCCCGTGCGCTCAAGCCCCGCATCCGTTCGGACTCGCTCGCCTCGACCCGGCGGAAGCGGTAGCGCGCGGCCACGTCG
Source organism: Methylorubrum extorquens (assembly GCF_024169925.1). Lineage (NCBI taxonomy): Bacteria > Pseudomonadati > Pseudomonadota > Alphaproteobacteria > Hyphomicrobiales > Methylobacteriaceae > Methylorubrum > Methylorubrum extorquens. Next base: position 4,006,410 of record NZ_JALJXF010000001.1, read on the forward strand.
TTGAGGTTGGCGCAGAACCAGGGAAAGGTGTCGGCGAGCGTGCCGTCGAAGTCGAAGGCGACGAGGCGGTAACGGGCAGCCGCAGCGTCCTCCGGGGTCCTGGCGCTCACGGGATCGGGCCTCTCCAAGACGTGGGCCTGCAAGACGGCGGAAGGCGGCCCCGCTTGCGTGGGACCGCCTCCTGCCTTCGATCGTTCGACGCCGGCCCGGCGGGCCGGCGCTCGCCTTACGCCGCCTTCTGCGACAGCGCCGGGTAATCGACGTAGCCTTCCGGCCCCTGGCTGTACCAAGTCTTCATGTCGTCCTTGGCGAAGGGCAGGCCCTTGGCGATGCGCTCGACCAGATCGGGATTGGCGATGTAGGGCCGGCCGAAGGCGATGGCGTCCGCCTCGCCCGAGGCAACCGCTTGCTTGGCGCGCTCGCCGTCATAGTCGCAGTTGAGGATGACCGGACCGCCGAAGCGCTCCTTGATGACGGGCGCCACCGGCGCCACCGTCGCCTTGCCGAAGGTGCCGTCCGGACCCGGCTCGCGCATCTCGATGAAGGCGAGGCCGGCGCGCTCCATCATCTCGGCGGCCAAGCCGAAGACCTCGTGCGGATTGGAATCGTCAACGCCCTGGATCGGGCCGTTGGGCGAGAAGCGGATGCCGGTGCGGTCCCCGCCGACCACGCCGGCCACCGCCTGCGCCACCTTCGTCACCAGCCGCACACGATTCTCCACCGAGCCGCCGTAGCGGTCGCTGCGCTTGTTGCTGCCGTCGCGGATGAACTCGTCGAGCAGGTAGCCGTTCGCCGCGTGGATCTGCACGCCGTCGAAGCCTGCCGCGACAGCGTTCTTCGCCGCGCGCTCGTAATCGGCGATGAGCCGCGGAATCTCGTCCTCGCGCAGCGCCCGCGCTTGGCTGTAGGGCTTCTTGCCGTCGTAGGTGTGCGCCTCGTCGGGCGCGGTGGCGACCGAGGGGGCGACCGGCGCCTCGCCGCCGAGGAAATCGGAATGGACGAGGTAGCCCATGTGCCAGAGCTGGCAGACGATGCGCCCGCCCGCGTCGTGCACGGCCTTCACCACCGGCTTCCAGGCCTCGGTCTGCTCATCGGACCAGATTCCCGGCGCGTAGGGCCAGCCAAGCCCCTCCTGGCTGATACCGGTGGCCTCGGAGATGATGAGGCCGGCATTGGCGCGCTGCGCGTAATACTCGCCCATCAGCGGCGTCGGAACGTGGGTCCGCGTCGAGCGGGCGCGGGTCAGCGGGGCCATGAGAATACGGTTCGGCAGCTTCAACGCGCCGAGCGTGATCGGGTCAAAGATTGAGGGCATTCGATACTCTATCGAGAGGGAGCGGCTCTCAAAAACGCTGCGGTGCAGGCGCGAGAGCCGCCTTCGGGTGGGCTGAAACTTGTATCTGGCCGACCCGTTCGCCAGTGCGCTGGCGCACCTGCGCTGCGGTGCACAAGCCAACGTTACCCCTCCGGCAGTGCCTTCTCGTAGCACCACGCCTCCATGCCGTCCTCGTAGTAGTCCGATTTCGTCCCGGTGCGCGCATAGCCGCCCCGCTCGTAGAGCCGGATGCCGCCGCCATTGTCGGCCCGCACCTCCAAGCGTAGCCGTTCGCAGCCATGGGCGCGGGCATCGGCCTCGGCGGCCTCGAGCAGGCGGCGCCCGAGCCCGAGGCCGGCGCGGGCGGGCGCGACGGCGAGCGACGAGAGCCGGGCAACGCGGCTGGTGCGCCGCCGCTCCGTCGTGGCGGCCCCGACAAGGATCTCGACCTCACCGCCCTCTGCCCGCTCGCGCGCGACGGCGACGAGGAGGGTCATGCTGACCGAGCGGATCGCGTGGCGGATCGCCCTGCGCTCGGCCTGGTCGGTGCTGAAAGCGGCGTGTTCGAGCGAGACGAGCGCGTCGAGGTCGGCGAGTCGGGCCGGCCGAACCTCCACCGGCAGGCGGGCGGCGATACGCTCGCTGCGGGTGCTCACGCTACGCTCCAGGGATAGGACCATGTCTCGGTCAGAGCCTGATCGTCCTGTCTCAGATAGGCCCGCAATTCGGTCGCGCCCGGCCCGTCGAGTTGCACGTCGAGGGCGACGCGAAACCCGCCGACATGCGGGTTCGGCACGATCGAGGTCGCGGTGATCCGGCCCCGGCTGGCGCTGGCGACGACTTCGGGCGGCGCCGGATCGCCGAGACGCTTTGCCAGCGCCCCACCGCCGAAGTCGATCAGGAAGCGCCGGTTGCGCAGGGCGGCTGCGTCCGCGGCCCGCCGCGCGGCGCCGCTCGCGGCGGGCTCGGCGACGAAGGTGTTCATGACCTTGCCGTTCGGGTGGAGATCCTCGCCCGTCTGCGAGCGGATCGTGTAGGCGAGCCGCGCCGGCTTGCCCGCCGGATAGGGCTGTTTCGGGCGCCAGAAGGCGACGACGTTGTCGGCGGTCTCGTTGTCGGTCGGTAGTTCCATCAGCACGACGCTGCCCTCGCCCCAGGCGCCCTCCGGCTCGACGAAGTAACCGGGACGCCGCTCGTAGCCGGCTTCCAGATCCTGGTAGCTGGCAAAGTCGCGGTCGCGCTGCATCAGCCCGAACCCCTTGGGGTCGTGGTCGAGGAAGGTCGAGATCCGCCGGCCCTGCGGATTGTCGAGCGGCCGCCACAGCCATTCGCCGGCGCCGGTGGCGAGTTGGAGCCCGTCCGAATCGTGCAGTTCCGGCCGGTAATCGTCGCTGTGGCCGCGATCGGTCTCGCTGATGAAGAACATCGAGGTCAGCGGCGCGAGACCGACGGAGGACAGATCCTGCCGCGGGTAGAGCGTCGCGCTCACCCGCACGGTCGTGTTTCGGCCCGGCTCGACCGTGAAGCGGTAGGCGCCGGCCACCGAGGGGCTGTCGAGCAGGGCGTGGATCGTCAGCGTCTTCGCATCCGCGGGCGGCACCTCGATGAAGAAGGCGCGGAAGAACGGAAACTCCTCCTTGTCGGAATCCGTGCCGATCGCGAGAGCGCGGGCGGAGAGGCCGTAGAGCTGGTCCTGGCCGAGGAAACGGAAGTAGCTGGCACCGGCGAAGACGATGAGTTCGTCGAGGCGGTCGGGTCGGTTCAGTGGCGCGTGGATGCGGATGCCGGCAAAGTTCAGGTCGCTCGGCAGCGTCCCCTCGATCCGGGTTCGGCCGAAATCGAACAGAGCCGGATCGTACGGGATCGGCGTGGAGATCCCGTCGCGCACGAGGCTCACGGAGACCGGGCGCGGATAGAGAAAGCCGCGGTGAAACAGTTGAAGCCGGAACGGCCCGCCGGCCTCGCCGAGCAACGCATGGTCCTTCCGGAAGCGGATGTCGCGATAGCCGTCGTAATCGAGGCCCGCGAGTGGTGCCGGCAGCGGCGGGAAGCGGCCGTCGAAGGGCTGCGCTGCGAGCGCCTGTGCCCGGCGCTCGACCATGCCGGGCTCGAAAGGAAGGCTCCTTGCCTCCTCTTCAGCGCAAGCCGGCAGGGCTGCGGCGAGGCCGGCGGCGGCCAGCCCGGACATCACGCCCCGCCGCGAGGGCACGCCCGTCGGCACGGCCTGCTTGGCAGGGCCGTTGGGGGCGTGATGGCCTTTGGCGCGGATCATGATCCCATCCCGAAATGCCACGGTTCAATGGCCGCTTCGGTCGGGCTTGGGAAGGGGCCAGCCGGGCTTGTGCGATGCGGAGCTGCGTCTTTTGCGCAACAATCGCGCGCCGCGCCGAAGTCTCGTCCGATCCGGCCGTAAATCGGGGGGAGCGGACCCGTTTTTCCCTTGTGGTCGAGAGCACCCGGCCGTATATGCCGCCTGCCCAATTTCGCACGTGCCTGTGGCCGCGTGTCGGTTGGTGGGCATCCGGTCAACTGCCGGACAGCCGCCAGGGGTCTTAAAGGATCGATGGTCGTAAAGGGTGGATCCCTACGGCCGGCATCCGGGTGGTGACACCAGACCCTAACAACAACCGGCAGCCGGAGGCGAAACCGGCGAACCCCGCTCTCCACGGGGGACGCAGCTTAAAGCAACGACGAACGGGCTTTTTTGGTCTCGTCGGCCCTCCAAAGGCCGACACCGAAGAGGCTTGTTTATCCTTGCCCGGCGTGCGGTTGGGGTTCCCCCATCCAATCCACGGCAGCTTCCGGGGTGCTTCTCGCGCCCGCTGACCGTTCCGCGTCTCCAAAGCGCGAAGCGGAAGCGACGCATCGCCCCCTGACGCCGACGGTCCTTCCGGGACCGTCACGATTCGATCTCGCGCCCTCGACGGCGCCTCGAACCTGTGGTGGGGACGACCAATGACCGATCGCATCCGCGATTACCTGCGCGCGCGCCGCGACCTCGGCCGGGACGAGGGCCCGGTGATGGTCCTCGACCTCGATGTCGTGCGCGACAACTATACGGCCTTCGCCCGCGCGCTGCCCGACACCCGCGTGTTCTACGCCGTGAAGGCGAACCCGGCCGCGGAAGTGCTGCGCCTGCTCGCCGAGATGGGCTCCTGCTTCGACACGGCATCCGTGGCCGAGATCGAGATGGCGCTCGCCGCCGGCGCCACCGCCGACCGCATCTCCTTCGGCAACACCATCAAGAAGGAGCGCGACGTCGTCCGCGCGCTCAAGCTCGGCATCCGCCTCTTCGCCGTCGATTGCCAGGCCGAAGTCGAGAAAATCGTTCGTGCGAGCGAGGCGGCCGGCATCGAGGCCGGTGAGGTGCAGGTGTTCTGCCGTATCCTCTGCGACGGCGCGGGCGCCGACTGGCCGCTCTCGCGCAAGTTCGGCTGCGAGCCGGAGATGGCGGTGAACGTGCTGGAGCACGCCCACCGGCACGGCCTCAATGCCTACGGCGTCTCGTTCCATGTCGGTTCGCAGCAGGCCAACACGGAAGCCTGGGACGGGGCGCTCGCCTCGGCCTCTGAGATCTTCCGGGAATGCGCGCTTCGCGGCATCGGCCTGTCGATGGTCAACCTCGGCGGCGGCTTCCCGACCAAGTACCTCAAGCAGGTGCCGGGCGTGGAAACCTACGGCGACGCGATCTTCCGCGCGCTCACCAAGCATTTCGGCAACCGCATCCCGGAGACGATCATCGAGCCGGGCCGCGGCATGGTCGGCAATGCCGGCCTGATCGAGGCTGAAGTCGTGCTGGTCTCCAAGAAGTCGGAGGCCGAGGACGAGGTGCGCTGGGTCTATCTCGACATCGGCAAGTTCGGTGGCTTGGCCGAAACCATGGACGAGTCGATCCGCTACGCGATCCGTACCGACCACGACGAGGATCGCATGAGCCCTTGCGTCGTCGCCGGCCCGACCTGCGATTCGGTCGACGTGCTCTACGAGAAGAACCACTACCCGCTGCCGGTCTCCCTCTCGATCGGCGACAAGGTGTGGATCGAGGGCGCGGGCGCCTACACCACGACCTATGCCGCGGTCGCCTTCAACGGCTTCCCGCCCCTCGAGCAGATCGTGATCTGAACCGGGAGGCCAGTCCCGCTCCGGCGGGCCGGCCGCGGTCAGGCTTCGTTCACGCCTCTTCCGCCAGAAGTGCCGCGCGTCTCACGAGACGCGCATGTCGTTGTGTCCCGGACGGCCCGCCTCGGCGGGTGCGAGGGCTGTTTCCCCCCGCTTCTCAGCGACCTGGGAGGGTACGGCCGTGATCCAGATCCGCAATGAAACCGCCTCCGATGTCGTGGCCCGCGAGCACCTGCTCGACGCCTGCTTCGGCCCCGGCCGCTTCCTGAAGACCTCGCAGCGCCTTCGCGAGGGCCGTCTTCCCGCGCGCGGCCTCGCCCTCTCGGCTGTCCGGGGGGAGAAGCTCGTCGGCACCGTCCGGCTGTGGGATGTCGAGACCGGCTGCGGCCGGCCGGCCCTGCTGCTGGGCCCGCTCGCGGTCGATCCGGAGGTTCAGGGCACCGGCCTCGGCGGAGCGCTGATGCGGGCCGCGCTCGCCGAAGCGGCGGCGTTCGGCCATGGCGCCGTGCTGCTGGTGGGGGATGCGCCCTACTACGCCCGCTTCGGCTTCGCCCCGGAGAAGACGGCAGGGCTTTACATGCCCGGTCCGTTCGAGCGCGAGCGCTTCCTCGGACTGGAACTGGCGGCCAAAGCACTCGCAGGCGCAGAGGGCGTGCTGCGCGCGACCGGCGCGTTCGAGCAACTGCCGGAGGTCGCGGCCGAGGCCGCCGCGGTCGTGGCGCGACGACACGCCGCCTGAGGCGAGACCGGGCTACGGCGCCCGCTTCCCGTTATCGGATTGAGTGCGCGATCACGTGCGAAACAGGGCCCATCGACGCGCAGGAACGGCGGCGGACCCTGGTTCGGTCTCGGGTGGTCGTCGTGGAAAGGGCCGGGATCACCGGCTCAGCGGTGATAGGGCCACGCGGTCGCGGAGAAGGACAGGCGGCTGGCCCCCTCGTGGAAGGCGCGGGCCTGACCGGCGGCCGTGCGTCCGGCGCGGACGAGGGCGGCGAGGAGTGTGATGATGCCCGGATCGCGATCGATCGTCTCGATTTCGGGATGGATGGACGGTGCGGTGAGGACGGTCAGCATGGTGCGAGTTCCTTGTGCGTGCTGTCGGCCTTGAGCGTCACTCCCTTGTTGCGGTGCAGCATAAGCCGACTTTTCGGCGCACGCCTCCGACGCCATCCGGTCCCAGACCTGCACTCACCTCATAGCTGAAACCCTGGAATCTTCACCGTTCCGCAACATCCGAACGGATCGACCGGTTGACCGGCAGACGTCGAACCGTCATCCGCTCGTCACTTCCAAGCATCAATCACGCCGCTCTCAAACAACGAGCAGCCCGACAGGAGTGTCCGCGCATGTCCGATGGCCCGAAGAAGGATTGGCCCGTCCACGGTCGCATCACCGGCCCGATCGTGATGATCGGCTTCGGCTCGATCGGCCGGGGCACCCTGCCCCTCATCGAGCGCCATTTCGAGTACGACCGCGCCCGCTTCACCGTGATCGATCCGGTCGATACCCATAAGGATCTGGCCGAGAAGCACGGCCTGCGCTTCGAGACGGTCGCGCTGACGAAGGAGAATTACCGCGACGTCCTCACGCCGCTCCTCACCGAGGGCGGCGGCCAGGGCTTCTGCGTGAACCTCTCGGTCGACACCTCCTCGCGCGACATCCTCGAACTCTGCCGCGAACTCGGCGCGCTCTACATCGACACGGTGGCCGAGCCCTGGGCCGGCTTCTACTTCGACAAGGATCTGAGCCAGGCCGACCGCACCAACTACGCGCTCCGCGAGAACATCCTCGCCGCCCGCCGCGCCGCCCCCGGCGGCACGACCGCCGTGTCGTGCTGCGGCGCCAATCCCGGCATGGTCTCGTGGTTCGTCAAGCAGGCGCTCCTGAACATCGCGGCGGATACGGGCGTCACCGATCCGGAGCCCAAATCCCGCGAGGAGTGGGCCGGGCTGATGCAGAAGCTCGGCGTCAGGGGCGTCCACATCGCCGAGCGCGACACCCAGCGCGCCAAGAACCCCAAGCCCCAGGGCGTGTTCGTCAATACTTGGTCGGTAGAGGGCTTCGTCTCCGAGGGCAACCAGCCGGCCGAACTCGGCTGGGGCACGCACGAGACCTGGAAGCCCGCCAATGCCGAGGAGCAGACCAAGGGCTCGCGCTGCGCGATCTTCCTGCTCCAGCCCGGCGCCGACACCCGCGTGCGCTCCTGGACCCCGACCGCGCAGGCGCAGTTCGGCTTCCTCGTGACCCACAACGAGGCGATCTCGATCGCGGACTACTACACGGTCCGCGAGGGCAGTGAGGCGGTCTACCGCCCGACCTGCCACTACGCCTATCACCCGGCCAACGACGCCGTGCTCTCGCTGCACGAGATGTGGGGCAACGCCGGCAAGGTGCAGGAGCGCCAGCACATCCTCGACGAGAACGAGATCGTCGACGGCATCGACGAGCTGGGCGTCCTCCTCTACGGCCACAAGAAGAACGCCTACTGGTACGGCTCGCAGCTCTCCATCGAGGAGACCCGGCGGATCGCCCCCTACCAGAACGCGACCGGCCTGCAGGTGACGAGCGCCGTGCTCGCCGGCATGGTCTGGGCACTGGAGAACCCGGAGGCCGGCATCGTCGAGGCCGACGAGATCGACTTCCGCCGCTGCCTGGAAGTGCAGACGCCGTATCTCGGCCCGGTCGTGGGCGTCTACACCGACTGGACCCCGCTCACCGACCGCCCCGGCCTGTTCCCGGAGGACATCGACCCGAGCGATCCTTGGCAGTTCCGCAACGTGCTCGTGCACGGCTGAGGGTTCTTCGAACGAAAGCTTTGAGGGGCCGCCCTGTCCGGGGCGGCCCTTTTTTGTTACGGTGCGTGCCTTCGCACAGGAGGCTGAGCGATGGCTGTCGCCGCGCGTCGCGATACCCGCATGCGGGTCGCCGAGTATCGGGACTGGGCCGCCGCGCGTCCGGACGACGAGCGCTGGGAACTGATCGAAGGCGTGCCGCTGTTGATGTCACCCGCCACGGGGCGGCATCAGCGGATCGTCATGAACATCGCCAAGCGTCTCGATGATCTCGCCGAGCGCCGTGGCTGCGGCGCCTATCCGGGTCTCGCGATCCTGAGCGAAGCCATGGACGATTACGCGCCGATTCCCGACGTGGTGGTGCAATGCGGCGAGCCGCCGAAAGACGGCTATACCGGCGACCCCCTGCTCGTCGTGGAAGTCCTCTCCCCCTCGACCCTCGTGCTCGACCGCGGGCGCAAGACTGAGTTCTATCAGTCCGTTCCGTCACTCGCCGTCCTCCTGCTCGTGCAGCCGGACGAAGCGCGGGTGGAGGTCTGGCGCCGGGCGCCGGACTGGACGGTTGAAGTCGCCGGGCCCGGCGCGGTCATCGACCTGCCCGAACTCGGCGGCATGCTGTCCGTGGCGGAGATCCATGCGCGCCTCAGCTTCTGACCCCCCGACGCACGCCGCTTGCTTGGCTCGGAGGCGGTGCTAGCATCGAGATCGTTTTCGGAGGTCTCACGATGGCGCTCGCCCTTCGGCGCGACCCCGGCATGCGGGTGGCGGCGTATCAAGCCTGGGTCGCCGACCTTCCGGACGAGGAGCGCTGGGGGTTAATCGACGGCGAGCCGGTGCTGATGGCGCCTCAGAGTGCGCGGCATCAGCAGATCGTCGCGAACTCGGTCCGGCATCTTCGACCGTTCGGACGCGACCGCGGCTGCCGCGCGATTCCCGGAATCGCTGTGCTGAGCGACAGTATGGACACCTTCGCACCGATCCCCGACGTGGTGGTGCGTTGCGGGCCCTCGTTGAAGGACGGCTATGCCCGCGATCCCGTCCTCGTGGCAGAAGTCCTCTCACCATCGACCATGAGCCGGGACCGCGGCCTCAAGACCGACTTTTACCGCAGCATCGCCTCGCTCAAACTGTTCCTGATCGCCTATCAGGACGAGCCGCGTGTCGAGGTGTGGCGGCGAGAACCCGATAGCGGCTGGGCATTCGAGGCCAGGGACTTGGGCGGCGCGATCGACCTGCCCGAACTCGGCGGCCGCTTGGCCGTTGCCGAGATCTATGACGACATCGCCTTCTAGACGACGAACCCGCGCGGGACCGGCCTTGCCCCATTTCGAAGACTTCTACGCCAACAAGCTGCGCGGCTCGCTCGGGGTCACCGATGCGGAATCGGTGCTCGACCTGCGCGGGACCAACCGCCCGACCGCGGAGGCCTCGCTGACCGACATGCTGGAGCGCAGCCGCTTCGCCAAGGGCAAGACCGTGGCGATCCGCCTCGATCCGCCGCCGGAGGGCGGGGGCGAGACCCTGTTCCAGCCGATCGGGCGCCAGCTCCTCGACGCCAAGCGCCGCGGCTGGATTGAGCGGCTCCAGACGCTGCCGTCAGGCGACGGGCTCGGCTTCTACGTGGCGCTGGCGGGCAAGCCCGACCGCGAGCGCGACTGAACCGGGATGGCTTGGAGTCGGAACGACAACGCCTTGGAGCACCTCGCCCGCTTCGGCTACGGCGCGCGCGGCTTCGTCTACTGCGTCGTGGGGGCGCTCGCCGTGCTCGCCGCCCTCGGACAGGGCGGCTCGGCCGGCGACAGCAAGAGCGCAATCCGTGCCGTGCTCGGCGGCCCGTTCGGCGCCGTCGTCGTCGGGCTGATCGCGCTGGGGCTCGCGGGCTTCGCCGTATGGCGCTTGTTCGAAGGCGTGACAGATGCGGACCGGCGCGGGCGCTCGCCGAAGGCGCTCGCCGTGCGCGGCGCCCACCTGATCAGCGCCGTGATCTATGCCGGCCTCAGCCTCACCGCCGCCCGCCTCGCCTTCGGCATCGGCCGCGCCTCGGCCGGCGGCGACGGTGTGCGGGACTGGACCAAGTGGCTGCTCGACCAGCCCCTCGGCCCCTGGCTCGTCGGGATCGTCGGGCTCGGCATCGCCGCCGCCGGGATCGGCTACGCCGCCAAGGCCTGGAAGGGCAACGTCACCGAACGACTCTCCCTTCCCGCCGGCTCCGAGGCCTGGATCGACCAGCTCGGCCGGTTCGGCTACGCGGCGCGAGGGCTCGTCTTCCTGATGATCGGCGGCTTCGTCCTCACCGCAGCCTGGACGCAGGCCTCTTCCGACGCCTCGGGGCTCTCGGGCGCCTTCTCGGCGCTGCGGGCGCAACCCTACGGCTGGGTGCTGCTCGCCATCGTCGCCGCCGGCCACTTCGCCTTCGGCGCCTTCGGCCTGATCCAGGCCCGCTATCGCCACATCGACGCCCCGGATCTCGACGAAGGGGATGGGGCGGTGGCCAAGGCGGTCCGCGCCGCGCGTTGACAATCCCCCCGGTCGGCGCCGATACCGCGCTCCGCCTGGAGCATCGGCCTTGTGCCGAAAACCGGTCTCCATCGTTCGGGCCGATGCTCTGACACGAAGCACCATGCAGAAGCGCACCTTCAAGACGGCGGTGATGGTCGTCCATGACCTCGCCGCGACCGCGGCGGCCGTGGTGCTGACCTTCGTCTTTCGCTTTCAGGACGGAGCGCTGGCCGAGCGCCTGCACGCGCTGCCGCTGCTGCTGCCGCCGTTCCTGGCCTATGCCGGGCTGATCTACGCATGGTTCCGGCTCTATCGCACCAAGTGGCGCTTCGCCTCGCTGCCCGACCTCGCGGGCATCGTGCGCGCGGCCAGCGTCACCGCGCTGACTCTGCTCGTCCTCGACTACGTGCTGGTCTCCTCGAACCTCTACGGGTTCTACTTCTTCGGAAAGGTCGCGATCCTCCTCTATTGGGTCTTGCAGATCTTCCTGCTCGGCGGGCCGCGGCTGGCCTTCCGCTACCTGAAATACGCCCGCTCGCGGCAGAGCCAGGCGCGGGCCGCCACCACGCCGACGCTGCTGCTCGGCCGCGGCGCCGACATCGAGATCGTGCTGCGGGCCATCGAATCCGGCTCGGTCAAGCGCCTCTCCCCGAAGGGCATCCTCTCGCCGCGGGCGGACGAAGCGGGCCAGATGATGCGCGGCGTGCCCGTGCTCGGTGGGTTTCGCGATCTCGAACAGGTGGTGGCGGATCTCGCCAACCGCGGCCTGCCGGTGCGCCGGCTGGTGGCGACGCCGAGCGCGCTGGCGCCCGAATCCGAGCCCGATGACCTCATCGCCCGCGCCCGGCGGCTCGGCCTGCCGCTCGCCCGCGTCACCAGCCTCGGCGAGGGGATGCGCGACGCCGAACTCGCGCCGTTGGAAATCGAGGATCTGCTCCTGCGACCCACCGTCGCCATCGACCGGCCGCGGCTGGAAAACTTCCTCACCGGCGCCCGCGTGGTCGTGACCGGCGGCGGTGGTTCGATCGGTGCAGAGATTTGCGCCCGCGCCGTCGCCTTCGGCGCTTCGGCCTTGCTCGTCATCGAGAATTCGGAGCCGGCGCTGCACGCCGTCCTCAACGGCCCCGCCCTGCTCCACGCCGAGGCCGCGGTCGAGGGTGCGCTCGCCGATATCCGCGACCGCGAGCGGCTGCACGCCATCCTCCGCGATTTCCGGCCGACCTACGTCTTCCACGCCGCCGCTCTGAAGCAGGTGCCCTATCTCGAGCGCGACTGGGCCGAGGGCATCAAGACCAACGTGTTCGGCTCGATCAACGTCGCCGAGGCGACGGTGGCCGCGGGCGCCCGCGCCCTGGTGATGATCTCGACCGACAAGGCGATCGAACCGGTCTCGCAGCTCGGCGTCACCAAGCGCTTCGCCGAGATGGTGGCCCAATCGCTTGACGCGGAACGCAGTGGCGCGGAGGCGACCCGGCTCATCGCCGTGCGCTTCGGCAACGTGCTGGGCTCGGCCGGCTCCGTAGTGCCGGTGTTCAAGGCGCAGATCGCCCGCGGCGGCCCCGTTACGGTGACCCATGCCGAGATGGTGCGCTACTTCATGACCGTGCGCGAGGCCTCCGACCTCGTGCTTACGGCGGCCTCCCACGCCGATGCGGAGGGGCGCGGCGATACCGGCGATCAGCGCGCGGCGGTCTACGTGCTGAAGATGGGCCAGCCGGTGCGCATCCGGGATCTCGCAGAGCGGATGATCCGGCTCGCAGGCTTCGAGCCCGGCGAGGACATCGAGATCCAGGTCACCGGCGCGCGCCCGGGCGAGCGGCTCAACGAGATCCTGTTCGCGAAGGAGGAGCCGCGCGTGACGCTCGCCGGCATCGAGGGCGTGATGGCGGCCAAGCCCGTCTTCGCCGACCGCACCGTGCTGGAAGGGTGGATCGCGCGCCTGCACGAGGCCGTGGCCGCGGGGGACCGGGCGGCGGCGGAGGCGGTGTTCGAGGAGGCGATCCCGGATTTTCGCAATCGCGCCGGGGCCGTTCCGAACGCGAAGCCTGAGAACCGTGCCGTCGAGCCCGAGTCGTCAACCGTGCCGCTTCCACAGCCGACGAACGCTTAGGAAAGGCGCTCCGCCAGCCCTCGGGCCGGCGCTGCGCTAACCGATGGTCCTACGCTTCAGATATCCGAGCGCCGACGACACGGTGGCTCCGGTCGTGCCGGCAACGTCGGAGACCGCATTCAGCGCCGTTGCTCCGAACCCGGCCTCCGATGAATCGAGGGGCGTTTCTTGCACCGCAGACTCCTCGCGGAGGCGGTTGGCCGCGAGCTGGATGACCCGGCGGTCGTTCTCCATCAGCGCCGCAATGCCGATATCGGTCATCGCGAGCAGGGTCGCTCCGTCGAGGAACCGCACCTCGATCAGCGCCTTCTGCTTCGGTCCGCTATCGAGGGCACCGAGGCCGGCACCGAGCGCCGAGGCCGCGACATTGACGGGGACGGACAAATCGAGCTGCTGCGCCAGTGCCAAGCCGCCTCGCAGACCGCCCAGCATCTGACCGAGCGTCGATTGCTTCTCGCCGACCCCGCCATGCACGACGATCTCCGCAATCGTCTCTGCGCCGCGATCCGAGGGTCCGGGTAGCTTGAACACACCCGTGTCGTACTCACCGCTTCCCCGGCCGCATTCACCCGCCACGATCGTCAGATCGGCCATGTCCGTGGTTTCTCAAAGTTCGAGCTGGGGTTGCGTACATCTTTCTGCGCCGAAACCGACGACAGGGAAATCGAGACGGCACCGCACAGGTCGGATCGGCACCGACGGTGACCGCCCGGCAACAATCCGGGTGTCAGTCGCCCGCCCGCGCCAGCGCCGCGAGCCCATCCCGCGACGCCTGCGCCGGCCGCCAGCCCAGGGCCTCCAGCCCCTCGGCGCGGGCAACAAGCGAGCCGGACAGCCGGTCGAAGGCGGCCTCGCGGCCGGTGGCGCGGCAGGCGAGGCTGATCAGCGGAACGGGACAGGGCATCAGGCCGGGTCCGCGGCCGAGGCCGGCGCGGAGCGCGGCGAGCATCTCGGGCAGGGTCAACGGATCGGGATCGGCCACCACCAGCGGACGCCGCAGGGGGCCGGGCGCCTCCAACGCGGTCGCCACCGCGCCCGCGAGACTCTCGACCGAGACCAGCGAGCGGCGCCCGGTCAGGCTCGCGAGCGGCAGGGGATAGGGCGTGCGGGCGAGCTTGAGCAGCGCTGCCATGTTGCCCTTCACCCCGGCGCCGTAGACGAGCACCGGGCGCAGGGCGACCCAATCGAGACCGGTCTCGGCCAGTGCCTCCTCTGCGGCGAGCTTCGAGCGGCCGTAAGGATCGGTCGGCGCGGGCGCGTCCGCCTCGGAGACGGGCGCCGGGGCGCTCGATCCCACCTGCGCCCGGATCGAGGAGAGGAAGACGAAGCGGCCCACCTTGGCTCGTTGTGCCGCCTCGGCGAGCTTACGCGTCGCCTCGGTGTTCGAATTGCGAAAGTCGTCCTCGGGTGCGCCGGACATGGCGTGAGCGAGGCCGGCGGAATGCACCACCGCATCGACCCCGGTAAGCGCAGCGGCCATGTTCATCGGCCGGGCCAGATCGCCGACGACGGCGCCGCTGGCGCCCTCCGGGACCTCCACCGGCCGGCGCAGCAGCACGCGGACCCGGTAGCCCCGCTCCGAGAGGGCCCGCAGCAGGTGGCGTCCGATGAAGCCCGTGGCTCCCGTCAGCGCGATCAGCTTTCCGCTCACCCGTCATCCCCTCACGCGCTGGCAGCCCGCGGCGTCGCGAACCGGCGCAGCAGCCATCCGACCAGCCCCGCCGAGAGGACGAGGCAGACGAGCGTGACGGTCCGAGACGGCCAAAGCAAGGTCACGCCCGCAAGCCCGGCCAGTACCGCCTGCACGGCGAAGACCGAGCCGACGGTCTCCAGCACGGAGAACCCGTTGACGGTAGCGACCTGATAATAGTGGCTGCGATGGGCCTGCCAGACGGCCTCACCCCGCCGCAGGCGCCACAAAAGGGTGAGCGTCGCGTCGGCGATCGGATAGAGCGGCAGGATCAGCGCGGCGGCCAAGCTACCCTCCCCCGCAAGGCGGAACAGCAGCCACGCCACGATCAGCCCGACCGGCAGCGAGCCGACATCGCCCATGAACAGCCGTGCCACCGGCCGGTTGAACGGGGCGAAGCCGAGAAGCCCGCCAAGCAGCGCGCCGGCGACCAGGGTCGGCTCGGGCGCGTATTGGCCCGCGAGGCCGAGGGCGAACAGGAAGGCGGTGGGCGGCACGAACTCGGCCAGCGTCATCCAGTCGAGCCCGTCCATGAAGTTGACGAGGTTCACGAACCAGAGCCCGGCGAGGATCGTGAAAGCGCGCTCGAGCCCCAGCGGCACGTCCGGGAGCAGGCGGCCCTCGGCGGTAATCACGACGGCGGCGACCGCACCGGCCTGGATCACGAGACGGAGCGAGGCCGGCAGCGGCCGGATGTCGTCGACGGCGCCAACGACGGCAAGGGCGATCACGGAGAGAGCCAACACCGGCAGCTCGACGCCCCCGAGCGCGATCCCGGCCGGTGCAGCGAGAACGGCCACCGTGAGCAGCGCGGCAGCGATGATGGCGATGCCGCCGCCCTGGGGCGTCGGCACCCGGTGGCTGGAGCGGGCATTGGGCCGTGCGAGCGCGTAGCGCTGCAAGAGCGGCTTCAGCAGCACGATGAGACCGGCGGAGAGGAGCGCCGCCAGCGGTACGACGAGGGGCGGTACGAGGGTCATCGGGTCGTAAGAGGACGCGCAACAGCCCTCCCCCCTCTGCGGGGGAGGGATTTCAAACTGCGTGTTTCAATCATTCGCATATCGCCCGCTCTACCCGCCCGCACCTGCCCAAGCGAGACCACGGCAACCGGTCCCAACTTGTTTTGGCCGCAAAGCCACGCGATCCGCCTGACGTGGTCCGCCGAAAGAGCGGTGGGCGGGCCGCGCGTCCCCGGCCGGCTCGCCTTGCGGGCGCGGGGAGCCGCCGATACGACTTGGCCGCTCGCCCCCACCGCTCAAGCTGGCTGTCAAGAATCGCCCGTTGCGCACGCTTTCCCTGGCCCTTGCCCTGGCCCTCGCGATCCTGACGGCCGTGGCGGGTTCCCTCGCCGGTCTCCTCGGGACCACCACGCCCGCCTACGCGGTCGAGGCCGTGCGCGTCACCCTCGACGCGCCCGCCATCGACCTGACGCCGACGATCGAGCGCTACCGCTCCGACGGCGACTTGATCCAGATCTCCACCGCACCGGGCAAGGACGGCATCGTGCGGCGCATCGCGGTCAAGGCGCGCGAGGCCGGCGCGCGGCCCGACTGGATGGTGTTCGCGCTCACCAACGACACCGACGAGCAGATCGACCGCCTGCTGGTCGCCCCCCACTTCCGCCTCGTCGGCTCCGGGGTGATCTGGCCCGATCTCGGCGGCTCGCGCATCGCCGCGATCACCGCGAGCGAGGGCATCCGGCCCGAGCGCGACGAGAGCCTCGACGCCGACCAGTTCCTCATCACCATCGATCCCGGCACCACGGTGACCTACGTCGCCGAGTTGAAGGGCCCCAACATCCCGCAGGTCTACCTCTGGGATCAGGACGCCTACCGCAAGAAGACGTCGGGGCTCACCCTCTATAAGGGCATCATCATCGGCATCGCCGGGCTGCTCGCCCTGTTCCTCACCATCATCTTCGTGGTGAAGGGCGCGATCATCTTCCCCGCCGCCGCCGCGCTCTCCTGGGCGGTCCTGGCCTATGCCTGCATCGATTTCGGCTTCCTGCAGCGGGTGTTTCCCGTCACCGAACTCGCCGAGCGGATCTACCGCGCCTCGGCCGAAGCCGTGCTCGGCGCGACCCTGCTCGTGTTCCTGTTCGCCTACCTGAACCTGTCGCGTTGGCACGTGCGCTACAGCCACGTCGCCTTCTTCTGGCTCACCTTCCTCGCCGGCCTCGTGGCGCTCGCGGTGTTCGACCCGCCGGTGGCGGCGGGCGTAGCGCGCATCTCGATCGCGGCTGTGGCGGGCGTCGGGCTGCTGCTGATCCTGTATCTGGCCGTCCATAACGGCTACGACCGCGCCATCCTGCTGGTGCCGACCTGGCTGCTGCTGCTGGTCTGGGTTGTGGCGGCGGGCTTTGCCATCACCGGGCAGATCGGCTCCGACCTCGTGCAGCCGGCGCTCATCGGCGGCCTCGTGCTCATCGTCATGCTGATCGGCTTCACGGTGATGCAGCACGCTTTCGCCGGCGGCGGCCTCAGCCACAGCCTCGTCTCGGACACCGAGCGCCGGGCGCTGGCGCTGACGGGGGCGGGCGACATCGTGTTCGACTGGGACGTACCGGGTGACCGCGTCTTCGCCGGTCCCGAGATCGAGGCGCAGCTCGGGCTCAAGCGCGGCACCCTCGAAGGCCCGGCGGCGAACTGGCTCGGCCTGCTCCACCCCTTCGACGTGGAGCGCTACTCGGCGGCCCTCGACACCGTGATCGAGGAGCGGCGCGGGCGCATCACCCACGATTTCCGCCTGCGCTCGGCCGACGGTCCCTACGCGTGGTACCGGCTGAAGGCGCGGCCGGTGATCGGCACCGACGGCGAGGTGATCCGCATCGTCGGCACGATCAGCGACGTGACCGAAGCCAAGACCGCCGAAGAGCGGCTGCTGCACGACGCGGTGCATGACAGCCTCACCGGCCTGCCCAACCGCGAGTTGTTCCACGACCGGCTCGAGGCCGCGCTGGCGCTGGCGAGCCAGGATCCGCGCCTGAAGCCCGCGGTGATCGCCCTCGACATCGACCGGTTCAAGGCGATCAACGACGCCATCGGCCTCTCGGCGGGCGACTCGATCCTGCTCACGCTCTCGCGTCGGCTCGGCCGGCTGCTGCGCCCGCAGGACACCCTGGCGCGGGTAGCGGGCGACGAATTCGCGGTGATCCTGCTCTCCGAGCGCGAGCCCGACCGCATCCTTTCGTTCGCCGAGATGATCCGGCGCGCCATCGCCACTCCGGTCACCTATGCCGACCGCGAGGTGTTCCTCACCGTCTCCATCGGCATCGCCCTGCACGAGGCGGCGCAGGGCGCCGGCCACCAGGGCAGCGGGCAGACGCGGCGCGAGGAGGTGTTCAAGAACGCCGAGATGGCGATGATCCAGGCCAAGCGCGGCGGCGGCGACCGGATCGAGGTGTTCCGCGCCAACATGCGGCTGGAACGCTCAGACCGGCTGATGCTGGAGGCGGATCTGCGCAAGGCGCTGGAGCGCAACGAGATCAAGGTGCTGTTCCAGCCGATCGTCCGGCTCGAAGACCGTACCGTCGCCGGCTTCGAGACGCTGCTGCGCTGGGATCACCCGAAGCTCGGACGCATCCCGCCCTCGACCTTCCTGCCGGTGGCGGAGGAGACCGGCGTCATCGTCCCGCTCGGCAATTTCGCCATCGAGCGCACGGCGCTCGAACTCGCCGCTTGGCAGCGCTCGCTCGACGTCGAGCCGCCGATCTTCGCCTCGGTCAACGTCTCCTCGCGCCAACTCCTGCGCCACGACCTCCTGCACGACGTGAAGACGGTGATCGCCCGCACCGGCGTGCTGCCCGGCTCGCTCAAGCTGGAGATGGCCGAGGGGCTGGTGATGGAAAACCCGGAATACGCCGCCCAGATGCTGGCCCGCATCCACGATCTCGGCGCCGGGCTCGTCCTCGATGATTTCGGCACCGGCTACTCGGCGATCTCCTATCTTCAGCGCTTCCCCTTCGACACGATCAAGATCGACCAGAGCTTCGTGCGCCAGATGGGCCAGGGCCGCACCGCCATGCTGCGCTCGGTCTTGCGGATGGGGCAGGAGCTCGGTCTGGCCACCATCGCCGAAGGCGCCGAATCGGAGGAGGACGCGCAGGTGTTGCAGGAATTCGGCTGCGATTACGCGCAAGGGGCGGCCTTCGGCGAGCCGATGACCGTGCTCCAGGCTCGCCAGCTCGTCGGCGCCGCGCCCGAAGCCGCCTGATCCCGCGATGACGCGGGGGTCTCGCACTTCTGTTTAAACCTCCCTTAACCATGTTGCGGGAAGGTCCACCCGAACGATCCGGGACGCCGCTGCGGCGGACCCGCCGGACTGAGGATGGACGATGATCGAGGCGACGAGACGCAGGAGCCCGGCCCCCACCGGCAACGCGATGCGCCGCCTGATGACGCGGCCCATCCACGCGCATCTCGCCGTCGCGGCACAGCCGCGGGCGGTCGTTGCGGAGGCGCCCGAAGCGGTGACGGAGGCTCCGGCGGAAGTCCCCGCCCCCCTGCCCTCCACGCCCGAAGCGGATGAGGCGGATCTCGTGCGCCTGCGCCTCGAAGTGGCGATGATGAAGGCAGCACTCGCCGCCGAGCGCCGGGAGAGCGAGGCGCTTCGGACCAGCCTCGGCCTCGCGGACGCGGAAACGCTGAGCGAGGAGGCGCGGGCCGTCCGCGCGCGCTGGGCCGCGCTGGTCGAGCGCCTGATCCACACCCCGCTCTGATCCTTTCCAAAACACCTCTCATCCGATCGGAGCGGGTTGCCGCCATGCGTGCTCCCACGAGCGCCCGTTGTTCGCTTGTCGTCAACGGCCAGCCCCTGCGGGTCTCCCCCGGCGACACCTCCCTGGAGACCGCGCTGGCGGACGGCGTGATCGCCCCGATGACCGGGCTCCTCGGCCAGGGCGCCGGCCCAGCCTCGCGGCGGCTACCCGTTCGGGCGCGGCGGGCGGAGGCGGTGACGCTGTCCGCGCCCGATCCGGACGCGACGATCCGGCCGGTCAAGACGCCGGCCCGGACGCTCGCGCGCCGCACCGGCAGCATCGACTCCATCACGGCTTTGGCGCCGCGAGTCCTTCAAGTGGTCGCGACCCTGGAGCGGCGGCTTCCTTTCGAGCCGGGTGACCAAGTCGTCGTCACGCTCGAAGGCGGGCGCCCGGTCACGCTCACACCGACGCTCGGCGTCGAGGGCGGGGCGGAGCTGAACGAACTCGTCTTCCACCTGCGCGGCGAGTGCGCCGAGGATCTCACCGCCCTGTTCGGTTGCCCGGTCGAGCCCGGCCGCGCGGTGAAGGTGAAGGGCCCCGTCGGCAACGGCACCTATCGGCCCGGCGGCGGTCGCCTCGTGCTGGTCGCGGCGGAGACCGGATTCGCCGGCATCTGGGCGATTGCCCGCGCCGCGCGCTACATCGAGCCGGCCCGCGAGATCTGCCTCGTGGTCGGCGCGCGCGATCCCCTCGACCTCTACATGCGGCCGTCGCTCGAATGGCTGCGCGCCACCGGCGTCACCCGCATCACGCTCGCCGCCGACCGCCACCGCCAGCGGGGGCCCGATGTGCGCCCAGGCCCGCTCACCGCCCATATCCCGAGCCTGCGGACCACCGACGTGGTGCACGCCTCCGGCTGCCCCTCGACGCTGGGCGCGGTGGAAGTCCTGGCCGCGGCAGCCGGCGCGCGGTTCTACGCGATCCCGCTCGAACCGGAGTCTTAGACTCCCTTCAAATCGCTTTTCCGGTCCACCTCCCTCATCCTGAGGCGCCGCGAAGCAGCCTCGAAGGGTCTTCCAAAAGCCGTGCGGGCTCTGGAGGATCCTTCGAGGCCCGCCGACGCGGGCGCCTCAGGATGAGGGTATGGTTCGGACGAACCTGTTCCGGACAGCGCATTACCAATCGGGCACTGCCTGCCCTTCTCGGTCAAAAGAAAAGGGGCAGGACGGATCACCCGCCCTGCCCCTTTCTCGATTCGACCGGCTGCCGGGTTCAGGCCACCTTCACCCGCCAGATCTCCTCGGCATATTCCCGCATCGAGCGGTCGGAGGAGAACCACGCCATGCGCGCGGTGTTGAGGATCGCCGTCCGCCACCATTGAGCGGGGCGCTTCCAGGCCGCGTCGATCTCGCGCTGGACGCGCCAGTAATCCTCGAAATCGACCGTGGTCAGGTAGCGGTCGCCGTGGCGCAACTCGTCCACCAGCGGCGCGAAGCGGGCCGGATCGTCCGGCGAGAACGTGCCGTCGGCGATGGCGTCGAGCGCCGCGGCCAGCCGGGGCGAGGCCGCGATCGCCTGGGTAGCGTAGGCCGGCTCCCTCACGCGGGCGAGCACTCCTTCGGCGTCGAGGCCGAAGATGAAGATGTTTTCCGCGCCGACATGGTCCTTGATCTCGATGTTGGCGCCATCAAGCGTGCCGACGGTGAGCGCGCCGTTAAGCGCGAGCTTCATGTTGCCCGTGCCCGAGGCTTCCATTCCGGCGGTCGAGATCTGCTCGGAGAGGTCGGCGGCCGGGATAATGACTTCGGCCAGGCTCACCGAGTAGTTCGGGAGGAACACCACCTTCAGCCGGTCGCCGATCTCGGGATCGGCATTGACGACCTTGGCGATGTCGCCCGCGAGCTTGATGATGAGCTTGGCCTGCACGTAGCTCGGCGCCGCCTTGCCGGCGAAGATCTTGACCCGCGGCGTCCAGTCCTTGTCGGGGGCCTGCTTGATCGCTTGGTAGAGCGCTACCGTCTCGATCAGGTTGAGGAGCTGGCGCTTGTACTCGTGGATGCGCTTGATCTGCACGTCGAACAGCGCCGACGGATCGACCGTGATGCCGGTGCGCTCGGCGATGACCTGGGCGAGGCGCTGCTTGCGGATTGTCCGCACCGCCGCGTAGCGCTGGCGGAACTCCGGATCGTCGGCGAACGGCACCAGACGTTCGAGCTGTGTCGGATCGTCGAGCACGCCCTCGCCCGCGGCCTCGACGGCGAGCGCCGTCAGCTCCGGGTTGGCGTTGTGCAGCCAGCGGCGGAAGGTGATGCCATTGGTCTTGTTGAGGATCTTCTCCGGCTCGATCGCGTGGAGATCCTTGAACACGGTCGATTTCAAGAGCTCGCTATGAAGCGCCGAGACGCCGTTGACCCGCCGCGAACCGTGGAAGGCCAGCGGTCCCATGCGCACGCGCCGGCCGTGCGACTCGTCGATCAGCGAGACGGTGGACACGTCGAACGCCCCGCCCGACGCGCCGCCCTTGGCGTTCTTGCTCTGCTCTTCGAGGTGCAGCCAGTTGATGAGGTAGATGATTTGCATGTGGCGCGGCAGCAGCCGCTCCATCAGCTCCACCGGCCAGGTCTCCAGCGCCTCGGGCAGCAGGGTGTGGTTGGTGTAATGCAGCGTGTTGGAGGTGATCTGCCACGCATCCTCCCAGGGGAGGTCGTGATCCTCCATCAGGATGCGCATCAGCTCCGGCACGGCGATGGCCGGGTGGGTGTCGTTGAGCTGGATCGCGGCGTGGTCGGGCAGGGAGCGTAGGGAGCCGCGCTCCGCCACGTGCCGGCGCACGAGATCCTGGAGCGAGGCGGAGGTGAAGAAGAACTCCTGGCGCAGGCGCAGCTCCTGCCCCTCGGCGGAGGAATCGCTCGGGTAGAGCACCCGCGAGATCGCCTCGGCCCGGGCCCGGCCAGCCACGGCGCCGACATGGTCGCCAGCATTGAAGCGCGCGAGCTCGACCGGCGCATCGGCCTCCGCCTTCCAGAGGCGCAGGACGTTGACGTGTTTGCCGCGCCAGCCGACGATCGGCACGTCGTGGGCCACGGCGTTCACGGTCTCGGCCGGGTGCCAGTGGCGGCGGATGTGGTGGTCGCCCTGGCTCGTCATGGTGACGTGGCCGCCGAAACCGATCTTGTAGGTTGCCTCCGGCCGCGGGAACTCCCATGGATTGCCTTCGGCGAGCCAGGTCTCCGGCGCCTCACGCTGCCATCCGTCCTCCAGCGACTGGCGGAACAGGCCGTGATCGTAGCGGATGCCGTAGCCGATCGCGGGGATCGACAGGCTCGCCATGCTTTCCATGAAGCACGCGGCGAGCCGCCCGAGGCCGCCATTGCCGAGTGCCGCGTCGGGCTCGGCCCCCTCGACGCTGGCGAGATCGACGCCGAGGTCGCGCAGCGCGGCCTTGGTGGTCTCGACGAGGCCGAGATTGTTCATCGCGTCCGACAGCAGCCGGCCGATCAGGAATTCGAGCGAGAGATAATAGACCCGCTTCTCCGGCACGTCGGCGGCTTGCGCACCGTAGCAGGCGTCGATGATCCGGTCGCGCAGCGCCAGCGCCGTGGCGGCGAACCAGTCGCGCTCGCGGGCGACATCGGACGTCTTGCCGAGAGCATAGTGGAGCTTGGCGCGGATGGCCTCGCGCAATTCAACCACCGCATCGCCATCGGCAACGGGGCGGGGCTTAACATATGTGGCGGCGGCCCTTGCGGACTTCGCCGATGAAGCGGGAGCGTCCGCTTCGCCGTTCCGGACGAGAACGGACAGAGCTTCGTTCAGCACCTGGGTATCCCCCTTCGTTGCAGCCGAGGATGTCGGACGGACGCAAAGTCTGGCCGCTTCTTGCGGCGGCACGATGACCCGCGACGTGGTCTGTCGCCCTGCTCCGCCATGGTGTTGCCGGTCGCAGGACTTGTCGAGACACATGCGTCGGAACAAAGCTTTCGCAAGTCGTGTGCCCACAGGACTGTGTCATGGTAGACACATCCCCGACGCATCGGCCGGCGCCTCGCGCCAGAGATAACCCCGGCCGCTTGAAGGCTTGCTGAACGGCCCTAACCCTCTTCGGGCGATGCGCAAGGCGTCGAGGGCAGCATCGCGGGAGGTCCGATGGGCGGTCCGATATCCGGGACGAACGGCTCCGAAGCGGCTTGGTGGCAGAGCGGGACAGTCTATCAGGTCTATCCCCGCTCGTTCCAGGACACCGACGGCGATGGCGTCGGCGACCTTCGGGGGATCACGGCACGGCTGGACTACCTCGCTTGGCTCGGTGTCGATGCGGTGTGGATCTCGCCGTTCTACCGCTCGCCGATGGCCGATTTCGGCTACGACGTGGCCGATTATTGCGCGGTCGATCCGCTGTTCGGCACGCTTGAGGATTTCGACGCGCTGATTGCCGAGGCGCATCGGCGCAAGCTCAGGGTGATCCTCGACTTCGTGCCCAACCACAGCTCGATCGAGCATCCGTGGTTCACCGAGAGCCGGGCGAGCCGCGAGGCGGCCAAGCGCGACTGGTACATCTGGCGTGACCCCGCCCCCGATGGCGGCCCGCCCAACAACTGGCTCTCGAATTTTGGCGGCCCGGCCTGGACCCGCGATCCGGCCACCGGCCAGTACTACTATCACGCCTTCCTGCCCGAGCAGCCGGACCTGAACTGGCGCAACCCCGAAGTGCGGGCGGCGATGCACGACGCCCTGCGCTTCTGGCTGGCCCGCGGCGTCGATGGCTTCCGCGTCGATGTGATCTGGCACCTGATCAAGGACGAGGGATTTCGCGACAACCCGCACAATCCCGAGTTTCAACCGCATCAGGCCGGGATCAACCGCTTCCAGCAGGTCTATTCCTGCGATCGGCCCGAGGTGCTCGCGGTCATCGCCGGGATGCGCGCGGTCCTGCGCGAGTACGGCGAGCGGGTGCTGATCGGCGAGATCTATCTGCCGATCGAGCGGCTGGTGACCTATTACGGGCCCGGCCTGACCGGGGCCGACCTGCCCTTCAACTTCCAGCTCATCCAGACACCGTGGCGCGCCGACGCGGTGGCGGCCTTGGTGGCGGAATATGAAATGGCCCTCCCCGACGGCGGCTGGCCGAACTGGGTGCTCGGCAACCACGATCAGCCCCGCATTGCCGCCCGCGTCGGCGAGGCACAGGCCCGCGTCGCGGCAATGCTGCTGCTGACGCTGCGCGGCACGCCGACGCTCTATTACGGTGACGAGATCGGCCTCGCTCGCGTTCCGGTGCCGCCTGAGCAGGCACAGGACCCGTGGGGGCGCAACGAACCCGGTCATGGCCGCGACCCCGAGCGCACGCCGATGCAGTGGGAGGACGCACCCAATGCGGGCTTCACCACCGCTACGCCGTGGCTGCCGCTCAGCGCGGATGCGAAGCGGCGCAATGTCGACGAGATGCGCGATGATTCCCGCTCGATCCTGACGCTCTACCGCCGGCTCCTGTCCCTGCGCCGTGACCATCCGGCCCTGTCGATCGGAGATTGGCGGGGCCTGTCGCTCTCAGCGGATCTCGCCGCCGACGTCTTTGCCTTCGAGCGCGCCTCGGGTGGCGACGTCTTACGCATCCTGCTCAATTTCGGCAGCCTGGAACGGACGATCCCCTTGGAGGATGGGGGCTGGACGATCCTGCTCTCGACCCATTCGGGACGGGCGGGTGACAGGGCCGACGACCATATCCGGCTCGCACCCGATGAAGGCGTCATCCTGAAGCCGGCAATCCGACAGGGCTGATCGATGCGGCACTGCACTCTGCGCATTCAGCCCGCCTAAAACCGGGATGGATGCGCAGGACACTTTCGCCATTCGCCCAGCGCAGACAACCCATGATGGAAGCGCAGGCACTCACCCACAAATATCGGTCTGAACATGGCCTGAATTGTGCGATGCAACGGAACGGATTGCCTTCCGGAGCATTGCAATGCCGAGCGCAGCAGCGGCGGTTCCCGCCCTTCACGAGCCGCGCCGGTGGCGTAGGGGTCAATCGATGGCTTATGTGGATCTCGGTGGGCTCCGGGTCACCGATCCACCGACTGCCGCCTCCGAGCCCGAGCCGCGATTAGGCAACGCTCTCCTCCCCCGCATTCTCTACGCCACCCCCGAGATGGCGGATTTCGTGAAGACCGGCGGCCTCGGCGAGGTTGCGGGCGCCCTGCCCCGCTCCCTGCGTCGCCACTACGACGTCCGCGTTCTCATTCCCGGCTACGCGCAGGTTCTCGCCGGGCTCGACAACCTGACGATGATCGCCCGGCTCGGCAGCTTTGCCGGCGTTCCGGGCTGCGAACTCGGCTTCGGCACCACGCCGGACGGCCTTGGCGTCTACGTGCTGGTTGCCCCCGATCTGTATGAGCGCGACGGCACGCCCTACGGCGACGAGCGCGGCGATTTCGGAGACAACGACCTGCGGTTTGCCCGCCTCAGCCGGGCGGCGGCGGAACTGGCCGGGGGCATCGACCCGT
This sequence comes from Methylorubrum extorquens, assembly GCF_024169925.1. Lineage (NCBI taxonomy): Bacteria > Pseudomonadati > Pseudomonadota > Alphaproteobacteria > Hyphomicrobiales > Methylobacteriaceae > Methylorubrum > Methylorubrum extorquens. Next base: position 4,032,137 of record NZ_JALJXF010000001.1, read on the forward strand.
TCTGGTCGGCCGACCTGCTGCACCTCAACGATTGGCAGACCGCGCTGGCCCCGGCCTACATGTCCTGGCTCGGCATCCGCCGCCCGAGCGTGCTGACGATCCACAATCTCGCCTACCAGGGCCTGTTCCACCGCGACAATCTCGGCCGGGTCGGCGTACCGGACCACGCCTTCCAGATGGATGGCGTGGAGTTCTACGGGCAACTCTCCTTCCTCAAGGCCGGCATCTATCACGCCTCGCACGTTACCACGGTAAGCGAGACCTATGCCCGCGAGATCACCACGCCCGAAGGCGGCTGTGGCCTCGACGGCCTGCTCCGCACCCGCGCCGCACAGGGCCGCCTGACCGGCATTCTCAACGGCATCGACGAGAGCTGGGATCCGCGCACCGACCCGCACCTCGCCACCCGCTTCGAGACCGACGACTGGAAGGGCAAGCGGGCCAATGCCGACGAGGTGCGCAAAGCTTTCGGCATGGCGGTCTCCCGCGGGCCGCTCTTTGCCATCGTCTCGCGCCTCGTGCACCAGAAGGGGATCGACCTCAGCATCAGCGCCGCCGAGTCGATCGTCGCCGAGGGCGGCCAGCTCGTGGTGATCGGCCAGGGCGAGGGCCGGTTCGAGGAGGCCCTGCGCGATCTCGCCGGGCGCCATCCCGACCATGTCGGCGTCCATGTCGGCTTCCGGGAAACCGAGGCGCGCCGCATCTTCGCCGGCAGCGATTTCCTTCTGATGCCCTCGCGCTTCGAGCCCTGCGGGCTGGCGCAGATGTACGCGCAGCGCTTTGGCTCCCTGCCGATCGTGCGCCGCACCGGCGGCCTCAACGATACGGTGGAGGACGGGGTCACCGGCTTCACCTTCGGTGAGGCTTCGCCAAAGGGGCTGACCTCGGCGATACGCCGCGCCTTCGACACCTTCGGCCAGAAGAAGCGCCTCAACACCATGCGGCGCAGCGCCATGTCCCGCTCCTTCGGCTGGGACGGGGCGGCGCTGAACTACTGCAACCTCTACGCCCGCGCCTTCGGCAACCACACCGCCCGCCGTTGGAAGGCGGCCTGAGACGCGGGCCACCACGGTTTCCGCCCGAATCGAGCGGGCAACCGTGTCAGCAAGCCCACGCTGCGCTCCAAAGAAGTCCACATCCGCCCTTGCGAAGGGGCCAATCGGACTGGCGATGACGCCCGACACCGTTGCGGGAACACCGCGTTCGCAGGGACGGTTTCCGGTAAAATCTCCTTTTGCTTCCATGGCACGGAACGACGCAATCCGCGTTGTGCGTGCATGGACGCGACTGTGACGCTCACGCGCACGAACCCTCTGATCTTAAGGCTTCGCTACGGCGCGGATCTCGATGCCGGCGACAAGGCGTTGCTGGCCGACCTATCGCGATCCAGCCGCAGCCTGGAGGCGCAGCAGGATATCGTGCGGGCCGGCGACCGGGCGGCGGGTGTCCACCTCGTGCTCGAAGGCTACGCCTTCCGCTACAAGCTCATCAATGACGGACAGCGCCAGATCCTCGGGTTGCTCCTCCCGGGCGATTTCTGCGATCTGCAATCGATCGTACTCGGCCCGTCCGACCACTACATCGCGGCGCTGACCGCGTGCACGGTCGCCGACATCCCGCAGGATCGGGTCGATGCCCTGGTCTTCCGCGATTCGCGCCTCTCCCGGGCGCTGTGGTGGGCGACCCTGGTCGATGAGAGCATCCTGCGCGAATGGCTGGCCAGCATGGGCCAGCGCTCGGCCGACAAGCGCATCGCCCACCTGTTCTGCGAGTTGCTGCTGCGCCAGCAGCTCGTCGGAGCGGCCGGGGAGCGGGACTGCCCGCTGCCCCTGACCCAACCGATGCTTGCCGACATCCTCGGTATCACGACGATCCATGTCAGCCGCATCCTGCGCGATCTGCGCCTTGCCGGGCTGATCCAATTGAAGGACCGCCAGCTCCACGTTCCGGACGTCAAGCGCCTGCAGGCGTTCTGCGACTTCGATCCGACCTACCTGCACCTCATCAGGATGCCGGATCTCGAAGCCGCCACGGACATGGCTCGCACCGGACACTGACGCTGGCTCTGACGCGCGCGCAGGCCTGCCCCTCGGAAGGATGCCTATACGGCAGGCACGATCATGCCGATTCTCCGTGCCCTGCCCCCGGCCTGTCGCTCGGGCAGCGCATGAGAACATATAAACGCCATGACAGCCCCCGATCCCGTCCCACAGATCGCTCTCAACGACGGACGGTCCATCCCCCAGCTTGGCTTCGGCGTCTGGCGCCTGCAGGAAGCGGAAACGCCTGCCCTCGTCGGCACGGCGCTCGGCAGCGGCTATCGCTCGATCGACACCGCCGCGGCCTACGGCAACGAGGCAGGCGTCGGGCGCGGCCTGCGGGAGACGATCGTCTCCCGGGCCGACGTGTTCGTGACGACGAAGCTCTGGAACGACGCGCAGGGCTACGATGCGACGCGTCAGGCCTTCGACGACAGTCTCGCCCGGCTGGGCCTGGACCATGTCGATCTCTACCTGATCCACTGGCCCTGTCCCGACCGGGGGCTCTATCTCGACAGCTGGCGCGCGCTGATCCGTCTGCGGGAAGAGGGCCGCACCGCCTCGATCGGTGTCTCGAACTTCACCGAGGATCAGCTCGAGCGGCTCGTGAACGAGACAGGCGTCACCCCCGTCCTCAACCAGATTGAGCTGCATCCGCGTTTCCAGCAGCACGCTTTGCGCGCGGCACATGCTCGGCTCGGCATCGTCACGGAGGCCTGGAGCCCCTTGGGCCAGGCGCAGGTGCTGGATGAGCCCGCCATCACCCGGATCGCCGACCGCCTCGGGCGCAGCCCGGCCCAGGTGGTGCTGCGCTGGCACATCGAGAACGGCTTCGTCGCGATCCCGAAATCGGCCACGCCGGCCCGGATGCACGAGAACATCGACGTGTTCGGCTTCTCGCTGACGCCGGACGATCACGCGGCCATCGCCGGCCTCGACCGGGCCGACGGCCGGATCGGGCCGGACCCGACGACGTTCCAATAAGGCCCGGCACGGGCCGCCCCGGGAGCGGCTTTCACCCCGCCAGCGGCAGCGGTTTCGTCGCGGCAAGTTGCGTGCCGCCCTTGCGCTCCAGCAGGCTCGGCGGCGGCACGGGCGCCTCGATGGTGCAGACGACGCCGTCCGGCTCGTAGAGCAGCTCGACCTTGCCCGCGAGCTCGCGGGCAAGGCTGCGTTCGATCAGGCGCGAGCCGAAGCCGCGGCGGGTCGGGGGTGAGACCGGCGGACCGCCGCTCTCGGTCCAGCGCAGAGACAGCGAGAGTTCGGGCCGGCGCTGCACGGTCCAGGTGATCGTCACCCGCCCACCCTCCTTGGACAAAGCCCCGTACTTCACGGCATTGGTGCCGAGTTCATGCAGGGCCATGGCGATGGACAGCGCCAGCCGCGGTGCGAGGCGAAGGCGCGGGCCCGATACGACGAAGCGCGTTTCCTGCCCCTCTCCCGCCTCCAGCGGGCGGATCGCGTCGCCCACCACGGTCTTCAGCTCGGCGCCCTCCCAGCTCTCTCGGGTCAGCACGTCGTGGGCACGGGCGAGCGCCAGCAGCCGTGCCTCGAAGGCGGCGCGGGCCGCGAGCGCCTCCTCGCCATCGAGCCCCCGCAGGGATTGCATCGCAATCGATTGGACGGTGGCCAGGGTATTCTTCACCCGGTGGTTCAGTTCGTTGATGAGCAGGCGCAGATGCTCCTCGGCCCGCTTCGCGTCGGTGACATCGACGCTGCATCCTGTGAAGCCGAGGAAGGTGCCGTGATCGTCGAGGCGCGGCACGCCCTCGCAACGCAGCCAGCGGATTTCCCCGTTGCGATCGACGACCCGCATCTCGGCCCGGAACGGATGCCGGTGCTCGAACGCCTCTTGGAACGTCGCCTGAAAAGCCGGCAGATCCGGCGGATGCACGATCGACGCCCAGCCGCCGCCGGCCATCTCCGCGGCCGGGCGACCGAACAGGTGGTCGAAATGCATGTTGGCGAAGACCACCTCCGCGGTCTCGTCGGTCATCCAGATCAGCGCCGGGGCCGAATCGGCCATGTGGCGGAAGCGCGCCTCGCTCTCGCGCAAAGCCGCAAGACCGCGCTGAGTCTCGGCGAGCGCCCGGTCGCGCTCATCACTGCGGGTGCGCAGCCGCAGCGAGGCTTCCGAAAGTACGTCGGCAAGGCGGCGGATCTCGTGGATCGGCGAGGCGATCCGTGGGATCGCCTGCCCCCGCGCCAGGGCCGGCCCCGTCGCCGCGAGCTGGCGCAGAGGCTTCGAGACCCGCGACCAGAGGTGGACGGCGAGCACCGACGAGGTGGCGAGCACGAGGAGGCCGAAGCCGCCGAAGGCCCAGATCCAGCGCCGCAGCCGCGCTTCGACCAGTTCGCGCGGGATGCTCGCCCCCACGGTCCAGCCGTTGAGCCGCGAGCGCGCCTCGACCACGGTGACGGGCTTGAAGTTGCGGTCGCGCCCCTCCCAGACGCCGGGCGTGCCCGTCATCGTCTGGCGCAGGGTCGCGAGCCGGGGTTGCCCGATCACGCCCGGCATCTCCGGCAGTCGCGCGAGCACGACGCCGTCACGGTCCGAGACTCCCGTGACCCAGCCCCGGACCTGCTCGCGTCCGAGGATGCCGGCGATGCGGTTCAGGGGCACCGAGAAGCTGAGGAGAAAGGCGGTCACCTCGTCGATCCGCACCGGCACCGCGACGGCGTAATGCGCCTGATCCGGCATGGCCCCCGCAAGGAAGCCGGTGACCATGGAGCGCTGCCCGCTCTCGATCATTTCGCGGTCGACCGGCAGCGCCGTCACCGGCAGGGGGGCGCCCGGTTTGAGGGCGGTGTTGACGATCTGCTGTCCGTCCGGCCGGCGCAGCACGAGATCGAGGCCGACCGCCTCGCGCACGAGGCGCGCCTGATTTTCGAAATTGGCAAACTCGCCGTCCTTGAGCCGTGGCGAGGTGGCGAGCGTCTGCAGCACCGAAACGAGCCCGGCCGTGTCGCGGTCGATCGAGAGCGCGATACCCCGCACGTTCTCCCGGGCATCCTGCTCGAAGCGGGCGCGCTCGGTGGCAGCGTAGCGGGTCAGCAGGATCGCGGTGAAGATCAGGCCGGGGCCGATCAGCGCGATCACGAGCATGATCAGGTAGAACTGCGTGGAGAAGCCACGCTGGCCGAGCCGGGAGAGCATGCGTCGGATCAAGGCGTCCCGCGGCGTTTGCGCTGAAGGGTTTTTGAGGATGGCGCCCGCTCATCATGCCCCAGCGCGGGCATACGTGCCAACTGCCCCGGTTCAGCCCTCCCGCCCGGCCCGATCGACATGCCCGAGATCCCGCCCCGGATCGAGCCGATCCCGGACCCGCTGCTTGAGCACCTTCACATCGGGGAAACCACCATCGCGCACCCGCTCCCAGATGATTTCGGAGTCAAACTCGATCACGAACACCCCGCCGGTGCCGGGCCGCAGGGCGACCTCGCCGAGATCGTCGCGGAAAGTGGAAAGGAGTTCCTGCGCCATCCACGCCGCACGCAGCAGCCATTGGCACTGCGTGCAGTAGGTGATGGTGATGCGGGGATTGGCAGGAGTGAGGGCGGTCGCATTGCTCATGTAAATATTAAGTCGTTGTCCGAAGCATGCTGTCAAGCGGCGTGCATCACGCAAGACTTCTACAAGGACAGGGAGACTGACGATCAATTGTCAACGACATGTTCAACGCAACACAGTCCTTTAGGCAAATCCCTCTTTAGAAGCTGAAGCAACGACTCGGGAGCCGCCCCTTCCCGCAGCGGCAAGCCGCCCCTATCTCCAAGACCAGCTTCGCCGCCAAGCTCGCCTCAGAGATCGCCTGCCATGTCACATTCCCTCAGTCCCGCGACCCCCTCCCGCCCCTCCATCCTCAGCCGGGTCGTCTCTGCCCTCGCAGCGCTCTGGCTTGCGACGTGCCTGGCCGGGTGCGGGGCGATCAACCGGGTGCCGAGCCTGGAGGAGCAGGCGAAGTCGTCCTGGAGCGAGGTGCAGAACCAGTACCAGCGCCGGGCCGACCTGATCCCGAACCTTGTCGAGACCGTGAAGGGCTATGCCAAGCAGGAGCAGGAGACCCTGACCCGGGTAACGGAAGCCAGGGCCAAGGCGACGAGCGTGCAGGTCGATGCCTCGACGGTCAGTGATCCGGAGAAGTTCAAGCAGTTCCAGGAGGCGCAGAACCAGCTTTCAGGAGCGCTCGGGCGGTTGCTCGCCTCGGTCGAGGCCTATCCGGATCTCAAATCGAACCAGAACTTCCTCGCCCTCCAGTCGCAACTCGAAGGGACGGAGAACCGCATCGCCGTGGCGCGGCGGGACTATATCCAGGCGGTCCAGGCCTACAACACCGAGATCCGCACCATTCCCGGCCGGTGGGTCGCCTCATGGTTCTACCCTGAGGCAAAGCCGATGGAGACCTTCACCTCGACGCCGGGCTCAGAGCGCGCGCCGAACGTGAAGTTCTAGTTCGTCCGGCCCTGAACCGGTGATGATGCGTCCTGATCGGATCGCTCGGCTCCCCGCATTCGGCCCGCTGTCGGCGCTGTGGCTCGCGCTGCTGCTCGTTGGAGGCTCCTTGGGTCTCGCCGCCGCGGCCGAGCCCGACTTCCCCAAGCTCACGGGCCGGGTCGTGGATGCGGCCGGCATCCTCTCGCCGGAGACGCGGACGCGGATCGACGGCAAGATCAAGGCCCACGAGGACAAGACGGGCGATCAACTCGTCGTCGCCACAGTGCCGAGCCTTCAGGATCTCACGGTCGAGGACTACGCCAACCGCCTCGCCCGCGCCTGGGGCATCGGTCAGAAGAAGACCAACAACGGCGTGCTGCTGCTGGTGGCCCCGAAGGAGCGCAAGGTTCGCATCGAGGTCGGATACGGACTCGAAGGCGCGCTCACCGATGCGCTGTCGAAGACGATCATTACGACGGCGATCACGCCCCGCTTCCGCCAGGGCGACTTTTCCGGCGGGGTGGAGGCGGGGGTGGACGCCATCGTCCCGATCCTCTCGGGCGATGCCGACGAGTGGCAGCGCCGCGCGCCAGTGCGGGAAGACACGGTCGATCCCGTCACGGTGATTTTCTGGATCATTGTCATCATCGCCCTCGTCGTCGTGCTGACGCGGATGAATGGCGGCGGGCGGCGGGGCCGGGGCGGCGGCTTCGTCGTGATTCCGGGGCCGTCCGGTGGCTGGAGCGGCGGCTTCTCGGATGGCGGAGGCGGAGGATTTTCCGGCGGGGGCGGCTCGTTCGGCGGCGGGGGAGCGTCCGGTGACTGGTAGCACGACCATCCTCGATCCCGCCGCGCGGGAGCGGATCGCCGCAGCGATCGGACGGGCGGAGACCGGAACGACCGGCGAAATCGTGGTGCTGGTCGCGGCCAGCGCCGGCCTCTATCGCTCCCCCGGCCTCGCTTTGGCTCTGGCGGTCGCCCTGGCCTTGCCCTGGCCGCTGATCCTGCTCACCGATCTCGGTGCGGGCGAGATTGCGCTCGCTCAGGCGGCGACCGTGCTCGCCACGCTGCTGCTGACCCTGAACGAGCGTTTCCGGATCACCCTCACCCCGCGACGCTGGCAGCGTGAACGCGCTCACGCCGCTGCGCGCCGCGAGTTCTTCGCACACGGTCTCACCGGAACGCGGGGACGCACCGGCGTTTTGGTCTACGTGGCCCTCGCCGAGCGCTACGCCGAGATCGTTGCCGACAAGGGCGTGCGGGCCCGCGTGGACGAGGCGCGGTGGCGCGCCATCGTCTCGGAGCTGCTCGGTGCGGCCGAACGCGGAGCCCTCGGCGAGGGGCTCGTCTCGGCGGTGGATCAGGTCGGTGCCGTGCTGAAGGCCGAGCTGCCGGGCAGCCACGGCGGCAATCAACTCCCTAACCGCGTCATCGTCCTCGACTAGAACGTTCGAACACGCTCTCCACGGTCGATGCCGTTCGGGCCGCACGAGGCCGTGCTCCGAATCATCGGCACCGTCCGGAGACCCGTTTCCCGAGTTGCCCTTGGCGCGGGCGTCGGCGGCATCGCGGCGCCTTCATCCCGAGGTTCGGGTAACGCGGGATGGCGGATGTCACTGCGGGTGCAGAGGGAACCGGCAGCTGTGTGCTCACCGCAACTGGTATCGCAGGAAAAATTGCGCCACACAGATCGGTGAAAGGCCGCCTGCATCAAGAATGCGGCCAATGACGGAGTGAGGCGTCGCATGGGCGCAATACAGAAGCATGGGCCCTGGGCCCTGGTCGGGGCATTGGGCGCTGCGGCGCTGGCGGTGGTCGCCACGCAACGGGGCGAATCGATCAACGCCCTCTGGGTCGTGGTGGCTGCGGTCTGCACCTACCTCATCGCCTACCGCTACTATTCCCTTTTCATCGCCGACAAGGTGATGCGCCTCGACCCGAAGCGCGAGACCCCGGCGCACCGTCACAACGACGGCCTCGACTACGTTCCCACCAACAAGTCGGTCCTGTTCGGCCACCACTTCGCGGCCATCGCCGGCGCCGGCCCGCTGGTTGGCCCCGTGCTCGCCGCGCAGATGGGCTACCTGCCCGGCATGCTGTGGATCCTGGCCGGCGTCGTGCTCGCGGGCGCGGTGCAGGACTTCATGGTCCTGTTCATCTCGATGCGCCGCGATGGGCGCTCTCTGGGCGAACTGATCCGGGCCGAACTCGGGGTGATCCCCGGCGTCATCGCCCTGTTCGGCACCTTCATGATCATGGTCATCCTGCTCGCCGTGCTGGCGATGATCGTGGTCAAGGCACTGGCCGAGAGCCCGTGGGGCACCTTCACCGTCGGCGCGACGATCCCGATCGCGATCCTGATGGGCCTCTACGCGCGCTACATCCGGCCGGGCAAGATCGGCGAGGTGTCGATCATCGGCTTCGTCCTGCTCATGGCCGCGATCGTCGGCGGCGGTCAGATCAACGAGCACCCCACCTGGGGTCCCGCCTTCACCTTCACCGGCACCCAGCTCACCTGGATGCTGATCGGCTACGGCTTCGTGGCCGCGATCCTGCCGGTGTGGCTGCTGCTCGCCCCGCGCGACTACCTCTCGACCTTCCTCAAGATCGGCACCATCGTCGGCCTCGCGCTCGGCATCGTCGTCGTCGCCCCGCACATGCAGATGCCGGCCACGACGAAGTTCGTCGACGGCACCGGCCCGGTCTGGGCGGGCTCGCTGTTTCCGTTCCTGTTCATCACCATCGCCTGCGGCGCGGTCTCGGGCTTCCACGCTCTGATCTCGTCGGGCACGACCCCGAAGCTCGTCAACAACGAGATGGACACCCGCTTCATCGGCTACGGCGGCATGCTGATGGAGAGCTTCGTGGCGATCATGGCGCTGGTGGCCGCCAGCGTGATCGACCCGGGCATCTACTTCACCATGAACTCCCCGGGCGCCCTGCTCGGCGGCACGCCGGAAACCGCCGCCGCTGCGGTGACGGCGCTCGGCTTCCCCATCGCTCCGGACGTCATCGCCCAGACCGCCAAGGATGTCGGCGAGCACTCGATCATCTCGCGCGTCGGCGGCGCGCCGACCCTCGCGGTCGGCATGGCGCACATCATCTCCTCGGCCATCGGCGGCAAGGCGATGATGGCCTTCTGGTATCACTTCGCGATCCTGTTCGAGGCCCTGTTCATCCTGACCGCGGTGGATGCGGGCACGCGCGCCGGCCGCTTCATGCTGCAGGATCTGCTCGGCCTGCTCTCGCCGCGCTTCAAGGATACCTCGGCCTGGGGTCCGAGCGTGGTCGCCACCGCTCTGTGCGTCGGCGCCTGGGGCTTCTTCCTCTATCAGGGCGTCACCGATCCGCTGGGCGGCATCTACACCCTGTGGCCGCTGTTCGGCATCTCGAACCAGATGCTGGCCGCCGTCGCACTGACGCTGGCGACCGTGGTGATCTTCAAGATGAAGCGCGAGCGCTACGCTTTCGTCACCATCATCCCGACCGTCTGGCTCTGCATCTGCACCCTGACGGCCGGCTGGCAGAAGATCTTCTCGCCCGATCCGAAGATCGGCTTCCTCGCGCACGCCGACCGCTTCTCGGCGGCGATCGCGGAAGGCAAGGTGCTCGGCCCGGCCAAGAGCATGGCGGACATGCACAAGATTGTCTTCAACGACCGCATCGACGCGGCCCTCGCCGTGTTCTTCGTCGGCCTCGTCGTGGCGATCGCGGTGTTCGGCGTCATGGCCTGCGTGAAAGCCTACCGCGCCGATCGCTGGACGGCGCTGGAAGCCGATCCCAGACTCGTCCCGGCGGAGTGAGCGTGTCATGAGCGGAACCGCAACGTCGATGCAGAGCTTTCGCGAACGCCTTCAGGCTTTCAACAAGTGCGTCTGCGACGGCGCGCGGCTGATGGTGGGTCAGGGCGATTACGGCACTTACGTCGCCCATATCGCCAAGACCCATCCCGATCAGGCGCCGATGACCGAGCGGGAGTTCTTTCGCAACCGCGAGAACGCTCGCTTCGGGGTCGGAAACACATCGGGTTTCCGTTGCTGCTGAAGCTCCTCGATTCCCAGGGGTGCGGTTCGCTCCTCTTGTGATGACGTCATGTGAAAACGCCGGGCTCCGTGATCGGGCCCGGCGTTTTCTTTTGAAAGCACGTTCAGTGGTCTGCCTGTGAGCGCGGTATCGCTACGCGCAACATCGCAGCGAGACGAGCGGCAGAATCGGAGTTGAGTGCGGCGTCCGCCATCGGCTCAGAAACAGCTGTCGGGAAACGGTCGCGACGTGGTTTTCACGTGAAATTAACCATGAAAACTCAGCGGCGTGCGGTCGCTGCACCGGCTTTCCAGTGACCGATCGTTCCTAAAGCAACGATTGTGTGCGACGGCTGTTGCAACGCAACCAGCACGGATTCTAGTCTCCCAGCAACGAGGGGGACTGCAACGATGGATCAATTGGCAGGCGTGCCGGGCCCGGCTGGGGCGCGGACGGGACAAATTGCGTTCGACCGGAAGGCGCCGGGGCTGACGGGCATCGTCGTCAAAGGCTTCCTGCTCTCGCTGGTCACCTTCTCGATCTACCGGTTCTGGTACATCACCAATCTGCGGCGGTATTTCTGGAGCCGCACGATCGTCGCCGGCAGCCCGGCCGAGTATCTCGGCACCGGCAAGGAGTTGTTCCTCGGCTTCCTCGTGGCGCTTGCCATCCTGGTGCCGATCTACATCGTCCTGTTCGTCGTCGGTCTCCTGAGCCCCGTGCTGGCGGCCCTGACTGCGCCGATCTCCTTCATCGGCCTGTTCGTGCTCGGGCAATACGCGCTGTTCCGCGGCCGGCGCTACCGAGCTTCGCGCACGCGCTGGCGCGGCATACGCCTCGGGCAGGACGGGTCGGGCTTCGCTTATGCCGGACGCGCCTGCCTGTGGTGGCTCGCGACCTTCTTCAGCTTCGGCCTGGCCTTCCCCTTCATGCGCGCGGCGCTGGAGCGCTACCGCATCGACCACACGCTGATCGGCCAGAGCCGGATGCGCTCGACCGCGACCGGCCGCTCAATCCTGATGCCGTGGATGATGTTCTACATCACCGCGCTGCTGCCGATTCTGCTGAGCGTCGTGGCGCTGCTGGCAGCGACCGGCTTCGACATCCCGAGCGATCTGCTGATTCAGGATCCGGCGAGCGAGAAGAGCAAGTTCATCTTCAATCCGGCCTACGAGGATTCGCCGCTCGTGTCCTACGCCAGCGCCGTCGGGATCGCCGCCAGCGTGTCGATTCCCCTCGCGCTCCTGCTGATCCCCTATTATCGGGCGCGCGAGACCCGCGCGTTCCTCAATGCAGCCCATCTCGGTGAGGCGCGGCTGGCCTCCTCGCTGAAGGCGCGCCAGTTCTACTTCCCCTATTTCGTCTACATGCTGGCGGTGATCGGCTTCATCATCGTTCTCGGCATCATCTTCGCTCTTCTCGTGCCGTTGATCGCCATGGACGGCGAGAATGCGGGCATCCACGCCTTCGTCATCGCATCGAGCGTGCTTCTCTATCTCGGGGCCATCCTCGGCACGAACGTGCTCTATGTCCGGATCATCACGGTGAGGCTGTGGCACGCGGTGGCGACCACGATGCAGATCGAGAACCTGCCGGCGCTGGAAGCGGTGCTCGCCTCGACGCGCGCGCCGGCCAGCGGCCTCAACGAGGGGCTGGCCGACGCGCTCGATGTCGGCGGCGCCCTCGAGATCGGGTTCTAGCCCGCCGATGGAGGCGATCACCACGACCGGCACGTTCTTCGACGGCCTCAGCGCCCGGCCCCGGCCGGTGACGCTGAGGCTGACGTTCCGGCTCGAAGTCTCCGGCGGGGACGTTTCGCGCGATTGGAGCCTGCTCGATCTGCGCGCGGCCGACGCTGCCCCACCCCTGATGCGGATCAACCATACGCAGGGACCGGAGAGCATCGAGTTCGCCGACGAGACGTTCGCGGAAGCCCTGAAGGCGCGATGTCCCGACCTGAACCGGACCGAGAGCGGAGGCGGCCTGACCCGCCTCGTGCTCTGGTCGATCGCGGCGGGCGTCTCCGTGCTGCTGACGGCCGTTTACGGTGTGCCGGCGGCCTCGAACCTGCTCGCCCCCTTGGTCCCGCGGGCGATCGAAGCGCAACTCGGACGCAGCGTCGATACTCAGATCGTCGGCTTGCTCGGCGACCCGCCGCTCTGCAACGATTCGGCGGCGCGGACAGTGCTCGATCGGCTGACGGCACGGCTTGCCGAGGGCATGGCGCTGCCGGAGACTCCGCAGGTCACCGTGCGCCGTCACACGGTTGCCAACGCGCTCGCCCTTCCGGGCGGACGGGTGATCCTGCTCTCGGACATCATCGCCAAGGCCAAGAACGGCGATGAGCTGGCCGGCATCCTTGCGCACGAGTTCGGCCACGTCGCCGCCCGCGATCCGATGCGCTCGGTGATCACGGCCGGCGGCACCTCGTTCCTGCTGAGTCTCGTGCTCGGCGATCTCACCGGCTCGACGGTGCTGGTAACGATCGGGCAGGCCGCGATCTCGGCGAATTACTCACGCGACGCGGAGCGAACGGCGGATGCCTACGCGGTGACGGCGGTGAAGCGGGCCGGCGGGGACGGGGCCGCGCTCGCCGCGATCCTGGAGCGCATCACCGACGCGGATGACGAGAAGCCGGACGCGACCTCGTTCCTGCGCTCCCATCCGGTCACGGCAGAGCGGTCCGCGCGGATCCGGTCTTTGGCAGGGCAGAAACCGGCCGGCCCCGGCATCCTGTCCGAGGCCGAGTGGAAGAGCCTCCAGGGCATCTGCCCGAAGCCGGCCAAACCGGAGAAGCCGAAGCCGGACGACGGGGATACCACGGCGCCGACCGAGAAGCTGTAGATTCCGGCTCCGAAAGACCGGGAGCTATCAAAGGTGCGGGTTCGAGCCCTGCATCTCTCGAAGGGACGGCGCTCAGCGCCGTCCCTCATCCGATCAGACCGGACGCGGCAGCTTGCAGCTATCGAGCGCGTTCAGCGCCTTGGCGCGCGCGCTGTCGTTGAAGTAGCCGGTGGTGCGGTAGGAAGCGATCTCGTCCTTGTCGAGGGCGGAGAGCGTGCGCTCGGCATAGCAGCCGCAGGGCGCGGCGAGCGCGTCTTCGGGAACCTTCTGGAACCGGGCCTGGGTGACGGTGCAGGCGTGGCGCACGCGGCCGGTCAGGTTGGTCTTGGTCGCGGTCTTCAGCGTCGGATCGGGCACATAGCCTTCGAGCGAGGTGTACTGCGTCGAGCGGCCGGCGGTGTTGCAGGCGGCGAGCAGGGACACGAGGCCGGCCGCGACGAGCAGGCGGCCGGTGCGCGAAAACGTGAGGCGCATGGGAGCGAAAATCCGAAGAGAGACGGGAAATCGTCGATCGATTCCGTTCTTCGGGCCGCTCGCCCTGCACCGCTAGGGCAGGAGAGTCACACTCGGCCGGATTGCGCCGGGAAGGTCAGCCCCGCGCAAGCGCGAGCGTGTTTCTCGCCGGCCCTGTTACGAAGGCCGGCGAGAACCATGCTTTAGGCGGCGATGTCGGCGTCGTTGAAGAACTGCGCGATCTCGAGCCGGGCGTTGTCGGCGCTGTCGGAGCCGTGAACGGTGTTCTCGCCGACCGACTCGGCGAACTGCTTGCGGATGGTGCCGTCGGCGGCCTGGGCCGGGTTCGTGGCGCCCATGACTTCGCGGTACTTGGCGACGGCGTTCTCGCCTTCCAGCACCTGCACGACCACGGGGCCCGAGGTCATGAACTCGACCAGCTCACCGAAGAACGGGCGCTCCTTGTGCACCTCGTAGAATTTCTCCGCCTGCTCGCGGGTCATGCGGATGCGGCGCTGGCCGACGATGCGCAGGCCGGCGGCCTCGATCACGGCGTTGACCGCGCCGGTGAGGTTGCGGCGCGTCGCGTCGGGCTTGAGGATGGAGAAGGTGCGCTCGTTGGCCATGGTCCGGTCCGGTTCGTTGGAGAAAGGGGTCGCGCGACGCGCTGAAGGAGGGCGGGCTCGAAAGCCACCCGAGAGATCGACCGCGTCGGCAGTCGACGGCCCGGCTGGCGCCCGGCGCGCCGGGCTTATAGCGGTGGACCGGTAGGCCCTCAACCACCGTCAACCCGCTGACAGGCAACGGATGCCCATGCGAGCGGAATCACGGCAAGCTCGGCCTTTTTCGGCTCCGCCATGGCTTTAGCGCAACACCGCCGAAAAATCGCCGGATTGCAGCGGCTCAATGGGTGGACGGTTCGCCTGCCCCCGCTCGCTGCCGGGGCGACCCTTCCTCCGCAAGCCTCAGCCCATCTTTGGGCCCAGCCTCAGGAGCCATTCATGCGTATCGCTCTCGGTCTCGCCGCCCTCCTGGCTTCGAACGCCGCCTTCGCCGCCCCCAAAGACCTCTCCGGAACGTGGCTGACGGGGGACGGACGCGCGAAGATCCGCATCGACCGCTGCGGGCCGAGCGGCGGCAACGCCTGCGGCAAGGTGGTGTGGCTAAAATCTCCGACCGATGACGCCGGGGCGCCGCGCAACGATGTGAAGAACCCCGATCCGAAGAAGCGGGCACGCCCGATCATCGGGCTGACGCTCCTCGAAAACCTCAAGCCGGAAGATGCGGGTTTTGCCGGCGAGATCTACAACGCCGACGAGGGCAAGATCTATCAGGTCAGCCTGGAGCGCGAAAGCGAGGGCGAACTGAGCGTTCAGGGCTGCATGCTCAAGGTGCTGTGCGGCTCGCAGACTTGGACCCGCGTGCCGGACGTGAACCAGCAGGCCGCCGCGACCCCTGCGAAAACCGTCGCGAAGCCGGCCCCGGCCAAGGTACCGGCCGCTCCCGCGGAGTGATGCTCGCCGAACATTTTTAGGGAAAAAGGGGCGCGCCTTTGCTGGCGCGCCCTGAAGTTCGACAAACCTGATGGGGATCAAGTCCGCTCAAAAGTTAGCGTGACGGTGCAATGCAGCAAGCACCCGTAGGCACTTATTTGTCTTTTTGGGACCGCTTACGTGCGATCGTCCCGGCTTCGCACACCTCTCCGCGGGCTGTGACGGCGCGTCCGTCATCGTCCTGTCGAATGTTTCGGCTTCTCACGGACATCGTGGCGCCCGCGCAACCGTTCTGAAGCCTCGTGCTTCGGCGGGTCGTGGGCGCATTGCGGCGGCAACGGCATCTGCTAGGCCGCTCAAGGGGTGGCGGCGGGGGCTGGCGCAGTGTTCAAGGCGCGCGCGGGGACGATCGCGAAACGGTGGGCCGTCTCGGCAGGGCTTGCCGCGATTCTCGGCTTTCATGCCTGCGCCGGCATGGCCGCGGACCTCGCGGAGCGCGCAACGCCCCGCTTCATCGATTGGTCCGGCTTCTATGCCGGGGTACAGGGCAGCGCGGGCGCTTCCTTCGGCAATTACGATTTCGGCCCGACCACGATCGGCGCGCGCCGCGTTCGGACGCTCTCGACGGGTGATGCCACCGGCAGCCGCGACCTCGGCGGCGACGCCACCACGGTAATCGGCGGCGCCTTTGCCGGCTGGAACGGGCAGGACGGGGCCCTCGTCTACGGGATCGAAGCCGACCTCGCCGGCGCCAATCTCAAGCGTGGCGCACGCTCCGATGCACCGGGCTTCGGCTATGAGGCGATCGATCCGCCCTTCGCGCTGATCCGCGAGAAGACGGACGTGTTCGGAGCCGCCCGCGCGCGGCTCGGCTACGCCTTCGGCAACAACCTGATCTACGCGACCGCCGGGCTCACGGGCGCCAACGGCCGGGTGCTCGCCACCTATCCGGATCAGGCCGGCGGCCCGACGGCGACGGCCTCTCGCAACGTCTCCTATCTCGGCTTCACGCTGGGTGCCGGCGTGCAGTTCGCGGTCGATCCGCATCTCTCGCTCGGGATCGACTACCGCTACAGCGACCTCGGCGAGAGCGGCCGCTTCGGCCTCGGCACGCTGCCGGGCCTCGACGGGGGACCGGTGACGACCCGCACCGGCTTCGTTTCCAACCAGATGATGGCGCGGCTGATCTGGCACCCACAGGCGCTGACCCTGGTGCCGGAGGAAGAGGACGAGCCCCCGAAGGACGCCCGCTTCTCGTTGCACGGCCAGACCACCTTCGTGAACCAGGGCGTGACGGGCTTCCGCGCCCCCTATCGCGGGCCGCAGAGCCTCGTGCCGGATCAGGCGCAGGCGACGACGACCGCGACGCTGTTCCTCGGCCTCAAGCTCTTCGAGGGAACCGAACTCTACTACAATCCGGAATTCAGCCAGGGCTTCGGCCTGTCGCGCACGCTGGGCGTGGCCGGCTTCGTCAACGGCGAGGCGCAGAAGGCCGGCGCCCCCTTCCCGAAGCTGCGGTCGAACCGCTACTTCGTCCGCCAGACCTTCGGGCTCGGCAGCGAGACGGAAGCGGTGCCGGACGGGCCGAACTCCATCGCCGGCACGCGCGACGTCGAGCGCATCACGGTCATCGCCGGCAAGTTCGCGCTCGGCGACTTCTTCGACGGCAACGTCTACGCCCACGACCCGCGGGTGGACTTCATGAACTGGGGCCTGTGGGCCGCGGCCGCCTGGGACTTCCCGGCCAACCTTCCCGGTTTCACGCAAGGCGTGATGGTCGAGTACAACCGCGCGGAATTTGCGGTGCGCGCCGCCTACACGCAGGTGCCCAAGGAGCCCTCCTCCGACGTGCTCGACCCGCGGGTGTTCGAGCGGGCCGGCGCCGTCATCGAGTTCGAGGAGCGCCACACGCTGCCCGTGCTCGACCAGCCGGGCCGCTTACGCCTCGGCCTGTTCTCGAATGTCGGCAACACCGCCAACTTCCGGCAGATCGTGGCGCTGACGCAGACGGGCGCCTTCGCCGACATCAACACGGCGGCCGCCGCGACCCGGGAGCCTCGGCGCAAGAGCGGTGCCTACGTCAATCTCGAACAGACACTGACCGCCGATCTCGGCCTGTTCGCGCGGGCGAGCGTCAACGACGGGCGCAACGAGAACCTCTCCTTCACCGATATCGACGGCTCGGTCTCGGGCGGCCTCTCGCTCAAGGGCGCGGCCTGGGGCCGGCCGCAGGACACGGTCGGCATCGGCGCCGCCGCGAACCGGATCTCGACCTCTCACCGCGCCTACTTCGCCAATGGCGGGCTCGGACTCCTGATCGGCGACGGCCGCCTCGACAATTACGCGCCGGAACGGGCGGTCGAGGTCTATTACGCGATGAACCTGACGAAGGCAGTGACGATGTCCTTCGACTACCAGCACGTCGAGAACCCGGCCTATAACCGCGACCGGGGCCCGGCCGATTTCTTCGGCACGCGGCTGCACACGGATTTCTGAGCCGTCCGGCCAGGGCATCGTCCCGAAAGGTGGCCGCCGACTTCCGGAAGAAAGACGATGCGGAAACGACAAGCGCGGCCGCGTGCGGACTATTTGCGTGGTGGGGCCGGCCGAGGGCATCATGCGCCGGTCTCGCGCCGGGGCACGGTGCCCCCCATATGAGGAGCGCCGAGGACGTGCGCCGATTCGTGCACCTCCGTCGGTTCGACGCGACGGCGCCGGACCGGCCGCCCTCCCGCTCCTCTTTTTCATCCAGCCCGGATACGGAGAGCCCATGAGCTCCGGACACGCCCCTTCTTTCACACCCTCGCTCGAAGGCGACGACGACGCCGTTCTGCCGTTCGCCGTCGAAGCGCTGGATCTGCGCGGCCGCGCGGTGCGGCTCGGGCCCTCGATCGACACCATCCTGCGCCGCCACGGCTATCCCGACGCGGTCGCTCGGCTGATCGGCGAGGCGTCGGCACTCACCGTGCTGCTCGGCGCCTCCCTGAAGCTCGAAGGCCGCTTCCAGCTCCAGACCAAGACCGACGGACCGGTGAACATGCTGGTGGTCGATTTCGAGGCGCCCGACCGGGTGCGGGCCACCGCCCGCTTCGATGCGGAGCCGGTGGCCGCCCTCGGCCCGAAGGCGCGCGCCGCCGACCTGATGGGTCGCGGGCATCTGGCCATGACCATCGATCAGGGGCCAACCCAGAGCCGCTACCAGGGCGTCGTCGCTCTCGAGGGCCAAAGCCTCGAAGAGGCCGCGCACCAATACTTCCGGCAATCCGAGCAGATCCCGACGCTGGTCCGCCTCGCGGTGGCCGAGCAGATGGAGGGCGGGGAGAGCCGCTGGCGGGCCGGCGGACTGCTGGTGCAGTTCCTGCCGACCTCACCCGACCGGATGCGCCAGGCCGACCTTCCGCCCGGCGACGCACCGGAGGGCCACGAGATTCTCACCGGCGCCCCCCGTGACGACGATGCCTGGACCGAGGCGCGCAGCCTCGTGAACACCGTCGAGGACCACGAAATCGTCGATCCGGCGGTTTCGAGCGAGCGGTTGCTCTACCGCCTGTTCCACGAGCGCGGCGTGCGCGTGTTCGAGGCGCAGAGCGTGGTCGAGCGCTGCCGCTGCTCGCAAGAGCGGGTGTTGGGGATGATCCGCTCGTTCTCGGCCGAGGAGCGGCGGGACATGGTCGCGGATGACGGCACCGTGTCCATCACCTGTGAGTTCTGCTCGCGCCGCTACGTGCTCGATCCGGCCGAGGTCGAGCGGGATATCGCGACCGCGCCGGGGGCGTGACGTCGTTCGCTCCGTCCGTTCTGCGACGGCAGCAGCTCAATGAACCGGCGACGTTTGCAGGAATGCGAACGTGTATGAGATCAGGGGTGAGGATCGGCGGGTGGCACCCCGCCGATCTTCGGCTCAGGCGCAGAGGGCCACAAGACCGCTATCGTGACGGGCGAAGACGACGCGGTGGCGTTGTTTCTCACGGTGATGGTCAAGATGCCCCCCGACCACATCGATCATCTCCTCTCTACCTCGCTTGCTCAGTCATGCGGCGGCCGTAGTCGTCCATTCGACGAAAGGCCCGGCGCACGGGCGTTCGCGGTGATCGCGGGTGAGGTGAGCGGCGGCACGATCGACGTGGCACAGACCGTCGCAATCTGAAATTTCCGCGCGTCGAAGCTCGCAGTTGGATTGATGAAAACGTTCTCACAAGCGTGATCCCGTTTGGAGTCTCTCCATGTTAAGGGGTGCGCGGGCCCCGTTCTTGCGGGCCTGTCCGTGCCGTCGATATCCGAACGAGGCGAACGAGCCATGCCGGAGCTTCATCCCGAGGTCGCCGCGGTCACCGAGCGCGTCATCGCGCGCTCCCGCGAGAGCCGCCGTGCCTATCTCGACCTGATCGAGCGCGAGAGAGAGGCGGGCGTGCACCGCCCGATGCTCGCCTGCGGCAACCTCGCCCACGGCTTCGCGGCATCCGGCGAGGACAAGCCGGCGATCATCGCGGGCCGCGCCATGAACATCGGCATCGTCACCGCCTACAACGACATGCTCTCGGCGCATCAGCCCTACGGACGCTATCCGGAGCAGATCAAGCTGTTCGCCCGCGAAGTGGGCGCGACGGCCCAGGTGGCCGGCGGCACGCCCGCCATGTGCGACGGCGTCACCCAGGGCCAGCGCGGCATGGAGCTGTCGCTGTTCTCCCGCGATACCATCGCCCTCTCCACGGCGGTCGCGCTCAGCCACGGCATGTTCGAGGGCGCGGCGCTTCTGGGCATCTGCGACAAGATCGTGCCCGGCCTGATCATCGGCGCGCTCCGCTTCGGCCACCTGCCGATGATCCTGATCCCGGCCGGCCCGATGCCCTCGGGACTGGCCAACAAGGAGAAGCAGCGCATCCGGCAGCTCTATGCCGAGGGGAAGGTCGGCCGCGCGGAACTGCTGGAGAGCGAGTCCGCCTCCTATCACGGAGCCGGCACCTGCACCTTCTACGGCACCGCCAATTCCAACCAGATGATGATGGACGTGATGGGCCTGCACATGCCCGGCGCCTCCTTCATCAATCCCGGCACGCGGCTGCGGCAGGCGGTGACGCGCTCGGCGATCCACCGGCTCACCGAGATCGGCTGGAACGGCAACGATTATCGCCCGCTCGGGCGCTGCATCGACGAGCGGGCGATCGTCAACGCCATCGTCGGCCTGCTCGCCACCGGCGGCTCGACCAACCACGCGATCCACATACCGGCCATGGCGCGGGCCGCCGGCATCGTCGTCGATTGGGAGGATTTCGACCGGCTCTCCGGCGTGGTGCCGCTGATCGCGCGGGTCTACCCGAACGGCGCGGGCGACGTGAACCACTTCCACGCGGCCGGCGGTATGTCCTACGTCATCGCCTCGCTGATCGATGCCGGCCTCCTGCACGACGACCTTTTGACGGTCGCCGGCACGCGCCTGCGCGATCACGCCCGCGACCCGAAGCTCCTGGGGGACGGGAACGACCTCACCTTCGAGGACGCGCCGGCCGAGCCGCTGGACGAAGCCATGCTGCGCCCCCCCGCCCGCCCGTTCCAGCCGGATGGCGGGATGCGGCTGGTGAAGGGCAATCTCGGTCGGGCCACCTTCAAGACCAGCGCGGTCGACCCCGAGCGCCGCACCATCGAGGCCCCGGCCCGCGTCTTCTCCGATCAGGACGACGTCATCGCCGCCTTCAAGGCAGGCGAGTTGGAGCGCGATGTCGTCGTGGTCGTGCGCTTCCAGGGCCCGCGGGCCAACGGGATGCCGGAGCTGCACAAGCTGACCCCGCCGCTCGGCGTGCTGCAGGACCGCGGCCACAAGGTGGCCCTCGTCACCGACGGGCGGATGTCGGGGGCCTCCGGCAAGGTGCCGGCGGCGATCCATGTCAGCCCCGAGGCCGTTGGCGGCGGTCCGATCAGCCGGATCCGCGACGGCGACATCGTCCGGCTCTCGGCCGAGCAGGGCTTGCTCGAAGTGCTGGTCGATGCGGCCGAGTGGGACAGCCGGGAGGAGGCGGTGCGGCCGCCGGACGGCGTCGGCACCGGCCGCGAGCTGTTCGCCTTCATGCGCCAGGGCGCCGACGAGGCCGAGCGCGGCGGCTCGGCGATGCTGGCGGCGGCGGGTCTTTAGAGCATCGTCCCGAAAGGTGGTCCCCGGCTTTCGGAAAAAGACGATGTGAAATCAGAAGGCTAGAGTATCGGCCTGGATCCGATATCCAGGACGATGCTCTAGAGCATCGCCCCGAATACGCGCGATCAGCAGAACCGACACCGGAGGAGACCCCGATGAGCACCATCGACGCGCTGATGCGCTCCGTTCCCGTCATCCCCGTGCTGGTGGTGGAGGATGCCGCCGACGCGGTGCCCATCGCCGAGGCGCTGGTCGGCGGCGGCCTCACCGCCCTTGAGGTCACCCTCCGCACCCCCGCGGCGCTCGACGTGATCCGGGCGATGTCGAGCGTCGAGGGCGCGGTGGTCGGCGCCGGAACGGTGCTGAATGCGCGCGACCTCGATGCTGCCATCGGGGCAGGCGCGAAGTTCATCGTCAGCCCCGGGCTGACAGCGCCGCTGACGGAGGCGGCCCTCGCCTCGGGCGTTCCCTACCTGCCGGGTGTCGCGACCTCCGCCGACATCATGCGCGGCCTCGACCACGGACTCGACCGCTTCAAGTTCTTCCCGGCGGAAGCCGCGGGCGGGCTGAAGGCGCTAAAGGCGCTCGCCGCGCCATTCGGACAGGTGCGCTTCTGCCCCACCGGCGGCATCACCGAGGCGGCCGCCGCGGACTGGCTCGCCCATCCTGCCGTGCTCTGCGTCGGCGGAAGCTGGGTGGTCCCCGCCGGCAAGCTCGACCCGGCGGCGATCCGCCGGTTCGCCGAAGCCGCCGCGGCTTTGCGGCCCGCCCGGTAGGGCATCATCGCGCAAGCCAGTCGCATTCCCACCTGAAAAGGGCGAGGCTCCGCAACCTTCGCGCCTGTCAAAGGCACATTGGACAGCAGGGCTCGCCGCGATTCGCCTGGGATCGGTCGGCGTCTCGTCGCCCCCTGGGCCGACACCAAGCGCACAGATTACAATGGCCCCAAGCAACACTGTGCCTTCGCAGCAACATTGTTGCTGCATTGTATAGATTTTAACGCTTCTATGCTGAAAAATAGGCACTCAATTTCAGCGGCTTGACCGCAGATTGCGAATTATTCCAAGCAAAAGTACGATTTCTGTCGTTTGTTATAAAGCCCCACCCGCTTGATCCCCGTCAGGCGATGCCGTCATGACCGCCAAGACGGCGGAACGACGTCGTCAAATATTACGAAGAAGACGGGGGCTTGAACTTGAGACGTCCTGGAACGAGTGAAGTCGCCTTTGCGATTCTGGCGGGGACGACCGCTGCACTGGCAGGGCCTGTACAGGCACAACCTGTCGTTCCGGTGACGGCATCCCCTGTCGCCGTCGCGCTCGATGAATTGGCCGTAGAGGGCCTCAGCCGCGGGGGCCTGCGCCTTGAGCCGCAGGGCGGCGTCACGGTCGGCTATCTTGGAAAGGCGACTCGGAGCGCCACCAAGACGCCGACGCCCCTGCTCGATACGCCGCAATCCGTCTCGGTCGTCACGCGGGAGCAGATCCTCGACCAGGGCTTCCAGTCGATCGGCGAGGCGACGCGCTACGTGCCGGGCGTGATCCAGGCCCAGGGCGAGGGCAACCGCGATGAGTTGATCATCCGCGGCCAGCGCTCGAATGCCGACTTCTTCGTCAACGGAATCCGCGACGATGTGCAGTATTACCGCGACCTCTACAACATCCAGCGCATCGAAGTGCTGAAGGGGCCGAACGCGATGATCTTCGGCCGCGGCGGCGGCGGCGGCGTCATCAATCGCGTGCTCAAGGAGGCCGACGGCGTCCCGACCCGCGAGATCGTGGCCCAGGGCGGCCAGTTCGCGAACAAGCGCGTGGCGCTCGATGTCGGCGACCGCGTCTCCGACAGTGTGTTCTTCCGCATGAACGGCGTGTTCGAGGATACGGCGACCTACCGCGACTTCGTCGATATCCGCCGCTACGGCGTGAACCCGACGATGACGTTCCTGCTCGGGCCGCAGACAACGCTGCGCCTCTCCTACGAATTCTTCCACGACGACCGCACCACCGATCGCGGCCTCCCCTCGCAGTTCGGCCGGCCCTACCGGTATCGCGACAACCGGACGACCTATTTCGGCAACCCGTTCCTGTCGCCGACCTATGTCAACGCCCACATCGCCACGGCGCAGCTCGACCACGTCTTCGAGAACGGCGTCGTGATGCGCAGCCAGTCACGCATCGCCGATTACGAAAAATTCTACCAGAACGTCTTCCCCGGTGGGGAGGTGAATGCGGCCGGAACGGCGGTCAACATTTCGGCCTATAACAGCCAGACCGACCGGACGAACTACTTCAACCAGACCGACTTCACCTACCAGTTCCTGACGGGGCCCGTGAAGCACACCCTGCTCGCCGGGTTCGAACTCGGCTACCAGGAAGGCTTGAGCTTCCGCGAGGAAGGCTTCTTCGCGACGCCGGGCGCGCCGCTGAGCCTTGCCGTCAATCCGCTTGCGCCGCTGAGCCGGGTCGGCATCAACTTCCGCAATACGACCGGCGCCAACAGCGTCTACGACCTCGGCCTCGCCGCGGCCTACGTGCAGGATCAGGTCGAGCTGAACGAGCATGTGCAACTCATCGGCGGCCTGCGCTTCGACCATTTCAACTTCGCGGCGACCGACCGGCGCACCAATATCACCAACGCCCGCGTGGATGATCTGGTCTCGCCGCGGGCCGGCCTCGTCGTGAAGCCGCTGCAGAACCTCGCCTTCTACACAAGCTACAGCATCTCGTACCTGCCCTCGTCGGGCGACCAGTTCAGCACGCTGAGCCCAGGGCTCGCCATCGCCCAGCCGGAGAAGTTCGAGAACACCGAAGTCGGCGTGAAATACGACGTCTCCCCCGTGCTTCAGATCACCGGTGCGCTGTTCAACCTCGACCGCAGCAACCAGCGCATCCCCGACCCGAATCGGGCCGGCTTCTTCCTGACCTCGGGCCGGACCAACACGCAGGGCGCGGAGATCGGCGCCAACGGCTACCTCACCGATTGGTGGTCGATCGCGGGCGGCTACGCCTTCACAGATGCACGCATCACCAGCAATCTTTCCCCAGCGATCGTTGCCGGAAACTTCGTCGGGCTGGTGCCGCTGAACGCCTTCACGCTGTGGAACAAGTTCGACATCGACCCGAGCTTCTCGGTCGGCGTCGGCTTCATCAACCAGTCCCACACCTTCGCGACCTCGGATCAGACCGTGCGTCTCCCGAGCTACTCGCGCTTCGATATGGGCTTGTTCTACCGGATCAACGAGAATGTGCGCGCACAGGTGAACATCGAGAACCTGTTCGACCGCAACTACATCGTCTCGGCGCACAACAACAACAACATCCTGCCCGGCGCCCCCCGCACGG
Source organism: Methylorubrum extorquens (assembly GCF_024169925.1). Classification (NCBI taxonomy): domain Bacteria; kingdom Pseudomonadati; phylum Pseudomonadota; class Alphaproteobacteria; order Hyphomicrobiales; family Methylobacteriaceae; genus Methylorubrum; species Methylorubrum extorquens. The sequence continues at coordinate 4,056,892 of NZ_JALJXF010000001.1, forward strand.
TCCGGGCTCAAGTCATCGTGCGCTGGTAGCCGCCCCGCCTGATCCCGCCTCCGGAGACCTTCGGAGGCGGGGATTACACCGCCCGCAGCGGCCCCTCCAGGACGCCGATGACGCGAGCGAGGTCGTTGCCGCGCTTCATCACGAGGCCGCTCGCCGCGATCACCGCGTAGGCGCCCTGGCGGCGGGCGAGCTTGGGATCCTTCTCGATCCGGTAGAGCGGCATCTCGGAAGCGCGGCGATAGATCGAGAACACCGCCTTGTCGCGGCGGAAATCGAGGGCGTAGTCGCGCCATTCGCCCTCGGCGACGCGCCGTCCATAGAGGTTGAAGATGGTCCGCAACTCGTCGCGCTGGAAGGCGACTTGCGGGGTGGTGGGCGACGGAAACGGGATGACTTGCGGCGTCGCTTGCGGCGCCATTGGGCTATCCCGGTCGTTCGAGCGGTGATCGACGCTCTGCCCCTCGCTCATCGTCACTCCCGTATCGGTGCCGGCGTTCCTGCGGCGTGGGGGAGATGATGGGCCTCGCGGCAGGCACCCGCAAGGTGCTTCGCCGGCCATCGTTGGAGGAGCAGGGTTTCGGCGCGGGGCGCGAGACGCATGTGCGTCGCCGCACGGTGAGGTGGCAAACTTCACCGTCCCGCCGCAGACTCGCCTTGCCATCGCCACCGCGACACGCTTTCACTGTGACCTGAAACCTCGTCGGTCTGTCCACTGCGGCGGCGCCTGAACCCGAGCTCCCCAGCCCTCGGGCAATGCCGCGGATCTCGGCAAACCGGCATCCAGGGGTTTCGAGACCCAAGGACTTCAGGCGGCCTCCTCGGAGCGCCGCCCTTTTTTCGTGTCGAGGCTCCCGCTTCTCGCTGGTGCATCAGCCCGAAAGCCGATGCCACCCCTCGGGACGATACTCGCGGCATGGAGCCGGGGCCGCAGCCCCCAATAACCATCTTGGCAGCCGCGCCCGCCGGCGCGAGAAGCGGCGGCCATGCCAGAGTGCCTTCCCCCCGCGGCGACCTCTCCGCCCGTCTTCGACGACGCCTTCCGCGCCCGCCTCGCGGATCTGTTCGCGTGGCGGCGGGACGTGCGGCGCTTCTCCGGCGATCCGGTCGATGAGGCCGCGCTGCGAACCTGCCTCGATCTGGCGGCGCTGGCGCCCTCCGTCGGCAACAGCCAGCCCTGGCGGTTCGTACGGGTGTCCGAGCCTCGACGGCGCGCGGCGGTCATCGCCAGCTTCGAGCGCTGCAACGCCGCAGCCTGCGCGACCTATGCCGACGAACAACGGACGCTCTACGCCCGCCTGAAGCTCGCGGGCCTGCGTGAGGCGCCGGTTCATCTCGCCGTGTTCTGCGATTCCGGGACGGGCGCCGGCCACGGCCTGGGCCGCGCGACCATGCCGGAGATGCTGCGCTACTCGGTGGCGGCCTGCATCCATGCCTTCTGGCTCGCCGCCCGCGCCCACGGGCTCGGCGTCGGCTGGGTCTCGATCCTCGAACCCGGCCTCGTGACCGACGCCCTCGACGTGCCGGAAGGCTGGGATCTGATCGCCTATCTCTGTGTCGGCCACCCGGTCGAAGAGCATGCCGACCCGGAACTCGTCCGCCACGGCTGGCAGGAGCGGCACCCGGAGGCGGTCCGGCTCCACGAGCGCTGAGGGAGCACCGGGGACGTTGCCGGGACTCGCCGCCGTTACTTAAAATTTTCGGGAAATTCCGAGCCCGGGATTCGCTCTGCTGCCAAGAGGCGGTGCATGAGACCCGCTTTTTTGCGCGCGTAAAGCAGAACGGCAAGCTGGAACGGCGGATCGTCTTCGACAGTTACGCTCCAGCTTCGTAAGGCGGTCTTCGATGTTCAGGACAATCAAGTACAGGGTGCGTCTCGCGGGCGCGCTCGCAGGAGTGCTGTGCGCGGCCGGTGCCGCACAGGCTCGGGAAGTCGTCCCTTTCGCCGAGGGGATCGGAGCGGGCACGATCGTGGTGCGCACCACCGAACGCCGGCTCTACCTCGTCAACGGCGACGGCACGGCGATCCGCTACCCCGTTGCGGTCGGCAAGCCGGGCAAGCAGTGGAGCGGCGCCACGCAGATCGACGGCAAGTATTACCAGCCCGACTGGTCGCCCCCGGCGGAGGTGAAGCGCGACAACCCGCGCCTGCCCAACCTCATCCGCGGCGGCTCGCCGAGCAATCCGATGGGCGTGGCGGCGATGACTCTGCGGGGTGGCGAATACGCCATCCACGGCACCAACCGGCCGAATTCGATCGGCACCTTCGCGTCCTACGGCTGCATCCGCATGTACAACCAGGACATCGCCGACCTGTTCGGGCGCGTCACCGTCGGCACCGACGTGTATGTCATGCGCTGAACGGCAGTTCGAGCCGCAGCCATCCGCAACGCCGCGCGGGCCGCACCCCCACGGGCCCTCCCTGCGACCGAACCGGAGCCATTCGCAGCCCCGACATGCGCCGGGCGGCCCATGGAGCGGTGAGATGGAGCGGTGAGTCGGCATCGCGGCGCGAAGGACCTGGGATGACAGATGGACAGGGGCGGGTTCGCGGCAGCCCTCCGCTCGATCGAGGGGGTTCGAGCGCGTGAGCGGTCTCGAACCCGCACGCGACAAGGCGGCGATGCCTGAGCGGGACGATCTCGGTCGGGCGGCGCAATTGGCGCCGTTCTTCTGCCTCTACATCACCTTCGGCACGACGCTCGGCTTCCTCACCGGGGGCGCGCCGCTGATCCTGCGGGCCCGCGGCATCGATCTCGCCGAGGTCGGCTTCCTCCAGCTCATCAACCTGCCGGTCGGGCTCACCTTCCTCTGGGCCATGCTCGTGGACCGCATCCACCTGCCGCGCCTGCCGCACCGGCTCGGCTGGATCGTGCTGATGCAGGGGGCGACCATCGCCCTGCTGCTGGTGTTGAGCCGGGGCGAGGCCTGGCCGCTGCCGCTCCTGTTCGGGCTCGCGCTCGCGACCTGCTTCTGCGTCGCCACCATGGACATCGCGCTCGAAGCCCTCGTGGTCGAGACGGTCGGCCCGGAGCGCCGGCCCTATGTCGCTTCGGCCAAGCTCTGCGGCGCCTCGCTCGGCGGCCTGTTCGGCGCCGGGGTGCTGATCGCCGAGTACGACCGGCTCGGCTGGCACAACGCCGTGCTTGCCGTGGCGGTGCTGAACGGGCTCTGCCTCCTGCCGATGCTGCGCTATCCCGAGCGCGCCCTGCGGCGGGTCTCGGCGGAGGCGCAGCGCGGTGCCCTGGCGCTCGGACGGCTGCGGCTGCTCGGCGGGCGCGTGCTGGTGCTCGGCCTCTACTTCGCGGCGATGTTCGCGCTCACCGGCTCGAACAACCTCGCCTTGCTCGACCTCGGCGTGCCGCTCGCGCAAGTCGGCCTCGTCACCGGCGGGCTTGCCTCGGGCATCAACCTCGTCATGGCGCTGGTCTCCGGCCTCCTCGTGCGGCGGGTCGGCACGCTGTCGCTCATCACCGTCTCCGCCCTCGGCGTCGCGGGGTCGGGCCTGCTCATGCTGTGGGCGACCGCGCAGGGAGCACCCAATCTCGGCCTCGCGGCAGCGATCCTCGGCATCCTGTGCGGCGGCGGGCTCGGCGTGCCGGTCTTCAACATGATCTACCGCTGGGCCCAGGGGCCGCAGCCCGCCACCGACTACGCGCTTCTCTTCGGCGCGGCCTTCTTCGCCGCCCTGCCGCTGCGGGTCGGGGCGCCGGCACTCGCCGAGGCGGTTGGCTGGCCCGCCTACTTCGCCCTCGCGGTGCCGCTCTACGGGCTGGCCGTGCTGCTCCTGCGCGGTGCGATCGGGCGGACGCTGGCAGCCGACCACGCGGCTTCGTGAGGGCCGCCCCGCGTCGGCGCCGCTGGCGCGACGACGCGCCCTCGCCTATGCGCCGGAGAGCCGCCCGCTTCCGGGCCAGAAGACCCGTCACAGCCACGCCATGCTGAAGGCCTTCCTCGCCTATTACCGGCCGCACCGGACGCTGTTCCTGGTGGATTTCGGCTGCGCCGTGCTTTCCGGCCTGCTCGAACTCGGCTTTCCCCTCGCGGTCAAAGCCTTCGTCGACCGGCTGCTGCCGCAGCAGGATTGGAGCCTGATCCTGCTCGCGGCCATGGGCCTGACGCTGCTCTATGTCGCCAATGCCGGCCTGATGGTGGTCGTCACCTATTGGGGCCACGTGCTCGGCATCAACATCGAGACCGAGATGCGCGCCCGCGCCTTCGACCACCTGCAGAAGCTCTCGTTCCGGTTCTTCGACGGGCAGAAGACCGGCCATCTGGTGGCGCGCGTCACCAAGGATCTCGAGGAGATCGGCGAGGTCGCCCATCACGGCCCCGAGGACCTGTTCATCGCGGTAATGACGCTGTTCGGCGCCTTCGCGCTGATGTTTCTCGTCCACGCGCCATTGGCACTGATGACGCTGGCGATCCTGCCCCTGATCGCCTTCATCGTCATCCGCTACGGCGGGCGCATGACCCGCAACTGGCAGGCGCAGTACGGGCGCGTCGGGGCCTTCAACGCCCGCATTGAGGAGAATGTCGGCGGCATCCGCGTGGTGAAGGCCTTCGCCAACGAGGCGCACGAGCGGGCGCTGTTCGCCTCCGACAACCTGAAATACCGCACCACCAAGCTCGAAGCCTACCGGCTGATGGCGGGCGCCCTGTCGATCAACTATCTGGGCCTGCGCCTCGTGCAGATCGTGGTGCTCCTGGGCGGCGCCGCCTTCGTGGTGCGCGGCGACCTGACGGCCGGCGGGTTCGTCGGCTTCCTGCTTCTCGTGGCGGTGTTCTACCGGCCGCTGGAGAAGATCGGAGCGGTGATCGAGACCTACCCGAAGGGCATCGCCGGCTTTCGCCGCTACCAGGAACTGCTCGCCACCGAGCCCGACATCGCCGACCGGCCGGGCGCCATCCCCGCCCCGCCGCTCAAGGGCGAGATCCGCTTCGAGGGCGTGCGCTTCGGCTACAGCCCGGACCGGCCGGTGCTGGCCGGCGTCGATCTGACGATCCGCGCGGGCGAGACGGTGGCCTTCGTCGGACCCTCGGGGGCGGGCAAGACGACGCTCCTCTCGCTGATTCCGCGCTTCTACGAGGGGCAAGCCGGGCGCATCACCATCGACGGCCACGACATCCGCGACCTGACGCTGGCCTCGCTGCGCGGGCAGATCGGCATCGTGCAGCAGGACGTGTTCCTGTTTGCCGGCACGATCCGCGAGAACATCGCTTATGGCCGTCTCGGTGCGAGCGAGGCCGAGATCATGGACGCCGCTACCCGCGCCCGGCTCGATGGGCTGATCGCCGCCCTGCCCGAGGGGCTCGACACGGTGATCGGCGAGCGCGGTGTGAAGCTGTCGGGCGGGCAGAAGCAGCGGCTCGCGATCGCCCGCGCCTTCCTCAAGAACCCGCCGATCCTGATCCTCGACGAGGCGACCTCGGCGCTCGACACCGAGACCGAGCGGGAGATCCAGACCTCGCTGTTCGAGCTGGCGGAGGGGCGCACGACCCTCGTCATCGCCCACCGGCTGGCCACCATCCGCCACGCCGACCGCATCGTGGTGGTGGCCGAGAGCGGCATCGCCGAGCAGGGCCGCCACGACGCGCTGCTGGCCGGCGACGGCTACTACCGCCGCCTGCACGCCGCCCAGGTCGAGGAATCGTTTTCGGATCGGCCGCGCACGGCAGCGGAGTGAGGCGCCCCCTCTCCCCGCCGGGCGGGGAGAGGGGGACACACGCGATAACCGAAGTGATCGGCTAGAGCATCGTCCTGGATATCGGATCCAGGACGATGCTCTAGCCTATTGTCTTTGCATCATCTTTTTCCGAAAGCCGGCAGCCACCTTTCGGGATGATGCTCTAGAAACCGTATCAGCCGCCCTGCCCGGCCTCCGCCAGCAGCCCGTCGACGAAGCCCGGCAGGCCGGTGCGGCGGGTGCGCTTGAGGCGCTCGGCGGCCAGGATCGACTGAAGCGCTCGAAACGACTCGTCGAGGTCGTCGTTGACGATGACGTAGTCGTACTCGCTCCAGCGCTGCATCTCGTTGCGGGCGTTGGCCAGCCGCCGCTCGATGGTCTCGGGGGCGTCCTCCGCCCGGCGCTCCAGGCGGTTGCGCAACTCGGAAAAGCTCGGCGGCAGGATGAACACCGTCACCACGTCGTCCTGCAGCCGCTGCCGGACCTGGCGGGTGCCCTGATAGTCGATGTCGAAGATCATGTCCCGGCCCTGCCCGAGGGTCTTCTCGACCGGGCGGCGCGGCGTGCCGTAGAAGTTGCCGTGGACCTCGGCCCATTCGAGCAGGTCGTCGCGCGTGCGAAGATCCTCGAACGCCTCGCGGTCGATGAAGCGGTAGTCGCGCCCGTCGATCTCCGAGGGGCGGCGCGAGCGCGTCGTGACCGAGATCGACAGGTCGAGGCCCCATTCGGGCCGCTGGGCGATGGCGCGGGTCAGCGTCGTCTTGCCCGCGCCCGAGGGCGAGGACAGGATCAGGATCAGCCCGCGCCGGGCGATGTCCGGCCGGCCGTGCGTGGCGTCCTGCGTCATCGGGCGAAACTTCCGCTGCGCATGTCTCTCGCTCTCATTCGACGTTCTGCACCTGCTCGCGGAATTGCTCCACCACGGCCTTCAAGTCGAGTCCGATCCGCGACAGGCTGATGTCGCCCGCCTTGGCACACAGCGTGTTGGCTTCGCGGCCGAGTTCCTGGGCCAGGAAATCGAGCCGCCGGCCGATCGCGCCGCCCTGAGCCAGCAGCTCGCCGATGGCCGCGAGGTGGGCACGCAGGCGGTCGAGTTCCTCGCGCACATCCGCCTTGGCAGCGAGCAGCACCGCCTCCTGATGCAGGCGGTCGGGGTCGAGCCCCCCGGCGCCGACGAGTGCTGCCACCGCCTCGCCAAGCCGGGCGCGCACCGCCTCGGGCCGGCGGGCGGGGCAGTCCTCGGCGGCCTGGGTCAGGCGGGCGATGTCCGCGATCTGGCCGCTCACGACCGCGTGGAGCCGCGCCCCTTCCGCCCGGCGGGCGGAGACGAGGTCGGCCACGAGGGTCTCGATCCCGGCGGCGAGATCCCGATTGAGCGCTTCAGGGTCGGTCCCGGCTTCGCTTTCGGTCTCCACGACGCCGCGCACGGCGAGCAGGCCGTCGAGCGTCGCAGGGCCGACCTCGGCGGGGCGCGGCACGCGGGCGACCGCCGCGGCGAGGCTCGCCAGCAGGAGCTCGTCAATGCGCACACGCACCGCCGCCTCGGGCCGCGTCAAGGTCAGACCAAGCTGGCACTGGCCGCGAGAGAGCGCCTTCGACAGGGCGGCGCGAGCTCCCTCCCCCGCCGCCTCGAAGCCGTTCGGCACGCGCACGCGGATGTCGAGTCCGCGCCCGTTCACGGTGCGGATCTCCCACAACCACTGTACCGCGCCAGTCGTGCCGGCGGAGCGGGCAAACCCGGTCATGCTCGCGAGGGTCGTGCCTTCGCTCATCGTGACTTGGCTGGTCGTGTCCTGATCAGTCGTGTCTTGGCTGGTGTTGGCCAAAAGCGCGTCGCTCCCGCTCGTCCTCCGTCGGTGCTCGGCCGCTGATGGCGGGGAACGACTCCGGAAAAGGTCGGTTTGTCGGATACGCGCTTTCCGTGAGGGAGCGCAATGCAGGGGCGGGCGGAAGGCCGGCCCGGCGCTGCGCGCGTGCACCGCACCAATACCGCACCGCCCTATTCTGCACAAAAAATGTCCACGTCACATAATGAAGCAAGAGCCCAGCGTCCAAGCAGGCATGAATACTGTGCATCAGCTTGACGTGTACTGCCTGTCTTCCTAACTTCCAAGTCGATCAAAGGGCGCCGAACATCCGAGCGGGGACCCATCCATGACGAACCCCTTCGACATCAAGAACCGCTTCCGGGCTCGCCTGCGTGCGGCCGACGCGCAGAAGCATCGGATCCAGGCCCAGCTTCTTCAGGACGGCGTTCGGGCGCTGGCTCCGATCACCGAGGCCTTGAACCTGATGGCCGAGGTGCTGGAAGAGGACGGTATCGAGCACGGCCGGATCACCTGCCCCGCCCCGGAGGTGGATCGCGACGATTTCGTCGGCTTCACCGCCACGCTGCAGAACGATACCGATCAGGAGCACCGGATCACCGTGAAGTACGGCCCCGTGTTGGGTGGGCGAAACTTCATCGCGGTGAACGGACTCGGCGCCGAGTACAACGAGCGGCTCCTCAGCCTGGCGAGCAACACGACGCCGGGCCTCGGCCGCTGCATCGGCAGCGACGTGCATGTCGAGGCGGATCGCGGCGGCGACCTGGCCGAGATCCTGCGCGAGATGGTCGAGGACTTTTTCGCCGGTCACAGCGAGCCTCCGATCCGCACGGGGGCGACCGAGGCACGCGGCCGTCTGGCGCTGGTACAGTAGGCGCCCGCCTCGTGCATCACCCCGAAAGCGGGTTGCCGGCTTTCGGGGTGATACAAACAAAAGGCCAAAGCATCAGGACTTCGCCGTCACCGAGCGGTGGAGCGTCCGCTCACGGATCAAGGCGGCGCGCCCGGGCGGCACGGGCCATGGCGATGAGTTCGTTGGCCGTGAGGTCATGTGGCGGCCGTCGCACCTCGGCCTCGATCGGGCTCAGGTCGATCGAGCGCCGGTCCAGCAGAGGCGCCGCGGCGGATGGCACTCTCGGATTCAAACTCGGCCAGAGACTGCGAATGCGAGAAGTCTTCCTGGTCGCCGATACCGCCATGCCGCCTCCGAAGCCGATTGCTTAAGAGGATGATAACCAAGCTCGGGCGCGAGAAACATTCTTGACGCGCGCCGATGTGGTGCTTCGCCGAAATCTTTTGTCGGCTGCGGGTCGGGGCGCAGGGGCCTTCGCTGCACATGGATGCGCACAACGAAAAGGGCGGGCACGATCCTGCACGATCGCACCCGCCCTTTTCGCATTCCGATCGGACCGAGGCTACTCCGCCGCGTCGAGGCGCGGGTGCTCGATCTCGGCGCGCTCACGCTTCACCAGTTCGGCGGTCAGGAACGCCACCTCCAGCGCCTGCTCCGCGTTGAGGCGCGGGTCGCAGTAGGTGTGGTAGCGGTCCTGTAGGTCGTCGGCTGTCAGCGCACGGGCGCCGCCGGTGCATTCGGTCACGTCCTTACCGGTCATCTCCAGATGGATGCCGCCGGCGATCGTGCCTTCCGCGCGGTGCACGCCGAAGAAGCCTTCGATCTCCTGCATCACCCGCTCGAACGGCCGGGTCTTGTAGCGGCCGGCGGCGATGGTGTTGCCGTGCATCGGATCGCACACCCACACGACGTTGCGGCCCTCGCGCTGCACCGTGCGGATCAGCCCCGGCAGGTGGTCACCGACCTTGTCCGCGCCGAAGCGGCAGATCAGGCTGAGGCGGCCGGCCTCGTTCTCCGGGTTGAGGAGATCGATCAGGCGGATCAGCCCCTCGGCCGTGGTCGAGGGCCCGCATTTGAGGCCGATCGGGTTCTTGATGCCGCGGGCATATTCCACGTGGGCGTGGTCCGGCTGGCGGGTGCGGTCGCCGATCCAGAGCATGTGGCCCGAGGTGGCGTACCAGTCCCCGCTCGTCGAATCGACGCGGGTCAGCGACTCCTCGTAGCCGAGCAGCAGCGCCTCGTGGCTGGTGTAGAAGTCCGTGGTGCGGACCTCCTGATGCGTCTCCGGGTTGATGCCGATGGCGCGCATGAAGTCGAGCGCATCCGACATCCGCTCGGCCACATCGCGGTAGCGCGAGGATTGCGGGCTGTCCTTCACGAAGCCCAGCATCCAGCGATGCGCGTTCTCGAGGTTGGCGTAGCCGCCGGTGGCGAAGGCGCGCAGGAGGTTCAGCGTCGCCGCCGACTGCCGGTAGGCTTCGAGCTGGCGGCGCGGATCGGGGATCCGTGCCTCCTCGTTGAAGGTCAGGCCGTTGATGATGTCGCCGCGGTAGCTCGGCAGCGCCACACCGTCGAGCGTCTCGGTCGGTGAGGAACGCGGCTTGGCGAACTGCCCGGCAATGCGGCCAACCTTCACCACGGGCGAGCCGCCCGCGAAGGTGAGCACCATCGCCATCTGCAGGAAGACGCGGAAGAAGTCGCGGATATTGTCGGCCGAGTGCTCGTCGAAGCTCTCGGCGCAATCGCCGCCTTGCAGCAGGAATGCCTCGCCCGCCCCGACGCGCGCCAGGGCCGCCTTCAGCTTGCGCGCCTCACCGGCAAAAACGAGCGGCGGAAAGCTCGCGAGTTGCGCCTCGACGGCCTGGAGCGCGGACGCATCCGGATAGGACGGGACCTGCTGGATCGGCAGGTTGCGCCAGGTTTTGGGGGTCCACCGCTCGGCCATGATACTCTCTCCGCTCACCCGATCGGGTGATGCGCGCGGGCCCTCCCGCCTCGCGCGAAGCCGGGCTTATAGAGCGGTTTTTCAGAAGTTGCGAGTTGGCCGACGCCATAGCTGAGTATCGACCGGCGCATCGGCCGTTATTCGTGCAATCCCGACCCGGCGCCCCGGCCGGCGAGGAGGCCGACGAGCTCGGCTTGGCGCGACACGCCGGTCTTCTGAAAGATGCGCCTGAGCACGGAACGGGCGGTGCTGGGGGTGATCCCGAGCTTGGCCGCGGCCGGCGCCGGGGCATCGCCTGCCCCGATCAGGGCGGCGAGCCGGGCCTCGGCCGGGGTCAGGTCGAACAGCCCCTGGACCACGTCCGCGCTCGGCACGTCCTGCGCCACGACGGGCGTGGCGATCAGCACGAAGCGAGCGCGGACGAACACGTCGTGGGCCGCGCCGCGGATCGGCACAAGATGCAGGATCACCGGGGGACGCTCGCCGCTGGCGGCGATCGGGATCGAGCGCACCGGCATCGCCTGCGGCTGAGCGGATTGTGCCACGGCTTCACGCAGCAGCCGGTCGGCGGCCGGATCGACCACGGCGAGCCGCAAGGGCTGGTCGCTCAGGGTGTGGGGCATCATCGCCACCAGGGAGGGATTGGCGTCGATGACCCGCCCGCCGCTTCCGAGCACGGCCGCCGGCAGGCCGAGCGCTTCGAGCGTCCGGGTCGTGGTGGTCACCCTTTCCATTTCCAGGCGCGCGGAGAGCAGGGCGGCCCGTGCGAGATGGGGGCGCAGGCCGTTGAGGGCGGAAAGCACCTGCGGGCCGAAATCGCCCTCGGCGCGGGCGCGCTCGCAATGGACGATCACGCTGTCGCCGCTCGGCACGAGGACGGTCGTCGCGGTGCCCGCACCGTAACCCCGTGGGATCAGGAAGTCCTGATAGAGCGGCAGCGTCGCGATCTCCTCCTCCGTCACGACGTCGAGGTCGGTGAGAAAACCGGGATGGCGCAACGCCAGAAGCCGCTCCGTGCGGACGTTGCCGGGAAAACGCAGATGTTCGTTCACCACGGCGTCGAACTCGGGCGAGGTCGTCACGAAGTCGCGATAGTGCGTCCCGGTCGAAACAATCATCACCGCCTCCGGCGCGCCGGCGAAGCGGGCGAGTTCGATCAGAACCTCGCGCCACAGCTCGGGCAGGGCCGCCGCCTCGTAGATCCGGTCGATCAGGGCTGCGCCCTCGTCCGACAGAATGGCGGCCGGCTCGATCGCGGCCGAGCGGATGGCAGCGGGAAAGGGGTGGGAATGGATCGTCATGAAGCCGGCGAGAACAACGGAACGAACGCGATCGCGCGGCCTGAATTTGGCACCTCCGCAAGCCACGGGATACTGCGCCCGGCTCACTGGACTAGTATTTTTCCGGATGTTGTTTCCAGAGAAGCAATTCCATGCCGCACAGCGGCAGCATCCACACCCTGCCGGAACGCGAAACTCAGTATGGAACGCCGAATTTGTCCTTTTCCAGCAGATTAACAAATGAAACGAAACCGGGCTCTCGGGACAGTACACCTGCCTCTCACCGAGACGCGGGAGACGCCCGCCGATGAATGAGCGCGATCAATGTCGACCGGAGATGATTGATCGCGGCGCCCAGTGACCGAGATCCCTGCCGGGATCGAAAGCAGGGAGAGTGAACCATGCGGCTCCAAGTTCTCGGTTGCGGAGACGCGTTCGGCTCGGGCGGGCGCTTCAACACCTGCTTCCACGTCGATGCGTCCGGCGGCGCCTTCCTCATCGATTGCGGCGCTTCCGCGCTCATCGCGATCCGGCGCTTCGGCGTCGAGCCGAACCGCATCCGCACGGTGTTCCTCACCCATCTCCACGGCGACCATTTCGGCGGCCTGCCCTGGCTGATCCTCGACGGGCAGCTCGTCAGCGGCCGCATGGAGCCGTTGACCGTGGTCGGGCCACCGGGCACGGCGACGCGCCTTCCGGCGGCGATGGAGGTGCTGTTTCCCGGCTCCAGCACGGCCGAGCGCCGGTTCTCCGTCGAGGTCGTGGAGATGGAAGCCGGGCGCCCGGTCGAGACCGGGGGCGCGCGTGCCACCGCCTTCACCATGTGCCACCCCTCCGGCGCACCCGCGCACGCCCTGCGGATCGAGGCGGCGGGCAAGGTCGTCAGCTATACCGGCGACACCGAGTGGGTGGAGGACATCGTCGCGGCGGGACGCGGGGCGGACCTGATGATCGCCGAGGGCTACACCGTGGAGCGTCCGGTCAAATTCCACCTCGATTGGGCGACGCTGAAGCGGCGCCTGCCCGAGATCGCCCCGAAGCGGCTGATGCTCACGCATATGAGCCCGGAGATGATCGCGCACCCGCCGGACGGCTACATCGCGGCCGAGGACGGGCTCGTCGTCACGCTTTGAGCCCGCCCCGTTTCGCTCCGCGCGATCAGCGCTTGCGCACGAATTCCGTGCGCAGGACGAGGCCCTTGATGCTGTCGTGGCGGCAATCGATCTCCTCCGGATCGTCCGTGAGGCGGATCGACCGGATGACGGTGCCCTGCTTCAGGGTCTGGTTCGCGCCCTTGACCTTGAGATCCTTGATCAGGGTGACCGCATCGCCGTCGGCCAGGATGTTGCCTGCGGCGTCGCGGACGGCCGCCCGCGCATCCGGCGTCTCGGCCGCCGCCGCCGCGCCGGCGGGGCGCCATTCGCCGAGCGCTTCGTCGTAGATGTAGGTATCGTCCGTATCCGGCATCGTCTGGCTCCCCGCGGTCACGCCGCCGTGAGCGCGGCCATAGCGGTGCCTCAGGCCGGCCGACAAGCGCGTTGCGGGCATGGCTCCGAACCGACTACCGTTGCGGGAGTTGGCGCCGGGTGCTCCAAGGATCACCGTTGCCTGCGCGTCGTCCCGCTCGGCTCGACAGCCCGACCCCATGCTCACGACCGGAAACACTCCGACCATGCGCCAGAAAATGCTCTCCGGATTGCTGGGCCTCGGCCTGCTCTGCACGCCGGCCCTCGTCGCCGGCACCGTTCCTGCCGCGGCGCAGGCGCCCGCCAAACCCGCCGCCCCGGCCGTCACCGCCGATCCGGAGCGCTTGGCCGCCGCCCGCGAGGTCGTCGCCGCGTCGCAGGGAGACCGGGCCGCGGTGCTCGCGGCGATGAAGGCACCGATGGCCGGGGTGATGCAGCAGATGGGTCTCACGGACCCGAAGAAGGCCCAGGTGATGGTGGACGAGGTCGTCATGCCCACGCTCTCGGAGAATTACGACGACCTGCTGGCGATCCAGGCCCTCTCCTTCGCCTCCGTCCTCTCGAAGGAGGATCTGAAGGCGGTGGCCAGCTTCTACGCCACGCCGGCGGGCAAGAACCTCGTCAAGGCGCAGCCGCAACTGAGCCAGGCGATGCTGACGGGCATGCAGCAATGGATGGGCACGCTGCTGCCGCAGCTCAAGGAGAAGGTCGAGAAGGCCGCCGCGGCGCATGGCTGGTCGAACGAGGTCAAGCGGCGCTGAGACCCCTCACCGCTCCGGCTCGAACAAGGCCGTGGCTGCGGGCCCCTGCGGAAAGGTCAGGGGCATCCGGACCACGCCGCGGTGATAGGGGAAGCGGGCGCGCTGGAGCGGGTCCGGCCCGGTAAAGATCAGCCGCGGTCGGAACGAGACCGGGCTGACGCAGAGCAGGTAATTGCGCAGGTTGCGCTCGTCGGGCACGAACATGGCCTTGTCGAGGTAGCGGGCCTCGTGCCGCACCCAAGGCGGAATGAACGGCAACCGCCAGCGCCGGGCGAGGTGCTCGCCGACCCCGCCGAGGAAGGCATCGGGCCGCGCGTCTCCCAGAAAGCCCGGATCCTCGGCGATCATCGCCCCCTGGGCGGCGGTGTCGCCGTCGAGCGCGTAGAAGGCATCGAGGAAGTTCTGCAGGTGGTGATCCCAGTCGCCATCCGCGCGCGCCCTCTCGACCACCGCGCGCAAGGTGACGGGCCTCATTGCGGGCCATCCTGAAGCACCGACCGGAAGCGCAGGCTCGCCTCGTCCGGGGGCGCCTCGTCGTAGACGGACACGTAGAGGTCATGCAGCGCGGCCACCTCGCCGATGCCGAGATGGGCGGCCAGGGCCTGCGCATCCCGCAGGTCGCGTTCGCCGCGATCGAGATTCTGCAGGGCGTGCAGCTTCATGGCGAGAAGGTAGCGCGGCGCGGCGAGAAAGGTGCGCAGACCCGGTGTCCCGTCGGCCGGATAGAGGCCGGCGGCCGTGAACAGGGCCTCGTCCTCATCCAGCGGCGTGAACATGCCGACCGCATTGTTGAGCCAATCGGGCTGCAACCCGAGTTCTTGCGCCACGCGCGCGACCGAGGGCGCCAGAGCCGCCTCGTCGAAGCCTTCGCGCACCACCGCATCCACATCGTCGGTGCCGCGCCGCCACGCGAATTGCAGCATCAGCGCCCCGCCGCCGTACACGGCCAGTTCGACGAACAGCCCCCGCGCGGACAGATCCGCGCCGAGCCGTTCGAAGGCCTGGAGGAGGCGGGTACGATCGAAGGCTGGGGCCATGCAGACAGTGTAGCCGATGCCGCGGCCTTCGTGAAAAGGCTACTCCGCAGCGGCGGCGAACACCGTGCCGGCCCGCGGCAGATCCAGCGTATCCCAGGTTTCCACCAGCGCGGCCGTCAGCGCACCGATCCGCTCGTCGTCGTGGAAGGGCGAGGGCGTGATCCGCAAGCGCTCGGTGCCGCGCGGGACGGTGGGGTAGTTGATCGGCTGAATGTAGATGCCGTGATGCTCCAGCAGGTGGTCGGCAGCCGCCTTGCACAGCTCGGCGTCGCCCACCATCAGCGGCACGATGTGGGTTTCGGTGTGCAGCACCGGCAGGCCGGCGGTCTCCAGGGCCGCCTTGGTGCGGGCGGCCTGGCGCTGATGCGCCTCGCGCTCGAGCTTCGAGCGCTTGAGGTAGCGCACCGAGGCGCGCGCCGCGGCGGCCACAGCCGGCGGCAGGGCGGTGGTGAAGATAAAGCCGGCCGCGTGGCTGCGGACCGCGTCACACAGGGTCGCCGAACCGGTGATGTAGCCGCCGACGCAGCCGAAGCCCTTGGCGAGCGTCCCCTCGATCACATCGACCCGGTCCATCACCCCGTCACGCTCGGCGATGCCGGCGCCGCGCTCGCCGTAGAGGCCGACCGCGTGGACCTCGTCGAGATAGGTCATGGCGCCGTAGGCATCGGCGAGGTCGCAGATCGCGGCGATCGGCGCGATGTCGCCGTCCATCGAGTAGACCGACTCGAAGGCGATCAGCTTGGGCCGGTCGCCGGCCTCGGCGAGCAGTTGCTCGAGATGCTCGAGGTCGTTGTGGCGGAAGACGCGCTTCTCGCAACCGGAATGGCGCACGCCCTCGATCATCGAATTGTGGTTGAAGGCGTCCGACAGGATCAGGCAGTTCGGCAGCAGCTTGGCAATGGTCGAGATGCCGGCCTGATTCGAGACGTAGCCCGAGGTGAAGACGAGGCCCGCCTCCTTGCCGTGCAGGTCGGCGAGTTCGCGCTCCAGATCGACCAGCGGCGAGTTGTTGCCGGCGATGTTACGGGTACCGCCGGCGCCGACGCCGCAGCGGGCGGCCGTGTCGGTCAGGGCCGCGACGACCTCGGGGTGCTGACCCATGCCGAGATAGTCGTTGGAGCACCACACCGTGATCTCGCGGTTGCCGCCCTCCGGGCGCCGCCAGGTGGCTTGCGGAAAGCGGCCGGAGATCCGCTCGATGTCGGCGAAGACGCGGTAGCGGCGCTCGCTGTGCAGCCGGTCGAGGGCAGCACGGAAATGGCCGTCGTAATCCGTGCGCGGGCCGGCGGGGCGGACCGGCGACCGCTCGAATTTGGCCCGGCCATTGCTAGCACCGGCCTCGTCCACGCCGCCATCACCGCCGACGATCGACTCGTCGGGCAGGGTGGCGCTGTCGGCCGCGTTCACAGGCATCAGGTTCACGGGCATCCGTCCTCGACGCTTTCGGCTGGCCGGGCGTTCTTCTTGGGACGCCTCGGTTCAAAGAATTCGGGTCCGAGCCCTACCCCGGAGAGCGTGGCCGAACCGTTCGCGGCCGGGGCGGTGGTCTCCCGAGGTTCAGCCCCCAGGGAGCGGCACGGCCTTCGCCGTGCGTCATCGTCCGACCGGCGGCTTTCGCATCCCGTCCGGGACGAGTCCCGCGCCGATGCTGCCGTGAGCGCAAGATAGGAGGTTATTTCGAACTGGTTCAAGGTGAGTTCGAGACATTCCTGCTTTGCACAGGCTCGAAGGGACCTGCGATCTTGCCCGTATCCAGGCGCCAACATGGAATGTTCGCCCTGAGGATGCCGTCCTGGCGCGGCTTTGTGCATCGCTTGCGAGAACCGATGCCCGCTGATTCGGCTTGGGTGACGATGGGTCGCGGCGCGGAGCAAGGCCCGTGCGGGGCGGCCGATGCGCTGGCGAAGGGGACGAAATCGGGATACGGCCTTTGCCCATAACGGCCGAACGCGCACCGGCATGACGGGCGCTCCGCCGGGTGAAATCGTTTCGGAACGCGAGATGGCGACCAAGGACGAGGAGCGCGCCGCCCGCCTCAAAGCGGCCCTGCGCGACAACCTGCGCCGCCGCAAGGCACAGGCCCGGAGCCGGGCCGACGACGCCCCCGAACCCACGAAGACGCAGCCGACCGAACCGGCCGAGAAGAGTTAGCGCATCGTCCCAAAAGGTGGTCCCCGGCTTTCGAAAAAAGACGATGCAAAAATAGAAGGCTCGAGTATCGGCCCGGATCCGATATCCAGGACGATGATTTCGCGCCCGTCGCCCGGCCTGCCGCCCAGTCTGCCGCCAGCCTGCCGCTCTTGCACCCATCGAGGGAGCGATGCTCCGGGCGCGGAATGGAACCGAACGGCCACGCTTCTTCTTTTTGCCGGATACCGCCTATACCTCCACCCTGAACAAGGGGCGCCTGCGCGCCCGGCACGCAAGGCGACCTCCGCGATCGGAACGGGGGTGCTCCGAGGATCCCGATGGACCGCATCCACATCACCGGCGGCACGCCGCTCAACGGCACGATCCCGATTTCGGGCGCCAAGAACGCGGCGCTGCCGCTGATGATCGCGAGCCTTCTCACCGGGGAGACGCTGGAACTCATCAACGTGCCGCGGCTCGCCGACATCGCGGCGCTGACGCGCATTCTCGGCAATCACGGCGTCGATCACATGGTCGTCGGCAAGCGGCCGGGGCAGACCGCCGAGACCGGCCAGACCGTCCGGCTCACCGCCTCGAACGTCATCGACACCACCGCGCCCTACGAACTCGTCTCGACCATGCGGGCGAGCTTCTGGGTGATTGCGCCGCTGCTCGCCCGCTTCGGCGAGGCCAAGGTATCGCTGCCCGGCGGCTGCGCCATCGGCACCCGGCCGGTCGACCTGCTGCTCATGGCCCTGGAGAAGCTCGGCGCCGAGATCGAGATCGACGGCGGCTACGTGGTTGCGAAGACGAAGAACGGGCTGCGCGGCGCCGAGATCGACTTCCCCAAGGTCACGGTCGGCGGCACCCACGTCGCCCTGATGGCGGCGGCCCTGGCCTACGGCACCACGGTGATCGACAACGCCGCCCGCGAGCCGGAAGTCGTCGATCTCGCCGAGTGCCTGATCAAGATGGGTGCGCGGATCGAGGGTGCGGGCACCTCCCGCATCGTTGTGGAGGGCGTGGCACGCCTCGGCGGCACCCGCCACGAGGTGCTGCCCGACCGGATCGAGACCGGCACCTACGCCATGGCGGTGGCGATGACCGGGGGCGACGTCTCCCTCGTCAACACCCGGACCGACCTGCTGGCCTCGGCTCTCGAGACCCTGGCCTCCACCGGCACCGAGATCACGGCCCTGCCCGACGGAATCCGGGTGCGCCGGAACGGCGGCGGGATCAGCCCGGCGGACGTGACGACCGATCCGTTCCCCGGCTTCCCGACCGATCTCCAGGCCCAGTTCATGGCGCTGATGACGCTGGCCAAGGGCCAGTCGCGCATCCGCGAGACGATCTTCGAGAACCGCTTCATGCACGTGCAGGAGTTGGCCCGCCTCGGCGCGCGGATCCGCCTCGACGGCGATCTCGCCATCGTCGAGGGCGTGGAGCGCCTGAAAGGTGCGCCCGTCATGGCCACTGACCTGCGCGCCTCGGTCTCACTGGTGATCGGCGCCCTCGCGGCGGAGGGCGAGACGCAGATCAACCGCGTCTACCACCTCGACCGCGGCTTCGAGGCCCTGGAGGCCAAGCTCGCCCGCTGCGGCGCGCAGATCGAGCGCGTGCGGGCCTGAAGGCGCCCGGCGCCGATCTTCCGCTCGGCTCCAAAAGAAAACGGCCTGCACCGCACGGTGCAGGCCGATCCTGTTCGGACGATCCCCGAGGGGTCAGCGAGCGATGGCGCCGCGCTTCACGCCGAAGCCGGGGATATCGCAGGCGCAGGGCGCGTTCGGCGGCGCGAAGCCCGTCGCGCAGCTGCCGCGGGCGGTGATGCAGACGCTGCCGCCGCGTCCGCCGCGGGGCGGACCCCGGAAGCGCGGACCGTCGTCGTCATCGTCGAAGCGGCGGCGACGGCCGTCATCGTCGCCGTAGCGGCGCCGACCGTACCCCTCGTCGTCGCCACGGGAGCGGCGGCTGTAGCCGTCATCGTAGCGGCGCGGACCGTCATAGCCGTCGCGATAATACTGGGCGCTCGCCGGGCTCGCCACGAACCCGAGGGCCAGAACGACCCCCAAGGTGCGCCCCATGGCCAGAACTCCGTTTTGCATCGTCCGCATCCCCTCCGGATGACTTGGAAAAGTCACGCTGACCGTAGCCATGCGCTCATGAACGCACGATGAGCCCAAAAGAGCCGCGCCCCCGCAATCCACCCTCGAACACGGCGCTCGGTGGCGCATCGGGCACGGCACGCGGTCCCGTCCGGGGTGCTCTCTCGGGTGCCGAGCCGGCCTCCCGGTCGCGGAAGCGCGCTGTGACCCGTCCGGCTGCCGGTTGCCGCAGGCGGGTCGCGTCGCTACCTACGCCTCGAAATCCGCTTCCCGCGCGTTCGGTCGGGGAGCCCGGAGCGTCAATGATGGAGCTTCTCAAGCTCGCCGCCCTCGATGCCGAGGATCTTGCCGTCATCTCCGCCCACCTTCAGGACGCGATCCTGCGGGCGGAGGATCTCGCATGGCTGCCGGGCGAGCACCGCTTCGCCCTGGCGGCGCGCCGTTTCGACTGGTCGGTGTCGCCGGGCCAGCCGCCTCGGCGCCGCCTCTCGGGCCTGCATTTCGAGCGCGTGCTCTCCGTGAAGGCCAAGGGCATCACGCCGGGGGCGACCTCCGGCGATCCCCTGAGCCTTCTCGCGATCACCTTCGAGGAAACCGAGGCACCCTCCGGCATCGCCACCCTGGTCTTTTCCGGCGGGGCCGCGATCCGGCTCGAACTCGAATGCGTCGAGGTGCGCCTGAAGGATCTCGGCCCCGTCTGGGAGGCCGATGGCCGCCCCGACCACGAGGCCGTGCGCAACCTCGTCGAGAACCGCCCGTGACCCCCCGCCCCCGAACCGCCGATATCGCCCGATGATCCGTCTCGACAGCCGCTCTCCCGATTTCGCGGAGGCGTTCAAGCGCTTGCTTGGCCTCAAGCGCGAGATCTCCGAGGATGTGGACGAGACCGTGCGCGGGATCATCGCGGGGGTCGTCTCCGGCGGCGACGCGGCGCTCGTCGATTACACCCGCCGCTTCGACCGGCTCGGCCAGGATTTCTCGCCGGCCTCCCTGCGCATCACCGCCGAGGAAGTGGAAGCGGCGGTGGCCGCCTGCCCCCCTGAGGCCCGCGCCGCCCTGGCTCTCGCGGCCGAGCGGATCGAGGCCTATCACCGCCGCCAGATCCCCGAGGACCACCTCTCCACCGACGATCTCGGCGTCACCGCCGGCTGGCGCTGGACCGCGATCGAGTCGGTCGGGCTCTACGTGCCCGGCGGCACCGCAAGCTATCCTTCCTCGGTGCTGATGAACGCGGTGCCGGCCCGCGTCGCGGGCGTGCCACGCATCGTCATGGTGGTGCCGACGCCCGAGGGGCAGCTCAACCCGCTGGTGCTGGCCGCAGCATCGCTCTCCGGCGTCAACGAGATCTACCGCGTCGGCGGGGCGCAGGCGGTGGCCGCGCTCGCCTACGGCACGGAAACCATCGCGCCGGTGGCCAAGATCGTCGGCCCCGGCAATGCCTGGGTCGCGGCGGCCAAGCGCCGGGTGTTCGGGCAGGTCGGCATCGACATGATCGCCGGCCCTTCCGAAGTGCTGATCCTGGCCGACCGTCACGCCAACCCCGATTGGATCGCCGCCGACCTGCTGGCCCAGGCCGAGCACGACACCGCGGCGCAGGCGGTGCTCGTCACCGATTCGGACGAACTCGCCGACGCGACCGAGGCCGCGGTCGAGCGTGCGCTGGCGACCCTGAAGCGCGCCGAGATCGCCCGCGCCAGCTGGCGCGATTACGGCGCGATCATCCGCGTCCGGGATTTCGACGAGGCGGTGCCGCTGGTCGATGCCATCGCGCCCGAGCATCTCGAGATCGAGACGGAGGACGCCGAGGCGTTGTCGCTCAAAATCCGGAACGCGGGGGCGATCTTCCTCGGCGCGCACACGCCCGAAGCCATCGGCGATTATGTCGGCGGGCCGAACCACGTGCTGCCGACGGCCCGTTCGGCGCGGTTCTCCTCGGGACTCGGGGTGCTCGACTTCATGAAGCGCACCTCGATCCTGCGCTGCGATCCGGCCGCGCTGCGGGCGCTCGGGCCCGCCGCGATCGCCCTGGGCGAGTCCGAGGGTCTCGACGGGCATGCCCGCTCCGTGTCGATCCGGCTCAACCTCTAGAGGATCGTCCCGAAAGGTGGTTGCCGGCTTTCGGGACGATACACGAGGGGTCGGCGGGAACCACGTTTCGGATCGATCGCCCGGAGAGCTTGCGTGCGGGCCCGGCTTTCGGCTCATGTGACGGAAACAGGGCGCCCGGATTCGGGTGCCGACGCGAGAAGGCGCCGGCGATGAAGGCCGAAGCGAACCAGGGGGCGCAAGACGCGCAGGGCGAGGCACCGGCGAAGCCGCGAAATCGGCTCGCGGCAGTGCGTCTCGACGAGGGCTCGATCGGCCGGGGCAACCCGGACCAGGAGCACGAGCGCGCCATCGCCATCTACGACATTCTGGAGGAGAACTCCTTCACGATCCCCGAGCGCGACGAGGGCCCGTACGGGCTGGACCTCGGCCTCGTCGAGAACAAGCTGTCCTTCGCGATCGCGACCGAGGCGGGCGAGCCGGTGATGACCCACCTGCTCTCGCTCACTCCCTTCCGCCGGGTCATCCGCGATTACGAGATGATCTGCGA